>JACQZN010000058.1 GCA_016213845.1 Candidatus Wallbacteria bacterium
CCGGAAGTGCCCCGCGCGGTCGTCGATCAGCAATTGCATCGGATGGAGGTCCCCCTGGGGACCACGATTCGGGTCCGCCCCCTCACTTCCCGGCGACGGCCAGGCGCGGCGGGGACGGAGGCTCTTCTTCGACGGGCTGGAAGCCCTCCGGGTAGGAGACGCGGTTGTGGAACATGCTGGTCAGTGTCTTAGACATCCGTGCCTGGATCAGCTCCAGGTCGCGCTTGGTGATGTCGCACTCGTTGAACTGGCCGTCTGCAAAGTGGTCGTTGATGATCTTGGTCACCAGCGCCTCGACGTTGGCCGGCGTCGGCTTCTTGAGCGTGCGGCTGGCGGCCTCGACCCCGTCGGCCATCATCACGATGGCCGCCTCCCGCGTCTGCGGCTTGGGGCCGCTGTAGCGGAAGGTCTGCTCCTCGACGTCGGTGCCGCCCGGTTCGCCGTCCTGGCACGCGCGATGGAAGAAGTAGGCGACCAGGTCCGTGCCGTGGTGCTCGAGCATCACGTCGGTGATGCACTTGGGGATGTTGAACTTCTTGGCGATCTCCACGCCGTCCTTGGTGTGGCTGTGGATGATGAGCCGCGACAGGTGCGGCGAGAGATTGTCGTGGTAGTTGACGCCGCCGATCTGGTTTTCGATGAAGAAGTAGGGTCGCTTCGTCTTGCCCAGGTCGTGGTAGTAGGCCGCGACCTTGGCCAGCACCGGGTCGGCGTCCACCTCTTCTGCGGCCGCTTCCGCCAGCGCCGCAACGTTGACGCTGTGGTGGTAGGTGCCCGGGGCCTCGCGGATCAACTTCTGCAAGAGAGCATGGTTGGGATTGAGCAGCTCCTGCAGCTTGGTCGTCGTGATGACGTTGAAGGAGTTTTCCAGCAGCGGCATCATCCCGAGGACGACGATCATCGTGAGCACGCCGTTGGCAAGGCCGACGCCGCAGTCGCCGAAGACAGACAGAAACGTCACCGACGAGGCCGACGAGCGGGAGCTCAGAGCGAACGCCAGGATCGTGAGCGCGCTGACCAGACCCACTCCGAATCCCGCCTTCAGCACGTCGGAGCGCTCCGAGTCCTGCTGGCTCACCGCGTGGAGGCTGACCAGGCTGGCGACCAGCGACGTGGCCGCAAGCAGCTCCGTATTGCTGCCCACCGTGCAGAGCATCACCACAGAGAGCAGAATGCTGACCAGCCCGGCCAGCTCCCGGCCCAGGAAGATGCTCACCAGCATCACCGCCGTCGGCACGGGATTGAGGGCCGCCAGCGCCGTGCTGCGCAGGAGCGGCTCGACGAAGGTGGTGATGATCTTCAGCACCGTGACGGCACCCGCGAAGACGAACAGCAGCAGGCAGGCGTTGATGCGTTCGTGCAGCACCGGCTTGCCCAGATCGAGCACGGCCACGCCCAGCAGCAGGACCAGGACGAGCGTGAGGAGGAGGTTGCCCGTGACGTTGAGCAGACGGCTGGGCCTGGGGTGGAGGTTGGCCAGGTAGCGGAGGACCTCCGCTTGCTGGTCGGTGATGACGTCGCCTGCGCGAACGAGCGCTTCGCCCTCCAGGATGGTGTGAGGTTCGGCGCCGGCCAGGGGGACAATCGTTTCGATGTCCGAGAAGACCGTGCGCGGGGCGACGGAGCCGGCCTCCCAGTGGGCGCTGCCCTGCGGGCGCAGGACGTCGAACGACAGGACGGTCGTGGTCAGCAGTACGCCCAGCGCCAGCAGGACCGCGGCGGCCGCGGGTGTCGTTCGCGCGCCACCGGAGACGCCGCGGGCGGTGGCATGGACCTGCTTCTTGGTCATCGGGATCGGGCTTCCTGGGACTCCGGGCGCGTCGGGGCCTGAGGTACTCTCTCCAGCGTGAAACGGCCCAGCTTGCCCGATGCGAAATCTACCATGATCCGGCGGGCGGCTGCAGAGCTATCCGGCCGGCCGCCCGGAGCCAGAAGTGAGAGACGCCGGGCCAGGAGGTCGAGCGTCTCGAGTGGAGGCGTCTGCGCCGCCAGGAGCTCTGCATACGGGCCACTGGCCCCGGCCGAGGCCCTAGGCCTATGGAGCCACTCCAGGAAAGCGACCGCGACATCCTCGGGCTCCACTCTTCCGTCGGGCAGGATGCGGCAGAGGGCCAGCTTGAAGGCCTGCTCCGGGAGGCGCCGCTCGATGCCGTCCGCCAGAGGCATGGCGCCCGGAGAGTCGAGCAGGTACGCGGCCGGCCCCAGCTTGACCCACTGCTTGCCGACAGTGATGCCAGGCCGGTCGCCCGTTGCCGATCGGCTGGCGCGCACCAGGGCATTCAGCAGGGTCGACTTGCCGACGTTCGGCAGACCGATGATGGCAGCTCGCAAGAGCGCCCGTCCCCGCCGCGCGTCGCCGCGTTCTTGCAAGAGTGTCCGGAGCCCCGCGACCGCCTGGCCTGGGGCGATGGCGCTTGCGGTCAGGACAGTCTGCCCCTGGCGGCGCAGCTCCTCCACCCAGCGGGCGGTCTCGTTCGGCTCGGCGCGGTCCGTCTTGTTCAGGACCAGCACTCGCTCCTTGGCCTGGAAGCGCCGGGGCAGTGGCCAGACGGCCGAGAGCATCGGGATGCGGGCATCTCGCACCTCCACCAGCAGGCTGGCCGAAGCCAGGACCTCCTGGAGTACGGGAACGTCGCGAAATCGGACCACGTGAGGCTCTAGCGGACCCATCCGCGCCGCTCCCAGGGAGCGAAGGTGGCGATTGCCTTGCCCAGGACGGTTCGGTCGGTCAGGAACCCCCACCACGCGCTTGGCCGGCTGCCGGCAACCTGGCTCGTGCTCATCAGGAACAGGGCGCCGCCGGGGATCTTCATTCGCGGCACCGGGTTGGGTAGCTCCTCGGAGGTGATGCCGGTGGCCTCCAGGGAGTCGAACGGACTGCCTAGGGGCCGGTCGTCCACGTAGACTCGCGCTCCTCGGGTCTCCAGGGTCTGGCCTGCCGCACCGGCCACGCGTTTCATGACGAAGCGGGGCTGGCCGGGTTGCGAGTACTCGAGGACCGCCAGGTCGCCGGACGATGGGGGCGAGAATGCGTAGTGGATGCGGTTCACCAGGACCCTGTCGCCGGCCCTGGAAGCTTCCATGGGGGAGTCGACGGGTAGTACGAAAACCTGGAGCAGGAAGGTGCGGATGAGGAGAGCGAAGGTGAGGGCGTAGAGGAGCGTCTCGAGCCACTCCCGGGTCTGGGAGCGGTGGA
This sequence comes from Candidatus Wallbacteria bacterium, assembly GCA_016213845.1. Taxonomy (GTDB): domain Bacteria; phylum Muiribacteriota; class UBA6191; order JACPRK01; family JACPRK01; genus JACPRK01. Next base: position 3,197 of record JACQZN010000058.1, read on the forward strand.
CGACGTCGAGCGTGAAGGTCTTGGAGGGTTCGCCCGGGGCGTAACAGTTGAAGCGGTTCCAGCCGCGCACCAGGCGGACGTTCCACTCGATCCTGCAGTTCTCCACGGCGAGCACTTCGGTGGCCAGCACCCGGTCGTGGCCTGCGTGCTCGAGAATGACCTGCTGGACGGAGCGGGAGCGCAGGGCCAGGCGAAGACGGAGCCGCTCCGCCGGGATGAACGGATGGTAGCGCAGCCGATGCCCCGAGAACGAGCGCCGCTCACCTGCGAGCTCGACGGATTCGAGCCAGGGTTCGAGTGGGGTTGCCCGCGCCGGATGGAGGCGACGGTTCATGGGGGAGGGGAGGCTGGAGGCCCGACGCATGGGCGTCGAGCCTCGCACCTCGAACCCGCGGCCTCAAGCCTGCGCTTCGGTCTCGGGGGCAGCCTGTGGCTCATCGGCCGGGACGGCGAGGCCCTTGCGACCCCTGCCGGCGCCCTTCTCGATGACGTTGGCGGCCTTGCCGACGCGATCCCTCAAGTAATAGAGCCTGGCGCGGCGGGTCTGACCCTCGCGGGTGCGCTGGATCTTCTTGATGATCGGCGAGTAGATGGGGAAGACGCGCTCCACGCCGACGCCTGCGGAGATCTTGCGGACCGTGAAGGTCTCGCGCTTTCCGCGGCCCTGGCGGCAGAGGACGATGCCCTCGAACACCTGGATGCGCTCCTTGCCGCCCTCGACCACTTTCACGTGGACGCGGACGGTGTCGCCGGGCTTGAACTCAGCCGGCTTCTTCTTGGCCATCTCGGCCTGTTCCAGCTTCTCGATGAAGTCCATGTTCGCTAACCTCCTGATTGGAGCCCTCCGGGGCTGGGACCTTCTCTTCGGGTCCTGCGCTCCTGCGCTCCTGGTACTTGGCCCAGAGGTCGGGTCGTCGCTCCCGGGTCCTCTCGAGGGCTCTGGCGTGTCGCCACTCTTCGATGTTGGCGTGGTGACCCGACAGGAGCACCTGGGGGACATCCAGTCCCCTGAAGCTCGCCGGCCGGGTGTACGCCGGATAACCTAGCAGTCCTTCGTAGTGTGAATCTTCCTCCACCGACTCAAAAGTGCCGACGGCGCCCTTGAGTAGTCTGATCGCCGCGTCCATCAGCACCATCGCGGGGACCTCTCCCCCGGAGAGCACGTAGTCTCCGATGCTCAGCTCCTCGTCGGCCAGCCGGTCGACCCGGGCGTCCACGCCCTTGTAATGGCCGCACAGCAGCGTGATCTGGGGCATTCTGGAGAGCTCCTTGACGCGGTCCTGGTCCAGCAGTCGGCCCGCCGGACTGAGCAACACGGTGTGGGTCGCGATCGGCCCCGCAGCGGCTACCTCCGAGGAGATGGCCTCCACTGCCCTGTAGAAGGGTTCCGGCGCCATGACCATCCCGGCTCCGCCTCCGAACGAGTAATCGTCCACGGTGCGATGCTTGGTCGTCGAGAACGGTCTCAGGTCGTGAACCCGGATCTCCACCAGTCCCTTGGCGACCGCCCGCCCGACGATGCTGGTGCGGGCGAAGCTCTCGAAGAGCTCGGGGAAGATCGTGACGACGTCGAAACGCATTCTCGCCGGTCCGGCCGGGCTGCCGGAGGTCTCGGACCCGCTCTTACCGGCCCACCTCCTCCGGCGCCAGCAGCCGCTGAAACGCCTCGGTAACGGTCACGGTGGAGTGATCGAGATCGACTCCTGCCACGTACTCCGCCACGAACGGCACCGCCACGTCGAGGCCGCCGCTAAGGACGACCTCCAGAACGCTGCGCTCGCCGTAGAGGCTCACATCGCGCACTTTCCCTAGCGTGCCGCCGGCGCGATCGACGACCGATAGTCCCAGGAGCGTCTTCAACTTGAAACACCCCTCGGGTGTCTGGGGAAGAAGTTCCCCGGGCACCAGCGCGTCCCGCCCCACGAGAGCCTCTGCGGCATTGCGGGTCTCGACGCCTTCGAGCTTCACGAGCAGGACCTGCTTGTGGGCTCTGGAGGCTTCGATCGTCCTCGGGACCTCTGCCTCGCCGCTGAGCGTGAGCTCTTCGAGCTCCAGCAGAAAGTCGACGTCGTCTATGAGAGGCAACAACTTCACCTCGCCACGGATTCCGTGGGCGCCGACGATCTTCCCTATGACGGACTGCTGCTCCACCTATGCCTCGCTCGCGGATGCCTGGGGCCGCCGCTCAGACCTTTAGACCCTTCTGCTTGCAGAGCGACTTCACCGTCTCGGAGAAACGCGCGCCGACCTTGGCGTAATGGCGCAGCCGCTCCTCGTTCAGCTGGACGGTGGCGGGCTTCTCCATCGGGTGGTAGATGCCCAGGTTCTCGATGAAGGCGCCGTCGCGCTGGTTGCGCGAGTCGGTCGCCACGATCCGGTAGAAGGGCTTCTTGTGAGTCCCCACCCGGCGCAAACGGACTGCTGTTGCCATGGCTCTAGTTTTCCTTTCCGGTGTCTCCGTCGGCCGGGCGCGGGGCCAGGCCGAGTTTCTTGCGTCTGTCTGGTGATTCCTCGATTGGGTGTCAAAACGGGAACGGAATCCGGAGGCCCTTGCCCTTCTTCTTGGCCATGGCTCCGAATTGCGACATCATCTTCTTGGTCTGCGAGAACTGCTTCAGCAGCTGGTTCACGTCCTGGACGGTGGTCCCGCTGCCGTCGGCGATGCGCTTGCGGCGCGGGCCATTGAGAATGTCGGGCTTGCGGCGCTCCTTGACGGTCATCGACTGGATGATCGCCTTGGTGCGACCCATCTCCTTCTCGTCGACCTTCATGTCCATCGCCTTCGACATCTCGCCGTAGCCGGGCAAGAGCTCCAGGAGCTTGTTGATCGGGCCCATCTTGTTCAGCATCTGCAGCTGGCCCAGGAAGTCTTCCAGGTTGAAATCGCTGGAGAGCATCCGGCTGGTGGCCTGCTTGGCCTCCTGCTGGTCGATGCCGGCCTGTGCATGCTCCACCAAGCTCATGATGTCGCCCATGTCCAGGATGCGGCTGGCCATCCGCTGCGGGTGGAAGAGCTGCAACGCGTCGAGCTTCTCGCCCACGCCGACGAACTTGATCGGCTTGCCCGTCACGTGACGGACCGAGAGCGCCGCGCCGCCGCGAGCGTCGCCGTCCAGCTTCGTCAGGATCACGCCCGTCAGCTCCAGGCGCTTGTTGAAGTCCTCGGCGACGCGGACAGCGTCCTGGCCGGTCATCGAATCGACGACCAAGAGGATCTCATGCGGGTTGACGAAGGCTGCCACCTGCTCCAGCTCCGCCATCATCTCCTCGTCGATGTGGAGCCGGCCCGCCGTGTCCAGAAGCACGATGTCGCAGAGCGACTCCATGGCGTGCTGGCAGGCCCGGCGGCAGATGTCCACCGCATCGGGCGACTGGCGGTCCGAGAAGACCGGGACGCCGATCTGCTTGCCGAGCGTCTCGAGCTGGTCGATGGCGGCCGGGCGCTTGATGTCGGCGGCGACCAGCAACGGCTTATGCTTCTCCGCCAGCAGCTTCTTGGCGAGCTTGCCTGTCGTGGTCGTCTTGCCGGAGCCCTGCAGACCGCACATCATCAGGATCGTCGGCGGCTGCCCCGATAGGCGGAGCGGCTCGGCCTGTCCACCCATGATGGCGACCAGCTCGTCGTGCACCACGCCGATGAACTGCTGGCCCGGGTTGAGACGGACGTTGACCGTCTGCCCCAGGGCCTTCTCCTTCACGTGGTCGACGAACGCCTTGACGACCTTGAAGTTGACGTCGGCTTCCAGCAGGGCCATGCGCACGTCGCGCAAGGCCTCCTGAATGTTGGCCTCCGTCAACGTGCCGTAGCCACGCATCTTCTTGAAGGTGGCCTTGAGCTTGTCGCTGAGACTGGTGAACATCGATCTGAAGGGAAAGAAAGAGAGACCCGCTCCTGGGCGGGAACCCGCGCAGGGTACCATGACGCGGCCATGAAGTCAATGCTGGCGCGGGCTGCGGCGGCGCCGGCCGGACGGCCCCGTCATGGGGTCATCGTGCGGCGGCGGGAGCGGTGGATAGCGAGCGCAGCCGCTCGTAGTCGGCCCTGGCCTCCGAAGGCGAGGCGGTCCGCAGCTTCTCGACGACCTGACGGTAGAGCGCCCGGCTGTCGGCGGACACGGGTGCGCCGGGACCCGACGGCGGCGGACGCGCCAACACCGGTGCCGGGCCATGGCGCTCGCGTTCGTGGCGCCGGTCCAGCCAGACTCCGGTGGCGATGCCTGCGGCCGAAGCGAAGAGCGCGGCGACCAGCCCGGCCGCCGGGAATCCAATCGACCTGCGCACGACGTTCGCCGCGAAGTGGGTCGCCGAGGCCACGGCGATTTGGGCGCCCAGCGCGCCCCAGTCGGTCCGGGCGATCTCACCCGAGCCCACCTCCCAGCCCACGAACCCGGCCGCCACTGGAAGCAGCGATTTGAGGAAGCCCCCTCCGGGCAAGCCGGCCGTCATCGCGGTCGCCAGCGCCGTGAAGACCAGATCGCCTGCGAACCCGCCCAGGAACTTTCGATCCGAGGCGAAGTCGAAGACCTCCCCCGCCGTCGGGCGCGGCCCCCCCGCCGCGTGCCGGGCGCGCAACTCCACCCCGCGCGTGATCGCGTAGATGAGCGGTGTCAGGAAGCCGTAGCCGCCTGCCTTCTCCCTCACCCTCGCAGCCCACTCGGCCCGCTGCAAGGGCTCATGGGCCGGCAACGTCTCGACCGCCGCCGAGAACGCCAGCAGCACTGCAATGGCGCCTGCGACGCAGCGACTCGTCCGTGTCCTTCGTCCCATTGTCATGGAAATCCCCCGGAGTCGACGCGACTCACATGCAACTACGCAGCCGCCGGGCCGCGGTTGCACGCCGGGAAAACCGGGGACACACGACCTATTTTTTCAAAATAGGTCGTGTGTCCCCAGTTTTCACCGGCTGACGAGGAAGTGGGCGGTGGCACGGGACAGGGAGAAGCGGAGCTGGCCGTGGTCGGAACGGGAGGCGAGCTCCATTTTCACCTCGACCTCGACGGGGCCGGCGCGGAAGATGCCGGGGTCGAGCACGGCCACGTAGGTCGTGGGTCCGAGGCGCTCGAAGGCCTTCTCGAGGCTGGTCGTCGTCGCCGTGGCCTTGGCGCTGAGCTTGGCCTCGATGTCGAGCCCGGCCTGCAGACCGCCGTGGCGGAACGTGAGCGTGATGCGCTCTGCCTTGCCCTGGAAGTAGACGAGCTTGTCGGCCTCGAGCTCGGCCCGCATCATCGGCACCCAGTTCAGCACCGACAGGATGACGAAACCGACCGCCAGCGCCACCCACTGCAGCCGGTTCATCGGCGCGGGGTCGGTCGCCAGCCACCAGAGGCCGACCTTGCGGCGCATCCCCGTCAGCGCCCGCTCGAGCCGCTCGAGCTGCGGCCGCAGAAACGCGAGCTTCCATCCCCGCGCCACAGGCCTCACCAGGCTTGCCGGCAGCACCACCGCCAGCAGCAGCCACCCCAGCGAGGCCTGCGCCGTCGAATCGCTCGCCGCAAGGCTCCAGCCGAAGAAGACCGCTCCCCAGAACATGCCCGCGTAAAGAATTCGAAACGTGCGGAAGAAGAGTGCCTGGCAACCCCCATCGAGCTGCCGGATCTCCTCCTCCCACTCCTCGACCATCGCTCGCGTCGCCAGCCCCTGGTCGATTCGCGTTTCCACCAAGAGCCGCATCGCGATCCAGAAGCCGCGATACATGATGTGGAGCACCATCCCGGCCGTCACCAGCTCCAGCACGCTGGCGATGAAGGTGGACGCGTAGAGCAGCCAGACCCCTTCAAATCCCGTCTCCCCGCCGTAGTCGACGATCTGGTACGCCGCCATCAGCGTGCCGGCCACCACCCCGGTCGCATACGTGAGCTGCAGCTCCGCCGAGAGCCTCATCCCGGCCTCCAGCGACGACGGCCTCGCCAGCGGCGATCCCTCCGAGCTCGCCGCCTGGCCCGCGCCCTCCCCCTGCATGCCAAGTTCGCCCATGGCCCCAGTCTAGGGAAAAACCGGGAAAACCGGGGACACACGACCTATTTTTTTAAAATAGGTCGTGTGTCCCCGGTTTTCCTGCGCGCAGCTCGGCCAGCACTGCGGGGAGGAGCTTGCCGTTGGTGGCGATGACCTCGGAAGTGTGGGGTGTGGTGTGGCCGCTCCAGTCGGTGAAGGTGCCGCCGGCTTCCGTGACCACGGGGTAGAGCGCGGCCGTGTCCCAGAGCGAGAGCGACAGGTCCAGTACGACCTCGGCGCGCCCAGTCGCAAGCAGCGCGTACGCATAGGCGTCGCACCAGCTGCGGTCCGCGCGGCAGGCGCGCACCAGCCGGTCGAAGCCGCTCTTCTTGTCGCCCGTACCGAACATCTTCGAGCCGCAGGAGAGCACCCGTGCCTCGGCCAGGTCGTTCGCCTCGGAGACTCGGGCCCGGCGTCCATTCCACCAGACTCCGAGTCCCCGGCCTGCCCAGACCGTCTCGTGCAAGGCCGGCATGTGGATGACGCCGGCGACCAGCTCCCCGGCCCACTCGTAGGCTACCAGCACGCTGTACAGCGGCACACCGCTGATGAAGCTGAACGTGCCGTCGATCGGGTCGAGAATCCATCTGCCCGGCGAGCGCCCGGGCGTCTCGCCGAACTCTTCCCCCAGCACGCCGTCGTCCGGGAAGGCCCTGGCGATCCGTCGCCGCAGGAGCTCCTCGGAGCCGCGGTCAGCCGCGGTGACCGGCGAGCGGTCCGCCTTCAGCTCGTGCGGCGTGCCGGTGTTGAAGTAGCCCAGGGTGAAGGCGCCGGCCAGCTGCGCCGCTTCGACCGCGAACTCGAGTGCCTCGCGAATCGCAGCGAGCTCCAGCGTGCGGCCGCCGTGGGGCGCAGGCATCTCGGTGCTCACGGACCGCACGCCGGGAACGTCAGCACGAGGCTGTCGGGTACCGACAGCAGGTAGGCGCGACCCGTGAGGACCGTTGAGGGGTCGGTAACGCCCGGCAGATGCACGCGGAATCGCGTCCGCCCGGGTACGGAATCGGCCTCGGTCGAGACGACGAAGCTGGCACCGGCGCGGGTCGCCAGCGAGCTCGTCGTTTCGCCCGCTGGCGGGTCGCGCGGGTAGGCGACCAAGTTCAGGCCGCGTCGCAGAAGGCGTGAGCGGTCTGTGCTGCCCCAAGGCCGTCCCTCGACGGTTCGAGGCGATTGCCGCCTTGGCGCCGTGACCAGGAAGCCGTCGTGTCCCCGCAGAGGGTCCGCGATGGAGCCAAACTCGGCCGCCACCGGCCGGAACACGCCCGCTTCCTCGGCACCCGCCGGCAGGTAGGCCGCGAAGCGTGCCCCCAGCACGTCCAGCACGCGCGAGACCGGCGGCGATTCCTCGACGCCGCGCCTCACCGGAAGCGCGATCAAGTTGGGGCCGCCCTCCAGGGTGAGCTGGGCCGAGCGCGTCGTCAGCGGGTCGACGGCAATGCTGACCACCGCCGGTTCGCTGCGGTCCTGGGCGTCGTCGACGAACAGCTGGAAGGAGTAGGTCCGCGAGGCGTCGTCGCCGAAGTCGGGCACGACAAACGTGGTGATCCTCGTGAATGGGTCCGAGAGCACGACCGGCGGGCCCTGGACTTGCACCCACTGGTAGGCGACTGCCGATGCCGCGTTGGGGCCGCTGTCAGCCGACTGGCTGCCGTCGAGCGAGAGGTTCGTGCAGACGGAGGCCTCGTCCTTTCCTGCCACGATCCGCGCGGCGGCGACGGGCACGCCGTTCGTCGCAGAGTCGACGACGACACGAATTGTCCTTTGACGGAAAATGCCGATCGGCGCGCCCGCGGAGTCGAGCTCCTCCGCTCGCGCCCTGAAAACGTGGACGCGCGAGGTCGTCGGCACGAAGCTCGCCTCGCTCACCAGCGTCGCCGTCGACTCCGAGGGAAGCAGCAGGACCGTCGGACCGGCCAGCTGCTCAAACGAGAACACCAGCGACTGCGAGAGCGGCGCCACCCCTACATCGGGGTCCGTCGCCGTCGCCCTCAACGTCACCGTGGTGCCCGCCGTGACCCTGAGCGATCGAGGCGCTGGCGCTGACGGATCGTCCGGCACGGCCTCGCCCGGCTGTGATTGCCCGGCAGCCAGTGCGACCAGATCGAGCTCGGGCGGCGTGTCGCCGACGTCGGCGGCCAGGAGCACCAGGTCCTCTGACCTGTCCTCGGCTCCGTCGGGATCGGTCACGGTGACCTGGAACTGGTACTTGCAGGCGGCCGCAGCCACGAACTCCACCCGGGCGTCCTCTGTGGACGGTGCCAGCACCACGGGCGGTCCCAGCGTCTGCGTCCACGCATACTTCAGCCCATCGGGGTCCTCCCGGTCCGTGGAGCGCGAGGCATCGAGCACGATCCGATCGGTCCCCGTCGTGAACGCCAGCGCGGGCGCACCCTCCTCTGCGACCATCCCGCGCGCCGGGTCGATGATCACGGCCTGCGCCACGGGCGGTGCGTTGGATGCATTTTTCACTCGCACCAGCACGCGCACCTTCGAAGGTGCGCTCTCGAACCGCGCGTTCTTCGTGACGAGCTGGAAGGCGTAGACACCGCCGACGACGGGCACGAAGGACGGCGTGGCGGTAGCAGCCAGCTCCGGCTTCGGCGCGCCGGCGGGCGCCTCCAGTGTCGTCCATGCATAGGAGAGCGGCTGTGGCGGCCGATTGGAGTCGCGGCTCCCGCGGCCGTCCAGCCGGACGAAGGCCACGCGCGGCGCCGAAAGCGCCAGCACCGGGTCGACCAGCTCGGTGGCGATCTGCGCCGGGCTCGTGCTCCGCACGGTCACGTCGACAGCGCGATCCAGGCCGGCGTCCGCATACGGCAGCAGCGTGTTCGGGTCCGTCGCGACGACGCGCGCGGTATCCCGACTCGAAAGACCGTCCGGGTCCACGACAGTAAGCGCCACCACGTACTCGCCGGCCGCCGGTAGAGCCCCGTCCAGGGTCGTGTCCGCCGGGAACGTGAGCACCGGGGTCGGCGACGTCGTGCTCGAGAAGAGCGTGTCCTGGAACACGCGCGAGTCTCCCGGCTTCGAAACCAGCTCCCACTCGTACGAAAGCGCCTGGCCGTCGGGGTCGCGCGACGCGCGGCCGTCCAGCGTAACGGCGTTGGTCGTCCCCTTGGAACCCAGTCTGCTCGTAGGATCGGGAAGGATGAGATAGCGGTCCGGGCCGGCGTCTGCCCTGGGCGTCGCTCCCGTGATGGCAATCGTCGCCGAGGCGCTCACTGCCGGCAGCCCGGTCTCGGTCGCCGAGAGCCCGAAGACGTAAGTCCCCGCGCGCAGCGCCTTGTACTTCACGACCGCCGCCGTGGAGGCGAGCGCCGGGGCGCCCGCGGGCCCGGTCGTCAGACTCCACGCGTATGAGAGCAGCCGCTTCCGAGGCGAAACGCTGCGGGTCGCGTCCAGCTCGACGATCTGCGGGCCGCCATTGCCTCCCCTCACCACGATGCGCGCCACGGGTGGACCGTTCTCGGTGAGCACGCCCTGCGCCAGCTGCCGCCCCGCTGGGTCGGTGACGGTGGCGACGTAGCTGGACCCTCGCTCCAGCAGCACTCCTCCGAAGCTTGCGGAGCCGTCGGACACCGACTCCGCCACGACCTGTGCGCCGTCGCGGCCAGGCTGGACGAGCTCGAGCAGCACTCGCGCTCCGGCCGGCGCCAGCAGGCCGTCGAAGATGACGGTGGCGTCGACGCCCGTGGTTTCCAGGAGCGCGTCATTCGACGCCCCGTAACTGACGACACCGCCTTCCGGCGCCTGCAGCTTGAGCGGCGTCGCCGTGCTCGCCGTGCGCCGGGCCAGCCGGATTCGGTACCCTCCGCGGCCGGCCAGCTTGCCCCTCACCGAGGCGAAGAGCAGCCCGCGAGTCGGCGCGACGAAGTCGACGCGAGACGCCGGGGCCCCGGAGGTGTCGTCGTTGTCCGCCAGTCGCGTCGTCCCGTCGGAGTCGAAGATCGTGAGGAAGGAGTCCGGAAGCCCGGCGAGGAGCGTGTCGAGGACGTAGGCGGCGCCGCCTGTGAGCTCCAGACGGAAGAAGTCGACGTCGCCCGCGGCCTCGATGGTGCCGATGACTTCGGTGGCCGTGTCGGAGAGCCGGTCCTGCGGCGCGCGCGTCGCCACGGCCAGGTCAGGGTGGTCGTCGAGCACGGCCAGCTCCGTCGTCGACTCGGCGTATCCCCCGCGACCGTCTCGCACGGCCAGCTCGAAGCCGAAGAGGCCCGTGGCCGAGGTAGTGAAAGTAGCCTGCGCGCTGGTTGCGCCTGCCAGCGTGCCTGCCAGCGCGAGGCTTCCGATCCGACTCCACGCGTACGTCAGCGCGTCGCCGTCCGGGTCGGAGGCCGAGCCGGCCAGCGTGGCGGCGCTTGCTGCCGTGGCCGTGCCGGACTGCCCGGCCGACACCACGTGCAGAGCGTTGGTCGGATCGGCCGCCAGCTCCCATGTGTCGGAGACCCGGTCGAACGAGCTGGTCGAGGTGGTGCCGCCGAACAGCACGATGCGCCCGCGCGCCGTGTCGTAAGCCGCCGCGTGATCCAGGCGGCCCGCCGGCTCGACGCCCGGGTCGAACGGCGTCCAGCTCGATCCGTCCCATTCCCAGGCGTCGGCCAGCGGCGTGCCCGTCGGGCCGATGCCAAAGAGCAGGACCGTGCGGCCGCGGGCGGCGTCGTAGGCCATGGCGTGCTGCGCCCGCGCGGGTGGGCTCTTCCTCGGGAAACGCCGCTGCCACACGGAACCATCCCACTCCCAGGTGTCCGAGAGCCGACCGTCCGAGTTGGCGCCCCCGAAGAGCACGGTCCGCTTGCGGAGCGAGTCGTAGGCCATGCGCGCGTGCTCGCGCGCCGGAGGTGAGACTGGCGTTGTCCGTTGAGTCCAGTTGGTGCCGTCGTATTCCCAGGTGTCCCCCAGGTAGTTGGCCAGCCGGCCTCCAAACAGCACCGTGCGCTTGCGGCCGGAGTCGTAGGTCATCGCGTGCCGCTTCCGGGTGGGCGGTGCTCCGGCCGTCATCATCTGGGCCCAGTTCGCGCCGTCGAACTCCCACGTGTCGTTCTGCAGGCGCAGGCTGGGCTCGATTCCACCGAAGAGCACCACACGGCCCCGGCCGGAATCGAACGCCATGTCGAGCTCCCGGCGCGCCCCGGGCAAGGTCGGCGGCAGCCGCCGCGTCCAATCTCGTCCGTCCCACTCCCAGTGCTCGTCGACCGTGGACGAGCCGAGCCCTCCGACCATCAGCGTCACGTGCCGCCTCGAGTCGTGGACCATCGCGTGGGTAAAGCGCGCCGCGGGAGTCGTGGACGACGACCTCTGGCTCCAGGCCCCCACCAGCGAGGCCGCTCGCCCGACGAAGACCGCCACGGCCGAGGATGTCGCGCCGCCAGAGCCGCCGGACGTCAGGCCAAAGAGATACTCTCCCACGGTCGTCGGCGTGAAGCTCGCCGCGGAGCTAGTGGAGTCCCGCAAAGCCACCGACGGGCCGATGAGCAGATTCCACGAGAAGGTGGCCGTGTCGCCGTCCGGATCGAAGGCGCCGCCCGCCAGCGGAAACGGCTTGCCGACTGCACCCGTGCGCGACTCGCCGGGCAGCGCTTGCGGCGGCGCGTCCTCGGCGTCGACGTGCAGCTCCCAGGTGTCGGAAAGCCGGTTGATGGAGCTGGTCGACGTGGAGCCCGCGAACATCACCAGCCGGCCCCGGTCGCTGTCGAACGCCACCGCGTGGTCGAGGCGTGCTGCGGGCAGCTCGGGCAGCGCCAAGGGGGCCCAGATCCGCCCGTCCCACTCCCAGGTGTCCGCCAGGACCCGGCCTTCGCGGTCGATGCCTCCGTGGAGAAGGACCCTTCCGCGCACGGTGTCGTAGGCCATCGCGTGCTGGGCGCGCGGCGAGGGCGACCGCGGCGGCACCACGCGAATCCACTGGGCGCCGTCCCACTCCCAGGTATCGCCCAGCCGCCCCGCCGTCTCGATGCCGCCGAACAGCACCACGCGCCCGCGCACGGCGTCGTAGGCCATCTTCGCCGACTCCCGGGCCCCAGGTGAGACTGGAGAGGTCCGTTGAGTCCAGTTGCTGCCGTCGTACTCCCACGTGTCGCTGAAGCGGGGGCCGTTGACGCCGCCGAAGAGCACGGTCCGGCGCCGCACGGAGTCGTAGGTCAGCGAATGGCGATTGCGCGCCGGAGGCGTCGCCGCCGTCACGATCCGCACCCAGTTGGTGCCGTCGTACTCCCACGTGTCGTCGAGGCGGTTCAGGCTGGGGGCCAGGCCGCCGAAGACGATTGTCCGTCCCCGGGCGCTGTCGAATACCATGTCATGCTCCCGCCGCGTGGGCGGCAGGGTTGGCCCGGACACCTGCGTCCATCGCCGGTCGAACCACTCCCACATGTCGCCCAGCGTCGAGCTGCCGAAGCCGCCGAGCAGCACCGTGCGGTGGCGCACGGAGTCGTAGGCCATCGCGTGGAACGTCCGCGCTGGCGGCGTCCCGGCGGACGTTGCCTGCTCCGACCACTCCAGCTCGGGCGGCTTGCGCGTCGTGGCATACACTCGCACCGTGGCTGTCTGCGAGGCGCCGGCGGCGTCGCTGGCCGTCACGGTGAAGCCGTAGTTGTCCGAAGAGGGCGGCGTGAAAGTCGGGTTCGCCGTGGCGGTCCCGGTCAGCGTCGCGGGCCGGCCCAGCACCTGGGTCCAGGAGTAGGTAAGGGTCACGTCGTCCGGATCGAAGGCGGCCGCCGAAAGGGTCACAGAACGGCCGGTCGATGCGAGCGCGGAATCGCCGGCATCGGCCGCCGGCGTCGCGTTGGCCGTGTCGGGGACCAGCTCCCAGGTGTCGCCGAGCCGGTCGACCGAAGAGGTGGATGTGCTGCCCCCGAAAAGGACCATCCTGCCTCGCCCTGCATCGTACTCCAGGGTATGTTGCCCGCGTGCCGGCGGCAGGGGCGAGAGCGGCAGCGGAGTCCAGATCGTACCGTTCCACTCCCAGCAGTCCGCGAGCGTCCGGTTGTCGGCGTCCAGCCCACCGAAGAGCACCACCTGCCCGCGCCGCGGGTCGAACGCCATCGCGTGGTCCTGCCGCGCCGCCGGTGATCGGGCCGGCAACTTCTGCGTCCAGTTGGTACCGTCGTACTCCCAGGTGTCCCCGGTCGGAACGCTCGAACTGAGCGCTCCGCCGAAGAGCACCATCCGGTTCCGGTTCGAGTCGAAAGCGATCCGGGCATTGGAGCGTGCGGGCGGGATGTTCCCCGTGTTCACTTGCGTCCAGCCGGTCGCGTCCAGCTCCCAGGTGTCGTCGAACCGACCAGCGTTGATCCCTCCGAACAGCACGATCTTGCGCCGCGTGGAATCGTAGGCCATCGCGGGTCGTCGCCGGTCGGGCGGCGCCGGAGTGCCGGCGATCCGGCTCCAGTTGGTGCCGTCGAACTCCCAGGTGTCCCCGAGCACGTCGAGCGACGACGCGATCCCGCCGAACAGCACCAGCCGCTTCCGAGCCGTGTCGAACGCCATCGCGTGGTCGCGCAGCAGACCCGGTTTCGTCGGAGGAAAGAGCTCCCGCCACTGCGAGCCATTCCACTCGAAAAAACCGCCCTCGGTGCCGGACGAAAATCCCCCGAAAAGATAGGTCACCCGTCGAAAGGGGTCAGCGGCCGAAGCATGCGTCACGCGCGCGCTCGGGGCGCCCGGCGCCGCCGGCTGGGTCCAGGCCGGACTGCGGTCGCCTCGGGCCACTGCGAAGAGGGTCACCGAGGAGGATGTCGAGTTCCCGACCGCATCGGAGACGAGCAGGGTGAAGGCATACGGGGCCGCGACGGTCGGGGTGAAGGTGGCCGTAGCGCTGGAGGCGTTGCCGAGAGCCACGGGCGGTCCGTCGGTCTGCCCCCAGGAGAACGTCAGCGTGAGCTGCTCGGGGTCCGAGGCCGTCGCCGTCAGAGTCACCGGGAGCCCTAGCCCGACCGTGCGCGATCCGCCGGCGAAGGCCGCGGGCCGTCGATCAGCCGAGTCGATCGAGAGCTCCCAGGTATCCCCAATCCGGGTACCGCTGCTGGTGGTCGAGGAGCCGCCGAAGAGGACGGCGGCGCCGCGGGCCGTGTCGTAGACCATCGCGTGCTGGCCTCGGACCGAGGGAGATAGCGCCAGCGGGGCCGGCCGCCAGTCCGCTCCGTCCCAGGTCCAGACATCTGTGAGCGCCCGGCCGTCCTGGTCGAAGCCGCCATGGAGCACGATTTTGCCCAGGCTCGCGTCGTACACCATGACCGCTTCGGAGCGGGCCGATGGCGCCACGGGCTCCGTCTTCTCGACCCAGTCCGTGCCGCTGCGTTCCCAGGTGTCGCCCAGCTTTCCGCTTGCGGCGTCGCCTCCGAACAGCACCATGACGTTGCGCCCGGAGTCGTACGCCATCGCTGCGCCGTCCCGGATGGGGGGCGGGGGGACGGTTGGCGTGATCTGGCCCCAGGTGGTGCCGTCCCACTCCCAGGTGTCGTTGAGGCGTGCGGTGTTGATGCCGCCGAAGAGGACGACCCGATTGCGTGCAGAGTCGAAGGCCATCGAAGCCGCCCGGCGCAGGGGCGGCGACGCTGCGGGGGTCACCGTTCGCCAGCTGCCCGACTCGTAGAGCCATGTGTCGCTGCGCAGCCCGAGCGAGGAGTCGATGCCGCCGAACAGCACGGTCTGGCTCCGCACGGGGTCGTACGCCATGACGTGCTCCCGCCGCGCCGGCGGCGAGTTGGTGGGGGACTGCTGGACCCAGTTGAACCCGCCCCACTCCCAGGTGTCCGCCAGGTTGGACGAGCCCAGGCCTCCGAACAGCACGGTGAGGCTGCGGCTCGTGTCGTAGCTCATTGCGTGCGAGAGCCGCGCTGGCGGCGCGGGCGACGGCTGCCGGTCGCTCCAGATCAGCACAGGTTCCGGCGGATTGCCCAGTGCCGCAGCCCGCCCCAGCAGCAGCGCCAGAGTCGCCACCACTCCCCAGCTCTGGCGGCCGAACAGCCGGTTATCGAATGCGCCGTCGAGAGTCCGGTGGCGTCTACCTGTACCGGGTTTTCGAGAAAACCCGGTACAGGTAGACGCCACGGGTTCTGCGACCGTCGGTGCTCCGAGAGTTCCGGTTTCCCATTGCGAGCTCATGTCCGGACATCGTAGCAGCGATCATGCCAGGAATGGAGAAGGCACCGGCTTGCTTGGGGCCGGTGCCTTCGGGGGGGGGTATCCTGGACCCTGACGGGGGGAGCGCTTGCTCAGCCTGCGGCGGGCTGGGCGATCAGCTCGGGGGAGTGCTCGAGCTGTCGGCGCAGCGCGCGGGCGCTGAAGTAGATGTAGTCGTCCGCCTTGCCGCTGATCTGGACGTCGCCCTTGAAGAGCAGGATGCGGTTCTTGCGGAACAGGATGTTGAGCTCGGAGAAGGGGAAGCTGATCTTGCCGAGCAACTTGCGCAGGTTGTCGATCGTGGCCCGCAGCTGCTGGATCGAGAACCCGTTGTTCCGAAGGATCTCGGCGACCTTGAGCTGGATCAGGTCGGGAAACGTGTAGAGCCGGTACTTGCCCCTGCGGCGGTACGACGGGCTGATGAAGTTGGATTTGTCCCAGTACTGGATCTGCCGGTACGAGACCTTCACCAGTTCCCGTATCTCCTTCGGCGTGAAGAAGCTTTTCACTCGAGATCGACCTTCCCTTGCTGCGTCAGTTTGCTGCGGCTGAATCGTCCCTGGTTTTCACGCATGCTATCGGCGGCGCTCACCGCATGGGTGAGAGCGAATTATGCTAATTACAGAACTGATGCGGAAAGTCGAGAATCTGTCAGTCCTCGAATATCCGCATGCCCCCGCATGTCGCAGCGCGCCGCCGCTGCCGGCCCCGCCCCTACGGCTTCACGCCATGGCGCTTCAGCGCCTCGGCGCTGAACTTGTGCACCGCCGACCCGGGCTCGCTCTCCACGAACGCCCGCCTGAAGGCTCCCACTGCGTCCTGCGGCCGCCGCGTCTCCTCGTAGGCCAGTCCCAGGTTGTAGTTGGCCCACGTATCGCCCGGCTTGGCCCGCAACACCTTCTCCAGGTGACGGATTGCGCGCGAGAAGTCGCCCAGGTCGAAACAGACCAGCCCCGAGTAGTAGTTCGCCAGCGTGTCGTCCGGGTCGATCCCCAGCGCCGCCGACACGCACTCCAGCGCTCGCGTCAGCTGCCCCATCTCGTAGTACACGATGCCCAGATTGGTGCGCGCGTAGACGTCATGCGGCTCCAGCGCGATCGCTCTCTGGAAGTACCGGAGAGATTTCTCCCGGTCCCCCTCGTGCTTCTCGAGGATGCCCAGGCTGTACGCCGCGAACGCGTCGAACGGGTTGAGCGTCAGCGCCTGTTCGAAGCTCTTTCGCGCCTCGGCGTACTGGCCCAGCGCCCGCAGCACGACCCCCTGGTAGTAATGGAGCAGCGAATCGTCCCGGCTGACTGAGATCCCCTTGGCCAGCGCGTCTCGCGCCCGCTCCAGTTCCCCCTTCTGCCGGTAGAGGATGCCCATGTTCAGATACGCCTCGCCCAGCTGAGGGTTCTGCTCCAGCACCTTCTGGTAGTGCTGCATCGCCAGGTCCAGCTCGCCCGCGTTTCGTGCCACCCGGCCCAGGAACAGGTACGCCGCCACGTTGTCCGGGTAGAGGTGCAGCGCCTTCTTCAGCACCGCCTCCGACTCCTTGAGCTCTCCTTGGTCCAGGTACAGCTTCCCGAGCGACAACAGCGAGTTCAAGTCCTTCGAGTCGATCTCGAGGTTCCGCTTCCAGTGCTCGATGGCCTTACCCGTGGCACCCCGGTGGCGGTACGCCTCGCCCAGCAGGAAGTGCACGCTCTGGTGGTTCGGCTGGATCGCCACCGTCGTCTCCCACTCGCCGATCGCCTCGTCGATCTTGCCGTAAGTGTAGAGCGACTTGCCGTACTGGAAGTGGACCTGGGGATTCTCTGGCTCCCGCGCGATCTGCTTGCGCAGCGTCTCCAGCTCCTCGTTGGTCAGTCCCAGCTTCCGTGAAAGCTCTTCGATGTTGTAGATGCTGAACGTGTCGTACGGGTTGAGCGAGAGGCTCCTCTTGAACTCGCCCAACGCCTCCTCGTAGTGGCCCCGGTGCTTCAGCGCGCACGCCAGCCGGTAGTGCGCCTCGGCGTCGTCGGGGTTCTCGCGTACTTCACGGCGGTGCTGGTCGATCGCCATGTCGAGGTCGTCTCGGTGGCTCATCAATGGCCGTACCGTCACGTCCGACAGCACCTCGCCGCCGCGAGCTGACAACCGCTTGGCCTCTTCCCAGTGCCGGATCGCCTCGGCCGGTTCGCCCTTCAGGTCGTAGGCATCGCCCAGCTTCTTGTGGTAGCGCGACTCCTCGGGGGCCAGGAAGAGTGCCTGCCGCAGCTGGTGGATGCCGCGGTCGAGGTGCCCCTGGTCGAGCAGCGCCAGCGCCAGGCCGTACTGCGTGCGGTGGTCGTTGGGCGCGGCCTCGAGCGCACGCGTGAAGCATTCGATGGCTCGTTCGAGCTGGCCTTCCTTGTGGTAGGCCAGCGCCATGTAATAGGTGAGCCCCGCATAGTCCGGTTGGTGGTCGCGCGCGATGGCGAACTCCCGGAGCGATTCGGCCAACCGCCCTTCGTGGTAGGCGACGAGTCCCAGCCCGAAGTGGCTGCCGGCGTGCTCGGGCAAGATGTCGAGCGCCCTGCGGAACTGGCCGCGCGCCTTCTCATGCTCCCGGCGTTCCAGGTAGAGCAGCCCCAGCTGCGCGTGGGCGTAGACGAAGTTGGGGTCCAGCTCCAGCACCCGCAGGTAGCAGGCGAACGCCTCATCCAGCTCGCCCATCGCGAAGAGCGTGTTGCCCAGGTAGTGGTGCGAGTAGAGGTCGTCGGAGTTGATGAAGAGCGACTTGCGAAACTGGTTGATGGCGCTCGGGTGGTCGCCCATCGACAGGTAGACCTTCGCCAGAGAGTAGTGCAGGAAGGCGTAGGAAGGCGTCATCGCCAGCGCTTTCTGGAACTGCACGCGCGCCTCTTCCTGCAGGCCGCGCTGGTGCAGGATCAGCCCCAGGTTCGCCAGCGCCGCCGGGTTCTCCGGGTCCAGCGACAGCGCCTTCTTGAACCGCACGATCGCCTCGTCGTAGAGCCCCTTCACCCGGTACAGCGTCCCCAGGTTCGCGTGGGCGTACGAGTAGTTGGGGTCCAGCACCAGCGCGCGCTTGAACTCCAGCATCGCCTCCTCGTAACGCCCCAGGTTCTTGTAGGCGAGCCCTAGGAAGTTGTGCGAGTAGGCGTCCTCCGGGTTGATCGAGATCGCCTTCAGGAAGGCGCCGACGGCCTCCTCGTAAAAGCCGAGGAACTCGTAGGCCTTGCCCAGGTTGTAGTAGCTGAAGAAATCCTGCGGATTGAGGCGAACGGCCTTGAGGTTCTCCTCGATGATCTCTTCGTAGCGATGGGGCGCGGCTGTGGCCATGGCGGCAGTCAGGCGGGTAGGCCGGCAGCCGTCCGGCGGCCCGGAAGGTTTCGCCCGGTCAATGCTTCCCTACGCGCCAAGTCACACGCTCCTCGACTCGACGAAGAACTTGATGCCCGTCCGTTCGCTGGTGCCGCCGTCGGCCGCCTCGATCTCGATCGAGCTGAACGCAATGATCGTCACCAGGTCGATGCCTCGCGGCGCCACGAAGCCGCGCGCAATGGCGATCGCCTTCACAGCCTGGTTCACCGCTCCGGCGCCGATCGCGTGCAGGACCACTTTGTGGTCGCGTTCCACGACGGTCGCCAGCGCTCCGGCCACGGCCTTCGGCCTCGACTTGGACGAAACCTTGAGGATCTCCGTGCTGTCCCGACGGGCGAAGGGGTCGCTCGCTCCCGGCTGCACCGGGATCGGGTCTTCGGAGTGGTCCATCGCTGTCCTCTCGGGCTTCGGCTGGGTCGTGACGGCGGCTCCGGGGCGACCGAGCAGTCGGTTGGACGCTCTCGTGGCAGCCCGTGGGTGTGGAAAGGGCGCGGGCCGCGCCGGGGGAGTCGCTAGCTGGACGATTCGGAGTTGAGTTGCTTGAGTGCTGCGGCGGCCGCCTGCTGCTCGGCGGCTTTCTTCGATTTGCCAGCTCCCAGGAACTCGAGCTGGCTCTTGAGGACGACCTTGATATGGAAGCGCCGGTTATGGTCGGAACCGGTCTCCTTGACCATGACGTAACGCGGCAACGCATTGTACTTCGAGAGCGACACTTCCTGCAACAGCGACTTGGGGTCCTTGGTGTGTGCCTTCTTGAGCACCGTGCGGATTCGCCCGTAGAAGATGCGCTTGCAGAACCGGAAAGCCGCGTCGAAGGACTGGTCGAGATAGATCGCCCCGACGACCGCCTCGAAGCAGTTGGCGTTCAGGGACGGCTTGGAGGCGCCGCCTGCTTCGCGTTCCCCGTAGCCGAGCATCAGAAACTCGGCCAGCCCCAGCCGCCGTGCAATTTTGGCCAGCGCGTCCTGGCGGACCAGGAGCGACCTCAGCTGCGTCAGGCCACCCTCGTCCTTCTGGTCGGCCATCCGGTAGAGCAGGTGGCTGACCGTCAGCTCCAGCACGGCGTCCCCCAGGAACTCGAGCCGCTCGTTGTCCCGGCCGCCCCGCAGCACCGACAGGTGCGATCGGTGGGTCAGCGCCGCCTGCAGCAGCGAGCGGTCCCGGAACGTGACCTTCAGTCGCGCTTCCAGGAGCGCAAGGTCCGGATCGGGAGTCAGGTGGCGGGCAACGCCTTCCGAGCTTCGGCTGCTGCTCTCAGGCCGCGAGCTTCCTGAAGATGAGCGTCGCATTCTGTCCGCCGAACCCCATGGCGTTGGAGAGCGTGACGGGCAGCTCGCTGCGGCGTGACTCGTTGGGCACGTAGTCGAGGTCGCACTCCGGGTCGGGGGTCTTGTAATTGATCGTCGGCGGGATGATCGAATCTTCCATCGCCTTGATGCAGAACATCGCCTCGAGCGCGCCTGCGCCCCCGAGGAGGTGGCCCGTCATCGACTTGGTGGAGCTGATCGGGATGTTGTAGGCAGTCTTGCCGAAGGCGGCCTTGTAGGCGATGGTCTCGGTGCGGTCGTTGTAGGGGGTGGAGGTTCCGTGGGCGTTGACGTAGGCCAGCTCTTCGGGGCGGACCTCGGCCTCGTCGAGCGCCAGCTTCATCGCCCTGACGATTCCCTCACCGCCTTCGGTCGGCGCGGTGATGTGGAAGGCGTCGCTCGTGGCGCCGTAGCCAAGGAGCTCTGCGTAGATGCGGGCGCCGCGGTTGCGAGCGTGCTCCAGCGTCTCGAGTACGAGGCACGCAGAGCCCTCGCCGATGATGAAGCCGTCGCGCTCCTTGTCGAATGGCCGGCAGGCGCCGGCGCCGAGCTCGTTGGACGTGGAGAGCGCCCGGCAATTGGCAAAGCCCGCCACCGTCAGGCGCGTGATGGCCGCCTCGGTGCCGCCCGCGACGACCACGTCGGCGTAGCCCCAGCGCAGCGTCCGGAAAGCCTCGCCGATGGAGTGGTTGCCGGTCGCGCAGGCCGAGACGTGGGCGAAACTGGCGCCCTTGAAGCCGTGGCGGATCGTGATCTGGCCCGGCACGAGGTTGGCGATCAGCATCGGGATCATGAACGGGCTGACGCGGCGGTGGCCCTTGTGGAAATAGATCTCGCCGTTCTTCTCGAGGCTCTGGATGCCGCCGATGCCGCTGCCCACCATGACGCCGACGCGCTCGGGGACGAAGCTGCCCGGGAACTCCCGGCCCAGCTTGGCGTCGGCCAGCGCCTCGTCGGCTGCGACCATGGCGAACTGGCAGCTGCGGTCGAGGTGCTTGGCGACCTTGTCGCCCAGGAACTTCGCAGCGTCGAAGCCCTTGACCTCGGCGGCAATCTTGACCGGGTAGTCACCGGTCACGTCGAAGGTGGTGATCGGGCCGATGCCCGACTTGCCCGCCACGACGTTCTTCCACGCCTCGGCGACGGTGTTTCCGACGGGGCTGACCGTTCCCAGCCCTGTGATGACGACCCTTCGCGGGTCCCGGGAGTTCGTGCTCATGATCCGAAAGGTACCGCGGGGGAAGGTCAGGAGCTGACTTCCACACCCTTCTCGGCGGCGCGCTTCTTGACGTAGTCGACGACGTCCTGCACCGTCTTGATCTTCTCGGCGTCCTCGTCGGAGATCTCGATGTCGAACTTCTCCTCGAGCGTCATGATGAGCTCGACGGTGTCGAGGCTGTCTGCGCCCAGGTCCTCGATGAAGGAGGCCTCTGGAGTAATTTGCTTGTCGTTGACAGAGAGCTGCTTGCTGACCAGATCCTTGACCTTCTCGAGGATCTCGGCTTCGGTAACCATTTCGAAGTGACCTCCTTAGGGATTGCTCACATCACCATGCCGCCGTCGACCGTGAGGACCTGGCCCGTGATGTAGGCCGAGTCGTCGCTGGCGAGGAAGGCGACCACGGGCGCCACGTCTTCGGCGGTGCCCAGACGCTTCATCGGAATCAGACGGGAGAGCTCTTCTTTCATCTTCTCCGGGAGACCCTCGGTCATCGCCGTTGCGATGAAGCCGGGGGCGACGGCGTTGACCCGGATTCCCTTGGCGGCGAACTCCTTGGCCACCGCCTTGGTGAAGCCGATGGCCCCGGCCTTGGCGGCGCAGTAGTTCGACTGTCCGGCGTTGCCCGTCAACCCCACGACGGAGGTGATGTTCACGATCGAGCCCGACCGCTGACGCAGCATCTGCCGCACCGCTTTGCGGGTCGTGTGGAACATCCCTTTCAGGTTAACAGTCAAGACCTCGTCCCATTCCTCGTCGCTCATTCTCAGGATCAGGTTGTCGCGGGCTATGCCGGCGTTATTCACCAGCACGTCGATCCGGCCGAAGCGCTCCACGACTGCGTCGAGGGTCTGATCGACCTGTTTGGCGTCGCTGACGTCGCATCCGAAAGACCCGGTCTCGGTGCCGAACTCCCTTTCCAGCTCCTGGGCCGCTTGCAGGGCCGTCTCACCGTTGGTGCCGATCACGACGACCTTGGCGCCCAGCGCCGCGAACCGTCGCACGATGCCCTTCCCGATCCCCCGGGTGCCGCCCGTGACGATGGCAACCCGGTCCTTCAAAGTCATTGTCTCACACCCGTTCGGAGCTTGTCAAACTAGGTCAGGAGCCGTGATATCACGCGCCTGGCGACGCCGCAAGCCCCTCGGCGCGGAGCGATCCCAGCGATTTCTCCAGGGAGGCCGCGTCCGACACATTCAGGACGCGCGCTTCGCGGCGGATGCGCTTCATCATGCCGGCGAGCACGCGACCGGCCCCCAGCTCGATGAAAAGCTCCACCCCCAGCTCCTGCATCAGCTCGACGCTCTTCTGCCAGAGCACCGGACGTGTGAGCTGGCCGATCAGGTTGCGTCTGAGCTCCGCCGGATCTAGGTGCGCGGCAGCGTCCGTGTTCTGGACTACCGGCACGGCGGCTGGCCGGAAATCCGCGGCCTCCAGGCTCGACTTCAGCCCCGCTTCCGCCGGTGCCATCAGGGAGCTGTGGAAGGGACCGCTCACCTTCAGCATCGTCGCAGAGCCCGCGCCGGCCACCTTGGCGCGCGAGCAGAGCTCCGAGAGCGTGCGGATATGGCCTGCCGCCACCACCTGGCCAGGACAGTTGAGCCCCGCGATGTCGGCAACGCCCCCGACGGCTGCCACCGCCTCCCGGCACAGGGCCCGCACCGGCTCCTCGCCCAGCCCCACGAGCGCAGCCATGCCGCCGGTTCCCTGAGGGCAGGCCGCTTCCATCAGCTGCCCCCGAAGCTTGGTCAGGCGGATCGCATCCCGCAGCGACAGAGCGCCCGAGGCCACGAGAGCCGAGTACTCGCCGACCGAGTGCCCCGCCACCAGCGAGGCCTTCACCCCATGCGCCTCGAGCACCCTGAGGCACGCCGTGCTGGTTGCCACGATCGCCGGCTGCGTGATGGCAGTCTGCTGCAGCCGATCCTCGGGACCCTCGAAGCAGAGCGAGGAGAGCGAGGTCGCGTAGGCCTCGTCGGCCTCCTGGAAAACGGCGCGTGCCTCCGCGAATCCTGCGGCCAGTTCTCGGCCCATGCCGACGATCTGGGAGCCCTGGCCCGGGAACAGGAACGCTATCTTCATACGCCCCACCTCAACACGATGCCGCCCCAGGTCAAGCCGGCGCCGAAGCCGACCATCAGGATGTTGTCGCCGGCGGTGACGCGGCCGTTCTGCTGCGCCTCGTCGAGCGCCAGCCCGATCGAGGCGGCCACTGTGTTGCCGTAGCGGTCGATGTTCACGGCAACCTGGTCCATCGGGAGCCCCATGCGCTGAACGGCCGCCTGGATGATGCGGATGTTGGCCTGGTGCGGGACCATCAGATCGACGTCGGTCGTCTCCAGGCCCGCCATCTTCAGCGCTTCGAACGCCGCCTGGGTCATCGAGCGCGCGGCTTGCTTGAAGGTTTCGCGGCCATCCATCCGGATGTAATGGAGCCGGTTGGTGATCGAATCGAGCGACGGTGGCATCTTCGCGCCGCCCGCGGGCTGGTAGAGATACCTGCAGCCGGCCCCGTCGCTCTTCAGGTAGCAGGAGAGAATTCCTCGGTCACCGAAGCCGGGACGCAAGAGCACGGCGGCGGCACCGTCACCGAAGATGACGCAGGTGTTGCGGTCCTTCCAGTCGACCAGCCGGCTGATGGCGTCGGCGCCGATCACCAGGACGTTCTTGAAGGTGCCCGACTGCACGAAGGCCGAACCTGTCGACAGCGCCGCGATGAAGCCGCTGCAGCTGGAGCCGATGTCGAAGGCACCTGCGTTGGTGAGCCCCAGCTTCTCCTGCACCACGCAGGCCGTCGACGGGAAGACGTAGTCGCCGGTCACCGTGGCCAGCAGCACCAGGTCGACCTCGGAGGCCGGACAGCCCGCGTGCCGCAAGGCGCGGCTGGCGGCCTCGACCGCCATGTCGCTCGTGGTGAGGTGGTCTTCCAGGATGTGCCGCTCGTGGATACCCGTGCGGGTGACGATCCACTCCTCGCTGGTATCGACGACCCGCTCCAGGTCCTGGTTGGTGAGGACCTTGTCGGGGACGTAGGAACCGATGCCCGCAACCACCGCGCGTCGGGTGCCTGGGTTCATGAGCAGCTACTCCAATCGGGACACGACTCCCGCATGAACTGCAGGGCGCCGCTGGCGGAGTACCGGTTCGCCAGGGCGATGGCGTTCTTGACGGTGTCGGCGCGGCTGGCGCCGTGGGTGATGATGACGCAACCCTCGACGCCCAGCAGGGGGGCACCGGAGTTGGCCGGGTTGGAGCAGCTGAAACGCTCCAGGCGCCGGGAGACGCCCTTGGCGAGCTCGCTGACGACGCCGGCCGCGGACAGCGCTTCCCCCATCGCGTGGAAGAACATGTCGCTCAGCCCCTCGCAGGTCTTCAGAAAGATGTTGCCGACGAAACCGTCGGTCACCAGGACGTCGACGCCGCCCCGGAAGATCTGGGTGCCCTCGACGTTGCCGACGAAGCCCGTGTTTCCTCCTCGGAGGAGCTTCTGAGTCTCTTTGGCCAGGGCATTGCCCTTGCCCTCTTCGGTGCCGTTGTTCAGCAGGCCGACGCGAGGGGAGGCGATACCCAGGACGTGGCGCGCGTAGAGGCTGCCCATCCGGGCGAACTGCACCAGCTGGGCCGGCTTGCAGTCGACGTTGGCGCCGCAGTCGATGGCGATCATGGAGCCTTCGAGGGTCGGAAGAGTGGTGGCGATGGCCGGGCGGTCGATGCCTGAGACGGTGCCCAGCTCGAAGAGCGCGCACGCCATGACGGAGCCTGTGTTCCCGGCGCTGACCAGCGCCGAGCCCGGAGTAGCCTTGAGCAGCTTTGTGGCCACCGAGATGGACGAGTCGGGCTTTGAGCGCAGGGACCTGGCCGGGTGCTCGTGCATCTCCACCACCGACTCCGCGTGCTGAATGCGGATATGGGGATTGTGGATCGCATATTTGGCCAGCTCGGGCTCGCGGCCGACCAGAACGATCTCGATGCCGAGCTCTTGCGCGGCGCCGAGCGCTCCCTTGACGACTTCGTGCGGAGCGTGGTCGCCGCCCATCGCATCGACGATGACGGTCATGTCTTACGACGCCCCGGGGCCTGTGACCCGGTCGTCAGCTGGTTCGGTCACGGAGCGCCCGTCTCAGCCCTCGAGCTGCAGGACGTCGAAGTCCTTGTAGTAGCCGCAGGACTTGCAGACCCTGTGGGGAGGCTTCACCTCGTGGCAGCGGGGGCAGCGGGACTCCGCCGGCAGCGCCAGCTTGTCCTGGGCCCTGCGGGTGTCCCTGCGGGAGCGAGCGGTTTTTCTCTTCGGTACTGGCATCTCTGTATCGGGCTCCTTGGTGCGGAAGCCGGAAGGCCGCGATCGACACGGGCGCATGAAAAGTCAGCCGGCTTCTGGAAAAGCGAGAGCGCAGTATATCCGCGTGCCCGTGGGAAGTCAATCATGGGGGAGCCCGGAAGGCGGAACATCCTGGACTGCCCAGGAGTCGGAGACCATAATGTGGGCATGTTTCAGAATGATGCATGGCGAGCTGCGATGGGGGCGGTGCTGGGCGTGGCGCTGCTCGTGACGGGCTGCGGCGAGGGCACCTCGACGGGCGGGACCACGAAGCCGGCCCCCGCTTCCGAGGACGAGGACGCGCAGCCCAGGGCCCGCGTCTTTTCGACGCTTTCGCTCGAGCAGGGCAAAGCCGGCGAGGTGACGGCGCTCTGCTGGGACGCTGGCACCCTGCACATCGGGACCCGGGCCGGGCTGAAGAGTGCGACCTACTTGTCGCGGCCCCGGAAGCTGCTGCTCCGGGAGATCGCATCGCCTTCCGGCAGGTTCGAGGGCCAGGAGATCCTCGCGCTGACCGGGCAGAAAGGCGAGCTGCTCGCGGGCACCAGCATGGGCTTCGGACGGTTCGTTCCCGGGCTGGGCTGGTCGAGCGAAGAGACCGGCCGCATCAACGGCATCGCCTCCGCCAAGGGTGCCATCTACGCCGGACGGACCACCGGCGTGGAACGCCGGGATGCCGCCAACAAGGGCTGGGACCGGCTGCAGATCGACCCGCCGCTCACTCGGAACCAGACCTCCGCACAGCACGTACTGGCTCTGGCCGCCGGGCGCGAGGGCGAGCTCTGGGCCGGAACCCGCTTCGGCCTGCTCCACTTCCTGCCTGCTACCGGCAAGTGGGAGCACTTCTACGGCGCCTACCAGGACATCAAGAGCGAGAAGGTCGTCCTCGACGAGCTGGGCAACGCCGACCTCGGCGGTAACTACGTCAACTCGGTCCGATTCGACGAGGCCTCCGGCAAACTCATCGTCGCCACCGACATTGGCGTCTCCATCTTCGACGGCAAGTGGACCGTCTACACCGGCGAGCACACCAAGTACGTCGTCAAGGACGACAACCTGGCGCGCGTTGCGGTCAAGGGAAACCTGGCGCTGCCCTCCTGCGAGGTCCGCGACGCGCTGCTCGAGGACGCATCCGTGCTCTGGATCGCCACCAAGGCCGGCCTGGCGCGGCTGGCCGGCCCGCAGCTCGACGTCTTCGACACCGAGCGAGGTCTGCCCGACGACACGGTCAACGCCCTGGCGTGGGACGCCGCGAGCAAGACGCTCTTCGTCGGCACCGCAGCGGGAGTCGCCGTGGTTGGGTATGACGGAGTAGCGAGTAGTGAGTAGCGAGTAGGGGGAGGGGCTCAGGAGTCGCTGGTCATGATGAACAGCGGCTGGCGGGCGAATGACTCATAGATGGGACGCAGCCGCTCCGTGTTGTAGTACTTGCTCACGTTCACGACCTTCTTGCGCCCGGTCACGACGTCGATCGGGACGTCGTCGTAGCAGCCGTTTCGCAGGCTCACCAGGCGGCCGGAGGCGCCCTTGAGGATGAGGTCGAGCGCGAGGTTGCCGAAGGCCATCGGCACGATGGAATCCATGGCGTCGGGATCGCCGCATCGCACGAGGTAGCCCAGCCGCTGATTGACCACGTTCACGCGGCGGCCCTGGTTGAACTTCGGGGAGCGCTCCTTGAGTTCGCGGGCGATGACGTCACCGATGCCGCCCAGCTTCTTGTGGCCGTACTGGTCGGTCTCCTCGGCTTCGAACGTCATCGAGCTCTGATGGGACATCGTGGCGCCCTCCGAGACGAGCACGACGGAGTACTGGCTCGGGTGCTTGTCCCGGTCCCGGCTCATGAGCTCGATCAGCTGGTCGATGTCGAAGGGGTGCTCCGGGATGACGCATCGATCCGCCGCGCCGGCCATTGTCGGCAGCAGTGCCGAGTATCCCGCGTAGCGTCCGAAGACCTCCAGCACCAGGAAGCGCTCGTGGCTGCCGGCGCACGTTCGCAGCTTGTGGGTCAGCTCGATGGTGCGCGTCACGCAGGTGGAAAAGCCGATGCAGTAGTCGGTGCCCGGCACGTCGTTGTCCATGGTCTTGGGAATCGCCACGACCTTCATGCCGGCCTGGTGCAGGCGCTGGCCGTAGCTGAGCGTGTCGTCGCCGCCGATAGGGATGAGGCACTCGATGCCAAGGAACTCCAGGTTCTTGAGGACCTGGTCCGTGACGTCGTTGACCTCGCCGGTGTAGCGGTCGCGCAGGTGCGCCGGCACGTTGGAAAGCGGAAGGTGGCTCGGGCGTGTCCTGGAGGTGTGGAGGAACGTGCCGCCCGTGCGACCCGCTCGGTTCACCACGTCCTCCGTCAGCACCTGGAAGTGGCGCCGGTTGTCGGCGTCCTTGTCGGGAATCAGATCGACGAGGCCGGCCCACCCCCGGCGGATTCCGACGACCTGGAACCCTTCCCGCAACGCGCGCACGGTGACGGCCCGGATGGCCGGATTCAGACCTGGGACGTCGCCGCCGCCCGTCAAGATTCCGATGGTTCCCCTGCTCTTCGCCATGGCGCCTCACCCTCTCAGTAGTGAAATCGGGCCGCCGGTCCGTGTCACCGGCGGGACAGGTTCGAAGCAACTCCTGCACATCTGCCGACATACTAGTCTCTCCGCCCCCCCCATGGAAGCTCCCGCTCGTCAGGCTACTCACTACTCGCTACTCACCACTCCCCGATGCTAGTATGTCGGCGTGCCGGCCAGCACCGGCGCCGGGAGGACCGCGAGAGATGACGACGACCAGGCGACGCTCCATCGTTTCGAAGCCGACGTTTCAGCTGAAGCTGACCATCATCTTCATGCTGATGGTGACCATCGTCGCGAACCTCGTCGGAGGGCTTTGCTACCTGCTGATCAGCGAGAAGGTGCAGGACCTTCTCGAGCACTCCAGCGAGCGGCTGGGCCAGACCGACTTGACGATGCGCGACATCGCCAACTTCCTGATACCGAGGATCCTGATAGCGGAAGGGTTCAGCCTGTTTTTCGTGTTCCTGTTATCGATTCTCGTGACCCACACCATCGCCGGGCCGGTCTACCGCATGGAGAAGGTGGCCAAGGAGATCGGCACGGGCAATCTGGCGATCGTCACCACGCTGCGCCCAAGGGACGAGCTGAAAGAGCTGGCCGATGCGTTCAATCTGATGACGCGCGGGCTGGCTGAGAAGATCGGCGCCATCAGCAAGGAAACCATCGCCCAGGAGAAGCTGGAGCCGGACAAACGTGATTTCGCCCGGCTCAGGGAGCTTCTCTCCCAGTTCCGGCTTCCGGAGCACCTGGGCCGGCCGCTCGAGGAAGACGCCGACGGCGGAGACGTTGGACCCGACGAGGTCGAGCGGGTCTGAGAGCCGACTGCGGACGGCTGGCCCGGCGTGCCTGACATGGACGGTTCCTCGCACCTGCTTCGGCGCGGCACTCGCGGACGACTTCCGGTGTCACGCGCGTTTTCGAGTCGGTTGCTCGATTCAGTCTGGTTGACCTTCCTGCTCCTCGTCTCGCTCGCGGCCGGCGGCGGCTGCGGGCCCGACGACCTGCCGCCCGGTATCTTGCCCGGCCAGCTCGTCAGCTACGAGCCGACCAAGTCGACCTCCGCCACCACCACCACTTCCTCCTCGACTCCCACCACCTCCACGTCCCTTACTCCTCTGGAGCCCGCTCCCAGCACGCTCTCCTCCGTCCTCGTCGAATCCCAGCCGCTCAAGTTCTCCTCGGCCGAGCTCGAGACCGTCAAGGCCGCGCTCCGCCAGGTGCCGCTGCCGTTCCTGCAGCACGTGCAGATCCGACGCGCCCGCCAGGATGCCGTCCAGCCGGACTTCATCGCCGGTCTCGCCACCCAGCTTTCGGACGGCAGCCGCACCCGGATCACCTTCTTCGATCTCACCTTCGCTACCTTCCCCTCGGGCTCCGAGCTCTACCCGGCCCCGCCCTACTCGACCCTCGAAGCCACCCGCCTCACCGCCCAGCACATCGTCATCCACGAGTTCACCCACAACTTCCAGTTCACCCGCGGTACACCCGCCGTCGACAGCTCTGTCGATTTCCTCAACAACACGCCTCTCACCCGGGACTGGGCCAGCCAGTTCGGATGGACCGTCAAGCCGGACAAGAACTGGACGTTCGACCGCTCCCGGTGCGCTGAACGGCCCACCTCCTACGCCATCACCACCCACCCCATCGAGGACCAGGCCGAAAGTGTCGCCCTCGTCTTCGGCGACCTCCCGCGCCTCCGCGCCGCAAGCGACCCCCGCGCCACTTTCGCCGTCCAGCGCTTCGGCGTCACCCCGCCAGCGACTCCCGCCGTCACCGTTCCGCCCGACCGCGTCCGATTCGGCCCCGAGTGCCCTCCCGACGTCGCCACCAAGGCCGCCCGCCGTACTTTCTGCCGCGTGGAGTGATCCCAATCCTGGCGCCTTGCCGCGCGTCCCACTGGCCCGCCCCGCAGATCATGCTTGACAGCGGAACGCTGCGATGGTACACTCGGCGCACCTGTGAAGCCGTTCCCCAACGGACTTCGCCGGGGTGGCGAAACTGGTAGACGCGGGGGACTTAAAATCCCTTGGACCTCACGGTCCGTGCCGGTTCGATTCCGGCCCTCGGCACTGGAAACGCGCATTCTCGGGTCCCACTTCAATTGCAAAACGACGCGGGGTGGAGCAGCTGGTAGCTCGTCGGGCTCATAACCCGGAGGTCGCAGGTTCAAATCCTGCCCCCGCAACTCGATTCAGGCCGGTCAGCTAAAGACGCGGCCAAGCTGGAACCGGATCGCTTCTAGAGCGATCCGGTTCTGTCATTCCGGCATGTCCCGGGCCGCGAAGCAGCAGGGAAATCCCGTGGCGTCTACCTGTACCGGGTTTTTCGAGAAAAACCCGGTACAGGTAGACGCCACCGGTTTTCCGAGGTACTC
>JACQZN010000042.1 GCA_016213845.1 Candidatus Wallbacteria bacterium
CGACCTTTGCTGATCCGGTCTGCTACGCTTCCGCGCGCGAAGGACCATGGCCGGACGCGTCACAGAAGACTTCACCCGATGGTCCCGGCTGCGCGACATCGGCCGGTGGTACGTCACGCGGTTCGTGGCCAACGCCGCGGCGGAGGTTCCGGCGGCGGCGCGTGTCCTGGACGCGGGCGCAGGCGAGTGCGCGTACCGGAGCCTCTTCGAACACGCGGCCTACCTGGGGCTCGATCTCTCGGTCGGCGAGCCAAGCTGGAACTACCGGAACCTGGATCTGGTCGCGCGGCTCGACAGGCTGCCCATCCGCTCCTGCAGCATCGACGCCGTCCTCTGCACCCAGACGCTCGAGCATGTCACAGATCCGGCGGCGTGCGTCTTCGAGATGGCCCGTACGTTGAAACCCGGAGGCAAGCTCTATCTGACCGTTCCCATGTCACAGGTGGAACACCAGGTTCCCCACGACTTCTTCCGGTTCACGTCCTACGGAGTGCGGAGCCTCGTCGAGCGGGCCGGCCTGGCGGGAGCCGTCGTCTTTCCGCTGGGAGGGACCCCGGCTCGCTGGGCCTACGAGCTCTCCCTGTACCTGCCTTCGATGCGCCCTGGGCCGCCCCAGCACTGGTGGCGGAGCGGCCTGAATCCCGTCGTCTTGCTCGGATGGTGCCTGGTGAGGCTGGCGCAGTGGACGCTACTGGCGCTGGATCGATTCGACCGCAAGCGAAATCACCCATGGGGCTGGGCCGCGGTCGCGGTGAAGCCGGCGCTCACGCAGCCGGCTGAACCTTCCGGGCCCCTCTCATGCCTCGCTGCTCCAGGAGAGCCACCACTTCAGGAGTGAACGGACCATCGGGGTCAAACGAGTCCTATTGTAGGCGTCGGCCAGCTTTCGGAGCGCCTCGGACCGGGTCGGATAGGGGTGGATCGTCTTCGAGATCGCCTTGAGGCCGACGCCTGCCGTGATGGCCAGGGTCACCTCCGAGATCATCTCACCGGCATCCCGGCCCACGATCGTGGCGCCGACGATCCTGTCCGTGCCGCGCCGCACGTGCACTCGCACGAAGCCCTCCGTGTCCCCCTCGAGGATCGAGCGATCGACCTCGGCGAAGCGCTGGGTAAACGTGTCCACCTCGATGCCCTTCTTCGAAGCCTCGGCTTCGTAAAGGCCGACATGCGCAATCTCGGGCTCCGTGTACGTGCACCAGGGAATCGTCAGGGCGCTGCCTCTGCCCCGGCCGCCGAAGAGCGCATTGCCGATGACGATTCGCGCCGTCGCGTCGGCCGCGTGCGTGAACTTGTAGGGAGAGCAAATGTCTCCGGCGGCAAAAATGGCCGGGTTTGACGTGCGGAACCGGTCGTCGACGAGCACGCCTGTCCTGTCGTAGCCGACCCCGGCGGCCTCGAGGCCCAGGCCGTCCGTGTTGGGGACCCGCCCGACGCCGATCAGCACCTGGTCGACCTCCAGCGTCTGCTCCACCCCGTCCTTGCTGTAACGAAGCAGCTTGCCCGCGGGGCCCTTCGAGGCGCCTTCGATCCCGGCGGAGAGGACGAGCTGGACACCGTCACGGGCCAGGGACTCGGCGACCAGCTGGGCAGCGTCGGCGTCCTCACGGGGCAGCGCGCGCGGTTCCTTCTCGAAGAGCCACACCTCCGAGCCTAGCCTGCGAAACGCCTGAGCCAGCTCGCAGCCGATCGGACCGGCGCCGATGACGGCCAGCCTGCGGGGCAGGGACGTGAGGTTGAAGACCGTCTCGTTTGTCAGGTAGCCGGTCTCCTTCAGCCCCGCTATCGGCGGGTCCCAGGCCCGGCCGCCCGTGGCGATGACCGCCCGAGAGAATCGCAGGACCTTGTCGCCGACCCGCACGGCGTCCCGGTCGACGAAGGTCGCGGCTCCGAGGTAGACGTCCACGCCCAGAGACTTGAAACGCTCCGCCGAGTCGTTTGGGCTGATCTCGGCGCGCAGCCGTCGCAGCCGCTCCATCACCGCGCCGAAGTCGACCTCCACGGGTCCCGGCACCCGGACGCCGAAGGCCGCGGCACGGCGGACGGCGGCCGCCGCGCGGGAGGCGCTGATCAGCGCCTTGGAGGGAACGCACCCGACGTTCAAGCAATCGCCGCCGAGCATGTTCCGCTCGACAATGGCCACGCGCGCGCCCAGGCCCGCCGAGCCCGCAGCGCTCACCAGCCCCGCCGCGCCCGCGCCGACCGCCACGAGGTTGTAGCGCTTCGGAGGGTTCGGATGGACCCAGCCGCGGGGGCGCACGGCGTCCAGCAGCTTGCGGTTGTGCTCGTCTTGCGGGAGCTCGTGACCGGCGTCGTGGCGGTCTCGGTCGTCGGTCGTGGCGGTCGTGGCCGCGTCTGCCTGGGCTTGGCTCATGGCTTCTCCTCGATGGGCTCCGCAGCATACCGCGCCCAGGGAGGCTTTTCTCGGGTCCGTCGCATGTGAAGCGGGTGGGAATGCCGCCACGCGCCGGTGCTCGGCTCGCCGCCCAACGCTCGAGTGCCCTGGCACGGTGTACACTCTGGCGGCAGCGTCTCTCCACGAATCTGCCTGCTTGAAACGAGTCCGAGAAATGGCTCTTTGCCGTCACGTCGCTCTGCTTCGAGGAATCAACGTCGGGGGCAACAAGCTCATCCGGATGGCCGACCTGAGAGCCGTCTTCCAGGCCCTGGGCTTCTCCTCGGTAGAGACCTACATCCAGAGCGGCAATGTGGTCTTCACAACGAAGGCGGCACGCAAGGCGACGCTGACCGAGAATATCGAAATAGCGCTCGAAGCACAGTTCGGCCACGAGGCGCGAATCGTGCTCGTCACGTCGCAGGAGCTGAAACAGGTGGTGGACGAGGCGCCCGCAGAGTTCGGTCAGCGTCCGGACGAGTTCCGCTACGACGTCGTCTTCGTACGGGAGCCTTCGAAGCCCGGCGAGGTGCTCCGGCAGCTGACGCCCAGGCCCGGGATCGACGCGGCCCAAGCGGGAGAGCTCGCGCTCTACTTTCGGAGGCTGTCGAGTCGAGCTTCCCAGAGCCGGTTGACGAAGCTGAACCGGCTGGCCGTGTACCAGAACGTGACCGTGCGCAACTGGAACACCACGGTCAGGCTGCTGGCGATGGCCCTGGGCAACGTACAGGGTTTCGAGGGGCAGATGGAGGAAGGCTGAGAGCCAGAGGACGCCCGTGCGAGCGCTGATCCTGCCAGAGTCGGAAATCGTCCGCCAAGGCCCTGCGGGCTCGCTCGGGGCGATCTGCTGGGCGCAATGGAGGACGGAGCGAGCACTCGGAAGGCGAGGGGTCCGGTTTCGATCCACGGACGAAGCGGAGCTGGAGCGGGCCTATTCCGCGATGTCCCCCGAGGAGTTCGCTGCCATCAACGGGCGCCAAGCCTGGGCCAACTGGCGGACCATTCCCCGCTGCCTGAGCGGCAACGTCCCCGACCGGCGCCTGCTGGTCGTCGACCTGGGGTGCGGCGCTGGAGATTCGACTGCCGTGCTGGCGTTCTGGTGCCCCGCCGGTTCGCGCGTGATCGGGTACGAACTCTCGGCTCCCCTCGCCGCCGTTGCATCTCGCCGCCGGTATCGGCACCGGACTGGCGCCACCGTCGACACGGCAATCATCGTCCAGGGCGTCGGCGGAGAGCTGCGCGATGCCGCTGGCCGCCCGCTCGCTGCGGGCAGCGTCGATCTGGTGCACTCGAGCGGCCTCGTGGGGCATCACCTGACTCGCTCGACTGTCGGCCCTCTGGTGCAGGAGCTGGCGCGCGTGGTGAGCCGCGGCGGGCACGCCTTCCTCGACGTGGGACCCACGCTCGGCGACGGCGAGCTGACGGCCTGCATGCGAGAGGCGGGCTTCCAGAGGCTCTGCCGCAAGCGCAGTTTCCGCTTCGATCCAACCGGCGAGGTCGTCTTCGTCCACGGGGCCGCCGAGGCGCCCGGCGCGCCGGAGCGCGTCCAGCTCGTGTACGGCGACCTGCTCTCACAGCCCGTCGAGGGGATCGTCAACGCCTGGAACCGCAACGTTCTGCCCTGGTGGCTGTTGCTCCCGCAGGGCGTCTCGGGCGCCATCAAGAGAGCCGCCGGCACGGCACCCTTTCGCGAGCTCGTTGCGAAGGGGGCAATACCATTGGGCGGAGCCGTCCACACCGGAGCGGGCTGTCTTCCCTTCCGCGCGCTCATCCACGTGGCTGCCATCGACCTGACCTGGCGGGCCTCCGCGCAGTCGATCGCCGACTCGGTGACCAGCGCGATGCGGCTGGCAGAGCGGCTGGGGCTGAGCTCCGTGGCGCTCCCGGTGCTCGGCTCGGGTTCCGGCGGCTATCCGGCGGACGAAGCGCTCGGCCTCATCCTCGACACGCTCGAGCGCCTCGATTCGCCGGTGCGCGCCGTGGTGGTCCGCCACCTGCCGGGCGGGCCGGGCTGAGCCCTCTCGTCAGTGCGCCTTCAGCAGAGGGCCCGCCCAGTCGGCGTCCCCCAGCGCCAGGCCGTTGCGGCCTTCCACGTCTCGCTGGTGCATCGCATTGATGACGAGGAAGTTGGCCAGCATGAAGGGACTCCGGAAGTTCACGCGATGCCGTGCGCGGGAAAGGATGCTTCGCCACGAGTAGAACTTGCGGCGGGCTTCCAGGCAGCCCGTGGCGAGCTCCTCCGTGGTCATCCCCGTCGGCTGAAACGGAATCATGTTGTACCGGTACCGGTCGTCCAGCCACCAGGTCTCGAAGAGGAGCCGCCGCTCCTCGGCCATCCGGCGATAGAGCGGGGTTCCGGGGAAAGGAGTGACGTGATTGAAGGCAGCGATGAACAGCCCTTCTTCCTCCGCGAACCGGAGGGCCCTGCCGAAACTGGCGGGCGTGTCCTGGTCGTAGCCGAAGAGAAACGTGCCGTAGATCCGGAGGCCATGCTTTCGGAAGTTTTCCATCGCCCGGGCAGGGCCTCCCTTCATCAGATTGAATCCCTTGTTCATCTCGCGGAGGGAGCCTTCCTCCAGGGACTCGAACCCTACCAGGACCCCCTGACAGCCGCTCCGGCGCATCAGCTCCAGTGCCTCCTCGTCGAAGGCCACGTTGATGGCCGACTGGCTTACCCAGCGAACTCCGGCCGGGATCAGGGCCCGCATCAGCTCCTTGGCAGCTTCCAGGTCACTCGTGATGTTGTCATCGATGAAGAAGAACAGTTGCCCCGGCCGCCGGATGCGATTCACTTCCTCGAGGACCCGGTCTACCGGCCGGTGATTGTGACTCGATTCGAAGAACGACTGGATGGCGCAGAAATCACACCGGAACCTGCATCCCCGCGAGAACTCGACCAACTTGATGGGCAAGTATCCCTTCCCCGCGAAGACTGCGCGCTCCGGACTTGTCAGCAGCGAGGGCCGTCCCGCCGACTGATAGAGCGGCCTGGGCCGGCCCAGGCGATAGTCCTCGACCACTTCGGGGAAGACGCTCTCGGCCTCGCCCACCACCAGGGTCTCGCAATACTGCCCGACCTCCTCCGGGCAGAGCGTTGCGTGGAAACCTCCCATGACCACGGGAATCCGCCGTCGCCTGTACTCGCTGGCGATCTGATACGCCCGCTTGGCGGTGTACGTCTCCACCGACATCGCCACGAGATCCGTGGGCTCGTCGAACGGGATGCTCTCCACCCGGTCGTCGTAGAAGCGTTTCTCCACGCCTCGGGGCGTCAGGGCCGCCAGCATTCCCACCGGGATGGGCTCCATCATCCAGGTCCGGATGTACTTCTTCATGCCCCGGTTCCGCCCGACGCTCGGGTGCACCAGGGTGAGGCGGAAGGGTCTTGTCACGCCTGGTCATCCAGCCCGAGCGTCGGCGAGGCGAGCGCCGGAGCGTGGCTCACCGGCGGCTCTCGCGGGATCATCCAGTCACAGGTGTAGAACCGGTTGAGCCGATGGGCGTAGTACCTGTAGCCGAGATTGGTGGTAAGGGCCGTCCACCACGGCGCCGCGGTGTATCGGAGTCGGCGCACCAGACCGCTCGCGCTGTAACAGGCCTTCCATGCGAGCTCCGTGCCCCGTTGAAGCTCCTCGACGGTCATCCGGGCCGGCTGAAAGACGACGTGCTGTCCGTCATAGAGCTCCCACTGGCTATGCAGCAATCGCCCCTCTGCACCGAGCGACCGGTGCAGCGGTGTTCCGGGAAAGGGAGTCACCACGGCAAATCGCGGCAGGTCAATCCTGGCCTCGATTGCAAACTCGGCGGTCCTGGCGAAGACGTCGGGAGTGTCCTCGTCCAGCCCGAAGACGAAGCAGCCCTGCAATGCAATGCCGCGCTGGTGCAGCCGGTCCACGACCTGTCCGTACTTCGCCGGGGAGTTGAACGGCTTGGAGCTCGAGCGGAGGTTGGCGCTCGATACCGATTCCAGCCCCATCAGCAATCCGCGGCAGCCGCTCCGCGCGCACAGGTCGAGAAGAGGAAGGTCGTCGGCGAGAAGCACCGTGGACAGGCCATACCACTGGAGACGCAGCCGCAAGAGCGCCTCGAACAGTCGCTCGGCGTAGTCGCGATCGGCGATCAGGTTGAGATCGATGAACAGCGCCTGGCGCGCGCGCTGTCGCCTGATGTCCTCGACGACCTCCTCCACGGGTTTCTGAAAGGGTTTGCGTCCCCAGGCCGTGGGCACCACGCAGAACGAGCAATTGTGGACACAGCCTCGGGTGGCTTCGAAGACATTGCTGGTGAGATAGCGCCACCGAGGAAGAGCGGTCCGATCGGGAAAGGGCCGTCCCCCGATGTCCAGCCCCTCCCGCATCGTGTAACGAGCCGCCATCCGGCCGCCCACGAAGTCTCTCAGCAATCGCGGCCACTCGTCCTCGGCATAGCCCACGACAATGGCGTCTGCATGGTTCTGCGCGTCCTCCGGGGCCAAGGTCACGTGCGGCCCGCCGAGGACCACGGCAATGCCGCGAGCGCGGAACCCTGCCGCCAGTTCGTAGGCCCGGCGCGAGGTCCCGGTGATGACGGTCATTCCGACCAGATCGACATCCAGATCGGCCGGCACGTCGCCGATGCCCTCGTCGTAGCATCGAACCTCCGCTTCGAGCTCGGGCGGCACCAGCGCCTTGAGTGTCGGCAGGGTGAGCGGCATGTAGCGAAGGGACTGGGTGAAGATGCCCCCGCGATGACGATAGAGCGGACCCTTGGGGCTGACGAGCGCAATACGAAGCCGGCCCGAGCGGCCCTTCTGGGAGCTCATATCCGCTCCCCCACCGGGAAGAACTTTCGCACGCCTTCTTCGGTGATCAGCGTCTCCGAGGCGGGCGTGGGCCGCCGGTCGGGTTCTTTGCGGCTCAGGCCGAAGAGCATCGCCTGTTTCTTGAATACCTCCTTGGCGTAGAGCGGGTTGTATCCGAGATACAGAGCCATTCGCGACACGGAGCTCAGGTGAGTCTTGAGATCCCAGATCCTGCGGAAGATGGAGCCCGCGGTGTTCCACTTCTGGCGGCAGTCCCAGCAAGCCTGGGTGAGCTCCTCGGGGCTCATGAGCTTGGGCAGGAAGGCGGCCTGATTGAAGCGATAGCCGGGATGCAGCCACCACTTGCCGTTCCAGAGCAGCCGTCCCTCCGCCTTCAGCCGGTCGTACAGCGGCGTGTTCGGATACGGCATCAGGATGTTGAAGGCCGCGAAGCAGAACTTGTTGGCCATGGCGAAATCGAAAGTTTCGCGAATCGACTCCGGGGTGTCGAAGTCGTGGCCCAGCGTGAAGGAGGCCCACGTCTGGAGATGGTGCTTGCGCAGGATCTCCACCTGATGTTGGTACCTGTCCCAGCCAGTCTTGACCGGATTGCGCGCTTTCCCGCCCAGAAAGTTGGGGCCTTTCTTCATCCGGCGCAGGCTCTCCGGATGGATCGATTCGAATCCGATCACATTGCCCAGGCAGCCGGAGGCTTCCAGCAGATCCATCAGCTCCCCGTCCATCGTCATGTCGATGGAAGCCTGGGAAACCCACTTGATCTTGAGCGGGATCAGCGCTCGCAGGAAGGTCTTGGCCGCGCCATGGTTGGAGAGGAAGTTGTCATCGACGAAGAAGATGAAGGAGCGCTCCTGGGCAGCGATCTCGTCGAGGATTTCATGGGTTGGACGCACATAGTTGGTGTGCTGGAAGTAGACCGCCACAGCGCAAAAGTCGCAGGCGAACCGGCAGCCGCGGCCGAACTGCATCAGCGTGATCGGCAGATATCCCTTTCCGCGGAAGAGATCCCGCCGGGGCTGGAAGCCGCCGCGCTGCGGCACACCCGCACCGGCCCGGTAGACGCGCTTCAATCGATTTCGCCGGGCGTCCTCAATCGCCTCGTGCCAGTAGAGCTCCGCGTCGCCGATGCAGATGGAGTCTGCGTACTGGAGGCACTCGTCGGGGGCCAGCGTCGGCTGGAACCCTCCCATGACCACCCGCACTCCCCTTGCCCGGAATTCTGCGGCGATCTCGTAGCTGCGCCGCGCAGTGTAGGTCTCGACGGAGATCGCGACCAGGTCGGTCGGCGCGTCATAGGGAATCCCCTCCAGCCGATCGTCGTAGAGAACGCACTCCACGTCTTTCGGCGTGAGCCCGGCCAGCACGCCCAGGGGGAGGGGCTCCATACGTCCCTCGTCGACGTAGAGGCTGTGCTCCATGCGCCCGATGTTGGGCTTGATGAACGTGATCTTCATCCTCAGACGCCTCCCTGGGTCACTGCGGACGAAGTGGCCGGGCGGGGCTGCAGCGGCTCCGGCGCACCCAGCGAGGCGTTCTGCTTGATCGAGATCTCTCGCCGGGAGATCAGGTTCATCATCATGTGCAATCCGAGGCGGTGAAAGCTGGCGAGATTGGTGCGCGGCTCGAGGGCCCGTCGAACGATGGACCCGAGTGTGTAGAACCGCTTGCGAGCGCGAAAGCACCCGGCTGTAAGCTCCTCGGGCTCCATCATCCGGGGACGGAACGTGGCGTGCCCGTACGTGTAATCGTCGGCCAGCCACCAGCGGTCCCACAGCATGCGGCCCTGGCCTCGGAGTCTTTCCAGCAGGGGCGTTCCCGGCGTCGGCGTCAGCGGATTGAAGTTGGCCAGCGCGAAGCGGTGCTTCATGGCGAACTCCACGGCCTCATCGAAGGCGTCCGCGGTGTCGTGGTCGTAGCCGAAGACGAACGTCCCGTAGATCATGATCCCGGCGTCCTGCAGGATCTGGATGGCCCGGTCGTAGCCGCCATAGCCCTGGTTCCAGTGCTTCTTCATCTGGTGCAGATTCTGCGAGTTCAGCGATTCGAACCCGCAGAGCGCGAGCGTGCAGCCGCTCTCGGCCATGAGCTTGACGAGCTTCGGGTCCTTGGCGATGTCGAGCGAAACCTGCGTGGACCACCGGATTCCGAGCGGCTTGAGCGCTCCGAAGAGCTCCCGGGCTTGAGCCGTATCGACGAAGATGTTGTCGTCGACCAGGAAGACGTGGCGTGGTGCGAGCTGCTCGAGCTCGCGCACCACGGCCTCTACCGGCCGCTGGCGCAGAGAGCTCCCGTAGAAGGCGCGAATCGAGCAGAAGTCACAGTTCCACTTGCATCCGCGGCCGTACTGCACCATGCGCACGGGCCCGTAGTTCTTGCCGGCGAAGATGCTGCGGTCGAACCGGGCGCTGGCCAGAGGGGGAAAGCCTTCTCGCCGGTAAATCCCCGCGAGCCGGCCGGCCCTGGTGTCTGCCAGCACTTGTTCCCAGATCCCTTCGGCATCTCCGCAGACGACGGCGTCAGCGAAGCGGAGGGCTTCCTCGGGCAAGAACGTGGGATGGTATCCACCCATCACGACCGGCACACCGCGGGCGTGATAGGCCGCGGCAATCTGGTAGGCGCGCCGCGCGGTGTACGTCTCCACCGTCAGGGCCACGAGATCGGCCGGCTCATCCAATGGAACGGGCTCGAGCCGCTCATCGATCAGCTTGGTCTCGACATCCTCGGGCGTGAGCGCCTGGAGAATTGCAAGGCAGAGCGGCTCCAGGGCGTCGGAGCTCCGCCGCGGGGCCATGTTGGGGCGGATGAACAGGATCTTCATGGCGCGCCTTGCGCGGCGGCCGGGCTCTTCTTGCGCCATAGGAAGGCACCCAGAAGAAGGCCGGCGAGGGCGCCCGCGACCGCGCCGCCGATCAGGCCGGTCACGCCGGCGGTCACCAACTTGGCCTCGATGGCATTGATGACGGGGTTGTCGAGGAAGTTGGTGCCCGTGTGCAGCGCCAGCAGCTTCCACAGTCCGTTCTCCTTGAGGCAGACGGCAGTCCAGCGCCCCTTCATGTCGAAGCGGCGTCCGTCGCCCATCTCGTACAGCTCCGACGTGGTCCCATGGGTGACGGAGAAGGTGCCCGTATGGATCTGGGAGAGCTCGTCGGCTTCCGCCTTCATCGTGAGCTTGCTCAGGCGCAAGACGGGTCGATTGAACAGTCCATCGAACCAGGCTTGCATTGCAGCGGCGCTGTCGAACTTGTCCTGGGTGAGCAGGGTCGCGACGAACGGCTTGTGCAGTATCGGGGTGATGGAGTTCATGTCGCGCGCATTGACGGCGGCGAGGACGTCGTCCTTCAGTTTCCTGAGGGCGTCGTGATCGGCCGAGTCCGGGCTCGGCTGAGCGGGCGCCCGGCAAGGCAACAGGAACAGGGCGCAAAGGATCACGCAGGCGCTGATTCGCACGGGACGACCTCCCAGCTCAGTCATGGCTCCCGGCGGATTGCCGGCCTCGGAAAAGCGAGTGCAAGGTCAGGGCGATGGCCAGCCCCGCCACCACGTCCAGGAGATGGTGGCGATGGGTGAGCACCGTCGAAGCGCATACCAGGACCAGCCAGGCGGAGTACGCAAGCCGCATCGCCGGTGTCGCAACTTCGATGAATAGCAGGAGAATGGTCGCAGTGTAGATGACATGGAACGACGGAACGGTATTGAAGCGATTGTCGATGCGGTAGATGCCGTCGTAGAGGCTCTGCCAGATCCCTGCGTCGCTCCGGTCGGGAAAACCGAGCTCGGCAGGCAGAAGAAGCATCACGAGGAGGCCCGCCAGGCTCCCGACCAGGAGCCGCTTCGTGAGCTGCCTGAGTTGGGCGGGCTCGAGCTGGAACACGGGGAGGCAGAAGAGCGCGAACATGGACAGATAGGGGACGATCATCGCCGGCCAGAACGGGGCCGAAAGCTCCCAGTCGCAGTAGAGGTGCCAGCGATGAGCGGAGCTGCCTGCGAAGGCGGCCGACCCCAGGTAGCAGGAGAAGAACACGGGTGTCAGCAGCAGCGCGCCGGCCGCCCCGGAGAGGATACGGCTGCCGGTGGGCCAGGACAGCGGCCGACCTCTCACCGCGCCTCCTCGTGAACGAATGGCAGCGGCTGAGGCCCAGGGCCGGCCGGGGCAGGCCGCGCTCCGCCCCAGAGGGACCAGTAGATGCTCCAGAAGGTGGGGCGCACCGACTCCTCATCGAGAAGACTCGGAAGATGAATCCACGGTATGTCGGGCTGGCGATGGTGGACCAGGTGCAGGTTGTAATTGAGAAAGAGGACCTGAGTGATCGGCCAGAATCGCAGGTTCCAGGCGCCCTCGCGCACGTCGCGCGGGCTCCAGGCGTGATCGGTGTACTGGAGCGAGCTCCAGTTCAATCCGAATGCCCAGTAACAGGCCAGCCAGCCGGTCAGCCGCAGATCGAGCAGGTTCCAGAGCGCGATCTGGAAGGCGAGGGTGAAAGCCGTCTCGGTCCAGATGCGGGTCAGAGGCTCCGCGGCGATGTCCCTGACGTACTCCTGAAATCCCCACCAGCGCGCCGGGCCATTCTGGAACCAGCGGCTCCGGAAGACGGCGGGGCAGAGGAAGTAGACGCCCGCGGCCACCGGGATGATGCTCCAGTAGGCTCCGGTGAGCAGACAGTAGATCCAGTAGGTCTTGAGCCACCGCGACTGGTGCGGCAAGTAGTAATCGTAGAGCTCGAGGTCGGTCCGATTGCGTCGATGGTGTCCGAAGTGGCTCACCCTCTGGATGGTGAATGCCGTCGGAAAGAACGCAGCGAACAGCACTCCCGCCGCATGATTGACGCGCCGGTCCGGGTGAAACTGGCCGTGGACGCACTCGTGCAGGAGCGAGAAAATCGTGTTGTTGAAGAAGGAGAAGACCAGGGCCGCCAGGGCAATCGCGAGCCAGTGACTCGCGTGACTTGCGAACCAGAGGCAAGCGCACGCCACGCTCGAAGCGCCCAGCGCGATGGCGATGTTGAGGGCTGCCGGGATCGCGGCGCCTCCGGCGGACTCAGGACTCTCCGCCATCGGCGCCTTCCACCTTGCGACTGTACGGACTCGCGTCCCATCGGCCGAACGGTTTGATCATCCGGCCTGCCGGCAGTAGCTGATAGGGCGGCAATTCGGCGCCGGGACCGAGAACGGAGAAGGCTCCGAGCATTGCGCCTCGCCCCACCTTCGGAGGGGCGATATCGACGGTGAAGGAGCCGTCGGGATGGAGCCGCGCCGCATGGCCCGCCAGGCACGCACCCATGCCCATGACCGCGCCGGCTTCCACGATCACGAGAGACCGATCCACGATCATCGAACCCGGGGCCCAGTAGGCCATCGAGCTGATCCGTCCGCCCCACAGGAAGATCCAGAACGCGTAGAGTCCCGGGACGAGGCGCAGGACCTCCTCGAGCCAGGGCAGACGGTTGAAGACGATCTGCCACTGACAAAGGAACCACCACAGCCGGTAGCTGCGGGTCTGCTGGGTCAGGTCGCGGCCATAGGGGGCGCCGAAGATCAGGATCGCCAGCCTGCAAGTCAGCGGAGGCAGCAGATAGATCCACGCCAGCGCCACGGCGAGAGCCGTCCCCGGCGAGCCCGCTTGCGAGGCTACCAGGACTCCCGCGGCCAGCTGAGCCAGCGGCAAGTAGTTCAGCGCCAGCGAGTAGGTCGTGACGCCCAGGGGCCGTGTCACTGTGTCCTCAAGGTCTGTCGTACCCCACCATCGCTTTGCCCAGGTCGTGAAACTCTTCCATCCGATCGAAGAGCTCGAAGGTGTGCGGCATGGCCTTCCGATTGAACAGGCTCGTCTGGAAAGCTCTGTCCCGTCCGAGCGCGAGCACGGCGTCGATCATCTCGCTCTGTCGGCCAGCCAGCTCCGGCATCTGCCGTACCAGCTCGCGAATGACCTTGACGCCGGACCCATGGCGGGTCGGTTGCGTGATCGGCCCCAGCATCCACTTGAACAATGCCGCGTCGAGACGGCGTCTGGTTCGGGATGCCTGGATGAGGCAGAGATCGATGAGATGGTCGTCGATGTGCAAGTGCCGCGTCTCGTCCTTGAGATGCTCCCGGTGGACCTGCGAGAAGGCCGGTTCCAGTGGCCCCAGGGTCTCGGTGTCGGGGTGCAGGGTGAGGTTGCGGGCCATGGTCGTCGAGCACTCTTCCATGGCCATCACGTACCAGAGCGAGAAAGCCGGAGGCCCCGCCAGTATCCGCAGTGTCC
Source organism: Candidatus Wallbacteria bacterium (assembly GCA_016213845.1). Classification (GTDB taxonomy): domain Bacteria; phylum Muiribacteriota; class UBA6191; order JACPRK01; family JACPRK01; genus JACPRK01. The sequence continues at coordinate 13,435 of JACQZN010000042.1, forward strand.
GGAACAGCGCGCGGATGGGCCATGGAACTCCGGAGAAGTAGCGGTCGCTCTCGGCATAGAGCTCGGGAAAGCACGCGCGATTGAGCGCCGCGAATCCTCGATAGTGGCGCCGTTCTTCCTCGATCATCGTCTCGATGCAACGGACCAGCGCCGGGTCGCTCGCAACCGCTCGATGAAAACGGAGCGGCTCGAACACGGCCTCGACCAAGTCGGACTCGAGCACCATGATGTACTCGTTGATGCGCACGCCGAATAGCTGGTTGTAGCGTAGTCGCGCCGCCCGAGAGAGCTCGCGATACACGGGCGTGTAGTAGAGCTGAGTCTGGTCTTCCGGCACGAAGGGGCGCGAAAGATCGATGGGCGGGATTGGCCCTGCGCTCGTCTGGCGGGCCGGGTCGGACGCCAAACGTTCGATGTCGGCTGGATCCAGTCGTTTCATCGGATGAACCGAGGCCAAACCTCGCGCCCGTGAAGAGGTATGGCAGGCTCTGGTCGGACGGCGCTCGGCAAGTCTAGCACGATGAATCTTCGGGCGCGTACGACCTCAGGCCCGATTCACCCCTGAGGACATAGGACTGCGCCACATAGGCAAGCCCGGGTGCGGCCAGCACGAGCCCCGTCGATACGGCAAGGAGAGGCCAGAAGTGATCGCTGTGCCCCAGGAGCAGAAGGTCGCTCTCTGCGACTCGCAGCGCTATTCCGTAGGCGAACCCGAAGGTCCCGAAGAAGACTGGCGCATAGTCGCCAGCGATGGCCTCCGGCCCGCGCCCCTCCGCAAACGGACGATTGTAGACCTGCAAGAAACCGACGCGAATTGCGTGGATGTCGTACAGCCAGTTCCAGAATCCGATGACCGTGCCCAGAACGAAGCCCGCTCGCATGGCCTCCGCCAATCCAGCAGGTGCGGCCAGCGGCGGGAGGCACAGGAGCGCGAACAGGCTGGCCGCCGAGCCGAACAGGAACCCGTGATGAGGCCGGATCCGTACGATGCGAAACCGGGTGCGCATCGCCCAGATGCGAAGCCAGTTCATGCCCAGGGCCGGCACGACGTAGGAAAAGGTGATGGGAACGGACAGCGCAAACAGAGTCATTGGATGATTTCCGTTGTAACGGCGGAGAAAAAGCCAGTAAGCAAGCGGAAACATCACCGCCGGCGCAAGGTACTGGTAGATTTGGAAGAACCGCATGGTTGGGCTATCATACGTCAGCGATGGCCTTGCTAGGACGCGTCGAGTCCACGCCGCTCTTGGAGCCCGCCGTGCGCGATCGCATGTTCGAGCTCCTGGCCGCTCACTTCCTTCGAGTCAGCCGGGAGAGCTTCGAGCGCGACCTGGCAGAGAAGCCGTGGACGATTCTGATCGAGCACGCCGAGTCCCGTGAGCTCGCCGGGTTCTCGACGCTCCTTGCGATGGAAGGAACGGCCCTGGGCGGCCCCTTCCGGGCAATCTACTCCGGAGACACGATCATCGATCGACGTCACTGGGGAGATACCGAGCTCGCCCGAGTCTGGCTGCGCTTCCTCATCGATTTCGCCGCGCGCGCCCCGGACGTACCCGCCTACTGGTTTCTGGCCAGCATGGGCCACCGAACCTACCGTGTGCTGCCCCTCTTCTTCCGCGACTACCACCCTCGAAGCGATTCCGAGTTCCCCCTGCTCGAGAAGAGCGTCCTCGATACCCTGGCGTCCGTCAGGTTCGGCAAGAGCTACGATGCCGCCCGCGGAATCATCCGCTTCGAGCCCGCGCGCGAGTGCCTCCGGCCCGAGATCGCCGAGCTCACCGAGGCGCAGCGCGCCAACCCTGCTGCTCAGTTCTTCGCAGCTCGCAATCCCGGCCACGGCCGAGGCGACGAGCTGGCCTGCCTGGCGCGCATCTCTCCGGGCAATCTCACGCCGGTGGCGCGCAAGCTCTTGCAGCGATCCGGCAACGACCGCCGGGTCCCTGCCAGCGCCACGGCGCTCCAGCAGTCGTGAGCTGTGCCGCACCTCTCGCAGGCAATCACCGTCCGACTGGCGGACTCTGACGACGACGATGCCCTCCGGCAGCTCTTGCAGACCTCGACGATGCCGGGAGAATTCTCTCTGGCTCAGCGTCGGGAGCCCTCGTTCTTCGCGGCATCGCCAGTGCTCGGGCACCGTCACCAGGTCTTCGTGGCGCAGGCTCGCGAAACCGTCATCGGGATGGCGGAAAGGTCCGAACGGCGGCTGTACCTGAACGGAATGCCTGCCACGGCGGGCTACCTGAGCGGCGTTCGCATCCTCCCGGAACACCGCGGCGGCACCGCGCTCTTCAAGGGATTCCAGTTCCTGCGCAGCTTGCACGATCAGGGCGACGCATCGATCTATCTCACGACGATTGCGCAGGAGAACGAAGCGTCGCGAGCCGTTCTCACCAGCGGCAGGGCCGGCCTTCCCACCTACCATCGCCTAGGCCCCTACGTGACCACCGCCATCCCGGTCCGTCGGAGCGTCCGGCCGGCGCCCCTTGCGGACGGGTCCGTCCGGTCGGCCGCAGCTCGGGATGTTCCTGCGCTGGTGGCCTTCCTCGAGGCGGTCGGTTCGCGGCGGCAGTTCTTCCCGGCCGTGACCGCTGAGGATTTTCTCGGCAGCGGCCGGAGACTGGCTGCGCTGGACCTGGCGGATGTCCTGATTGCGGAGCGGGGAGGCCGCATCGTCGGCACGCTGGCGCGATGGGATCAGCGTGCCTACAAGCAATGGGTTCTCGTGCGATACGGTTGGCGCCCGCGGCTTCTGCGGCCCTTCTTCAATCTGGCGGCGAGCGTGTTCGGCTGGCCTCGACTTCCGGAACCGGGCGCTACTCTCTCCGTGGTCTTCGGCGCTCTGGCGGCCGTCCGGGACGACGACATGGCCGTGTGGCGGGCGCTGCTCACCGGGCTGGTGGCTCGCGAGTGGAATCGAGGAACCGCGTTCGTCGCCATCGGGCTGACCCAGGATGACCCGATGCTGGAACAGGCGAGCGCGTTGTGGGGATTGAGACTGTCCGCAGACCTCTATCTGGTCACCTTCGACGCCCGGGGAGAGGAGGTGCGTCATCAGCTGGACGGCAGACCTTACTACGTCGAACTCGGCAGTCTATGAAAGCCCGGGATGCTCGATTCCATGAGTAGAGCCGGCTGGGGCAGAGGAGGATGGCTGTGCGCCCTGAGCAGCCTCTGGCTGGGGGCGACGTTCGCCCGGCACCGGCGATTCCAGCGACTTCTCGCTGACCCGGAGAGCGCCCAGCGAGCGGTACTCGACCGAATCCTGGCACGCGCTCGTGACTCGGCCTATGGTCGGCATTATCGCCTCGATAGGGTTCGCACTTCCGAAGAGTTCATCCGCGCGGTCCCCGCGGCGTCCTACGAGGATCTTGTTCCGTGGATCGAACGAGTCGAGCGCGGCGAGCAGCGGGTGCTGTCCGACGAGCCGGTTCTCATGATGGAGACCACCAGCGGTTCCGCGGCGGCGGCCAAGTACATCCCCTACACCGCGGGACTCCGCGACGAGTTCGATCGAGCCCTTGGGCCCTGGCTCTTCGATGTCTACTCTTGCAGGCCCCATCTCCTGGCCACGGCCGCCTACTGGTCCATCAGCCCGGCGGCCCGTCGAAGAACGGAGACGATCGGGGGAGTGCCTGTGGGCTTCGAGTCCGACGCCCAGTACTTGAGCGGGCTCGAGCGGTTCATCCTCGGCCAGCTTGCGCCCGCTCCTCCGATGCTGGCCGAGATTTCGGACATGGACGCCAACCGGTACGCGACGCTGCTGTTTCTGCTGGCAGAGCCGAGACTGGGGCTGCTGTCGGTCTGGAACCCGAGCTATCTGGGGCTTCTCCTCGACTTCCTCGATCGCCATGCGGCGGCGCTGGTGGCGGATCTTGCGGCCGGCACCTTCAACCCGCCCGCGGATGTGTCGCTGCAGACCCGGCGCCGGGTCGAACAGCGGCTGGGTCGAGACTTCCGTCGCGCGCGCGATCTCGAGCGGATTCTCGAGCGCCACGGAAACCTTCCCCCGACGGTGACCTGGCCGCGTCTGTCCTTCCTGAGTTGCTGGGCCGCAGCCGCAGCCGCGCGCTTCCTGCCTCCGCTACGGAGCCGGTTGCCCGGGGTGGAGATCCAGCCCAAAGGCCTCCTGGCCACCGAGGGGGTCGTGACGATTCCGATCACCGGTCTGCCCGCTCCGGTGCTGGCGCTCGACAGCCACTTCTTCGAGTTCCGTCCGCTGGATCACCCGGGGGAGACGCGACTTGCGCACGAGCTGGAGACGGGCCGGCGCTACTCGGTGATCCTCTCCACCGCGGGCGGCCTCTATCGCTATGAGCTGCGCGACGAAGTCCGTGTCGTCGGGCATCACCGCCGCACCCCGATGCTCGAGTTCCTGGGCCGTGAGGCCGGCGTCAGCGATCTGTGCGGAGAGAAGCTCGCAGAATCCTTCGTGAACGAGCTTCTCGGCCGTGTGCTTGCGGTCGAGGGACTGGAGGCTGCCTTCGTCATGCTCGCGCCGCGGATGGACTCTCCGCCGCGATACGTGCTGTACTTCGAACCCGCGACGACCGTGGACGACGCTCGAATCGCCGGATTGGTCCGGCGTGTCGACGAGGCACTGGCCGAGAATCCTCATTACGCCTATTGCCGGAGCCTGGGGCAGCTTGGCCCCCTCGAAGTGTTTTGGGTAACGAGCGGCGGCCAGGCGGCCTACCTGCAGTCCGCCGTTCTGCGCGGCCAGAAGCCCGGCAGCATCAAGGCCGCCTCACTGCGCAGCGAAACGGATTGGTCGGAAGTCTTCACTGGCCGTCGAATCTGAGCTCGCGAAGATCCGGTGGCTGGAGTTCGAGCTGGCTCGAGGCCTCCGAATCGAGCACGGAACCACGCGCGCAGTGCCGGGTTATCATGGGGGCATGCGCCGAGAGCTCGACAAGGCCCGGGTGGCTGCGCTGATGAGCGAGCTCGGAAGAGCGGCCACGGGGGCCGGAAAGGTCTACCTCACCGGAGGCACCAGCGCAGTGCTGGAGGGCTGGAGGCCGGCCACTGTCGACGCGGACCTGAAGTTCGATCCCGAGCCGCCGGGGATCTTCGAGGCGATAGGGCGAATCAAGGACTTGCTCGAGCTCAACGTCGAGCTGGCGTCGCCGGACGACTTCATTCCTGCGCTTCCCGGCTGGCAAGAGCGCAGCCGCTTCATCGCGCGGCACGGTGAGGTGGACTTCTACCACTACGACTTCTACGCCCAGGCGCTGGCGAAGATAGAACGAGGCCACGGTCGCGACTTGGCCGATGCTCGCGAGATGGTCCGTCGCGGGCTGGTCGATCCACCTGAGCTCGAGCGCCTCTTCGAGGCCGTGAAGCCGGGGCTGATCCGCTACCCCGCCGTGGACCCGGACGTTTTTCGGCTCAAACTGCGTGAGTTCCTGGTCGAGGTGCGCGGTGGGTGAGTACATGGCGCTGCCGGGTGGTCAGCTCGTGGAGGACGGTATCGCCGACCTGGCGGCCGGCCTGAGAACGGTGCCGGCCCTGGTCGTCGCCGTTGCCGCCGCCCGGCTGCGGCGCCTGGGGGTGTCGGTTACCGGAACCGTCGCGGACGCCGAGCTGGCGCTCTACCGGGAGCTGGCGAGCCAGCAGCCGGCTGACGCTCATGCGCGTTACAATGCGCTGCTGAGAATGGTCGCAAGCTTCGCCGCCGCGCTCGAGCGCGAACAAGGGCAGCAGTTGCGGGCCGCCCGGCCCGGAATCGTGCGCGTCCATCACGTCCAGATCACGGTGCCGCCGGGTGCCGAAAACGAGGCGCGCCGGTTCTATTGCAGCGTGCTTGGATTGCGCGAAGTCCCCAAGCCCGAGCTGCTCGCTGCGCGCGGCGGTCTCTGGCTGGAGCAGGAAGGTTTCCAGGTCCACATCGGGGTCGAAGACGGTGTCGACCGCCGCGCCACGAAGGCCCACGTCGCCTACGAGGTGAACGACCTCACGGCCTGGCGCGCTCATCTGGAGGCCCTAGGCCTGACCATCACGGAAGGCATCCAGGCCCCCGGTCTGCCCAGGTTCGAGGTCCGCGATCCCTTCGGGAACCGCATCGAGTTCGTCCAGCCGGATCGCGTTGCCGGGAAGTAGGGGGGGCGGGGGCCGTCTCCGCGCCTTCCAGACCGCCCGCCCGCGTCAAACCCTGTCGCCCACGCCGGTCTGGGCCGCGCGGCGCACCATCGTGCTCGCCGTGTAGTTGCCGGACTTCTTGGTGCCGATCGTCTCGAATCCGAGGCGCTCGTAGAAGGGCATGGCGTCGCGCGTGTCGAGCCGTACGGTGGTGACGTCGCGCAGCACGGGGTGGGCAAGCAGCCGCCGCATGACGCGTGTGCCGACGCCACGGCCGCGCTGGTCGGGGGCGACGACGACGTCGAAGATCCAGGCGTGGACCGAACCGTCGGTGACGGCCCGCGCGAACCCGGCGAGGCGATCGCCGTCGAGGGCGGCGACCACGACCTGGCTGCCGTGCAGCAGCCGGCGGACCTTCTCCAGGGGGCGCTGCGCAGCCCAGTAGGTCGTGTCCAGCAGCGCCTTGACCTGCTCCGCCGGAATCTGGCCGGCTCGGTCGACGAAGACGAGCCCGTCTTCCTCGCGGACCGGTAACAGCGCTTCGACGCTCGAGAGCGTCGGGTCGACTGCCGCCATGGCGCGCGCGGCTTCGATGTCTCCCGGACGACGCCTCTGAAGCAGACGTTCGAACACGGTCTGGCGCGCCGAGGGCTCCAGGTTCTGGCCCACCTTGACCTTGCAGGTGGCCCCGGTGAGCTCCAGGCTCGTGACCTCGAGCGCCTCGAGCGGGCCCCGGTACCGCGGATCTCCGGCGTCGATGCGAGCGTATCCGCCCTCGGGTTGGTACTTCTCCATCATGCGCTGCAGAGCCGCCGCCTTTTCGGCAGGGTCCGTGACGACGCGAAGCTCGCCGCGTGCCATCACGGAGCGGTAGTAGGTCGTGGCCGGACAAGCCATCTGGGGATGTCGCCAGCTGCTCGGCACCCAGGCCAGCGGTTCGGCCGCCACGAAGCTGGCGCGGCCGTCGAGCCGCTCGGCTTTCTCGCCCCGCTTGGCGCCGTGGAAGTAGACCCGGTTGCCCAGCCGGGCGAAGTTCATAGGCCGGACCATCGGCCAGCCGTCATCTCCCAGCAACGCCAGCGTGCCCCACTGGACCCGGTCCAGGATGTCGTCAAGGACCGCGGGGTCCTTCTCGCTGTACTCGGCCCGTCTCATCGCCTCTCCTCGTTCCGCGGCGCCGCTGTCTCGCGTCGCCCGCATTCCGAGGTTACGATGAAACTGGTCTATCGTGAACGACCAGTTTAGAGAGTCCCATTCGACCAGTTGAGCCCGGCGGTCGAGTGTTCAGCGCAGCCGGCGGGGATGAGGCGTGGGGGACAGTCTCTTCTCGAGCGCCTGGATTCGCTGTTCGTGGTCCTCGATACGGGTCTCGATCCGATCGACCACGACGGCAATGTGCGAGACCACCCGGGTGAGCTGGGTCAGGCGGTCGTCGAACTTCATCATCCAGTCGAACATCTTCTGCTGGAGCGCCTCCATGGCTTCGAACCGCCGCTCCATCGCTTCGAACCGCCGGTCGATCTGCTCGAATCGCCGGTCGATTTGCTCGAACCGCCGATCGATAGCTTCGAATCGCCGATCGATAGCTTCGAATCGCCGGTCCATCTGCTCGAAGCGCCGGTCGATCGCTTCGAATCGCCGATCCATCTGCTCGAAGCGCCGATCGATAGCTTCGAATCGCCGGTCGATCGCTTCGAACTTTCGATCGAGCCCCTCGAACTTCCCGTCGTGGCCGTCGAGCCGCTGCTCTATCCGGTCCAGCCGCTGGTGGACCAGCACCCTGTCTTGCTCGAGAAACTCCACCCGCTGGTCGAGCTTGACGAGCGTCACGTCGATCCGTGCGATCGACCCCTTGATCTCCGCGATCTCCGGCAGTAGCTGGCTCTTGACCACCTCAGCCACGGCCTCCCCGATACCCAGAGCCGGTGTCATCTTCCTTCTCACGTCTCCATCTTACCTCGGCTCGGCAGCCCGCAACGCACCATGCGCCACGCCGACTGCCGCCGGCCCCGGAAAGCTACCTCGGCGGATACGTGAGCGGATCTGAAATCGCCTTAAATCTTCTCAACCGATCGGCTTCGTCGCCGAGAAGATGCCCCAGCGCCAGAGGTCCCGGATCTCACCCGAGGGCGAGACCTCGAACGGATGCACGGCGCGGGCTTCGGCGGGGGCCTCCCGGTAGAGCTGGCGAATCTCCTGGCGGTGCAGCTTCGTTGTCTCGTAACTGTCGATCCAGACGTCGATCGATTCCCACACGTGCGCCTCGGTCATCTCCAGATCGACGAACCCGGCGCCGGTGAGCAACCTCCGGAAGTCGGCCTCCTGGAACCAGTTGAAGACCAGCGGCTGCTTCTTCTTGAAGATGCGGAACATCCAGGCTGCGTCATCCTCGCTGAACGGCAACGTCTGCCCGACGATGAACTGTCCACCCGGCTTCAGTACGCGGAAGATCTCGGCGACCGGCTTCTCGGGACCGGGCAGCAGGTGGAGCACCTCGCGAGTGCAGACCAGATCGAATGTGGCGTCGCCAAAGGGAAGCTGGTAGACGTTTCCCTGCCGCACTTCATGCAGTCGGGCGCGGGCCAGCTTGACCATCTCCGGCGTCAGGTCGAGCCCGATGACCTTCTTGACCTTGGGCCTGAAGGCCGCGCCGACCACGCCGCTTCCGCAGCAGACGTCGAGTGCTACGGCATCCTTGCCCTTCTTGCAGAGCGCCGCGTGCGCCCGGAGCAGCTTTTCGTGCGTGATCCAGACCGCCGACTCGTGCCAGTTCCGGGAGCGGGCGCCGAACTGCTCCTTGTAGACATCTTCGTCGACGTCGCGGTCGACGCTGCTGAAGTAGATCTTCTCGGCGGCTTGCCGCGCGGCGAGCCTGGCCTTGCGCGCTTGCAGGATGCGATCCGTGACTGCCGCGGCCACGGCGGGGTGCTTCCGCAAGTACTCCAGGAGCTGGGTCTGTACGGCCCGCTCGATCGGCGCGAAGACGTCTGCGTTCGTCAGCCGCGCCTTGGTCTGCCCCTCGAAGTTCGGGTGCGCCAGTTTCAGGTCGACCGCCGCTGCCAGACCTTCCGTCGCCTCTTCGACTTCCGCTGGGTCCTCGCCGCGAGGTTGCTGCCCGGTCTGGAGCAGGACGCGGTTCACGGCTACCGTGGCACCGGTGAAGACGGCCGAAACGTGCGAGCCTCCGTGAGCGGTGTGGACGCAGTTGACGAAGGACCGGACCGACGGCTCTCTTTCGGTGGTCCACTGCAGAACTGCCGAGAGCGTGAGCGACTTCGTGTCGAGGCGAATCGTGATCGGCTCGGGCGTGAGCACCCGCGCGCCCTCGACCATCCGCGCCAGCAGACCGGGGAGCCCTGAGTGGTGGTCGAAGGAGCGCGCTCTTGCGGTCGCCTGCGTGCGCAGCGTGAACCGGATGCCCGGGTTCAGAAACGACAGATCCTCGAGGAACCGGCCGCAGACGATGGGGTCGAACAGCTCGAAGTCGCGGAAGATCTTGGGGTCGGGCCAGAATTCGATGGTCGTGCCGTGGCCGGTGGAACGGCCAGCCAGCCTCATCGGATGCTCGGGAACGCCCCTACGGTAGCGCTGGACGGCGCGTGTTCCGTCCCGGCGGATCTCGATCGAGAGCCATTCGGAGAGCGCGTTGACGCAGGAGAGCCCGACGCCGTGCAGACCCGCGGCGAAGCGGTTGGCCGTCCGGGAGAACTTGCTGCCGGAGTGGAGCTTGGTCAGCACGACCTCCGCGGCTGCGATGCCCTCCTGAGGATGCAGCTCGAAGGGGATGCCTCGCCCGTCGTCGGCGACCCGGCATCGGTCGCCTCCGAGGGTCACGTCGATGCGGGAGCCGCCGGCGGCCAGCGCCTCGTCCACCGAGTTGTAGACGAGCTCGAAGAGGAGCTGGTGGGCGCCGGCAGCGGAGACCGCTCCGACGTACATCCAGGGGTTCTTGCGCACGGCCTCGAGGCCGGAGAGGACGACGATGTCGCGCGCCGAGTGGCGGGGGCTCATCCCAGCCTTCGCAGCTTCCGCGCGTGCGAGCGCTTGAGCTTCTCCAGGGTGTCGAACCAGGCCGCGATGTCCGGAAACCCTTCCTGGCGCGCCGTCTTCGACATCTCGGGATAGGTTTCCGCGTACTGCCGGGTCTCGCTCGAGAGGAGTGATTCGAGGTTCTTGAAGGTGCCTCCCACGGTGATGCCGGAGTCGGGATCGCCCCCGAGCTTCAAGTAGTCGAAGCAGCCCAGGACGCTGGTGCCACCGCCCTCGGCAATGCGCCGAAAGAGCTGCGCATGCTGCTCGAGCCCTTCGAATTGCGCCAGCGACGCATAGTAAAGATACCGGAAGACCAGCGTCGACTCCTCGGCGAACGCCCGTCGCAGGTTCTCCAGCGTGCGGCTCTGCTCCAGCACGCGCGAGAGGTCGTCTGGCCGGGCGCGGCGCCGCGCGGCGCGGGTCGGCGTGGGTTTGGCGCTGGGCTTCATCGAGTCGAAAGCGGGGTCGTGGCGAGCGGGAAAGCGAAGGCACTCTAGCATCCCTTCCGTGGCGGGGCGACGATCGGCGATCGGGTCGAAGCCGTCGCTGCGCGGCGGGCAGTTTGCTTTACTGATGGGGATGGAACAGCTCTGCCGGGTCTGCGGGGCGCCGATGGTGCAGCAGCTCGTCCGTTGCCCCAAGTGCGAGACTCCGCATCATCGTGATTGCTGGGAGTACAACCTGGGCTGCGCCATCTATGGGTGCAATGCCACGCAGTTCGCGCAGCTGGCGGGCGGGCCCGGGGCCGAGCCGGAGATCGTGGGCGTGGAGGAGCCGTCGTTGCTCGAGGGGATCTCACGGTGGCTGGGCGGTCTCTTTCAGCCTCAGCCTCGGCCGGCCATGCCATTGCCGGCCCTGGACAGGGACCGGACGGAGCTGGAGCTGGAGCGTAAGGAGGTGACGCGCTGGATTGGAGCGGGCGCGCCGCAAGCGCTGATGCACGCCTATGCCCTCTTCGAGCAACGCCATCCTCGAGCGACGCTCGGGTCGTCGGCGCAACCGGCCGCTGCGCTGGAGATGCTCGACGCGGGGTTCGCGGCGCTGGGACTGGAGGCGGTGGACAAGGCACTTGGCCGTGCGCCGAAGCACGACCTGGAACCCTTGTTGGTCCGGCGTGCCGAGGCGTTCGAGAGGGACCCGGCCACACGTTGGGAGGCCCTGCAGGCGCGGGCCGAGTGCGCGGGCCAACCCGGGGCTGGCGAGTTGCTCGAGCGACTGCGAGAGGAGATGTTGCTGGCGCAGCTGCCCGAATCTTCGGCCTATGTGGCGAGCCTGCAGGCCCGAGGCTGGGAGCAGGAGTCGCAGGGACCGCTCTCGCACGCCTACTACGCCGACGACGCGTTGCCGGAGCGCGGCCGCCTGCTGACGGGCCCGTTCGAGCTATCGCTGGCGCGTGACCAGGTCATGAAGCGGTGGCGGGCCGGGTTGCCGTCCCTGGCTGTCCCGGCGTCCCGACTGGACCTCCCGCCCAGGTGTGAAAGGGTCCACCGGCTCCACTTTTCCTCGCGCGAGGCGGTGCTCGAGACGGAGCGCACGGAGCACCGATTTTCGTGGTCGGAGCTGCACGCGGTCTTCTACGCGCTCATCCACACGTCCAAGCTGGAACGCAAAGTAGTTCACGAGGAGTACGACGGCGACAGCCGCGGACCTCGTGTCACCCAGACGACGTCGATGCTGGTCCAGAGCGACGAGTTCGAACCCGTGTTGGAGCTTCACGTCGGCGACCATCCCTCGCGCTTTCGCATCGACAGGCCGGATGGGAGGCTCTTCGAGTACCTGGGCCGGCGCCGAACGCTCAGCCACGACCGTAACGTGGTCCTGGCCGCCAAGGACGCGGTCCGATTCGCTCCGGCCGCGCGGGTGAGCCACGGTCTACTCGGTCTGCTGATGGAGCAGCTGGGCCCGGGCACGCGCTTCTCGAGCCTGGTCGACTTCGAGGAGTACGTGCTCTGGTTCCATGCCCTGCGGAGCTGAACCGCCGCGGGGAGATTGACTCGCCCGGGCGGCATGCGGAACTACTTGGTCGTGATGACCGTGGGGCTCTGGCTGCTGGCTGTTTTGGCGTCGCCCGCCGGGGGAGTGCCGGCCCCGAAGATCGACCAGAGGTTGTTGATGGAGGTCGTGAAGCCGACGTACGGGCCGTTTTCGTCGTTGTCGTCGACGCTCTGCGCCCAGCCCACGCTGACCCGGTTTTCGGAGTTCAGCGAATATCCGACGCCCACGAGGACCCCGACTGCAGCTCTGCGGCCGGAATCCCAGTCGAAGTTTCCGGCGGTTGCGCCGAACTGGACCCCCAGGCGTGAGTGACCCGAGTAGGGCACCTTTGCGACCTCGGGCTTGTCGCCCGCCTTGGCCGGCTCCTTCAGGACGACAGTCTTGTGCTGAGTCGTGTCTCCGAAGGCGTCGTCCCACACATTGACGAGTACGGCCGGTGCAAAGCCGCCGTTGAGGATGTAGAGCGGCGCGAAGTTGACCTTGTTGTACTCCCGCTCGGCGGCATCGAGCTGGCTCAGGATCTGAGAGACCCTGTGGAGCTCGTTGGTTCTCGTGGCGACCGCGGCGGCAGCCTCGCTTGTGGAGGCGGACGTCGTGGTGGCTATCGCATGTGACGACCGGGCGGCTTCCTCCGATCTCGCGATGAGCGGTGTCGCGGCGGCCGTCGCTTCGCTCGGGCTCCCAGTGATCCGGGTCAAGGACTGCTGGAACACGGCGTTGGCCTTGCTGAACTTGTCGGCCAGCTCCAGGTTCATCTTTGTGATCTGATCCGAAGGGAGTTCAAGGATCGCTCTCTGGTCAGCCAGTGGCTGCACATCGTTGAGGTCCTCCGCCGCAACCTCCAGCGCGACCTGGAGTTCTTCCCTGGAGTTTCCCTTCAGAAGATTGAGCGCGTCCATCATTCCGAACCTGAGTACTCGGTGAACCTCCGTTCTCACGTTTTCGAACTCGGTGCTCGCTTGCAGGATGTTGGGATGCCCTTCCTTGTCCCCGGCGATCTTGGCCGCCAGGCTCTTGACGGAGCTGATGACCCCAGGTACGGCCTCCATGGCGGAGTTCGCCCTTCTGTCGAGGTCGCCGCTCGTCGTCTTCGGGGCCGCCGCCGCGGACTTGATCGACCGAAACGCGAGCTCCAGCTTGGTCGTGCGGTCCTGGAGTTGCCTCTGTACTGCGGCAATGTCGCCGGCGGCGCCGAAGCCCGAACCTGCGGAGATTGCGGCGACGGAGACGTAGAGCGCGAACGAGTAAACACGATTGCGGCTCATGAGTGAATCCTCCCCTTTGTAGGCCTCCATCAGAGAGGCGACTAGACGCGCGGCAACGCACCCAACCCATTGGCGATGTCGGTCAGCTGTGTGCTCAGATTCTTGAGCTTGCTGGACACTTTGTTGGCAACAGAGTTCCCCGCCGCCTCAATCGCATCTACCCCGAAAACCTGCAGGTGAATCTGGTTTCCCGTTTTCCTGAGTTCGTTGACGACTTTCTCGATGCTCTCGAGCTGCGTCTTGGGCATTGTGGCCATCGGGTCCTCCCCTGATTTCGTCCGCGAGCGGAAACTCCCGGTCGATCCTCAGCATCGACAGGTCCGAGCCGGAGGATTACCAGCCCGAGGCGGATTCGGGCGCGCGCGTCAATTCCGAGGAATCGCGCTCTCGACCAGATCGGCCTCCGCGTCACGACGGAGGCGAAGCCCGCGGGCATTGGGCCAGAGCCGCTTCATCTCTCGAATGCTATTGACAATGCTCCGGAGGTCGCCCCGCCCCACGGCGTCTCGAACGGCCCGCATTTCCTTGCGCCGATCGGTGTCTTTCATCGAGTCGCCCCGGTTGTAGACCAGCGATACGAGGGCTCCCTGCGCGTCGAACGGGAGCGCCTGGAGTCCCGGCATTGCTTTGAGAGTCCTGGCGAAAAACTCGGGAAGCGTGCGCTGGGTGAAGACCTCGAGCCCGTCCCCCTTGCGTATGAGGATGTCACTGAACGAGGGGGCGAGTGCCCTGGCGTGCAGCCCGCGTACGCCGATCGCCTGACTGAGACGATCCAGGACGGCCGGCTTCAGGTACTTCTCCCAGTCCCGACGGAACTGCGCCGTGGTTCTGTAGCCCAGATCGTACCCGTGGCCGAGCGTGATGCCCGACTCCTCGCCAGGCCACTTGCCTGGCTGATCGAATCCCTCGAACCTCAGGATCAGCGCGAACGCCCTGTCGGAAATCAAACCGGCGTTCCCGGTGCTTCCAGTGATCGCGGGTAGCGGAGGCAAGTCGGCTGGCGGGTCCGCCTCGAAAGTCGCCATGCCCGTGGCCGCCTCATCGAACATCGTGTCCCAATGTTCGAATTGGATGGTTCCGGTTACCTCGAGCTTCTTCCCGTGCCGATCCGGATACGATTTCTGAAAGCGTATCACTGCCTCCTCGGTCGACTTGTCGAACACGCCCGAGGCAACTAACTCTCGCCCGAGGTTGTCCCGACAGCCCAGCTCGGCCAACCGCCGCTGAACGCGCGCAATCGCTTTCCTGTGAGGGGAACCGAGCTTCAGAACGCCCGGAAACCCGTCGTCATCCGCTCCCACCTTCTCATCCGCCACGTTGCCCACCTCCGCCCCAAGGTCGCCCCGTCGTGTTACTACCGGACCCCAGCATATCCCCGTCCGACGCTGACATCAAGCAGGGAAGGCGCGTCTTGGTGGTAGAGTGAGACAATGAAAAGGAAGCCTTTCAATTCGACCAGTCGAAGCGGACGCGTGAACGGGTTCCGAGCATGCGGGAGCTGACGCTCGAGTTACCGGTAGATTCGCGACCGGCCTATCTGCGCATTGCCGAGGCGCTGCGGGACGCCGTGCGCGAGGGACGCGCTCGGCCCGGAGAGGCCGTGCCCTCGACGAGGGAGCTGGCCGCCCGCTTTGGGCTGCACCGCCACACGGTCATGGCGGGGTTGGATGAGCTCGTCGCCGAGGGCTGGCTCGTCGCGCGGCGCGGGGAGGCGTACCGCGTGAGCCGGGAGCTGCCCGAACGCTTCTTCACGCCCCGCACTGCGCGCTCTGCCGCCCGCGAGGCGCGGGCGCCCAGGTGGCGCTTCACGCGCTCGGCCGGGCCCGGTCCGCACCGACCTGGCGGCGCCTTCGAGTTCCGCTTCCAAGGCGGCCTGGCCGACCTCCGTCTCTTCCCCTTCGACGAGCTGCGCGGGCACCTTGCCGACGCGCTGCGCCGCCGGGACATTGCGGCGCTCTCCTACGGCGACCCGGCAGGCCATCCGCGCTTCCGGGAGGCGCTCGCGGTCTACCTGCGGCGCGTGCGGGCACTGGACGGGCGAGGCCTGGTCGTGACGCATGGCTCCCAGGAGGCGATCTTCCTGGTCGGTCAGCTCCTGCTGGCGCCGGGCGACTGCGCCGCCGTCGAGGCTCTCGGATACACGCCTGCCTGGGATGCCCTTCGAGCTGCCGGCGCTCGGCTGGCGCCCGTGGAGGTCGACGAGCACGGACTGGTTCCGGAGGCGTTTGCGCGTTTGTGTCGAAAACGCCGGGTCCGGCTGCTCTACACGACGCCTCTGCACCAGTATCCGACGACGGTCACGCTCGCCGTGTCACGGCGGCTGGCCCTGCTGGAGGTAGCCGCCCGCCACGATGTGCCGATCCTGGAGGACGACTACGACCACGAGTTCCACTACCGCTGCGAGCCCCTGCCGCCCCTGGCCAGCGCCGACCGGGACGGCCGGGTGATCTACGTCTCGACCTTCTCGAAGGTCCTCTATCCCTCGGCCCGACTGGGGTTCGTGGCGGCGCCGGAGCCCGTCGCCCAGCGGCTGGCCGGCCTGAGGCGAATCTTGAGCCGGCAGAGCGATTCACTCCTTCAAGAGGCCGTGGCGCACTGGATGGAGGACGGCGGCGTCGAGCGTCACATGCGCCGGATGCGCCGTGCCTATGAGCTGCGTCGCGACGTTCTGGCAACCGCGCTGTCGCGCTGGCGAGACCGCGGGGCCGCGATAGACTGGCGCCTCCCCGACGGTGGCATGGCACTCTGGTTGCGCGTTCCGGGCGTCTCCGCGGAGCTCGCCGAGCGGGCCGCCGCACGCGGCGTCTACGTGCAGCCCGAAGAAGCGTTCCAACTGGCACCTGGCCCGGGCTGCCACCTGCGGCTGGGGTTTGCCAACCAGACGCCGACGGAGCTCGAAGCCGGCATCGAGCGCGTCATGGAGTGCCTGGCGCAGCGCCCGCGGTCCGGGCGGCGGTGAAGGCCTGGAAGAGTCGGTCGAGGTAGTCGGCGCTGACGCGCCGGCCCGACGAGGCATAGGCGCGCTTCATCGTGTCGAACCCGGAAGTGGCGAGCTGGGCGTCGACGGCGCGGATGACCGACAGTCCGCGCGCGATCGGGAGAATGTCGTCGTAGCGGCCCATCGACCGGCGGAAGTGGCGCGCAAAGCCCGGCAGGAGCGGGCCGTGGTGCGCGACTGCCTTCTCGAGATCGCCGATCGTGTCGAAGCCCGCCGCGCGGAATATAGGAATCCACTGCTCCACGGCCTCCAGCTCTTCCACGGCGCTGGCTCCGACGGTGGCGCGGATCTGCTCGTCCCAGTGCGTCACGACGGGGCTGCGCCGGATGAACCCCCAGAGCGCCGGTTTGTCGATCGAGAGGCCCTGGAGCCCGGCCTCGATCTTCGACGCCACGTCCTGCGCGAACGCCGCCAACGTCTCGCGGATGCGCACGAACTCCCCGTCGGCGATCTCCAGCAGCCCGGCCAGTCTCGAAAAACTGCGCCGGATCTCGCGCGGGACCGCTTCCTTGGTCTTGTAACCCAGGTCGTGCTCGATCTCCGCCCAGGCATGCTGCAGGATCGAACGAATCTGGATCTCGCAGCGGCAACCCCGGAACCGCTCGCGCTCCTTCACCGTCAGGTGCCGCGAGGGCAGCTCGACCACGTAGTGGCGCGAAAGGTAGCCGAACCGGTCGGGGTCCAGCAGCTCGCCCTTGTCGACCGAGTTCTCTTCATCGATACGGAACTCCCGCTCGATGAGCGCACTCACCGCTTCCACGTGGTCGTGGAAGTACGTGATGACCCGAACACCGCTGATATCTGTCAGCTCCGAGAGCTGCTGGTATTTGTTCCCTGGAGCCTCCAGCTTCGCCCGCAGCCGCGACCGCTGCTTCACGCGCGAAGAGACCGCATGAACGGCAATGCGCGCCTTCTCGAGCAACCCGATCAGAACGCGCTCCACCTTCCGGGTCAGCGCCAGGTACGTGCCGGTCCGTTCGGCATACTCCGCAAGAATGCGGTCCAGGGCCTGCTGGGTCATGCCGCCACTCTAACGAATGAAAAGTCGGGGGCACACGGGAAAAAGGGGGGAGGATGAGGACATGGGGAGGAAAAATGGGGCCACTCGACTTGCCCCAATTTTCTCAAAATTGGGGCAAGTCGAGTGGCCCCATTTCCCCCCCCCATTTTCCCCCCAGAACTTTTCGGGGGGCGGTTCGTAGTACATGACGTGACCACTCCGTTGGGACAGGAAGTTTTGCGCGGGTCCGTACGGCTGAACGGGCTGGCGGTGCCACTTGCGCTCGTGCTGGCGGTGGGGACGCTCTGGGCACAGAGCGAGATGGAGGACCTGCCTCGCGCGCCGCAGATTGCGGGGGGCGGCCCGGCAAGCAGCCAGTCCGACGCGGGCGGGCGGGCCGGCGCCAGCGCGACGGCTTCGACAGACGGGTCGGTCACGCTGAAGCAGCTGGGCCTTCCGGCCGATGCGCTCGATCAGGCGGAACGGCGCCTGCCCTCACCGGAGCAGCGTGCCGCGACCAACGCCGCCGCCGGATTCCCGGCCGCGCCCGCGAGCTTCCTCCCCCTCGAGAAGGCCGCCGTCGTCCAGATCGCCGCCGCACCGCAGGCGGACCCCTGGGCGCAGGCCCAGCAGGCCGTCGAGCTCGTTGGCTCGGTCCTGGCCGAGAACGACAGCTCCGATTCGCGCCGCGCCAGGCTCGAGGAGTTGACCGCCGACATCGGGCGTTCCCTCGAGACCGCCGTCCCTGACGGGCTGGCCGCCAAGAACAAGGCCCTCGCCGAGCGCCTCGACGCCTTCAAGCAGCTCCTGGACAGCTACTTCGCGACCAGCTACGGCAAGCTCTCCTACTTCAGCTTCGAACGGTATTCCCGCTGGTGGCGGCGCCGCGGCGTCGCAAGCGAGCTCCGTGAGGCGCTCGACCGCCTGGGCGCCGAGGTTCGCGCTGCCCGAGCCGCCGCCCCTGCGGCCGGCCCCGCCGCACCCGCTCTTGCGCCCCCCGTCTTGGCGCGCTTCCCGTCCCGGGCGGGCGCCGGCCTCAAAGAGGGCGAGCTCCCGACCGTGACGGTCCGCTCGCCCTCGGGGAAGCTCACCCGGGTCCATGCGTTCCCCGACGCCGGCGCCTTCGCCGTCCGGGTGATGGCACCCGAAAAGGGGCGCTGGACGGCCACGGCTGCCAGTGGCGACGAAGTCTCGTTCGATTCCACGTCGACGGGCGGCAAGAGCATCCGGATCGACCCGAAGTCGCCCAAGACCTTCACCCGGGCCGATGGCCGCCGATTCACACCCGTCGGGATGAACCTTTGCTGGGTGCTCGAAGGCAACTCGCCCCAGGAGCGCGCCGAGGGCTGGCGGCGCTACCTCGACAAGATGGCCGCCACGGGCCAGAACTGGGTCCGCGTCTGGTGCTGCCCCTGGAGCATGTTCATCGAGGGCAACCAGACCGGCGTGGGCCGCTACGACGCCAAGGCGGCAGCGGCGCTGGACCGGGTGTTCGAGCTGGCCGCGGAGCGCGGCATCTACGTGCAGCTGGTCCTGGAGTACCACGGCATGTTGCGCCCGAAGAACGACTGGTCTCGCAACGCCTACAACGCCGCCAACGGAGGGCCCTGCCAGAAGCCGGGCGAGTTCTTCTCAAGCGCCGCGGCGCGCCGCTACTTCAAGCGGCGGCTCGATTACATGATCGCCCGCTACTCCGGCTACGAGAACCTGCTGGCCTGGGAGCTCTGGAATGAGGTCGATCTCACGCTCTGCAACCCAGTCAACGTCCTGCGGTGGCACGAGGAGATGGGCGCGTACCTGAAGCAACACGACCCTGCCGGCCACCTCGTGACGACCTCGACCGCCGGCGAGACGGTCCTCTATGCGCCGCTCTGGATGCAGCGCGAGCTGGACTACGCCCAGATCCACATCTACCGGCGCGACCTGGCGAAGAGCCTTCCCGGCTTCATCGACAACATCGACCACTACCGCAAGCCTTCGCTGGCTGGCGAGGCCGGTCAGGACGCCGCCTGGGAACCCTACATCTGGGAGACCAAGTTCGACCCCGCCGCCATCGGCCTGCATGATGCGCTGTTCGCCGGGCTCGTGAGCGGCTCGGCTGGCACCGGCATGTTCTGGTGGTGGGACAAGTACATCGAGACGTCGAACCACTACGGCGTCTTCCGCCCCGCCTCGAAGCTGGCGACCTGGATGGAGGCGATGTCGGGCGACATCGGCAAGGC
Organism: Candidatus Wallbacteria bacterium; assembly: GCA_016213845.1. Classification (GTDB taxonomy): domain Bacteria; phylum Muiribacteriota; class UBA6191; order JACPRK01; family JACPRK01; genus JACPRK01. Next base: position 33,022 of record JACQZN010000042.1, read on the forward strand.
GTCGGTCAGCGTCAGCGGCTCGAAGGTCCGGGGGCTGGGGCTGCACGCGCCCGGCCGCGTGCTTGTCTGGCTCAAGGACGAGGACTACGTCCCGACCGAAAAGGTCCCGACTCCCTCCGCTGTCACCCGTGGCGCCGCGCGCGTGAAGGTCGAGGTCCCCGCCGAAGGCAGCTGGGAGCTGACCCGTTTCGACACCTGGACGGGCGAGCAGAAGCCTGCAGGCACCGTGACGGCCCACGGTCGCAAGCTCGAATTCGAGGCCGCCTCGTTCTCCCGGGACGTCGCCTACCTGGGCATCCAGCGATAGTCCCCGAGCCGCCTCATACTGCCGGCGTGCGGGTGGCGACGAAGGCTTCGCCGCGGGTGGGGATCTCGAAGGCGAAGAGGCTACCCTCGCCGGGCTTCGACTCGACCCAGACCCGCCCGCCGTGCAGCTCGACGATCTGCTTGACGATCGCCAGGCCCAGTCCGCTGCCCCGCTCGCCAGTGGGCGACTTCACCGAAGTCTGCGAGAACTTGCGGAACAGCCGGGACTGGTCGGCCTCCGGGATTCCGGGCCCTCGGTCTTCCACCCAGACTCGCAGCCGGCTGCCGTCGGCCTGTGCGCCGATGACGATGGGGCGGTTGTCGGGGCTGAACTTGATGGCGTTGTTGAGCAGGTTGTTGATCACCTGCGTCAGCTTGTGCGGATCGGCCACGACAGCCGGGAGGTTTCTCGGCAGGTGCACCTGCACGTCCAGTCCCTTGCGGTGCGCCATGAAGTGGTTGCGCTCCACGCAGAGCGTGATGATGTGCATCACCTGCACTTCGACCGGGTAGATCTCCATCCGCCCGGCCTCCATCTTGGCGATGTCGAGGACGTTGTTCACCAGCCCGAGCATGTAGATCGCGGTGTCCTGGATTCCCTGGATGGACCTCTGCTGAAAAGGAGTCAAAGGAGCCGCCGAGGAGTCCATGAGGATGCCGACGAGAGCGAGGATGCTCGATAGCGGGCCCTTCAGATCGTGGCTGGCGATGGACAGCACCTCGTCCTTGAGGACATTGAGGCGCTTGAGCTCGTCGCGCCCCTGCTTCATCAGGAGCTGGTTGCGCACGCGCGCCAGCAGGATCTCTCGATTGAACGGCTTGCTGATGTAATCGCTGGCGCCGACGTCGAGTCCGCGCACCGTGTCGTCGGGGCTGTCCTGCGAGGTCACCAGAACCACCGGAATGTCCGACGTCTCCCGGGTGCGTCTCAGCTGCGCGCAGACGTCCAGCCCGTTCATGTCGTCCATCACCACGTCCAGCATCACCAGGTCGGGCGGGCGAGCCGCCGCTGCCGCCAGGGCGAGCGTGCCCCCAGGGGCGGTCTCCACCTCGTATCCGGCGGCAGTCAGCTCCTCCTGCAGGTAGGTTCGGTAGAGCTCGCTGTCGTCGACCACCAGCACGCGGACGCGCGCCGGCTCGGCAACCGACGGCTCGGGTGGAGTCGCGCGCGAAGCCTGGGACTTCTCGCCTGGCCTTTGACCGCTCATCGGGTCGTCATCCTCTGGCTGGGTTCCGAGCGACAGCGCCCCGTGGCCGGGATCAGGCATCCAGGCCGCGGCGCTGGACGAAGCGGATCATCTCAGGCCCGGCAGGCTGGCCCTTACGCTGAAGGAATCGCATGCTGTCGGCCGTCATCGAAAGCACGTCGACCGGCCCGCCGACGCTGGGGAAGCGAGGCTCGAAGCGCAGCGTGAGGATGGTCGTCTCCACCAGGTAGCGGGCGTAATCGACCGCGTCCGGCAGCGGCATCAGGTGAAAGGGGGGCAGGGTATCCGGGCTGATGAGCCGGTCCACCACGGACGTGTCGCCTCCCCGCAGCACTCCGTACTGCAGGCGGCCGTCACGGTCGATGTTGGATCGGCGCACGCCGTCGGGGTTGCCGGTGTCGACGGTGTAGACGTGGGGGACGCCGACGCCGCCCTCGTCGTCATAGCCGGCCAGGATGAAGAGCGCCCGGTTCTCCGGGGTGTGCTCTCGAAAGTACTGGTGGAGCAGCTGGGCCATCTCGACGGTCTTTCGGTTGGAGCGGTCGTTCACCTCGGCGAATCGCTTGACGTAGCTCTCGACCGGCAGGTCGCGAAGGATGGCGTCGCCGTAGGTGAGCAGGCCGACTCCGCTGTTGGGGAGCGCGAAGACCTTGTAAGCCGAGTCGGAGAGGACGAGCGGCGTGTGGACGACCTCCGTGCCGCCGGGAGTCGTCTTGGTGGCCGTGCTCTGCATCGTGGTGCGGCTGTCGGCGGCCAGGACGATGCCGGTAGGGACGAAGACGGCGATGACGAGGCTCACGATGATTTCTGGTACGAAGCCGGGGCCGGGGCGACCCAGACCAGTCCGGACTCTTCCTTCACGGTGGCGAAGATGTCGACGGCCTCGGGGCCTTCGTCGAAGAAGGAGTAGAAGCCGATCTCATCATACCCCAGCCGTCCCAGCTCGGCGGACTTGCGGAAGGGGCGCAGATAGAAGCGGCAACGGGCCAGTCGCTCCTCCGCCCACTGGGCGTCCGCGACTGTCGCGGCGGATTCGCGCAGCTCGGCCAGGTGCTCGGCGATGCGCTCGCGCGCGCGCTGTTCCTCGGCGCGCAGGAAGTCGAGGTAGGCGACCAGGTTGTTGAAGCTCGCCAGGACGCGCTCCTGGGCGACGTCGAAGAGCTTCATCATGTAAGTCCTGTCGGGTCCGAACACCTGGATGACCTCCGCGAGGTTGAGCTCGATCTCGGGGTCGAAGGGGAGCAGACCGTAGCGGTGGACGGAGCCCTGGGCCCCGACCCGGGGATGGAGCAGCATCCGCTCCCGGAAGGCGCGGATCGGGTCGTGCGTCGTCATCACGCGGTCGGTGCGGTGCGAGCCTGCGACGTAGACGCAGAGCAGGTCGCGCGTGCCTTCGCGGACGAACTTGTTGAGGAGGGGCTCGACGGGGAGCCCCGAACGATCGGTCGGGAACTCGCCCGGCAAGCTGACGAAGGCGCGCTCGAGGTCTTCGTGGTCCTCGAAGATGTGCGCGATCCCCGAGTGCTCGGGCGTGGAGAGCATGATCTTGCTGTTGAGCAGGTGCGCCACGTCGAGGACCATCCCGGGCCGGAAGCGGTCGAAGACATCCGGCGAGAGGCGCGTCGACTGCTCGAAGGCTTCCTGGTACATCTCGGTCATACGAGAGTGAAAGCGCCTGAGCTGCCCGGCCGTGCATATGATGAAGTTGGGGGGCTCGACGTTCTCGATGGCCAGGCGCACGCCACGCTCCGGGTTCTTGCACCAGCGGACGAGATCGACGCCGAGCTGTTCGCGGGTGATCAGCTCCAGGATCTGCGCGGCCAGCCGGTAGCGCGGCATCGTCAGGAGCGGTGCGGCGTCGTACTCGCGGAAGAGCCCCTGCAGGTCATCGGCCAGGGCCCGCTGCGTGGTCAGGAACGTGGCCAGCCTGTCCTGCCACTCTTCCAGCCGGTAGAGGAAGTGGTCGATGAGCGCCTTCAAGCTCGTGTGAAGGGCCACGCGGCGGTGGTTGGTGATGAGGAGGGCCTCTTCGGGCTGGGGCCAGAACCGGCGGCTTTTCAGGTTGTAGGTGCCGGGGTGGAGGACCACGGAGTCGGCCAGGACGCGGAAGGCCATGTCGATCGCCTCGCGCGTCTCGCGGACAGACCACTCCAGGTGGATCTGGTTCTCGTAGTCGGTGATGTCGGTCTCGCCGACCGGCGCGTGGATGGCCCAGTATCGGTTGTTGAGCAGGAAGGCCGGGAAACCCTGCAGCTCGAGCAAGTCGAGGCTGGACCAGGCGCCGCTCTGGCGGTTCTGGTAGTGGGCCTCCTGCTGAAGCTCGCAGGCCCCCAGGCAGCCGGCGTAGATGAGCAGTTTCTGCTCCAGCTCGCGCCGGTAGAAGCCGCGATCGTACTTGTAGTGCTCCTCCTCGTTGAGATTGGTCTGACCGTAGTCCCAGAGGGACATACCGGCGGCCCCGCCCTGAGCGCGGGAGGAGGTCGGGAACCGGCCACGGATCAGCATCGCGGGGTTCCCTGGGCAGGCAGCGAAAGCCGGCCGGTTCGTACCGGGCGCTGGAAGGCAGTGAAAGGATCGATGCAGCTCATCGTGTCGAGAAAGCTCCTGGCCGGCGGCGGGGTCTCCAGGAGACTGCGACCCTCGGGCGGCGTCTCCCCCCGGCCCTGCTCGGGGCGATTCTACCAGACCGCGATCGCGAAGCGAATTCCGGGGAAAAAAAGCAAACTTCTACCGGGCTTCGTCAGAAGGCTGCGACGGGTAGAAGTTTGAAAGGTTTCCGGAAGGTATCCGCATGGATCATCGGCACTCGGGGGGGAAGGTTGAGGTGAATGATCCGGCTGGCGCGAACCCTATCGGGCCCTGGCCCCTTCGACGAGCGAGGCGAGTGTTCGGAGGTTCATCACGTCCTCGGCCATGTCCTCTTTCTTGGGAGTTTCGAGAATCTTCGGGACGCAGGCCAGCCGCCGGTCGTTGACCAGGCAGCGAAAGGCTTCCAGGCCGATCTCGCCCTGGCCGATGTGCTCGTGGCGGTCGACGCGCGAGCCGAGGCCCTTCTTGCTGTCGTTGACGTGGATGATGCGGATGCGATCGATGCCGATGCGGCGGTCGAGCTCGGCCATCGTGGCTTCGTAGCCGGCAGCGGTGCGGATGTCGTAGCCGCCGGCGAAGGCGTGGCAGGTGTCGAAGCAGATGCCCAGGCGATCGGGCTCCCGGACGCGGGCGAGGATTCCCTCCAGGTGCTCGAACCGGTGGCCCAGGCAGCTGCCCTGGCCGGCTGCGTTTTCGAGGAGCACCCGCACGCGGAAGCCGGCGCAAGCGGCGTGCGCGCGATCGAGGCCGGCCGCGATGCGGTCCAAACCGGTCTCTTCGCCGGCGCCCATGTGCGCGCCCGGGTGGAGGATGAGGAACGGGATGCCGAGCGCCTCGCAGCGCTGGAGCTCGTCGATGAGGCCGGCGAGCGACTTCTCGGCGACAGGGCCTTCGGAGGCTCCGAGGTTGATGAGATAGCTGGCGTGGGCGCACGTCGCCCGAGCCAGCTCCGAGGTGGTCAGCCGTTCGCGGAAAAGCTCCACGTCTGGGGCCGCCAGGGGAGCAGCGTTCCAGCCGCGCGCGTTCTTGGTGAAGATCTGTACGGCCCGGCAGCCGATGGAATCTCCGCGCTCGAAGGCGCGGTGCAGGCCCCCCGCGACGCTCATGTGCGCACCGGCCAAGAGCGGCAACGGCTCGGGCGGCGCGGCTTCGCGCACCGGACGCTGTCTCGAGGCGGGCGCTGCGCGCTTGGCCTTCTTCGCGGGCGGCCTTTTCGCGGTTCTGGCCGGGAGGCGGGCAGCGGGCTGCTTTCGCGGCGTCAGACGGCCCTCCTGAAGGCCTTCTGCATCAGCAAGGCGTACTGGTCGTCGTCCAGTGAGAAGAGGGACTTCAGGCACGCGAAGAGCTCCTCCTCGTCCTGCTCGTACTTGCGGTCGGCGAAGATGTGCGCCAGCACGGTCTCGCAGAGCGAGGACGGCTCCATCGCGCGGCTTTCGCCGAGCAGCCCGGCTCGAAAGCGGCGGACGGAGGCCTGGAATATCTCCTGGGCGCGACCCGAGTCGAGCCGCATCTTCCGGGCGATCGACAGGACGGTCTCGCGCTCCTTTTCGTCGACCCGGCCGTCTCGCAGCACCTCGTCGCAGACGAGCTGGAAGAGCGCCTCTGGGGTGAGCGGCTTGATGTTCTCGACGCAGTCGGCGGCCATGGCGGTTCGGGGCCAATTGTGACTGTGCGGTGCGAGGGATGCAATGGTGACGGCGCGGCCGGCGTGCTGCTAGGATCGCGATCGTCATGCACGAGGAGGCCGATTCCGGCCGCCAGTTTCCGTTGCTCGAGAGCGCCTCCGAGGAGGAGCGGCTGGAGGGGTTGCGGCAACTCCTGTCGCGGGGTCCGCCGGACCTGGACGCGGTGCTGGCCCGGGTGGCTTCGCGCGACGGCTCGGCGCGGATTCGGTACGCCGCGCGCAAGGCTCTGGCCCTGCGCGAGAGGGCGCGTGCCGGCGGGGCGGCGGCGTCTGCAAAGCCCGCAGAGCCGGCCCCGGCGCGGGAACCGCCGCCCTTGGCGGAGGCGCTTCGCTCGCCGGTGCCGGCCGAGCGCCTGGCTGCGGCCCAGCAGGCGTCGAAGGCAGCGACGCCGCGCGATGTGCAGGCGGCGCGCGAGCAGTTGGCCGCAGAGCCGGACGCCGGCGTGCGCGCGCGGCTGGTGAGCGTGCTGGAGCGGTTCGGCGCGGCCACGGACATCGAGCTCTTGATTCCGCTGCTCAGGGACGCCGACAACCGGGTGCGGGCCAACGCCGTTCTTGCCGCTGCGGCAGCGGATCTGACGCGCGCGGCGCCGCACCTGATGACCCTGCTTGCCGACGGCGATCACCGCGTGCGAGCCAACTGCACGCTGTCGCTCTCGACTCTCGGGGAGGACCAGGTGCTTCTCTGCCTGGAGCGGATGCTGGGCGAGGAGTCGGTGGCGATGAGGGACGCCGCGGCCTTCGCGCTGGCCGGCATGCCGAGCGACGCCGCTCTGCCGCTCTTGCGCCGGGCGATGACGGACAAGAGCCCGATGGTGCGGGAAAAGGCCCAGGGCGGGTTGCAGCGTCTGGCCGACGGCGGCAATGCCGAGGCGGTGCGGCTGCTGGGAGCGTTGGCCCACGGGGAGCCCGTGCCGCAGGAGGCCGCCGAAGTGGTCGGAGCGGTGGAGGACCTGCCGGTCGGCCCCGAGAAGCTGGCCGATCCGAACCCCAAGGTGCGCATCCGGGCCCTGACGGAGGCCATCGCCGACAAGCGTCGGGACCTGGCCGACGAGATCGTCGCGCGGCTGGAGGTCGAAGCCAACGAGTTCGTCCTCTCGAAGGTGCTGGTCGCGGTGGGCGAGCTGGGCGAGACGGAACACGGTTCGGCCGTGAAGCGACTTCTGGTTCACTCGGACCCTCGAGTCGTGTCGAACGCCATCGAGGCACTGACACGGCTGAAGGCCTACGATCGCGCGGCGGCCGTGCGGCCGCTTCTGTCGCTCAGGAACGGGCGTGCGCGAGCGGCGGCGACGATCTTCATGGCACGGGCCGACCGTTCCTTCGACGCGCTCGACGCGGTGCGAAAGATGCTGACGGCGCGCGAGTGGGACCTGCGACTGGCGGGAGTCCACGCGCTGGCGCAGCTGGACCTGCCGGACTCGACGCTCTTGTTGGAGCCGCTGCTGTCGGACTTCAGCGCCGCCGTGCGCGAAAAGGCTTTCCAGCTCCTGGAGACGCGCGCGCGGCGCGGCGACGAGATGGCGAAGGACTTGATCGAGATGTGCCGGCAAGGCTTCGTCGAGCGCAAGGAGCGAAGCTTGAAGCTGGTGCCCGCTCCGCGCGCGAAACGGCTGCTGGCCTTCTACGCCGATCTCTTTGCGCTGGCGCTGTTGACGATGCCGGCGTGGGCGGGCGCGTACTGGATGATCAGCGAGGTGGGATTGCGGGCCGGAGTGATAGCGCTGGCGTTGAGCACGGTGATGCTGGGTGTGCTCTTCTTCGTGAAGGACGGGCTGAGAGGCGGGCGAGGGATCGGAAAGGGCTCGGCCGGGCTGCGCGTGGTCGATCTGGAGCGGTATGCGGCCTGCTCGCGGGCCAAGTCGCTTCTGCGGCAGGCGATGCTGGGGGTGCCGATTCTGAACTTGATCGAGGCGGGCATGGTGCTGGCGCGGCGCGACGGCCGGCGGCTGGCGGACCTGCTGCTCAACACTCAGGTGGTCGACGAGGAGCAGCGGCCGCTCACGGTGGCCGAGCACCTGGTGCTCTGGGTCTTCACGGCCGCCGGCGTGGCGCTCATCGTCTTCGTGCAGGTGGCCCAGAGCAACGCGCAGCAGATGTTCTTGCGTTCGCAAGGTGTGCCCTCCGCTTCGCGCCCGGCGGCGCCGCGCTCTTCCGCGCTCCAGCTGCCGAATGCCGACTGGCGCATCGCGACCAGGTTTGGGCGCCGGGCCACGCTGAAGCACAAGACGTCGTCCGGCCTGGAGGACGCCGACCTGACCGTCGATTGGCGGGAGTACCGCCCGAGGCGAAAGCAGACGGGCGAAGCGGGTCGGCGCGCCGAGGTGGAGGGGCTGACCAGCCTGATGGCGGCGACGCTGGGCGGAAAGGGCTCGCGCAACAGGGAGAGCAATCGCCGGGTGCTCGACTTTGCGGACGGGCTGGGCGCAGCCTTCGACACGGAGCTGGCGGTGCGGCAGGCGCGAGTCCACATGCGGTGTTACGTCTGGTCGAAGGAACAGGCGGTGGTGACCGCGCGGCTGATGTCGATGGAGAGTCGGGCGCTGGACGGGCTGGAGGCCGACGTGCAGTCGGTGATCGAGAGCGCTGGCCGCCAGCCGGTGGACTGAGGAAACAAGAATGACCGTCGTGACGTTCTTGCTGGCGCTGGTGCCCGGGCTTTGCTGGCTCTTCTTCCTGACGTGGAGATCCCGCAAAGACGCGCCGTTTCGCAAGACGCTCCTGAAGGTTTTCTTCCTGGGGATGGTGGTCTGCATCCCGGCCGGGTTCTTCAACGTGACGTTGATGGGGGCGTTGCTGGGAGCGGTGGGGCCGCGGGAAATCTTTCTGCTCCTGATGTTCGTCTGCGTGGTGGGGCCGGTGGAGGAAGGGCTGAAGTTTTTGATCCTCTACTCCGAGGTCTACAGGAAGTGGCAGATCCGGCGGGCCGAGGATGGCGTGCTGCTGGCGACGGCGTCGGCGCTGGGGTTCGCGACGTTCGAGAACTTCGACTACGCGCAGAAGCTGGGGCTGCAGGTGCTGATGACGCGAGCGTGGGCGTGCGCGCTCCTGCACGTGGGGTTCTCGGCGATCTTCGGCCACTACATGGCGCTGGCCAAGCTGCGGCGCTACAGCCCGGCCGCGTGCATCGGCGAAGGGTTGTTCCTGGCGGCGATGCTCCATGGGCTCTACGACTTCGCGGTCACGAAGGACCCGATGTCGATGTACCCGTTCGTGGTGGGAACGCTGGTGCTCTACTGGCTGCTGCGCCACTTCGACTGGCGTCCGATTTCGGTGCGGCTCTTTCCTTCGCTGGCCGAGCCGGTGGAGGTCGGCGACGGGTTGCGGCTGTTCAAGCGGCCGCGGTTTCCTCGAGCGCGGGGCCGGGACCGGGAGCTGGCCGACCGGGTCATCGCCGAGCTGGAAGCCGATCAGACAGAGCGGCGGCTCGCGGGGCTGGAGGAAGCCGCGACGCTGGAGGACGGCGATCTGCTCGACCGAGTGGAGGCCCTGACCCACGATCCCGTCCCCGAGGTGCGAGCCGCCGCCGAGGAAGTGCTGGAGGGGATGCTGCGAAAGCTGCGGCGGTGAGCGGCCGCCAGATTTCGCACCCGAGGAGTCCGCCGCCGCAAAGGGGAAATCTCGTGGCGTCTACCTGTACCGGGTTTTCGAGAAAACCCGGTACAGGTAGACGCCACGAGATTTCCCGGGATAACTTCCCTCCGCCAGGTCAGGGGTGATTGCGCAGTTTTTCGCCGCAGGAGGGGCAGTCGGTGGCGGCGGCGGGGATGGGTTCTCCGCAGACGACGCAGAGCGGCCGCTTGGGGGAAGCGGGACGGCGCACGCGCGGGCGGGGCGCTGCCGGCGCGGGGGAAGCAGCCGGCTGTGCGGATGGCTCCGGAGTGACTGGAGGCGATGGCTCCGATGGGGCCTTTGGTACGCTCAGAAAGGACTCCCAGGCGAGCGCGCGCCCCGAGGATTTCCGGGCGGCGGGTGGCGGCGAGGTCGCGTCTGGGGGGAGCGAAGGCGGTGCCGGCTGGGCCGCCGTGACTGCCTGGAGCCGCCGCGATCGCCTGGGAGTCTCAGCCGGGGTCTGTCCTGACGGCCGGGTCTGGTACGGCTGCTTGCGGGCCGGCGGCCGCAGTCCCGAAAGCAGCTCCACGGCCTCCTGAGCGGAGAACCGCACGTCGTCGTCCGCGTCGGCGGTGAAGGCGCCCAGCAGACCCGCGTGCTCGCGGCTCCCCAGCACACCGATCGCCTTCACGAGCGCCGCGCGCAGCCGGCCGCCTGCGGGGCGGCTCAGCCGCTCTACCAGCAGGCCGACGTCCTTGCTCCGCCCTTCGTCCATCGCTTCGGCGATGGCCAGCAGCGTCTCATCCTCGTCCGGCCCGTCCAGCGACCGAGCCAGCGTTTCGCTCGTCAACGTCATGGTCTCTGTCATCTTGCCCCCGAGCCGGCGGGGATTCAAACATTTCCCCGGCCGCCGCATGGCCCTCTTGACATCGGTACAGTCCTCTAGCTCAACGGTGGAGCAACGCGCTCTGAACGCGGAGAATTCTGGTTCGAATCCAGAGGGGACTGCCAAGACCATTCGCAGCCTTGTCGTCCAATCGGCAGGACGCCCGACTGTTGGTCGGGAGATACAGGTTCAATCCCTGTCGCGGCTGCCACTCTCTCGCGGAAGTGTCGTCAAATGGCAGGGCCCTCGCCTGGAAAACGAGCGCCGGCGGAAGCCGGCATCCAGGTTCGAGTCCTGGCGCCTCCGCCAGAAATCATCCCGTGGGTCTGTAGCCCAGACGGAAGAGCGGTCGGTTTCTACCCGATCTTGCGGGAGTTCGAATGAAGGCCCAGGCATTGACGGACGCAAGCCTGGCCGGTAACTTCGACTCAATGGGATTTCAAGGCCTTCGCGTGAGGAGTTGGATCGCTGGCGCGCTTCTGGGGGCCGCTCTTCTCGGCGTGCCCCCGCGGCCAGCTCTCTGCGGCGAGCCTGCTCCCACGGTCGAGCACACCGTGGAGGACGTTCGAGGAAACGTGCTGATCATGAGAACGGGCCAATCATTCGCCCTGGCCCGCTCGATCCCGGTGACGGGCGGCCGGGCGGAGAAGGCGCGCGCTGCGCTGATGAAGCTCGTTCACGGCCAGCAGGTTCGAGTGACTGTTCTCGCCTCGAAACGAGAACCCCGCGAAGCCGAGATCGAGCTCCTGGACGGCCGCAACGTGACTTCAGAGGCGGGCAAGCTTTACGCGGTGTTCGAAACGACGCAGACGTCAGACCGAGCGCGCACCCCGCGCGCCGGAAGCGATGCGCCGACTCGGGCAACGCCGTCTCCCTCCCCGAGCCCCGGAACGGGAAGTCCTGCCATCGTCATCGGAACTCCCGGACAGCCCATAGACATTCGCCAGTACGTGCGCCCCGGAAAGACGACAATCTTCGACTTCAGCAGCGCCTTCTGCCCACCGTGCCGTCAGCTGATCCCCAGGCTCTCCAAGTTCGCGGCGAGCCGCGGCGACGTCGCCGCCTACATCATCGACGTGAACCGACCCGGCGTCAGCGGAATCGACTTCCAGTCGCCGGTCTGCCTGCAGTACCGCCCGAAGTCGCTCCCCCACGTCGTCATCTACGGACCCGACGGAACCCTCCTCAGTCAGGGCAGCCCATCGCCTTTGCGCAGGATGCTCCAGGATAGCGGCTTCTGACCGCCAATTCACGCCGCGGCCTTGCGTAGCTTGATGTTCGGCTTGCACGCTGGTGCTCTGCTGGGCGCTCCGCCATTTCGACTGGCGTCCGAGCCAGAGCTTCGCTCGTCAACGCCATGGGCTCTGTCATCCTGCCCCCGAGCCGGCGGGGATTCAAACCTTTCCCCGGCTGCCGCATAGCCTTCCTCGAACCGGATTGGTTAAATTGCGGGAGATGCCCATGCGAATGAGCCATCGGATTTCCGTCTTCCTGGCCGCCACCCTTTTCCTGGGCGTCTGGCAGGCCGCCGCACAACCCTCGGGCGGCCGAACCTCGGACGACCTCGTCTCCCAGGTCGCCGTCGACATCGGCAGAAAGAGCGTCGCAGCCCCGGCGCCTTCGACTGGCACCGGGGAGACGCCGCCTCCGAAGTTCGACCCGGTGACCGGCCTCGCCGGCAGGGGCGCCGCAGCAGGTTCGGCGGGCGACGGTCGCGCGGCCCCGGTGACCCGGGTCCAGGGCAGCGACGCGAAGCCGCCGGAGGGCGAAACACCTCCCCCGGCTGGCGGGGGGCAGGGCGGGATCTCCTGGGATACGGCCTCCACCGTCAAACCCAAGCCAGCCCGCCCCGATCTGCCGCCGTGGTGGACGATGGTCCCCGAGGCGCCGAGCTCCGAGAAGCCGCAGAGCCCCTCGCGTTCGAAGGCCGACAAACCCGACCAGGATCGTCCGGCCCGCGACGACAGCGGCGGTTCACTGGGACAGAAGATTGTCGACGTGGCGCAGAAGTACGTCGGCCGCCGCTTCAACTACGCGCCCGGGACTTCGGGCGGCCGGCTCGGGTGCGCCAACGTGGTGAGTGCCATCCTGAAGGAGGCCGGCGTGATGAAGAGCATCATGCTCGGCGTGCTGGCCGTCATCTCGGATCTGAGAAACCGCGACTGGAAGCAGGTGCGGCCGCCGCCCTACAAGGACGGCGACGTCATCACCTGGGCGACCTATGACCGCAGCGGCGACGGCCGCGTCGATCCGGATACGCACATCGGCATCATCTCCGTGCAGGGCGGGAAGGTTTACGCCATCAACAACTCCTCGTCGCGCCGGATTCCCGTGAAGGTCGAGCTCAACGCCATGAACTACCCGGTCACGCGCGTCTTGAGGGCAGGATGAGAGTCTCGGGCTGCTGGGCGGTCAGGGCGCTGATCGCGTGCATGCTCGCGTCGCGTGCGATGGGAGCGGGGACAGCCGTCCTGGACCTGGGCTGGGGCCCGGGGCCCGGCCAGGCGGGCTACTACAACAACCGCTCTCCCGGGTTCGAGGAGATGGCGGCGATGGGGCCGCAGGACTTCTTGCCGCTTCCGGATGGCGGGGTGATCCTGGCCGACACCTGGAACGATCGTCTCCTGGTGTTCGACGCGGCTGCGAAACCGGTCCGTGCGGTGACCGATTCGTTGCTGAAGCGCCCTTGGCTGCTGGGGCGCTCGACGGCAGGCGAGCTGTTCGTTGCGCTCGGGCGGGGGCAGCACGTCGTACGGCTCGACGCGAGCTACCGGGTGAAGTCGGCGTTCGGCGGGCTGGGAGAGGGTCCGGGGCGATTCGGGCAGTTGGCCGGCCTGGAGATGGATTCGCAGGGCCATCTCGTGCTTTGCGATCTGGGTCGCAACTCCCTGGAGCTGATGGATGCCGAGGGGCGTCAGCTGGCGCGCCTGAGCTGGCCGGGCACGGGGTTCGCCTTGGCGCCGGGCGATCTCTTCATGGATCTGGAGTACGAAGCGGCCAAGGGCTACACGGTCCGACTGCGCCGGGCCAGCGGTGAGGCCCGGTACCTCTTCGCCATGCCGGGAGCGGGTCTGGAGGGCGGCACGCTGCTGGGGCTCGACGCCCAGCAACGGGTTTACGTCCGCTTCACGCGCGCCTCGGAGCCCGGCTGGCTCTTCCTGGCGCGGCTCGACTCGACGGGCCGCAAGGTCGAGGACCTGGGAAAGCTCCGCCACCTGCCGGCTGATCGCCAGCTGCGCGTGTTGCCCGATGGCCGTCTGATGTGGCTCGAGTACGACGCCACCGCCGCGCCTTCCGGTCGCATGCGGCTGCTCAGCGGCCAGCCCTAGGCTGCCGCGCATCGCCCGCGCCGCCCTCACGCGAATTGACGGAATGAAGGGCGGGTGCTAAACTGCCGGCTCCCATGCTAATGGCCAACTTTCGGTACGCGATGCCCGAGCGGCGCTCCAGTCGAGTTCGCTGTCCGGCGCTGCAGCGATGGATCTCGGACAAGGACTGCGAGATCCGGCGGAACACTCCCTACTGCATCTCCTGTAACGGTTGTCCGCTGAAGGAGCCGGGCTGCCGCAGCTGCGGCCAGCCGTTCCCGGCGAAGACGCCGTTTCAGCTCTATTGCACGATGCGCTGCAAGCGCAACGCGACCAACCAGAAGCGGCTGCAGATGCGCCGCCAGTGGCGCAGGGACGGCATCTGCATCTACTGCGGGAAGAGCCCGGTCCAGTCGGGACGCTCTCACCTGGGCTGCCAGGCTTGCCTCGACATGCACAGCGAGGCGCGCAAGTCCCGCAACACCGTCCGGACAAGAAAAGACCCCTACGGGCAATTGCCAGCGTAAGGGCCTCCTCTTGCTCCGAACCCTCCCGGGCTCATATGGCCCTTTGGGGGAGGTTTCGGTTATTCCTGGGGTACCGGGGGTGAGGTACCGGGTCCGACCGGAGGGTGACCGTGCCTACTTCCCTTGAAGCTCACTGTCCCTTTTTTGAGAAGTAAGCGTCCCGAGCGGATTCGAATTGCTGGCGCGCCTTCAACTTCTGGTCCTGCGAACCGGACTTGAGGGCGGATTCGTAGTCGGTAGTGGCCTTGAAGAAGCCGGCCCTGAGCTGGGAGAGGTTGGCCGCCGGGTTGCCGCCGCCGTAGTAGCCTTCCCGGACGGTCCCGGGAACCTGGTACGTTGGATAGTACCCTGGCATCCCAGTATAGCTCGAGTAGCCTTGCATCTGGTTGGGATTCTGGAACGGCTGGGGCATCTGGCGGAAGTTGTCGAACGGGTAGTTCCCGCCAGCGTAGTAGTTATCATAGTACTGCTGGGGGAAGAGGACCCGCGCGAAGACCTGGCCGACCAGGAATCCGCCGATGCCACCGGCGATGAGCCCCAAAGTGCCGCCGAAGCTGCTGCCCAGGAGAGCGCCGAAGACGCCACCGGCGATGCCCGGCAGGATGCCGAGCCGGGAGCGGTGGCCGCCCAGGTTGCTGTAGTAATCGCTGTAGTAGCGGTCCAGCCGGTTGTTGTAGTTGTCGTAGTAATTGCCGTACGGAGCCTCGCCGAGCTGGCCGCCGACCAGATGGCCGACAACACCGCCCGCTGCCGCGCCGGCCAGGGTGCCGACGATACCAAAATGCGCACCGAGCAATCCGCCGAAGGCCGCGCCGATGAGCATCGGGATCTTGCTACGGTGGCCGCCCATTCCGTACTCGGCTCCGCCCGGAAAGTAGCCGCTCGGGTAGTTCCTGGGATCGTTCGGATTCACGGCACCGCCGGTCTGGGAGGCCCGATCGTCGGAACCGACCGTCGTGTCGGTGACGCTACCGCTGGCGCTCTCGGCCGCCAGCGTGTGCACGGGGAACAGCCCGAACGTCAGCGCTCCCACCAGGACCCACGCCGTTGCCTTCAGCACCTTGCGTTTCATGACGCTTCTCCTTACGACTGCTTACCGGCCGGAGGGCCGATTGCTGCGGAATTCGCCGTAAGTATAGGTACCGCATTCGAGAGCGTCAATCCCCCCACAGGAAGTAGTGAGTAGCGAGTAGCGAGTAGTGAGTAGGGGAGGGAGAGCCCTACATCAATCCGCCAGCGCTGTTCATACTCGCTGACGGGGGGCCTACCAGCCGCGCAGGATCCAGCTCATCGCGGGGATGCGCGCGGGGGGCGGCTCGCTCTTGGGCGCTTCGCCCCCGGACGGTTGGACCTCGGGGAACGGGACCGTCGGCAGGCTGGCGTTGTCGCGCGAGCGGACCTCCATCTCGAGCTTCTGGAGACGCTGGATGAAGTCGGCCGTCGGGTCGATCAGGCCGGTCTTCTCGAGATCGCCGACGCGCCGGTGCAACTCCGCGTTCTTGGCTTCGAGCGCCTCGATGCGTTGCCGGAGCTGCGTGATCGTGTTGTCACCGCTCGCAGCCGTGGGAGATTCCGGCTTGGGCGCAACCGGTTTCGCGGCGACCGGCTCCGGTGCACTGACGGCCGCCGCCGCGGGCTTGCCACCCAGGCTGAGGAACTTGCGATGGACCCAGCCGCTCTTGACCACTCTTCCCGAGCCGTCGACGCGGTCGACCCGGAAGTACCCGTCGACCAGCTCGTCTTGGTGGACCATGACCCTGCTCCCCCGCTCCAGCGTTGCCGCCGGCTTGGCGGACTCTGCGGGGCTGTCCAGCAGGTAGGCTCCGACGAAGGCCGGATCTCCGCCCCTGTCCAGCACTCCCGGCACGGGCGCGGCCGCCTGTAGCACGGACCCCGCCATCACGGAAAGCGCAAGGCGCAGAGACCATCGGGACACGAGTCGACCCATCCATCGGGGAGCGCAGTTCATCGAGAGGTTCACCTCATCTCCGATATCGGCCCCCCGCGATCGGTTGCTAAGAACCGATCGCTGCTCAAATATGGAATGCACGACACGACCGCTTGCCCGACCGATGATCTTCTCGACACTCCATGACTGACTCCCGAATCCGACTGCTGACGTTCTGTGCCCTCCTGTCTGCCGTGACGGCCACCCCGGCCGCCCACGCCAAATCGATCGCGCCCCCGCCTGCCGGCCGCGTGCTGCTCGGCGTGGATCGCCTCATCACCTACCACCTGCCCCAGCTCCAGGGGAAGCGCGTCGGCCTGCTCACCCACAAAGCCGGCGTCACCGGCACCGGCCGCCCGACGGTCGAGGCTCTGCTGGACCGCGGCGTCGACCTGCGCGCCCTCTTCGCCCCCGAACACGGCATTTACGGCGCCGTCGAGGGCGGCTTCGACGTGACGAACACGACCTATCGCCGCACCGGCATCCCGGTCCACAGCCTCTACGGCAAGACGCGCCGCCCGACCCCGAAGATGCTGGCCGGGCTCGACGTCGTCCTGGTGGACCTTCAGGACGTCGGCGCGCGCTTCTACACTTACATCTCCACCGTCTGCTACCTCCTCGAGGAGGCCGCCAAGGCTGGCGTCGCCGTCTGGGTTCTCGACCGTCCGAACCCCATCGGCGGCCTCCGGGTCGACGGAAAGACCCTGGAACGCCACCGGCTCGGTTTCACCGGCATCTATCCGATGCCTCTCTTGCACGGCATGACGATGGGCGAGATGGCCTGGATGCTCAACGAGGAGTACGGCTACAAGGCCCGCCTGAAAGTCGTCCCGATGCAGGGGTGGCGCCGCGACATGTTCTTCGGGCAGACCGGCCTGAAGTGGGTCGCCCCGTCGCCGAATCTGCCGACCTGGGAATCGACTCTGATCTACCCCGGACTGGAGACGATAGGCCTGCACGGCTTTCTCGCCGAGGGCCGCGGGACGCCTTACCCGTTTCAGCTGGTCGGCGCTCCCTGGGTGAAGGACCCCGAAGGGCTGGCCCGGCGGCTCTCCGACGAGGGGCTCCGCGGGCTCTCGTTCATCCCGTGCCGCTTCACCCCGGCAGCGGATGCGCTCAAGGGAAGACGCTGCGGCGGCGTTCGCATGATCGTCAAGGACGCCAGAAGGGTCGACCCGATGCGAATCCCCTTGAAGATCCTGAAGGTCTTGAAGATCATGTATCCGGGAGCACCGGGATGGCAGGATGCGGCCCGCTCGTGGTCGGTCTCGCTCGGGCTCCCCGGAGGGGCCGGCCACTTGCTGTTGCCGGGTGCGGAAGACGAGCTCCTTCGCAAGTGGCGCCTGGGAGCCCGCGAGTTCGAGGCCACACGCAAGAAGTACCTGCTCTACAAGGTCGACCCAGGTCCCCGGCAAGTAGATTGATCGACGGCCGGATCTCCAGGGCGGGCGCCCGCCGGGCCCCCGCTCCAACTCGAGGACGCACATGACAGACTTCCGGCCGAGGCCCCGATGAAGGCCCCCCGATCCAAGAAGGTGCTGCGCGGTCCGTTTCTGCTGGAGAAGAAACCGCCCGAGCCAGGTCGCCAGAAAAAGCCGGAGTCGCCTCTCACCGCGCTGGTCTTCTCCGGCGGCGGTGCCCGCGGCGCCTACGAGTGCGGCGTCTACCAGTCCCTGCACGAGCACGGCGTGCGGCCATCGGTGCTGGTCGGGACCTCGGTCGGCGCCGTCAACGCCGCGGCCATTTGCCAGGGCATGAGTCCCTGGGAGCTGCGGGAGCTCTGGCTCCGGATCTCCAGCGCCGACTGGTGGTACCTGCCGGGCCGGCTGCGGCCCCTGCGGACGCTGATGGGCGATCGCCACACCTTCCGCAACCGGCTCGATCTCTGGAACTTCTTCGGATGGAACCACCTCTTCGACACCGAGCCGATGCTGGCCACCTTCCGCAAGTACTTCGACGTCGAGAAGATCCGCAAGAGCCGGGTGAAGCTGTACATCACCGCCGTCGACGTCATCAGCGGAGAGTCGAGCATCTTCACCAACAAGACCGTCGTGCCCGAGCACGTGCTCGCCTCGTCGAGCATCCCGATCGCGTTTCCGTGGACCGAGGTCGACGGCCGCATCTACTGGGACGGCGGATTGCTCGCCAACATCCCGCCCATCAAGATCGCCATCGACGCCGACCGGCGTGTCCGAGAGATCTACCTGGTGCGCCTTTTCCCACGACTGGCGCAGAAGCCAGACGGGCTCCTCGACTGCATCGAGCGCACCATCGAGCTGGTCTTGCAGGGGGTGCTGAACAACGAGATCGACCAGGTCGAGTTCATCAACCGGCTGATCCGCTCGCGCGCCATCCGAGGTGTCTACCGCGAGATCAACCTTCACACCGTCGAGTTCCACGAGCCGTTCAGCGCCCTGTCGATTCTCGATTTCTCGAAGCGCCACGTGGAGCGGCTCATCGACCAGGGTTACCGGGACACGGAGCGGATGTTCGCGCGCAAGGCCGAAGAGCGTGACCGGAAGCGGCGCGTGAGGTTGGCCGCCAGGGCCTGACCGCGCGCGCCGAGGCCGCCCCCGAGTGCCCGCACGACGACGATGGACGCCGCCCAGCTCCGCAGGCAAAAACGGCTCCAGCAGAAGCTGGCCCAGGCCAAGTGGATCGTCTACTTCGGCATCATTGCGCTGATCGGGTTCTACCTGTACTGGCGCTCCGAGCGGGTCGAAACCGCGCGGATCGTGAGCGACGAGTTTCTCAGTCGCATCGGCAAGCGCGAGATCGACGTCATCCCCAAGCGGCTCTTCACCACCGGGCTCCAGGAGGACCTGCCGGAGCGCAAGTTCCAGCGCCAGATGGCGCTGTTGGCGAGGAAACTCGGCAGTCTCCAGGGCTTCCAGCTCATCGAGCGGGAGCTGTCGTGGGACAACAGCAATGTGCGTCTGGTCTACCAGGCGAAGTTCGAGCGCAGCGGCGCCCGCGCCATCTTCGAGATCGTGGTCGACCCGCGCGGCTACTGGAAGATCGACACGTACTTCTTCTGGGCCGACAAGTGGAAACGGCTCTAGCCAGGCGAGCGCGCCGGCGACCGATCAGGCCTTCGAGAGCACCCGGTGCACCGCCGCTTGCCATCCGGCGGTGAGGCGCTCCCGGTCGGGCGCGGCCATGGCGGGGCGGAAGAGCCGGTCCTGGCGGCGGACGTGGGCGAGCTCGTCGGCATCGGCCCAGAATTTCTCCGCCAGCCCCGCCAGGTAGCCGGCCCCGAGCGCAGTCGTTTCGACGTTGGCCGGCCGGTCGACCGGGATACCGAGAAGGTCGGCCTGGAACTGCATGAGGAAGCCGTTGGCGCAGGCGCCGCCATCGACCCGGAGCTCGCGGATGGGCACGCCGGACTCCTCGACCATCAGGCCGACCAGGTCGTGGGTCTGATAGGCGATCGCCTCCAGCGCCGCCCGGACCACGTGGGCCCGGCCCGCGCCGCGCGTGAGACCAAGGATGGCGCCGCGAGCGTTCATGTCCCAGTGGGGGGCGCCCAGGCCGACGAAGGCCGGCACGAAGTAGACGCCCGCGTTGTCGCCGACCGACGTGGCGATGGCCTCTGTTTCGGCAGCGTGCTGGATGACGCCGAGGGCGTCGCGCAGCCACTGGACGGCGGCCCCCGCAATGAACACCGCGCCCTCGAGCGCGTAGAGCGGCTCGCCCGACTTCCCGGCGCAGAGCGTCGTGAGCAGCCCCTTCTGCGAGGTGCGGTCGCGGTCGCCCATGTTCATCAGGAGGAAGCAGCCGGTGCCGTAGGTGTTCTTGGCCATTCCGGGCTCCCAGCAGCCCTGGCCGAAAAGAGCGGCCTGCTGGTCGCCGGCAATCCCGCTGACGGGGACGGCGGCGCCGAAGAAGGCGTCCGGGTCGGTCGTTCCGAAGCGGCTGGCGGAGGACTGCACGGTCGGGAGCATCGCGGCGGGAACGCCTAGCTGCTCGAGCAGCTCCGGGTCCCAGCGCTTTTCGTGGATGTTGAAGAGCAGCGTGCGGCTGGCGTTGGTGAAGTCCGTGACGTGGGACTTGCCGCCGGTGAGCTTCCAGAGAAGCCAGCTGTCGATGTTGCCGAAGAGGACGCGCCCTTCGCGGGCGCGCGACAGCACGGCCGGGTTGGCGTCCAGCAGCCAGCGCACCTTGGTGCCCGAGAAGTAGGCGTCGAGCAATAGGCCCGTCTTGGCGCGCACAGCCGGCTCCAGGCCTTTCTCCTTGAGGGCGCGGCACATGTCGGCCGTCCGGCGGCACTGCCAGACGATGGCGTTGGCCACCGGGCGGCCGGTTTCCCGGTCCCAGAGCACGGTCGTCTCACGCTGGTTGGTGATGCCGATGGCGGCGACCTGCGCGGGCGTGATGCCGCCCGCGTCCAGCGCCTGCTTCATGACACGATGGCTGACCGACCAGATCTCTTCGGCGTCATGCTCGACCCAGCCGGGCCGCGGGTAATGCTGCGTGAACTCGGAGTAGCCGCGCGAGACGACCTTCCCCGCGCGATCCAGCATCAAGACCGTCGTGCCCGTCGTCCCCTGGTCGATCGCCATCACGTACCTGTCCACAGCCGCACCTCCCGGAGCCGCACCGTTCGAGACCGCAAGCCAGGGTATCATGGGGCCCAGGGAAGTTCGCAAAGGCGCATTGCATCTGCGCTTGCGGGCCATTAGAGTGATGACGTCCGATTGCGATACAAGGAGTCGAAAATGAGCGCGCGACCTCTTCTCGGGATTCTCCTCTGCGTGGCCACGATGGTGCTGGCGCCGGCAGCCTGGGCCGGACCGGTCGAGACCTACGGCATGGTCTTCGTCTGCGACGGAGCCAAGGGCGACGTCTTCTACGACTACGCGATGAATCCCCCGGGCGGCAAACCGCTCCTGCCGAACGTGAAGAAGTACTTCATCGACGGCGGGGCGTGGGTCCGCCAGGCCACGGGCGTCTTCCCGACGATCACCGGCGCCGGGATGCCCGCTGTTCTCACCGGCTGTTACCCGGGCCGTGCCGACATGCCCAGCCTCTACTTCTTCTCGCGCAAGGACAAGAAGTACCCGGTGCTCTACGTTCTGGCCGAGGCCTTCGATTGGAACAGATGGCTATCTCCCAAGGTGAAGACGATCTGGGAGCACTTCCCTGGCCCCGACGACGCCATCAGCTTCGGACCGGCGCTCTACCGCGGCGCCGACCGGCACATCCCGATCCTCTGGAACTTCAAGTATAAGCCGATGGAGTTCCGGGCCAAGTTGACCGAAGAGATGCGAAAGCTCAAGCGGGCCACGCTGGGAGGGACGCCGGCGCGGATGACCGTCGTCTACAACGGGTGGTTCGACCACCTGGAGCACGGCAACGGCGCCCGGTCGCCCGCGCAGATCGAGGAGTACGCCAACGTGGACCGCCAGGTCGGCGCGGCGATGGAGGAGTTCCTGTCGATGGTCGAAGGCCGCAAGAAGCTGGGCGCCGACGTGCGCTACTACGCGGCGCTGGTGAGCGACCACGGGCACCAGGACATCAAGAAGGTCATCGGGATCGACGACTACATCCGCAAGCAGAAGGGGGCCCGTGTGCTGGACAAAGTCTGGCGGCGGCTGTTCGGCTTCAAGCTCAAGGGCGACATCCCCACGGACTTTTCGCCCTACGACCTTGTTGTCGCTTCGGGCGAAGGGCACGCGCTCCTCTACTTCCCCGACTTCAAGGAAGGCGCGCCGGGTACGCCTGCGGTGAAGGACTGGGACAACCGCCCGAGGCTCCAGCTGATGCGCAGCTATCCCTACAAGAACGAGCGGATCGATCTGATCGCCACGGCCGTGCAATCGCCGGCGGTCAACTTCCTGGTTGCGAAGGACTTCGAGAAGGATATCGTGCACGTCTACAGCAAGGCCGGGGAGGCAACGATCGAGCGCCGCCAGGAGCCGGCAGGGACGTTCTATCGCTATCGTGTCGTGACAGGCGAGGACCCGCTGTCCTTTGCCTCGGGCGAGGCGACAGGGGGACTGGTTGGCGACGAGTTCCACTCGGGTCGGCAGTGGCAGCTGGCGACTCTGGAGACGGAGTACCCGGATGCGCCGGTGATGCTGTTCCAGGTGTTCGACTCCAAGGACCGGGCCGCGGACCTGTTTCTGTCGGCGGCGCCGTACATCTCGATCGGCGACCTGGTGGACGGCGACAAGTCGAAGTCGAAGCACGGCGGTCTGACGAAGGACGAGGCGTGGGCGACGCTGGCGTTCCACGGCAGCGGCATCGAGCCTGGGCTGGTGCCGACGGCCAGGAACGTCGACATGGTGCCGACGCTCCTGACGCTCATGGGGCACGATTACGACCCCTCGGCGCTCGACGGAGAGGCGGTTCCGGAGGTCGTCGAGAGAGTGAACGAATCTTTCGGGTCCAGGATGCCGCGCGAGCAGGTGTCGGCCCAGCGGCGCGTGGCGCGGGCGCTGGTGGCGGAGCTTTCCAACGCCCCGGACGCAGCGCTGCCCGGTCTTGCGGGCGCGCTCCAGACGGTGCTGGCTCGGCCCGGGATGCCGGCCTCCGAGGTGCGGGCGTTCCGCTCGCGCGCGTACGGGGCGCTGGCGAGGCGCAGGAGTAACGCGGCCTGGGCGGTGCTGCGCGGCGAAAGCGAGAACGAGTTCCTGTCGCGTCCGCGGCCGGATCTGACGGGCGCCGCGGCCAGCGGAGGTACCAAGCCGGCAGCGGAGCCGGCAGTGCTGGCGATGATGTCTGCGGAGGTCGCCCGGGCGGCGATGGTCCGGATCTTCGAGGACCTGGCCGTGATGTTTGCGAAGGTGACGGCGCCCACCAGCGAGACCGGCAAGGAGACGCTGGCCCGCATCGACGCCCACATCGCGGCGCTGGTGGCACTGCACGACGCGGGCTACCCGGTGCCCGCGCCGAAGTTCTCGTTCGACACGCGGCGCGACGGCGTGAACCTCTGGTTCGAGGGCGTCGAGACGACCAGTACGGCATCCAGCGGCACGGTCAAGGCGCTTTCGGAGTACGTCCGCATCGAGACAGCGAGGGCTTCGGGGCCGATCCGCAGCACGTTCTTCGACAAGGAGCGGGCCGATGTGCAAGTAGCGGTCGGCAAGCGATTGCAGGGTCTCGTCGCCGCGCTGGCAAAGCGGCCCTCGGGGGAGAAGGTCGACGCCGGGGCGCTGGCCAGGAAGCTTCCACCCGGACACACCTCGGCGCTACTGACCAGCCTGGGCGCTTACGCGCGGGCGACCACGCTTCCGGGCGATGCCAGTCGCACCGGTACCCGCGATTTCTCCGGCACGACGCGGGGCGCCGGAGAGCTGGACGGCCTTTATCGCGACATGGGAGCGCGGTGAGGGGGAGAAGATGGAAGGTGGAAGGTGGAAGGGGAGGAGAAGTCAGGGGTGCACGCGCTGAAGGTGGGAGGGCGCATCACACCGTGACCGTTCGCCCGAGCCCTTCGGCGAGCTCAGGACATGCTTGTCGAAGGGCGGGCAGGCAAGAACCCACTCTGAGCCTGAATTGTGGTTCGACAAGCTCACCACGAACGGGATGGTGACTCATGAACCGCGCGCGCACCCAGAAGTCAGAGGCTGTGAATCTATTCAAAGTCCCCCCAGAACCGCTCGGGCTGAGCTTATCGAAGCCCAGCATCGAAGCGGCTATGGGTCCCTCGACAGGCTCGGGCGAACGGTTCCAGAGAGTTTGTTCTCAGCCTCTCAGTAGTCAGTAGGGAAGGTGCGGGCACGACTGCGGCCAGTGCGTGGCTCGCTCCGCTGCTCTTGCCCACGGCGCCAGCCCAGAGCATCAGGGCGTGTGACGAAGTCACCTAGGACCGTCGAGCCTCCCCCTTCACCCCTGATCCCTGAAGCCTGATCCCTGATCCCTGAAGCCTGAAGCCTGATCCCTGAAGCCTGACTCCCCTCTCTACGCTCTGCCAGCGACGGCGGCGGGGACGGCCTTGGAGCGGGCGGCCAGGGCCGGGGAGGTCGGCATGGGAGCGCGGCCCATGGAGGGGCGCTGGCGCTTGAGGGCGCCCTGGCGTACCAGGAACGAGCGCGCGACCAGGCCCCAGAAGTAGAGCCAGCGGACCATGGCCAGGATCATTCCCGGCACGGCCGCGAACATGTTGTTCCACGCCATTCGTACCGGCTGCATCCATCGGGTCATGATCGCTCCTTCCGTCGATTCGAGACGGTTCCGTTCCGGTTATCGGCCGAACGGACCGCGGGGCTGAGGGGCAGGCGGAAGGGGAGGAGTAGTCAGTAGCCAGTAGGCTCGGCCGGGTACGGCTCGAGGAACGCCTACCCTCCCACGATGGTCCCTCCCTGACTCCTGAAGCCTGATGCCTGAAGCCTCACCCCTCAAGCCTCGAGCCTCAAGCCTCACCCCTCAAGCCTCACTCCTAGAATCTCGTCAACTCGCGAAAGGCGTCGTAGCGGGTGGCGATCTCGCTCTCGGCGAGCTGGCTGATGCGGTAGAGGCTGAAATCTTCGATGTTGAAGCTGCCCATGATGCTGCCGTAGATGATCGCCTGGCGGAAGTTCCTGGCGGTGGGGTCGCCGGTGCGGGCCAGGTGGCCGACGAAGCCGCCTGCGAAGCTGTCGCCGGCGCCGGTGGGGTCGACGACCTTGGAGTAGGGGTAGGCGGGCGCGATGAAGATCTCGTCGCCGTGGAAGAGCACGGCGCCATGCTCGCCCTTCTTGATGACGACGGCGCGCGGGCCCATGCCGAGCACTCGGCGGCCGGCGCGGATCATGTCGTGGGTCTCGCCCAGGTCGCGCGCCTCCTGGTCATTGAGGAGCATCACGTCGACCCTCTTCATCAGCGCGATGACCTCGTCGCGCTTGCTCTCGATCCAGAAGTTCATCGTGTCGCCGACGACCAGCTTGGGCTCCTTGACCTGGTCGAGCACCTGCAATTGCAGCACCGGGTCGATGTTGCCGAGGAAGATGCACTCGGCGGTCTGGTAGCGGTCGGGGATGACGGGCTTGAAGTCACTGAAGACGTTCAACTGCGTCTCGAGCGTGTAGGCCTTGTGGTAGTCGATGTTGTAGTAACCGGACCAGCGGAACGTGCGGCCCTCGACGATCTGCAGGCCCTCGAGATCGATTTTGTGGCGTCGAAAGAGCTGGTGGGTCTCTTCGGGAAAGTCCTTGCCGACCACGGCGACCATGTTGACGGGCGCGAAGTAGCTGGCGCTCATCGCGAAGTGCGAGGCTGAGCCGCCGACGACCTCTTCGCGCTTTCCGTGGGGGGTGGTGATCGAGTCGAGACCGACCGAGCCGACTACGAGGATTTCCATCTCCGGGCACTCCTTGTCATGCTTCGACGCCGGGTCGAAAGCGGGCATCGAGCTTAGCACGTTCATGGCTCGTGCGGCCAGATCCGGCGGCCAATGCCGCGGGACTCGATCAGCAGCTGCCAGCAGCCGGGCGGCAGGTCCATCCGGAATCCGTCGCCCTGGTAACGAAACGCGTGGTGGCCGTCGTTCACGCCCACGACGGCCCTCGCCGAGGCCGTCCTGCGCTCGAAGACCAGCGTCCGCGAACGGTTGTCGGCTGCGAGCTGGGCGAAGGAACCCCGCATCAGGACCGGGTTCTCGCGCCGCAGCGCGTTCAGCTCACGCACGTGCGCCAGGAGCTCCAGGTCCCAGCGCCTCCGGTCCCAGATCATGGGGCTGCGCGATTCGCCTTCCGTTTTACCTTCCATGCCGATCTCCGTCCCCTGATAGAGGAGCGGTGTCCCAGGGAGCGTGAAGAGCAGCACCAGCGCCCGGAACAGCCGGTCCCGGCCGACGAGCGAGCGAAAGCGAGGCAGGTCGTGGTTGTCGAGCAGATTCCACGTGTGCGCCATGGCGCGGCGCGGGTAGCGGTCTATGTAGAGGCCGAGCCGCTCGAAGAGCGTCTCCGGGGAGCAGTCCTCCCGGAAGTAGCTCCGCATCGCCTCGCGGAAGAGCATGTTCGTCACGCCGTCGGCCAGCCCGCGGGCCAGGTAGTGGCGGGCGTAGAACCAGTCTTCGACCACGATCGGGCGCGGGTGGGCATGCTTGCGTAGCCTGGCCAGGAAGGCCTGAGGCAGCAGGTGCGCTGCGTCCAGTCGCCAGCCGTCGGTCTCGGGCCAGGCGTCCAGGACCCGCAAGATCTCACGCGCCACGGCAGGCCGCTGGGTGTCCAGTTTCGGCAGGGTGCCGCCGCCCTGCCACGTCATGGTGCCTCCGGCGGCGTCCGGGACGTAGAAGCGGCCGCGACGCGCCGCGTCACGATGCCAGGGATGGTCCTCCGAGGTGTGGTTGAAGACGCCGTCCAGAAAGAGCCGGATGCCGCCCGCCCTGAGCCGGGTGGCGAGCTCCGAGAAGTCCGCGCGTGTCCCCAGGATCGGGTCGATGGCGCCGTAGTCGACGGCGTCGTAGCGGTGCGTGCTGCGCGCCTGGAAGATCGGGGTGAGATAGAGAGTGCCGACACCCAGCTCTTGCAGGTACGGCAGGCTCGCGGTCACACCGGCCAGGTCCCCGCCGTAGAACGTGTACTGGTCGCTCGGATTGACCGTCAGCTGGCGCGGGTCGGACGAAAAGCGGATGGGGTGATTCCGCCAGCGCCAGGCCCCTGCGGCCACACGAGGCTCGGGGGCCTCGCGCCGCCAGCGGTCGGGGAAGATCTGGTAGACGAGGTCGGAAGGCATGCCGGCCAGCATACCGGCGACCGCTTGGCGTGGCCAGCATCTCGGGCAGCGGAGCCAGCGCCCGCTCAGCCGTGACCCGGGTCGCCGAATCCCGTTGACTCCGCAGATTGGGCTCTGTAAGATTCGCGCGCGTGAGGTCCGTGGACCGGATGGTGAACGACAGGAGGAAAGTCGGACGATGAATCTCAGGAATTTGCGTCAACTGGCGATCGCGGGTGGAGTTGCTCTTTGTACCCTCGGAATCGCCAGTGCCCAGGGCAGCGTCAGCGGCACGTGCGTGCTCGACGGCCCGGCCCCCAAGATGAGGAAGATCAAGATGGCGCAGGAGCAGTCCTGCGAGAAGCACCACAAGGAGCCGCTGCGCCAGGAAGACGTTGTGATCGGCGCCGACGGCAAGAGCCTGGCGAACGTGTTCGTCTACGTCAAGAACGCGCCGGCCGGCGCCGCGGCGGCGACTGGCGAGGTCACGATCGACCAGATCGGCTGCCAGTACAAGCCGCACGTGTTCGGTATCCGGGTTGGCCAGACCCTGAAGATCCTGAACAGCGACAACGGCGTGTTGCACAACATTCATGCCTTCGGTGAGCCCGGAAACACGTTCAACATGGGCCAGCCGGGCAACGGGCAGCCGCTGACCCAGAAGTTCCAGAAGGCGCAGCTCGGCGTGCCGCTCAAGTGCGACGTGCACGGCTGGATGAGGTCCTACGCCTGCGTCGTCGAGCACCCGTACTTCGCGGTGACTGACGACAAGGGTGCCTTCAAGATCGACAACTTGCCTCCGGGCGAGTACGAGCTGGAGGCCTGGCAGGAGGTCTGCGGGACCCAGTCGGCGAAGGTGAAGGTCGAGGCGGCAGGTGGCGCCCCCGTGACCTTCACGTTCAAGGCTCCCGCAAAGGAAGCCGGGAAGTAAGGTTTACAAGACGAGCATCCGGCGCGCAATCGCCGGGTGCTCGTTCGGTTTCACGACACAGGGCATCGCGGCCCGGACGGCCGTCTGGCTACCGACTCGAGAGAGGCAGCTCTCGCCGGATCAGCCGGGTGGCACGCGGACCGCAACAAGGAGGACCCCGGGATGACGCTGGGCACGCCAAGGCTGCGACCGAGACTCGCGCTCGCGCTGGCCTTTTCCATTGCGGCCGTACTGACGGCCGTCGCCGCTCCCGCCTTCGCGGACGCGACGGCTCCCGCCGCGGCGCCGGCGCCGCTGACGTACCGGTTTGGCGATTGGCCACCGGACCTCTCCAAGCACGGCGCCGAGCTTCAGGGTCTCTACGACAAGATCCTCTACGTCACGGGCGCCGTCTTCTTTCTGACCGAGGGACTTCTTCTGTTCTTCCTGTGGAAGTACAGGGCGCAGCCGGGCAAGAAGGCGCACTACTCTCACGGCCACATGGGCCTTGAGGTCGGCTGGACCTTGCTGCCGGTCGTCATCTTCGTCGTCCTGGGCGTGACCAGCGCCGACATGTGGGCACGTATGAAGGACCGAAACCTCTTCCCGCAGGACGCGTTCACCGTGAAGGTCACGGGACGGCAGTTCGAGTGGCTGATCCGCTACCCGGGCAAGGACGGGCTCTTCGGCACCGAGGACGACTACGAGACCATCAACGACCTGCACGTCCCCTACGACAAGCCGGTCCGGGTCCGGCTGACAGCTCAGGACGTGATTCACAGCTTCTTCCTGCCGGAGTTGCGGGTGAAGCAGGACGCCGTTCCCGGGCTGGAGACGGAGATCTGGTTCGAGGCTTCCCGGGCCGCCAAGACGGAGATCGCTTGCGCTGAGCTCTGCGGGCTGGGCCACTACCGCATGCGCGGCTCGGTCACCATCGAGCCGCTGCCGCAGGTCTTGAACTGGATTCAGACGGAGAAGGAAGACGAGTAGCCGGACGCTGTCGGTCGAGCGCGCCCTGGGCAGGCGCAGCGAGGACCGTCGGCACACTCACAGGGCATCCCGGTCCTGAGCGGACCGGAAGTTCCGGAGGCAACAAACCATGGAAAGCGCATCCAACGGACACGGGCACGAACACGGGCACGAACACGGGCACGGAGGGGATCATATCCATCCGCCCCCGTCGAACTTCCTGACCAAGTACGTCTTCAGCACCGATCACAAGGTCATCGCGGTCCAGTTCTTCTGCATGGGCTTCACGATGTTCCTGGTGGGCGGGTTGTTCGCGCTTCTCCTGCGATGGCAGATCGCCTACCCCTTCCAGCCGCTTCCGTTCGGGCTGGGCGAGGTCATCTACGCGAGCGCCCCCGGCCACACGATGCCGCCGGAGTCGTACCCGACCCTGGTCACCATGCACGGCACGGTGATGGTCTTCTTCGTCATCATCCCGCTCTTGACCGGTGCGTTCGGCAACTACCTGATCCCACTCAAGATAGGCGCGCGCGACATGGCGTTCCCCCTGCTCAACATGCTGAGCTACTGGGTCGCCGTCCCCGCGGGCGTTCTCATCATCATGGCGTTTCTTTCCGAGGCGGGCGGGCCGGGCGCCGGCTGGACCAGCTATCCTCCGCTCTCCGCGCTGCCTCAGGCCTCTCCTGGCTCCGGCGCCGGCCAGACGCTCTGGCTGCTCTCCATCTTCTGTGTCGGATGGTCCTCCATCATGGGCGGCATCAATTACCTGACGACCATCATCAACCTGCGGGCGCCCGGGATGTCCTTGACCCGGATGCCCCTGTCGGTCTGGGCGCTCTTCATCACGTCGGTGCTCCAGGTGCTGGCCACTCCGGTTCTGGCCGCGGCGAGCATCCTGCTCCTCTTCGACAAGCTCCTCGGCACCAGCTTCTTCCTCCCTGCCGGCATCAACGTGGGCGGCCAGGCCATCGCCCAGGCCGGCGGCGGCAATCCGCTGCTCTTCCAGCACCTCTTCTGGTTCTACTCCCACCCCGCCGTCTACATTCTGGTGCTGCCCGCGATGGGTCTGGTGAGCGACATCATTCCGACCTTCACGCGCAAGCCGATCTTCGGGTACAAGGCGATGGCCTACTCGATGGCGGCGATTGCCGGGCTCGGGTTCATCGTCTGGGGACACCACATGTTCCAGGCCGGCATGAACCCGTACGTGGCCACCAGCTTCATGGTCGCCACGATGGTCATCGCCACGCCTTCCTCGGTGAAGGTCTTCAACTGGCTCGGCAGTCTCTACGGCGGCTCGATCCGGTTCACCACCCCGATGCTCTGCTGTCTGGCGTTCGTCAGCATGTTCATCATCGGCGGCCTCTCGGGTGTGTTCCTGGCGGCCACGCCGGTGGACATCTTCTTCCACGACACCTACTACGTCGTCGCCCACATTCACTACGTGGTGTTCGGCGGCAGCGTGTTCGGGATCTTCGCCGGTCTCT
The DNA here is from genome assembly GCA_016213845.1 of Candidatus Wallbacteria bacterium. Taxonomy (GTDB): domain Bacteria; phylum Muiribacteriota; class UBA6191; order JACPRK01; family JACPRK01; genus JACPRK01. The sequence goes on from JACQZN010000042.1 coordinate 63,034, forward strand.
ATTACTGGTTCCCGAAGGTGACGGGCCGGAAGATGAGCGAGTTCTGGGGCAAGGTTCACTTCTGGCTCTCGTTCGTGAGCTTCAACGGCGTCTTCTTCCCGATGCACATCCTCGGCATCGGCGGCATGATGCGCCGCATCGCCGACCCGACCATTTACCAGCACCTGGCGCCGCTCCAGAGCTGGAACGTCTACATCACGATGTTCGCAGTCGTGCTCGGCTTCAGCCAGTTCATCGTGATCGCCAACATCGCCGTCAGCCTCTTGAGAGGCGAGCGCGTCGGTGAGAATCCCTGGGAAGCCACGACGCTGGAGTGGACGACGGCGTCGCCGCCGCCCTACTACAATTACCTCCAGATCCCCACTGTCCATCACCCGCCGTACGAATTCAGCGTTCCCGGGATGGAGTCGGACTACATCGTGCAGTCCGCGCCGCCCCGGTCGGCCTGACCCTAAAGAGAAGAGATGTCCGAGCAGTCCTCGCCCGTATCGCCCTCGCTCGCGTGGATGCACCGCTATGCGGTGCTGACCGCCGTCTGCACCTTCCTGTTGATCGTCGCCGGTGCCCTGGTCAAGAGCACGGGGTCCGGCCTGGCCGTGCCCGACTGGCCGCTGTCTTTCGGGCGGCTGATGCCGGAGATGGTCGGCGGGGTCTTCTTCGAGCACGGACATCGGATGGTGGCGACGTTCGTCGGGCTCTTGACGATCGGGCTGGTCGTCTGGATTCACCGGACTGAATCGCGCCGCTGGGTTCGCAGGCTCAGCACGATCTCGCTGGCCATCATCCTCACGCAGGGATGCCTGGGCGGAATGACCGTCTTGCTGAAGCTTCCGCCGATCGTCAGCATCGCGCACGCCGGCCTTGCGGAGATTTTCTTCTGTGTGGCGGCCACGATGGCGCTGGTGACGTCCGGTTGGTGGCGCCGTGCGCAGGGACCGCTCCCGTCCGCGAGCGCCCTGGGTTTGCAGCTTCAGTGTGCGCTTCTGACCGCCGTCGTCTATCTGCAGATCCTCCTGGGCGCCCTGGTTCGCCACTACGGCGCAGGGCTTTCGATCAGGACCTTCCCCCTGGCGGACGGCAAGTGGATTCCGGACCTCGATTCCTTCTATGTCGGCATCCATTTCGCGCACCGGGTCGGTGCCGTGCTCGTGGCGTTGCTGGCCGTGGCGACGGCGGTGAGGCTGTTCGGGGACCTGGAGCTGGCACAGGCCAGGCGCCGGCCGGACCACGGGCTGGGCCCGGTGCTTCTTCCGGCCGTGGCGCTCCTGGTCATCGTGTCCGGTCAGATCCTGCTGGGCGGGTATGTGATCTGGACGGAGCGCGCCGTGGAGATGACCGCGGCCCACGTGGCCACGGGTGCGCTGACACTGGTGACCGCGTACCTGATGACGCTGGCCACGTTCCGGGCGCTTCGGCAAACGCCGGCAGCGCCGGTTGCCCAGGGTAGTCTCACGGAGGCGACAGCTTGAACAGCCTGAGCATCGCCAAACCCGAGGTGGCGCTCCCCAGGGTGGGGGGAGCGGCAAGCGTGCGCGATTTCGTCGAGCTGACGAAGCCTCGTCTGACCAGCCTGGTCTCGCTGACGGCTCTGGTCGGCTACATGTCGGGCGCCGGCGCACGGGGCGCCTCGGACCTGGCCCAGCTGATAGCGGCGCTCGGCGGGACGACGCTGCTGGCCGCCGGCGGGTGCGCACTCAACATGGTGATGGAGTACGAGCTCGACGCGCGCATGGAGCGGACGCGCACTCGGCCCATCCCCTCGGGGCGGCTGCAGCCATTCGAGAGCGCCGTCTTCGGGATGGCGCTGACCGCGCTCGGGATGTTCCTGCTGATTGCGGGCACCAACGCGCTCACGTCGCTCTTGGGGGTCGCGGCGGTCGTCAGCTATCTCTTCGTCTACACACCGCTCAAAAAGACCACAGGGCTCTGCACGATCGCCGGCGCGTTTCCCGGAGCGCTGCCGCCGGCCATGGGTTGGACCGCGGCCGCCAACCAGATCGAGCCCGGGACGTGGGTCCTGTTCTCTATCCTCTTCCTCTGGCAGTTGCCGCACTTCCTGGCCATCGCGTGGATGCGCCGGGAAGACTACGAGCGCGGCGGATTCCCGATGTTGACAGTGGTCGATCCCGAGGGCGGCAGCGCGGGGCGGCAGGCGGTTCTGCACTGCCTGGCGCTTCTGCCGGTGAGCCTTCTGCCGTCGGTGCTGGGGTTCGCGGGCGTGTGGTACTTCTTCACGGCGCTCGTGTTGAGCCTGGCGTATACCGCCGCGGCCGGCCGGCTGGCGTGGGTCCGGACGACGCAGGCTGCGCGGGGGATGTTCCTGGCGTCGCTGGTCTATCTGCCCGTGCTTCTGACGGTCCTGATGCTGGACGGGGTGGCGCGATGATCGGCGCGGTCGCAGCTCGAGACAACGGTACAGCGTCGCGCGTGCGGCGCACCGGGCTGGCGTTGGCGGCCGTCAGCGTGACGCTCTTCCTGGGATCACTCGGATTCATCCTGCTGGGATGGTGGGGACGATGAGCGCAGTAGACGCAAAGGCCCCGGCCAGCTCCTGGCTACACCCGGTGGCGCTGCTGCTTTTTGCCGTCGGCGGATCGGGCGTCGTGCTCTGGGGTGTCCAGACACGGGAGCGCGCTGTCGTGAATGCGCGGGCGGCGGAACGGATGCCGGAACTGTCGACCCTGCCCGAGTTTTCCCTGGTGGATCAGAACGGCAGGAAGTTCACGAAGAAGGACATGGCCGGCCGCACGTGGATCTTCGACTTCGTGTTCACGCGGTGCTCCGGGCCCTGTCCGCTGATGGCCCAGCGGATGGCAGATCTCCAGAAGCGGCTGACGACGAGCTCCTCGGTGCGTTTGGCGACCATCAGCGTCGACCCGGCTCACGACACGCCCGAGCGGCTGGCCAGCTACGCCAAGAGCGTGGGTGCCCAGCCCGACCGGTGGACCTTTTTCACGGGCGTCGAGAAGGAGATCTTCAGTCTCTCCAAGGAAGGCTTCAAGCTGGGCGTCGAGAAGAACGGCCCGGACGTGAAGGGGACGGAGACGATGCCGCTCTTGCACAGCACCAGGCTCATCCTGGTCGACGGTCAGGCGCGGGTGCGCGGGTACTATGACGCGACGGAGGACGCCGCGGTGGAACGGCTCCTGGCCGATACGGTCCGGGTTAGCGCAGAGGGGACGCCGTGATGGAGCTGACCTGGCTGCCCTCGCTCAACGCGGGCCTCAACGCTACGGCGGCGCTCTGCCTCTGTGGCGGGTTCGTCTCCATTCGCCGGAAGAACGTCCGAGTCCACCGCGCCTTCATGCTCTCGGCCTTCGGCGCTTCGGTGGCTTTCCTGGCCTCCTACCTTTTCTACCACTGGAACTTCGGCTCCACGCGGTTTACCGGTCAGGGATGGATCCGGCCGGTCTACTTCACCATCCTGCTGACTCACACGATCCTGGCGGCGGCGGTGGTCCCGCTGATCCTCACGGCGCTGGCACGCGCGGCGCGGGGCGAGTTCGACCGTCACCGGCGCGTGGCCCGCTGGGCGCTGCCTGTCTGGCTTTACGTGTCGGTCACCGGCGTGACGGTCTACTGGATGCTCTATCACGGGTTCCGGCCTGCCTGAGCAACTCGAATGATGAAACGGCTCTGGATACTCACCCTGGTCGCGGCGCTCGGAGCGTCGGCACCGGTGGCTGCGTGCCCCAACTGCAAGGCCGCGGTCCTGGTCGACGAGAAGGGCAATGTGAAACCGCCGGAGCAGGCCGGGGACTACTCGAAGGGAATCAACACCAGCATCTTCTTCATGCTCGGGGCAATTTACGGGGTCTTCGGCGCGGCGGCATTTCTGATTGTGCGGGCGTATCGAAACTACGAGCCCGGCATGACAGCCGGCGCGCCGCGCCACCCGGGGGCATGAGGCAGGAACGAAAGGAGACGAGGTCTTGTCACACGACGCGACGATGGAGGACGTAGGTCTGGCGCCTGGCCACGCACACGCGACGGCGGGCACGGGCGTTCCGGATGGGAAGCTCGGGATCTGGATTTTCCTCGCCTCCGAGGTGATGTTCTTCGCGGGGCTGATCGGCTCCTATATCGTGCTCAGGTTCGGCACGGCGCGGTGGCCGGTCCCGTCCGAGACGCTCAACATCCCGCTCACGGGCTTCAATACCTTCCTCCTCATCTGCAGCAGCGTGACGATGGTGAAGGCGCTGTCGGCTGCTCACCGCGACGACCAGGCCGGAATCCGCAAGTTCCTGGGCGCCACCGTGGGGCTGGGCTGCGTCTTCCTCTCGATCCAGGCCTACGAGTACTACAGCCTCTCCCACCACGCCCATGGCGCGTACACGAACGGGTTCCTGCCGTGGTCGGACATCTTCGGAAGCACCTTCTACACGATGACCGGCTTCCACGGCGCCCACGTCACCGGCGGCGTTATCTGGCTCGGCATCATCTTGCTCGGCGCCCTCCAGGGACGGTTCGGCTCCCGCAACTACATGCCGATCGAGCTGGCCGGTCTCTACTGGCACTTCGTCGACCTGGTCTGGATCATCCTCTTCACCATCGTCTACCTCGTCTGACCCGACCGAAAGGACTCGACCGATGGAGTCGACCCACACCTACGAAGAACCCAACTACATGGCCGTGTTTGTGGCCCTCATCGTTCTGACGCTGGCGGAGCTGGGCGTGGCGCAGATGACCCAGCAGCTGGGCCGCTCGAGCGTCGTGCTCTGGCTGGTCGTGCTGGCCTTCACCAAGGCGGGGCTGGTGGCGCTCTGGTACATGCACCTCAAGTTCGAGGGGTGGCTGCTCTATCTAGTCTGCGCCGTGCCCATCGTGCTGGTCGGCGTGCTGGTCGGCGGCACCATCACCGACGTCGGCAGGCCCGATGAGCTGGTGCCGCTCTTCGGCCGGCCCTTCGAGCGCACTCACCTCACGCCGCTGCAGTCGGCAGCCGCTCCAGCGACCACTGCCGCCGGCGCACCCACGCACGGCGGCGAGGCGCCTGCCGCTGCGCCCGCCGAGCCGGCAGCCACGCCCAGTGCCCCCGAGCCCTCGGCCCCTGCAGCCGCGGCATCGCCGGCGCCTGCAACACCGGAATCTGCTCCTGCCGCCCCTGCTACGACGGCATCCACCGCGTCCGCCGCGCCCGAGAAGTCAGCTCCCGCTTCCGCAGCTTCGAGCGCAGCGACCACTCACTGAGCCAGTCGGGCGCGATCGAGTTCGTCAGCGTCGCCATCGCGGGGTCATCCCGCGAGGATCCCGGGTGTCTCCCTGAAGTCGGTGGCGAGAAGGTCAAACGCCTTCGGGACCTCGAAGTCGAGATGCCAGAGGTAGCCGCCGGGACCGTGGGTCACGCGGAGCAGCTCGGGGGTGCGAAGAGCGCTGGCCTGGGCAATGCCATAGCCGGGAGTGAAGGCCGACAGGAACAGGGAGAGTGCGTTTCCGTGCGAGCCGACGATCAGGGTCCGGCCCGGATACTTCGCGACGAGCCGGTCGAACGCCCTGGTCACGCGAAGACGGCAATCGAGCGAGCTCTCGCCTCCTGGCACGGCGAACGATGGATCCTCCCAACTTCGGCGCCAGATCTCCCGGAAGTCGCTCACCCAGGTCGGTGAGACCAGGCGCTCGCGAAGCTCGATTTCGGTCTCGAGAGCAAGGCCGAGGCTGGCGGCCGACGGGGCCAGTGTCTCGAGGCACCGGCGATACGGTGACGAGACGAATGCATCGGCTCCCAGAGCCGACAGCACGGGTATCAGCTCGCGGGCCTGGCGGCTCCCCCGCTCCGAAAGCGGCCAGTCGCCATCGGCAAACGCGGGCGAAGGATGGCTCTGACAGTGGCGGACCAGATAGAGGGTGGTGATCATGAACGGCTCACTCCCCGAGAGAGTAGACTCAGTCAGACGGCTGGTTGCAAGTCAACTAGGCTGGCCGCTCGGGGAGCATGTTGGTAGGCTGGTGAGTGGTACTGAATCCTGCTGGGGCCCTGCCCTTTGGCGGGGGCTCGGGGGCAGAGCCCTCGATTGGTAGACTCCAGTACAGAACTAGCAGGCCACCGACATGCTCCCGGCCGCTCGTCCCGACTAGGTCGATGGATGTCTCGCCCCCAATTCGCGCTCCACACCTGCCGTGCTGATCGATTCGCTGGTCGTCCGGGCGCTGGCCCATGAGCTGGACCGCCGGCTCGACGGTGTGCGGCTGGAGAAGATCCACCAGCCCGAGCCGGACACGATCCTGCTGCGCCTCTATCCGGCGCCCGGGGATTGCAGCCTCGCGATCTGCCTCGACCGCACCTTGGGGCACGTGGCCCTGACGCGCCGGGAGTCGAAGAACCCACCGGTCCCGCCAGCCTTCTGCTCGCTGCTGCGCAAGTACCTGGGCGGCGCTCGAGTCCGAGGGGTGCGCCAGCCCGGGCTCGAGCGCATTCTCGAGCTCGCCTTGACGGCCGCCTGGGAGGGACAGCCCGCGGCCTACACCCTGGTCATCGAGCTCTTCGGCCACGTGCCCAATGCATATCTCCTGAACGCCGACGGACGGATTCTGGGCGCCTGCCGGCACTACCAGCAAGTGGAGCGGCTCCAGGGCGGAATCTACGTGCTGCCGCCCCAGCCGTCGAAGCCCAGCGTGCTCGAGGCCGATCGCGAATCGGTCGAACGGGCCGCCTCCGAGGCGCTCGCGCGCGGAAACCCCAAGCCGATCGTCAACGCCTTCGACGGTGCCGGGCGCGGGCTGGCGAGGCTGCTGCTCGAGCGCGCTCAGTCGGGCGGCGCAGACGCAACCTGGACGGCGCTGGCAGTGGTGCGCGCGTCGGTGGAGCTGGGCGTCGGGGCGGTCGCCTATCGCGGCCCTCAGGACGCGGCTGTCTTTCCCTGGATGCCGGCAGCCCCGCTGCCACCTGGGTGCGAGCTGCTCTCGTCGCCGTCGGCGGCCGTCGAGAAGCTGCTGGGCGAGGGCGTGCAGGCGCAGCTGGCCGACAGGCTCCGAGATCGGATGCTCTCGGCGCTCGAGCGACGACGCGCGCGTCTGGGGCAACGTCTGGAGCGCGTGCTCGAGGATCAGGAACGGGCTGGCGAGGCCGATCGGCTGGAGCGCTGGGGACATCTGCTGCAGGCCAACCCCGGTGCGGTAGGCCCGTACGCCACTTCGGTTCCGCTGCCCGACCTGTTTGCCCCCGAGGCGCCGACGATAGAGATCCCTCTGCGGCCGGGCCACACGATGGCCGCGAACGCGGCGGCGCTCTTCAACCGGGCCCGCCGGCTGCGCCGCACGGCGCCCGCGGCCCGTCAGGCCGAAGCGGAGTGCCGCGCCGAGCTCGAGCGCCTGGACCAATGGACTCGAGAGCTCCATCGAGTCGCTTTATCGCCGGCGCCGCTCATCGCGCTCCGCGAGCTCGAGACCCGGCTGCAGGCCACGGGGCTGCAGGACGGAGGCGGCTCTTCCCCCGCGCGAGACCGCCGCAAGGAAAAGCCGCGCTTCCGAGAGTTCCGTTCCTCCGACGGTCTGCGCATTCTGGCCGGTCGCAGTGTCCGCGAGAACGACGCGCTCTCGACCCGTGTCGCCCGCCGCGGCGATCTCTGGTTGCACGCTCACGAGACCGCCGGCGCCCACGTCGTCGTGAAGCTTGCCGGCGCCGGCTGCCCCGCCGCCACCCTCACCGAGGCCGCCCAGATCGCCGCCCACTTCAGTCCGCAGCGCTACGCTGCCAAGGCGACCGTCGCCTACACCCTGGCCGAGAACGTCAAGAAACCTCCCGGTGCTCCTGCGGGTCTCGTGACCTTGCGCACTTTCCAGACTATCGTCGTCCCCTGCGACCCGACCCTGTGCGTGAGGCTCTCGGGGAGCGTGGCCTCCGGATGATGCGACGCGATTTCTGCGACCCTGGCGGCGCTCCCAGCGCTCAGGTCGACTTTGCGGCGCTGCGGCGCAAGCAAGAGGAGCTGGCCGCACGCGTGGTGCTCCAGGACCGGCTGGGGCCGGTCCGGCTCGTCGCGGGGACGGACCTCTCGGCCGGTCCGTACGCGCCGACGGTCTGGGCCTCGGTCGTCGTCTTCGCCTGGCCGGGTCTGGAGCTGGTCGATTCGGCGTCGGTCGTCTGCGAAGACCCGTTTCCGTACCGGACGGGATTGCTCGGGTTCCGGGAGGTGCCGCCGCTAGTAGCTGCCTTCGAGCGGCTTTCCCGGTGGCCCGACCTGGCGATCGTGGACGGGCAGGGGCTGGCCCATCCCAGGCGGTTCGGGCTCGCCTGTCACCTCGGGTTGGAGCTCGACTTGCCCACGATCGGCTGTGCCAAGAGCCGGCTCGTCGGCGAGCCGGGCGACCCGCTCGGCGATACGGCCGGCGCGGCCGTACCTATGCTGGACGCCGGCGAGCGGATTGGCTACGTCGTGCGTGGCCGCGCGGGCTGCAAGCCGCTCTGGGTCAGCCCGGGCCACCGCGTGTCCGCGGAGCTGGCGCTTGAGTGGGTGCGGCTGCTGCTGGGGCCCTACCGGCTGCCGATCCCCCAGCGCGAAGCGCACCGCCTGGCCAACCGGGCCCGCCGCGGCGAAAGCCCCGCCACCCGCGTGAACGGCCCGTGAGGGCCGAAAAACCCGGTACGGGTAGACGCCACGGGATTTCAGTCGACGCCGAGGGAGGCTTTCTTGGCGGCGATCTGGGCGGCGAGGGTGGCGCGGCGGCGGGTGGCGAGGTAGCAGGAGGAGAGGGCCAGGACGCTGGCGAGGAGGATGGAGAGCATCGCCAGACCGGACGGGTCCGCGCTGGGGCGGACGGGATTGACCAGGTTGATGAGGACGAAGGGGGGATTGCCGACCATCAGCAGGGGCAGGAAGTGCTCCACGTTTTCGGTCGTGGCCATGGCGACGGCCAGCGGCCCCATCGCGATCGTCATCATGGCGAAGAAGGTGAGAAACCTGGCGAAGTCGGGAACCACCAGCGTCATCCACTCGTGGGTGCGGCAGGCAAACTTCAGCGCCAGGAAGGTGAGTGCGTTGCCGACCACCAGCAAGAGCCCGAGCTCGGCCGCCGAGGCACCGGCGTTGAGCCAGGGCGCGGCCCAGACGGCCAGGGGGACGGCGTTGGAGAGGGCCGCCAGCAGGACCAGGAAGGCCAGCGGCGAGCCCGACTCGCCCAGAAGCTGCTCGCGGCCGGAGACTGCGCCGCGCCAGAGCTCCTGCTCCGTGCGCTCGCGGCCGGGTACCAGCGCCACGCCGATGGCGACGAGGGCGACCATCATCAGACTCTGGAACAGTGCCACGCCCAGCAACAGGTCCTTCTGGGACACGGCGCCGTCGACCGGGTAGCTGAGCAGGAACCCCACAGCCAGAGTGACCATACCGGCGTAGCCCGTGAGGAGCTGCTTGCGCGTCCAGGGCGGCGCGGCCGGCCGGGCCAGGTAGCGGGTGACGCCCAGGAGGCAGGCCCAGGTCCCCAGCGCGTAGAAGAGGACCGTGAGCAGCTCGATCGGGATGCCGAGGCCGGCGAGCGGCGGCGCATAGCGTTCTGCGGGCCGCACCGTACCCATCAGGTGGAAGAGCGCCGGAACCGGAGTAGCCGCCTCGATCACCGGCACCGGGCAGCTTGCCAGCACTCCGGTGAGCAAGAGCCCGCCGACCATGGCGTTGCCCGAGCCGCTATCGCCCTTGGCGGCGCCCGTCGACATCAACAGCCCGAGCGCGCAATAGAAGAAAGTTGTACCCGTGAGGATGGCGAACACGGCCAGGATCTGGCCGACTGAGAACCCGCCGAGCGCGGCTGCGCCCAGCGCAAAGGGCAGGGCCAGAAGATTTACGAAGTGGGTCGAGGCGGTCAGGCCCAGGAGCTTGCCCGCGGCCAGCTCCAGCGGCGTCAAGGCCGTGATGCGCTGGCTGTCGAGGGTGCCGTTTTCCTTGTCGCGCGCGATGGAGGCGCCGCCTGCCAGCAGCCCGGCGAACGCGGCGACGAAGAAGTGGAAGCCGAGCAGCCCGAGCAGGTACGGGCCGACCAGCCTGTCCAGCTCCTCGCCGGCCTGATAGCGCGCGAAGTGGTACAGGAACCAGAGCGTTGCCAGCATCACGTAGCCGGTCACGTGGACCGTGCCTCTCGGCAGGTCCTTGTCTCCGCGCACGCTCCTGATGAATTCGGCGTTGTCGAGCATCGATCTCTCCTCGCCCCCGAAGGCGTTGTTTATCAATTTGCCCCGGACCGCCGGATTTCGCTACTGCCGTCAGCTGACCTCGCCCGAGCTGCCGCGCAGGAAGATCTCCTCGAGCCCGGCGCGGCGCTCCTCGAAGGCCGCGACGCGCACGCCGCCCGCGGTGAGCTCGCGCAGCAGGTCGGCCTGGGCCGACGCATCGCCCGAGAACGTGACGTCGATCCACTCGCCCTGGACCTCCAGCGACACGGCGTGCGGTGATTCGCGCACCAGCGCCGCCGCCCGGTCCATCGCCGCCAGCACCCGGATGCGGAGCTGCGTGGCGGTCTTCATCCTCGCCAGGATGGACGAGATCTTGCCCGATTCCACGAGCCGCCCCTTCTCGAGGATGCCGACCGCGCTGCAGAAGTCGGACAGATCTTCCAGTATGTGCGACGAGATGAGAATCGTCTTTCCCTCGGCGGCCAGCTGCTTGACGATCCCCCGGAAGTCGATGCGAGCTTTCGGGTCGAGGCCGCTGGTCGGCTCGTCGAGCAGCAGCAGGGTCGGGTCGTGGATGAGCGTTCGGCCCAGGCTCAAGCGCTGCTTCATGCCTCGGGAGAGGCTGCCGACCTGCTCGCCGGCCTTGACGTGGAGCTGTGTGAGGTCGAGCAGATGCTGCAGGCGTTTGCGCCGGACGGCCGGGGCGAGCTTGAAGGCGCGGGCGAAGTACTCGAGGTAGTCGGTGACCGTCATCTCCTCGAAGGCATGCTGGAAGTCGGGCATGTAGCCGACGCGCGCGTGAATCTGCTGGGGATGGAGCTCGATGTCGAGGCCGTCGACTTCGACCGTGCCGAAGGTCGGCTGGTCGAGCGTCGCCAGGATGCGCAGGAGCGTGGTCTTGCCGGCGCCGTTGGGCCCGATGAGGCCGTAGACGTCGCCGCGGCCGACTTCCAGCGCCAGGTTCTCGAGTGCGACGTGGCCGTGGAACTCCTTGCGGAGGTGCTGCGTGCGGACCATGGGGACCGGATCGGCCATCGAAGCTCCTTGGTGCTTGTGGAGGGGTGCGTGAGTGAGGGATACTTCAGTCGCGAGGAGGGGATGCCGCTTGCAGCCCATCTACGGACAGTACTCCTACATCTACCAGACTTACGACGCTCAGCACGCCGATCGTCCCGACCTGAAGCAGGATGTGCTCTTCTACACGGACCTGGCGCTGGAGGCCGGCGGCCGCGTGCTGGAGGTCGGCTGCGGCACGGGGCGCGTGCTGCTGGCGATCAAGAAGGCCGGCATCGATGTGTGGGGGCTCGACATCTCGGAAGGCATGCTCGAGCTGCTGCGGGCCAAGGCCAAGAAGCTGGGCTTCAACTGCAAGCTGCACGTCGGCGACATGCGCAACTTCAAGCTGGAGCGCAAGTTCCGGCTGATCCTGTTGCCGTTCCGCGTCTTCCAGCACATGCTCACTGGGGCCGACCAGCTGGCGGCGCTCGGAAACCTGCGCGAGCATCTGCTGCCCGGCGGCCGCCTGGCGCTCAACATCTTCAACGCCGACGTGGAGCGCCTGACGCGCAAGTCGGGCCAGCCGCTGCTCGAAGGCTCCTTCACGCACCCGGTTTCGGGCCGGCGTGTGCTGCAGTTCGCGGCGACCGTCCCCGACTGGGGGCAGCAGGTGATCCACAACCAGATGATGTTCCATGAGCTCGACCCGGCGGGCAAGGTCGTGGAGCAGCACGTGGTGCCGCTCTCGATGCGCTGGACTTACCGCTGGGAGTTCGAGCACCTGGCCGCGCGGGCCGGTTTCACCGTCGACTCGCTGTACGGCGGGTTCGACCGCTCTCCCTTCACCGCGGGCTCCGGTGAGCAGGTCTGGGTCCTCAAGCGCTGAGGCCGGCAGCTAGCGCGGCGTGTCGTTGAGGTTCCAGTCGTAGGGCAGGAACCGGACCCGGAACCCGCCCGAGCGGATGGCCTGCGCGGCGGCCGCGGGGCCGAAGCCGGCCAGGAAGGACGCTGCGGCGGCGTCCTTTCCGGAGAGTCCGGCGAACGTCCCTCCCGGGGCGTAGGCCTTCAGAAAGTCCTGGTAGAACCAGGAGAAGATCTCGGAGGCATGAATGGTCTTTGCCGTCAGGTCGATCCGGTTGCGCGCGAGGCTGGCGGCGAACTGGCGAGCGGCATCCGTGAGCTGGGTCTCGAGGCGATCGCCCAGGTAGGGTTCGTTCCGCAGCTCGGGGCATGAGATCGACGCGCAGTTGATCGCGGCGTGGAGCCGAGGGTCGAGGAAGCGGGCCCGAAGAATCTCGTGTTCGATGGCGTTCAGCGTGAACGGCTTGCCGGCCGCTGTGAAGGTGAGGCGGTCCCAGACGCCCGGGATCTGCCGGATGCTGCCGCGCGGGTACTGGGAGCTGGGCGCGAGCGGATAGCGATCGACCACCGCCTTCAACGTGAACGCGTTGTAGGCGTTGATCCAGAAGGCGAACTGATCGTCGCGGCCAAGCGCCGCCAGCTCCGAGGCGCCGACAGCGCCGAGCGCACCAACGTAGGAATCGAGGCGCGACCGGTCGGCGGCGAGCGCCTTGTAGTCCACCGACCCGCTGCGGACGTGTGCCTTCAACACCTGAGCGAAGAGGCCGTGAGCGCGGTCGAAGTCAGCGGCGGGGGCCGCCGCCGCCAGGCCCGCACCGAGCGCCAGGATGAGTGCCACTCGCATCCGGAGTTCCTTTCCCGCCCGTCGGGCGGACGCGGAACCCATCGTAGCATCGAGGGAATCGCCGTGTCGGATACATAATCGCGCTGGCGGCTTCGCTTTTTGTTCGAACGGGACGATACCTCAGGTAACAGACACCGTTCGAGACCCGCAAAGGAACCACCGCACATGTCGAGGCTCATGGCCGCTTCGGCGGCAGCATCCGCCGCCGCCCCCGCGTCGCCGACTCCGCGTCGCAGCCAGGTCAACGACCTGGACCTGAAGAACTGGAAACAGTACGAGGAGATCGTCACCGACAGCCTCTGGATCATCCCCGAGCGGGATTCGACGGGGGTTCACCGTGGGGATTACCACGGGAACTTCGTGCCGCAGATCCCGCACCAGGTGATGATGCGGTACACCAAGAAGGGCGAGGCGGTGTTCGACCCGTTCCTGGGAAGCGGCACGACTCTCATCGAGGCGCAGCGTATGGGGCGACACGCGCTCGGCGTGGAGCTCCAGGCACCGGTCGCGGCTGCGGCCAAGGCGAGACTATCGCAAGAAGCCAATCCGCACGGGTCGGCGATCAAGGTCATCAACGAAGATTGCCGCTCGAGTCGCACCAAGATCTGGGCGCTCAACTTCCTCAAGGAGCTGGGCCGCACGCACTTCCAGTGCGCGGTGCTCCATCCGCCCTACCACGACATCATCAAGTTCAGCGACGACACGAGCGACCTGTCCAACGCCGCTTCCACCGAGGAGTTTTTGGCGATGTTCGACGAGGTGCTGGCGCAGACGATCGATCTCCTCGAGGAGGATCGTTACCTGGCGCTGGTGATCGGCGACAAGTACGACGGCGGCCAGTGGATTCCGCTCGGCTTCTACACGATGCAGCGGGCGCTGGCCAGGGGGCTGACGCTCAAGAGCGTGGTTGTGAAGAACATGACGGGCAACCGCGCCAAGCGCAACGTCGAGAACCTATGGCGCTATCGCGCGCTCTACGGCGGCTTTTACATCTTCCGCCACGAGTACGTGATTCTCTTCAAGAAGTAGCCGCCCGGGGCAACGCTCAGCCCACCACCCGGGAGAGGCACTCGGGGCAGATCCCGTGGGTGAAGCGGACCTCGGCGTGCGCCGAGAGGTACTTCTCGACCTGCTGCCAGTAATTCTTGTCGTCCCGCACGCTCTTGCAGTAGGAGCAGATGGGGAGGAGACCTCGGAGCGTCTTCACGTTCGACAGGGCGTCTTCGAGCTCTCGCGCCCGGGCGACCAGCTTTTCCTGGAGCTGGATCGTGCGGGCGCCGGCTTCCAGTCGAGCCTGTAGCTCGAGCATCCCGAAAGGCTTTGCGATGAAGTCGTTGACGCCGACCGCGAAGGCCTCGGCCAGCTTTTCCTGTCCGCCGAGAACGGTGATGATGATGACGTAGTGGGGAACGTCGGTCTCGACTGCCCTCAGCTTTTGAGTGATGTCGATCGCCGTCAGGCCGGGCAGCATCCAGTCGAGCAGGAGGAGCTTGGGGCCGTCTTGTCCTGCCAGGGCATCGAAAGCCTGTTGACCGTTCTCGTATCCTTCGACCTCAAAGCCCCACTCCCGGACCAAGCCTTCCAGGTACGAGAGAACGGAGCGCTCGTCTTCGGCGATCAGGACTCGCATGGGTCACAGCGTACCACCGAAGGTGGTGTTTCGTCCGTGAATCACGAACGCCGCGAGCCGATGGCCAGAAGACCGGGGCAGGAATGTCCTAGCGCCGGAAGGCCTCCGTCATCGGCTTGCCGGCGATGGCGGACGGTACGGGCACCCCCAGCGCCCAGAGCGCGGTTGCGGCGGTGTCGCAAGTCGAAACGGGCTTCTTCAGGACGTAGCCGGGTCGAACGCCAGGGCCGTGAGCTATCCACGGAATCAGCACGCATTCGGGGGTGTTGGGGCCGTGGCTCTTCCCCTTACCGCCGTGGTCGGCGGTCACGATGAGGAGCGTCTCCTGCCGGATGCCGGCGGCATCGAGACCGGTGAGGAGCTGGCCCAGGGCTCGATCGGCGGAGGCGACACCCTTGAAGTAGAAAGGCGTCATCCAGCCGTCCTTGTGGCCGTTGTTGTCCGGATCGGTCAGGTGGACCAGCGTCAGGGCGGGGGGCTTCTCGGCGAAGAGCTTCGAGGCGGCCTTCACGACGGGGGCGGCGGTCCAGCCCGGTTGGAAGAAAGGCGTGACCCGTGTGTCGGGGATGAGTTGCTTCAGGCGCTTCTTGCCGGCGATGACGGCCGTGGAGAGTCCGGCGCGGGCGGCGAGCTGGAAGATGGTCCGGGCCTTGAGCGGGCCTTTCTGGTCTTCGGTGTTCCAGGTGATCCCGTGGACGTCGGGGCGGACGCCGGTCAGCATCGAGGCGTGGGAGACGAGCGTGACGCTCGGCAACGTTGTCCTGGCCTTCAGGGTCGATGAGCCGCGGCGTATCAAGCCGGCCAGCACCGGCGTGCGCGCGGCGGTGATGGCGTCGGGCCTCAGGCCGTCGACGCTGACGATCACCACGTGGCGAAACAGTCCCTCGGCCAGCGCCGGCGAGGCCGCCGACGCGAAGGCCAGGAGCGCTGCCAGCGCCAGGCGAAGCCCCCGCCGCGCTCCATTCATTCTCGAGTTTTCCATCGACTCTCCAAGCCTCAAGCCTCACTCCTCAAGCCTCAAGCCTCAAGCCTCAAGCCTCACTCCTCAAGCCTCAAGCCTCAAGCCTCACTCCTCAAGCCTCAGATCTCTTCGATGGCGTCCTCGGGAAGCCATCCGCTGTAGCCGTTGGCCAGGCTGACCTGGGCCCATCGGTCCGAGCGCCGCAGCACGGTCAGCTTTGTCCCCTCGTGGACGGCGAAGACGACGGTGGCGTCGGCGCCTGGGCCGCTGGTGGCCTTCACTTCCTTTTCGACGACGACGGCACGGGGGATGGTCTCGTCGTGGATGCGAGTGCCTGTCCAGCCCGCGAAGAAGACCAGGCCGAGTGCGGCAGGCACCAGGAGCGCCGCCAGCTTCTCGCGCCGGGGAGCTTCCAGAAACGAGAAGAGCACGCCCAGGCTGCGCGTCATCGGCACGTCCAGCCAGTAGAGCGAGGCTGCCACCCCCAGGAAGAGGAACCAGAAGAGGCTGGTGAGGACCAGCAACTCCTTGAGGCTCAGGTACCGGTAGGTTCCGGCGACCAGGGCGGAGAACCAGTCGGTTCCCTCGGTGGACTTGTCGACGATCCGCTCCCGGACGAACTCGAGGTTGGCCGTCAAATCCGGGCTCCGGGGCTCCAGGCGGAGGCCTCGCTCGTAGTAGACGACGGCCCAGCCCGGGTGTCCGGTTTTGAAGGCGGCATTTCCCAGGTTGAGGAAGAGGCTGGGGTTGGAGACACCGCCGGCGAGCTTGCGGTAGCCCTGGAGGGCTGTCTCGTAGTCGCCGGCCTTGTAGGCCTCGTTGGCCTTCCTGAAGATCTCGACGTCCTGGGCGGCGGCGGAGCCGGCGACTGCGACGACGAGCAGGAGTGAAAGGATGTTTTTCATCACAATGCGCGCTCCAGCTCGGTCAGCAGCTCTTCGGTCTCGAGGACGTCCCGATCGATCGCGCCCGGGGCGAGCGCGCCCGGAGCGTAGCGGCTCATCTCGAACCTCGTGAGGAGCTCCTTGGCGCGCGCCGCCAGCTCCGCGGGGACGCCGTGGGCGGCGAGCGTCGCGTCCGAGGTCTCGACCACGATGGAGTTGGCCGGCACACATAGTTTGGCCCAGAGGTATTGCAGCACTGCCTCCTCGAGCTGCGCGCACGTCTCCTTGGCCGAGCCGCCAGCGGCCAGTTCGCGCGCCCGCGCCACGGCTTCGCGCGCAGCCTTTCCGGCCCGCTCTCGCCGCGCCCGCGCCGGGTCGCGCTCCAGCCACCGGCGCCGCCGAGTCTGGAGCACGACGCCCACGAATCCCGCGAACGGCAGGAAGTTGAGCAGCTGAAACGCCCGTGAAAGGTGCAGCGGCCCCGAGTAGGAGACGAGTGCCGAAGGGCTCTCCACGATGTAACGCAGGTCCGTCCCCAGCACCTTGACGTCCTTGCGCGCCGACGCCACGCCTGTCGACAGCGCCTCCTCCCTCTCACCCGGCGCCACCTGGATGTCGATCGGTCTGGACCGGATCGTCCGGTACTGGCGCTTCGACGAATCGAAGTAGGTCACCTCGACGGTGGGAATCGTGAGCTGGCCCGAGCGGCGCGGCACGAGCACGAACTCGAAGGTCTTGCGGCCCGAGATCCCGCTCTCGTCGACTTTCACTTCCGGCGTGGCCTTCGACTCGTACTCCTTGAAGCCGTCGCCCAGAGCCAGCTCTGGCTTGGGCAGTGCCCGGATGTCGCCCCGGCCGCTCAGCACGACCTTGAAGTTGAGGGCGTCGGTCTCCTTGAGGCTCTTCTGCACCTTGTTGCGGTCGACCTTGCGGTCCAGGCCCGCGCTGATGGTCAAGTCCTCGGCGATGATGCCCGAGAAGCTCGCCGGCTTGCCTGCGGCAGGCAGGGGCAGGACCTTGACCACGATCGGGTCGGCCGCCACCGAGGTCTGGCGGACCTGGAAGTTGCGGCCGAAGAAGCGGTCGAAGATCGGGTCGTCGAACGGATCGTCACTGCCGAAGGGATCGTTGAACGGCCAGCCGCCGCGGCGCCTGGGCCGCTGGGCGTTCGGCACCTTGACGCCTGCGCGGAGCATCTCGGGCCGGATGGTGAAGGTGCCCGGGGCCGCCGGGATCAGGAGTTTCTTGGAGACCTCACACCCGAGCGGGTAGTGCCTTCCTCGGAAGGTGACCGGCTGGAGCTGGCGCTTCACGTCCAGGTTCTCGACGACGAAGCCGGTGAAGAGAGCCTCCGACGCGATGCTGCACTCGGCCAGGTCGTACTCGCTCAAGAGCGCCGAGTAGTAGCTGAGCGGCTCGCCGACCATCACTTCCTTCCTTCCGACGTCGGCGAAGAGGAAGAGCTTCTTGGGGTTGATGCCGCCTTGGGCCGGGGCCGGGTCGGCTTCGCCGGGTTCGCTCGCGGCGCCGGGAGGATTGCTCGGAAGCTGCGGAGGGGCACCGGCCGGCACGACCGTGATCGTGATCGGGTTGGACTTCAGGACCGTCCCGTCGGCGTCGAGCTCAGCCGGCCCGAGCCTGAAGGTGCCTTCCTTTTGGGCGATGAGCTGATAGCTCGAGCTGATGGTGAGCTGCACGGTGCCGTTGGTCATGTTGAGGGAGGTGCTGCTGCCGCTGCTCTGGGCCAAGAAACCGTCGAAGGACGGCGGCCTGGGCTGAGGCGATTGGCCGCTCTGGCTGGAGACCGTGATGGTGTAGAGCAGGGCCTCGCCCACGGCGACCGTCTCACGATCGACCGATGCCTGGATGGACGCGCTCGGGGCTCCGAATACGACGCCTGCCGTCAACGCGCACGCGAGAGCGGCGACCCACCCCAGCCGCCAGGCACCCCGAAGGCTGCCCGCGCCGTCGCGCCCCCCCAAGGTCCGCTCATCCTGAGCTTGTCGAAGGGTGCCCCACGAGTCGCT
Source organism: Candidatus Wallbacteria bacterium (assembly GCA_016213845.1). Classification (GTDB taxonomy): domain Bacteria; phylum Muiribacteriota; class UBA6191; order JACPRK01; family JACPRK01; genus JACPRK01. The sequence goes on from JACQZN010000042.1 coordinate 81,336, forward strand.
GGCGCACGCGGCCTCCCGCTTTTCGGCCCTGTCTCCCATCACCAGTCCTTCTCCGGATCGGGCTCGTCGGTGTGTTTCGGCTGGAAGAGGAAGACGCTGTTCTTCTCTTCATCCTTCAGGAGCTCGAGGAGTCGTTCGGCTTGCTCGCGCGGAATCATTCCCTCGATCTTTCCGGGCTCTCCGGGCGGCGGCTGGTTGCCGTCCTTCTTCTGGTCCTCGGGCTTGGAGGCCTGAGCCTGTTGCTGCTGCTCAGGCTTCTTCGGGTCCTTCTGCTGGTCTGGTTTCGACGCGTCCTGCTGGTCCTTTTTGTCGCCCTCCTTGGGTGGGGGCGGGGACTGGGCCTGCTGCTGCTGGGAGTCCTTCCCCTGCTGCTGTTGTTGCTGTTGGTCCTTCTGCTCCTTCTGATCTTGCTTGTCCTGCTTGTCCTGCTGCTGTTGGTCCTGCTTCTTTTCCTGTTGCTGACGCATCATCTCGAGCAGCACGCCCAGGTTGTGACGCGCCTCCAGGTCCTTCGGGTCGAGCTTGATCGCCGTCTTGTAGAGCTCGACCGCCTGGTCGAACTTGCCCTGCTTCATCGCCGCGGTCGCCAGGTTGTAGGCCAGCGGTTGCAGCAGCTTCCGATCGCCCTTCTGCAGCACGCGGCGGAACTCGGAAGCGGCCTCGTCGTACTTGCCCTTGCCGAAGTGGACGTCGCCGATGTTGAAGTGCAGTTCGGGCGCATTTGGAGCCAGCGTTTGTGCCTCCAGGTACTTCTTGAGGGCGCCTTCGAAATCGCCTTGCGCATAGAGCTGGTTGCCCTCGGCGACGATGGCGCCGGCCGATTTGCCGCCGGGCAGAGCATCGGCCGCGGGGGCGGCCGCCGGGCCGGCGAGCCCGAGGATGGCCAGGGCGAGCACGAGTTTCATGCGAACCTCCCTTGCCACTGGTCGGCGGTGCTGCGCCGATCGGTGAGGAACCACTCGGCCGCCAGGAGCAAGAGCCCGAGCGCCAGGAAGACCTGGAACTGGTCCTGGTATCGGGCCATCTCCTTGCTGTAGAGCTCGTGTTTCTCCAGGCTTTCGATCTCCCTGTAAACCGTCTCCAGCTCAAGCTCCTCGCGCGTGGCCTGGTGGAAGACTCCGTGAGTGACGCGGGCGATCTCGGCCAGCCCGGCGGCGTCGAGGCGCGACAGCACGATCTCGCCGGCCTTCGACTTCTTGTAACCGCCCTCGCCGGTCTGCCCGCCCACGGGAACGGGCTCTCCGGCGGTCGAGCCGACGCCGATCGTGAAGATACGCACGCCGGCGGTGGCGGCCTCCTTGGCGGCCTCGGCGCCCTTGCCTTCGTTATCCTCGCCGTCGGTGATGAGGGCGATTGCGCGGAAGTTGCCGGAGCGATCCTCGAAGGCCTTGAGGGCGGTCCGGATCGCCTCGCCCAGGTCGGTGCCGTGGCGGCTGACGGAGTCGGTGTCGACGGCGTCGAGGAAGACCTCCATCGCCCGGTAGTCGGTGGTGAGCGGGCACTGCAGAAACGCGCTGCCGGCGAAGACGACCAGGCCGACGCGGTTGCCGTGCAGGCGCGCCAGGAGCGACTGGATCTCGCTCTTGGCCTTCACGAGCCGGTTGGGCTTCATGTCCTGCGCCAGCATCGACTTGGAGACGTCGAGAGCGATGACGAGGTCGGACCCCTCGCGGCGGATCGATTCGACGACCGTGCCGAACTGCGGGCGCGCCATCGCGACTACGAGCCAGAACATCCCGGAGAGCATCAGCGCCATCTTGATGTACTGGCGCGTCAGGCTCGCCGACGAGGTCAGGCGCAGCATCAGGTCGTGGCTTCCGAACCGGTCGAGGGCCTGGCGCTTGGCGCGGAAGCCGGCGATGAAGAAGAGCGCCAGCACCGGCAGCAGGCCGAGCATCCAGAAGGCTTGTGGGTTAGCGAAGCGCATGCGGGACGAGGTTCATGGTATGCGGCGAAGCCGCGTGCTGGCGAGCAGGACTTCCGCCAGGAGCAGCACGAGTGCGGCGGCCAGAGGGTAGAGGTAGAGCTCCGTGTGGCGCTGGTACTCGCGAGTCTTGACGTCGCTCTTCTCGAGGCGGTCGATCTCGGCGAAAACCGCCGCCAGAGCCTGGGTGGCGGTGGCCCGGAAGTAGACGCCACCGGTCTTGGTGGCGATGTCGCGCAGACCCTCCTCGTTCAAGTCCTCGTCGATGTAGCCGTACATCGGCCGGCCGGTGAAAGGGTCGGCCATCAGCTTGCCTGTGCGCGGATCGAGCACCGGGACGCGCGCGCGGCCGCGGCCACCGATACCGATCGTGTAGACCTTGATTCCGAGGGCCTTGGCGAGCTCGGCGGCGGTGGCGGGTTCGATCTTGCCGGCGTTGCTGCGTCCGTCGGTGACCAGGATGACGACGCGGCTGCGGGCGCCCGTGTCGCGCAGTCGGTTGACGGCCAGGGCCAGCCCCATGCCGATGGCCGTGCCGTCTTCGCGCATCATCGACGGGTGGGCGCGCTCCAGCAGCGACTGGAGCACGGCATAGTCGGTGGTGAGGGGGCACTGCGTGTAGGCGCGGCCCGAGAAGACGACCAGTCCGATGCGGTCGGAGCGGCGCCCTTCGATGAAGTCGTGGACGACTTTTTTGGCGGCGACGATGCGGTTCTCCGGGGGCATGTCCTCGGCCAGCATGCTTCCGCTCAGGTCGAGCGTGATGCAGATGTCGATGCCGCGAGAGAGCAGCTCCTCGAGCGATTCGGTGAGGCGCGGGCGGCCCAGGGCGACGATGGCGAGCCCGAGCGAGGCCAGCCTGAGCGCGACCAGCGCGTGGCGGTGGAAGAAGCTGGGACGGGGGATCGCCTCCTTGAGCCGGGAGACGTCGCTGTAGCGGACGGTGCCCCGGCGGTGGCGGCGCTCGGCCAGGTGGTGCCAGAGAACGGTCGGCAACAGCACTGCAAGCGCGAGGATCATCAGCGCCGGGTTGGCGAAGTCGAATGCGGAACTCACGGCGCAGTCACCTCCCTGGGCGCAGAAGGTGCGGGCTGTTGCGGGTGCTCCTCGGGGCGGGTCTCTCGTACGACCTGGCGCGCGAAGGCAGTCGCCTCGTCGGTCACGCTTTGCGGCGGCACGTGGCGGGCGAACTTTGCCAGGTCGCAGGTGGTCAGGAACTTCCTGAGCGGCTCCAGCCACTGCTTGCCCAGCACCTCGTGGCGCCGAAGGATGGGAGTCAATTCATCCGTTGTCGCCTCCAGCGAGCGCAGGCCGAACCGGGAATCGATGTAGCCGCGCAGGATCTCCGAGAGCCGGCCGTAGTACTCCCGCACCTGGCCGCGCTGGATCAGCCCCTCGGCCACCAAGACATCGAGCGCCTCCAGGGCGATGACGTGAGCGGGCCTGGGCGGGGGCGGCGGGCCGGCGCGCCTGCCGAACAGCCGGGCGAAGAGCTCGGGCTTCCAGAGGGCGAGCGCCACCAGGAATCCAACGGCGATGATGAGCGCGGCCAGACCCCACCGCGTGGTTGCTGCGATGGGGATGAACACCGGCGGTTTGACGCCGAACGTCTGGCCCTCGGCCGGCTTCATGTTTGCCGGCAGCGCGACCGGGCCGACCTGCAGCGGGACTGCCGGGATGGGGAGCTCGCCCGGCTGACCACCGGGGAGCGTGTAGCGGAGGCGCGCGCCGGCGATCTCGGTGGGCCCGAGCGCGAAGGGGGCCACGCGCCACTTGCGCACGGTGACGTCGACGTCGCCCACGCGTGAGGTGCGCTGGCTGTCCGGCTTCGGGTCGAGGAACGCGGCGCCGGGCGCGGAAGTCGCGGCGGTCGTGGCCTGGAGCGCGGCCTGCGCGGCCGCCGTGGTGGAGACCGTCTCGATGCCCGCCGAGGCGAGTGCCGAGGCCAGCGCCGAGAGGGTCGTGGTCGAGCCGGGCGGGGCCGAGACCGTGATCGTGTACTCCAGCAGCTCGCCGAGCGAGGCCGACGTGGCGCCCAGGGTGGCGCTGACGCTGAGCGGGGCGGCCGGCGAGGGGCCGGCGAGGGCGAGGGCGAGCGCCAAGGCGAGGAGGTACGGGCGGAACGCACGTGCAGGGACGAGTCGCCTCGAGGCCGCATCGGATGAGGTGGTACTGGACTCGTGGTGGGGGCTCCGCCCTCGAGCATCCAGGCATCTCCTGAGAAGCCGCATGGAGTCTGGTTGTACTTGTTCCAATCGAGGGCCTTGCCTTCGAGCTCCCACCAGGGGACCATCGGCCCCCTGGACCCCCGATGGTGACGGGTCTGAGAACACTCGCAAGACTGCCGGGAAGGGCTCCGGAAGGAGGTTTGCGACAGCGGTCAGTTTCATCGGAACCTCCGGGCGCGGTCGCGGAAGAAGCCGACGAGGGGTTTCACGTAGGGCGGTTCGGTGGGATGGGCGGGAGCTGCCGGTCCGGCGGGGCCGGTCGACAGGGGGATGGAGTCGACCTTCATGCCGCGCAGCCGGGTCAAGAGCTCCTGGCGGTGGCGGTGAGAGAGGTCGCGGTAGGCCTTGCGGAAGCCGGGGTCGAAGGTGTCGACCAGCAGGCGTTCGCCGGTCTCGGCGTCCTCGAGCTCGACCAGGCCGACGGGAGGCATCTCTTCCTCGCGCGGGTCGGAGATCGGGACTGCGATGAGGTCGTGTCGGCGCGCCGCGACGCGCATCGTCTTCTCGTAGCCGCTGGCCATGAAATCACTGAGCAAGAATACGACGGCCTTGTGGACCAGCACCCGTTCCAGGTAACGGAGCGCCTCGGCGATGTTGGTGCCCTTGCCTTGCGGCTTGAAGTAGAGCAGCTCTCGGAGCACGCGCAGGACGTGCTGGCGGCCCTTCTTGGGAGGGACGAACTTCTCGATCTCGCCGGTGAACATGAGGAGGCCGACGCGATCGTTGTTCTTGATGGCGCTGAAGGCGAGCAGCGCGGCGATCTCTACGGCCATCTCGCCCTTGAACTGGCGCACGGTGCCGAAGTCGCCGCTGCCGCTGGCGTCGACGACGAGCATCACGGTCAGCTCGCGTTCCTCCTGGAACTGCTTGACGAAGGGGGCGCCCATGCGGGCGCTGACGTTCCAGTCGATGGAGCGGATGTCGTCGCCGTACTGGTACTCGCGGACCTCGGCGAACTCCATTCCGCGGCCCTTGAAGACGGAGTGGTACTGGCCGCTGAAGACGTTCTCTACGAGGCTGCGGGTCTTGATCTCGATCCGCCGGACTCTGCGGAGTATTTCGGTCGGAATGGCGCCCATCTTCCTCGCCGGCCTCCGGTGGTCGAGCTCAAGGGACTTCGATGCTGTCGAAAAGGCGCCGCACGACCTCGTCGGAGGTGATCTCCTCGGCCTCGGCCTCGTAGGTGACGAGGATGCGGTGGCGCAGCACGTCCAGGCCGATGAGCTTGACGTCGTCGGGAGTGACGTAGCCGCGGTGGCGGAGAAAGGCGTGGGCGCGGGCCGCCTGCGTGAGGCAGAGGCTGGCTCGCGGCGAGGCGCCGTACTGGATGAGGGGCGCCAGGTCCTTGAGGCCGGACTCGGCCGGGTTGCGCGTGGCGAAGACCAGGTCGAGAATGTAGTTCTTCACCTTGTCGTCGACGTAGATCTCGCCGACCAGCTTGCGCGCCTTGAGGATGGCCGCGGCGTCCGTCACGGGCGAGGCCTGCGGGGGAGCGCCTTCCGTCATGCGATTGACGATCTCGGCCTCTTCGCGGCGGCTGGGGTAGGTGACCCTGAGCTTCATCACGAAGCGGTCGACCTGGGCCTCGGGGAGCGGGTAGGTGCCTTCCTGCTCGATCGGATTCTGGGTGGCCAGCACCAGGAAGGGGTCCTCGAGCGGGAAAGTCGTCTCGCCGATCGTGACCTGGTGTTCCTGCATCGCCTCGAGCAGCGCGCTCTGGAGCTTGGCGGGGGCGCGATTGATCTCGTCGGCGAGCAGGATGTTGGTGAAGATCGGGCCCTTCTTCGTGACGAAGTTGCTGTCCTTGGGGTTGTAGATCATCGTGCCGATCAGGTCCGCCGGCAGCAGGTCCGGGGTGAACTGGATGCGGCGAAACTTGGTGCTGATGCAATCGGCGAGGGTCTTGACGGCGGTGGTCTTGGCCAGGCCCGGGACGCCCTCGATGAGGACGTGGCCGTTGGAGAGCAGTCCGATGAGGAGCCGCTCGATCATGTACTTCTGGCCGACGATGACCTTCCCGACTTCCGCCATCAACAGGTCGGAGAAGGCGCTGGCCTCGGCGACTCGTGTGTTGAGTTCCTGGATGTTGGTCATGGCAGGTCTTCGGTCACAGTGGTAGACGAAAACCAGCCATCTACCACCGTTTCTGTTCGGCCGCGAGGATACAACTCGCGCGCCGTCCGGTCAAGAGGGGCGCGAGGCGATCTCAGGGCAACGGCAAAGTCGTCGAAAATCGGGTACAGATGGAAGGAGAAGGCACCGGAAGCCCGGCCGGCCGACCGGACAACTGCCAGGTATCAAGCGGGCTTCCGGAGCCAGTCCCCGTTTTCCGCCTCCGGGCTCGAGACTTTGGCAGGACCCAGGAGACGATCTCCAGCGTCTCAGTACTCCATGATGAATGGCTCGATCCGATCGCGGAACGAGTCGGGGTGCTGGTTGGTCTTGCTCATCCACTCGAAGAGACGCTGTTCGAGCTCGTAGGCGACGGGGCCGGCGGATTCGGCGATGTTGGTCTTCTCGAGCGGGTCCTTTTCTAGGTCGTAGAGCTCCCGGGCGCCGGTCTCGAGGGTGACGATGAGCTTGTGGCGGGGGGTGCGGATGGAGCGCTTGTGGGTGATGTGGCGATAGTCGGTCTCGGAGAAGGCCGGCAGGTCCAGCTTTTCGCCGCGAATGGCCGGGAGCAGGGAGACGCCGTTGGCGATCTTCTCGGTGCGGATTCCGAGGGCGTCGAGGACGGTCGGGAAAGCGTCGAGGGTGCGGACCTGGTCTCGGATGTCCACGCGCGTCTTCTGGCCCGGGAAGCGAATGAGGAGCGGGACGCGGACCATCTCGTCGTAGAGCGTGGGGCCGTGGTCGATGTAGCCGTGCTCGCCGAACTCCTCTCCGTGGTCGGCGAAGACGACGACGATGGTCTTCTCGAGCAGCCCCATCTTCTCGAAGCGGTCGAGGAAGTCGCCGAAGCGCTTGTCGGCGTCCTCGATCTTTTCGTCGTAGAGGGCTTCGTGGAAGGCGAAGTCTGCTGGCTTCACGTCGGGAAGGCTGGGCCGGTCGGTCACGGCTCCGAGCCTGCGGACGTCGAGCCCGGCCTCTCTCAGTCTCCCTTGCTCTTGCTTGCCGCCCTTCATCGGGCCCTTGTAGCTGGGAGCGTACCGGCGGCTGTAGCCCGCGGGAGGATCGTACTGGCCGTGAGCGTCGTAGCCGTGGAGGAAGACGAAGAACTTGCGCGATTTGTGCTTCTCGAGCCAGTCGAGGGCGGGCGGCACGCTGTGGTCGAAGCCGCCGAAGCGGAGGTCGTCCAGGTAGGTGTCGAAGCCAGCGCCGTACCCGAAAGAGGCTTTGACTCCGGCGTCTCCGGTGAAGGCGCCCAGGGTGTAGCCGTGGCGGGCCAGGACCTGAGGGAAGGTTTCGATGGCGGGGTTGAGCCGCGAGGGGACCATCTTGTTTCCGAGCAGCAGGTTCTTGTTGATGACGCCGTGGAGGGAGGGCCACAGGCCGGTGAAGACCGACATCGTCGCCGGAAGGGTCCAGGCGGCGGGGCTGATGGCCTGGTGAAAGACGATGGCGCGGCGGGCGAACGCCTCCAGGCGCGGGGTGGTGGGCCTGGAGTGGCCGTAGAGCGACATGCTGCGCATCCGGACGGCGTCGAAGCCGACGAGCAGTACGTTGGCGTCCGGGTGGGACCAGGGGCTGGCGGCGTCGACGGCGTGGCCAGCCGTGAGCGCCAGGGCCGCGGCGAGCATCGCGGCGAATCGGCTAAGCTGCATCATCATTCCAACTCGAATAGCGTCGGGGCCGGCGCCCGGCGGCGCCGGCCGGTAGGGAGAGCGTGCACAGGATAACAAGCGCGAGCCGGGCAGGTCGCGGGGCCCTTGCGGCGGTCGCGGTCTGGATCTTTGCCGGGGCCGTCATGGCGGCCGACCGGCCGAACGTCGTGCTCTTCTTCATCGATACGCTGAGGGCCGACCGCGTGCACGCCTACGGGAATCCTCGGCCGACGACGCCGAACCTGGACGCTCTGGCGGCGCGTGGCACGCTCTTCGAACAGGCGATAGCGCAGTCTTCCTGGAGCCTGCCCAGCTACAGCAGCATTTTCACGTCGCTCTATCCGCCGGCGCACAACACCAACGAGACGTTGCAGATGCTGGACCCGGCGTTGCCGCGCGTCGCCGGCATCTTCCGGGCGTTCGGCTACGACACGGCCGCGTTCGTCGGCGGCGGCCACCTGAGCGCCATCTTCGGCATGGACGTCGGCTTCGCCAAGTACGAGGACAAGCCGCACTACGGCAGCTTTTTCCATACGGTCCCGAAGGCGCTGTCCTGGCTCGAGTCGCGCTCTGAGGGGCCCTCCCCCGCCAGTACCCGGCCCTTCTTCCTGATGGTGCAGGGCTACGACGTCCACCTGCCGTACCAGGCGCCGCTCGGTTTCTCGGAGCTCTACGATCCTGGGTACCGAGGAATCGTCCACGACCTGGACATCTTGAGGTTCGAGAATGCCAAGCGCATCTCGGGCAACGTCTATCACTACGCTGCCCGGACGGCTCCTGGCGAGCCGCCGGTTGCGGAGATGGACGTGAACGAGGACGACTCGGTGCCGCTCGATGCGCGCGCAGCCGCTGCTCCCCTTTCGGCGAGGGACCGGGCGCACATCGTCGCGCACTATGACGGCGCGTTGACGTACGCGGATCTCTGGCTCGGAGTCTTCCTGGCTGCGCTCCAGAAGCGGGGGCTTCTCGAGGCGACGCTGGTGGTGGTGGCGGGCGATCACGGCGAGGCGCTGGGCGAGAAGGGTGTCTTTCAGCACCGGTGGGACCTCTACGACTCCCAGCTCCACGTGCCGCTGGTGGTGGCCGGTCCCGGGGTTTCCGCGGGGCGTCGCGTGCGCTCGATCGTGGAGCTGGTCGATCTGGCGCCGACGCTGCTCGAGCTGGCCGGCATTCCGCGCCACCAGGGGCACCAGGGGGTGTCGCTCGCGGCGTTCCTGCGGCCGGGTGCCGCGCCGCCCGAGCTGCCCGAGCGGACGGCGTTCAGTGCGCTGGCCAACGCGATGTCGGCGCGGACAGCGCGTTGGCACCTCGTGCGGTACGCCGACGGACGCGAGGAGCTCTACGATCTGCAGGCTGACCCGACCGAGCAGCGCAATGTCGCGAAGGAGCAGCCGCGCGTGAAGGAGCAGCTCGAGAGTCGGCTTCTCGACTGGTACGAGCGCTGCCGGCGCGAGCCTGCGGCGCTCGCGGCGCCGCTGTCCGAGCCCGATCGGGAGATGTTCCGGAGGTCCGGTTACTGGTGAAAGTGCGCGCGATGGCTGCGGTCCTGCTCCTGGGCGTTTACGCCCTCCGGGTCGATGCTGCCGGGCGGCCGAGCATTCTCGACCCTTCGAATCCCCCGGCGGCGGTCCGGGGCGCGTTCGAGCGCTTCGACCTCGATGAGGACGGAAAAATTTCGCGGGCCGAATGGGAGCCTCTCGTCCGGGAGAAGGCCGACGAGCCGATCGACTTCGACGGCGATGGCGCGATAGGACTGGCCGACTTCGCGCGCTCGTTCGAAGTGGTCAACTCGCGGGTTCCCCCAAACCAGGGCATCCTTGCCAAGCGCTTCCTCAGCGAGGGGAAGGCGCTGGCCGAAGCAGGCGACCTGGCCGGCGCCGAGGCACGGCATCGGAAGGCGATCGAGCTGTACCCGGAGTGGGCCGGCGCGTGGACGTCGTTGGGAGAGGTGCTGGGACAGCAGGGTCGGCGCGAGGAGGCCCGGCGGGCGCTGAGCCGGGCGACGGAGCTTGCGCCGAACAGCCAGATGGCATGGCTGAGGTTGGCCACCGTCGAGCATGCCCTGGGCACCGGAGCGGCGAACGAGCGGGCGCTCGAGCGGGGGCTTGCGCTCTTGGAGCTGCGGCTGGCGGTTCACGGCCGCGGCAACCGTCGCGAGGCAGAGCTGGGGCACGCCGAGGGCGAGGTGATGAGGCTGACGCAGTACTTCACGCACGAGGCGTCCGCGCCCGCGAAGTCGCTCGAGCTCCTGGCGCGCTGTGAGAAGTTCCTAGGTGGGCGGCCCAGGTTGGCCGCGCGGCGGGCCTGGACCATGGCGGTGGGCGGGACGGGCGAGCCTCTGGTGGAGCTGGACCGGGAGGAGCGTCAGAGCGGTGTGAGCTACTGGTCGCTCGACGCGCGCGGCCGGATCACGAGGCGGCAGGGGCGGGCCGCGGAGGCCTCGGAGTGGTTTGCGAAGGCGCTGGCCAGGAGTGGGGAAGGGGCGCCGTCGGAGCGGCGGATGACGATGCTGGACCAGGTCGAGGCGCTGACGAGCGCGGGGCGGACGGCCGCGGCCAGCCAGGCGTTGGCCCTTGTAGTGGCGCGATCGAGGACGGCGCGGGAGCGGCTGGATGTGGCGCGGATGCTGCTCAGGTGCGGCCGGCGGGCCGAGGCTGCGCGGCAGCTCCAGGAGCTGGAGCGGATGCCGGGCGGGAAGGGGCTGGCGAGTCCGTACGAGCGCGCGCAGGCGGCCGGGGATGTGGCCGGGCTCGAGCGGATGCTGCGTGAGGACGCGCGGGCGGGCGCGGTGCGTTACCTGGACCTGGCGGCGCTGATGGACGAGACAGGAAGCCCGCCCGGGGCCGTCCTGGGGCTGCTCGATCGCGCGCTGGTCCGCCATCCCGGGGAGGCGTCAATTTGGACTGAAAAGGTCCGGCGGCTCGAAGAGAGCGGTCAGGACGCGAAGGCTGCCGGAGCCGCCCGTGAGGCGCTCGAGCGCTTGGGCGCGACTGCTGCGCGGGGAACGCTCGGGACGCTGCGGCTGGCGCTGGCACGGACGCTGGCCAGGGCCGGGAGGCGCGCAGAGGCACTCGAGCATGTGCGGGAGGCGCGGCGGTTGAACGCCGGAGTCGAGCAGACCGCGGCACTGGAGGTTGGCCTGCTCTTGGACCTGGGGCGAGACGCCGACGGATCTGCGGCGCTCGGGCGGCTCGAGGCCGAGCGGCTTTCGGCAGCTGCGGTGCTCGAGGTCGGGCGGGCGCTTCTGGCGCGCAATCGGATGCGTGAGGCCGCCGTCTGGCTCGAGCGGGCGATTGGAGGGGGGCAGGGAGCGGCGGCGAACCGGCTGTTGCTGGCGCAGGCCCGGCTCGAGTCGGGCGACCAGCCGGGCGCCGTCGAGGCGCTCCAGGGCGTCGAGGTCGACGCGCTGGGGGGCGATGCTGCTGCGCAGTTCCTCATGGCGGGGGTGCTTTCGAGTCTGGGGAAGAAGCAGCGAGCGGCGGCGCACCAGCGACGAGGGGTCGAGGCGAAGCCCGGCGATGCGCGAGCCGTGGAGCAGCTGGCGCTGATGCTGGAGGAGATCGGCGATCGCGCGGGCGGGGTGCGGGCGCTGGACCGGGCGCTGGCCGGTGGCGAGATCCCCGAAGCGCGGCGGGCGGGGCTAAGGGAGCTGCGGGCGCGACTGGCGGAGGAGTCAGTGCCAGTGACCTCGGCTACCACTCGTCCGACGCGGTAGCTCATGCCGCCGGCGAGTTGGCCGCGGCCTTGCGGTGGAAGTCGGCGGCCGCGGGTCCGCAATCGCCCTCAACCGAGATGGCTCTTCAGCATTGAGACTTCGAAGGTACAAGGGGGCGACGGGTCTGGGGCGCGCCGCGGGCGTGGCTAGCCAGGGGGATGTTTGTCCTACCCCACGGTTACAACTGACACGCGAACTTTGGACAGGTGTAGCCCTCTTGTCACGCATCCGACACTGCGAGCCGCCAATCTCCGAGGAGATGGTTTGTGGACGGAACATGGCGGCTTCGGTCGGGCTAGGGCCCGCTCTATTGCTGAGCCTGTTCTGCTCCGGGTCCGGACCGGCTGCCGGTGCGCCAAAGGCAGCCTTGGGGGAATCGAGGGAGCCCTCGAACCTGCCGAGCTCTCCAAACTTTCACTCACCCCCAGAGCCGCAAGCCGACGGGGGTCCGGGGGCAAGGCCCCCGCCTGGGCTCAGTACCAGTCCCCCCAACGTCGTCCTCTTCTTCATCGACACGCTTCGTGCCGCGCAGGTCCACTGCTACGGGTACCCTCGCGCGACGACGCCCTCGCTCGATTCCCTGGCCGCACGCGGCACGCTCTTCGAGGCCGCGATTGCGCCGAGCTCCTGGAGCCTGCCGACCTACTCCTCGATCTTCACTTCGCTGCCGCCGCCGGCTCACGCCGTCGACGAGCGATGTCAGAAGCTGGACGACTCGTTCACGACGCTCCCGGAGATCTTCGGCAGGCTCGGATACCGCACAGCGGGCTTCGTCGGCGGCGGCCACTTGAGCCGATTGTTCGGCATGGCCCAGGGTTTCCAGACGTATCGGGATGCGCCGCATTACGGCTCCCTCTTCCACACCGTTCCGGCGGCGATTCAGTGGCTGCGCGACCGCGACCCCGGGCCCTTCTTCCTGATGGTCCAGGGCTATGACGCGCACCTGCCCTACAAGCCTCCGATGGGGTTCGCCGAGATGTATGACCGGGGCTACGCCGGCCCCGTTCACGATCTGAACGTCCTCGACAGCGAGGTGCTGAGAACCGTGGCCGGCAATGTATTCCGCTGGGTCGGGCCGTCCTCGCCGGCCGGGCGCGTGACCTCCGGCGCCGCGCAGGCCGTGCGCGAGGTGAGGCTGGGGGCGGCCGACGTTGCCCACGTGGTTGCGCACTACGACGGGGCCGTCACCTACGCCGACACCTGGCTCGGGCTCTTCCTGGAGTCGATGGCGCGTCTGGGTCTCGATGACCGGACCGTGATCGTCGTCGCAGGTGACCACGGCGAGGAGCTGGGGGAGCACGGCTACTTCGGCCACCGCTGGAGTCTCTACGACCGCCAGATCCACGTTCCGCTCGTCATCGCGGGGCCCGGTGTGGCCCGAGGTCGGCGGGTCACCGACGTCGTCGAGACGTTCGGGCTGGCGCCTACGCTCCTGGCGCTTGCCGGGTTTCCGCCCGACCACGGGCACGTGGGCCGCTCGCTGGCCCCGTACCTGGCCTCGGGCGGGCTTCCCCCCGCCGAGCCTGACCGTGTCGCCTTCAGCGCGCTCTCGGACCAGCTCTCGGCGCGCTCACGCCGCTGGCATCTCATCCTGAGGCCCTCGGGAGCGCGCGAGCTCTACGACCTTGCCGCCGATCCGCTCGAGCAGACCGATGTCAGCGCCCGCGAGCCCGGGCAGGCCGACCGCCTCGCCGGCCTGTTGCGCGACTGGCAGGAGCGTCACCGCGCCGAGCCTCGTGGCACCAGTCCACACCTGACCGACGCCGAGCGCGCCGCCTTCCGCCAGAGGGGGTACTGGTGAGCCGCGCCCTCGCGCTCTGCATGTGTCTCGCACTGGCGCCGGCAGCGGGCGTGCTGGCCGTGCCGGTACCGCCGATCGACGCCGCCGGCTCGACGGCGTTGTCCCGTGCCTTCGCCGCCTTCGATCGGAACGGCGACGGCCGGCTGACAGCCGACGAGTGGCTGCCGCTAGCTGCCGACGTCGCTGCGTTCACCGAGCACGCCGGCGTGAGCTTCGATCGTTTTGCGCGTTGGTTCCTCGAGCTGGGTCCCGGACCGCCGTCGGACGAGAGCCTCTACACGGATCGGGCGGTCAAGGAGTGCGAGGGGCTGCTGGCAAACGGTCTGATCGAGCGGGCGGTCGAGTGCTCCAAGGAGACCGTGAGACGGCATCCCCTTTGTGGTCCGGCCTGGTCGGCGCTGGCGCGCGCCCTGGAACGAATGGGCCTGCTGGCCGAGGCGCGCAGGTCTTACGAGCGCTCGCTAGAGCTTGCGCCGGGTGACGTGAAGGTGCGCGTGTCCTGGGCCCAATCGTGCGCGCGGGCCGGCAGCGAGTCGCCGGCCCGGGCCAGCGCCGAGGAAGCGCTCGGGGCGATCGCCACGCGGCTGGCGCTCTTCGGGCACGGGCTTCGCCGGGAGGCCGAGATCGGCTTCGCCGAGCAGCACCTGCTACTGCTCGTCCACGGATACCTGCACGTGACGCGTCAGCTCTCCCGCGCCGAAGAGCTGATCCAGCGAGGCTTTCAGCTCCTGGGGAACCGACCCCGCCTGGTGTCGGCGGAGCTGGAGCGCCGGTTCCTCCAAGGCGAGCGCGAGGCGCTGCTGGACGCGGTCGGCTCCGCGCTGTCCTCCGATGGCGGGGACGCGCGGTTCTGGCTGCTCGCCTTCCGGGGTCGGCTCCTCTCGTCGTTGGGGCGCCACGCCGAGGCCGCCGCCGGGCTGCGTGAGGCGCTGTCCCATCCCGCGACGCCGGCAGAGCACCAGCAGGCGAGCCTGGACCTCTACGTGGCGCTGGCCAAGGACGGCCAGGCCGCCCGGGCCGCGGAGCTACTGCGGACCCGGCTCGCGCCGGAAGCGACCTCTCCAGCGTCGAAACGGCAGTTGGCCCGCTACCTGGCCGAGGCCGGCCGGCTCGACGAGGCCGTTTCAGAGTTGCGTGCTGCGCTCGCGGCCAGCGCCGCTGACCCGGCGATCTGGAAAGAGCTCGCGGAGCTTTTGAGTCAAAAAGAAGACGGCGTCGGTCGCGACCAGGCCCTGGCCGAGGCGCTCCAGCGTTGCGGCGAACGCCTCGAACTGGCCCGCGAGCTGCGCGAGAGGCTTGCCTACTACCCTCCGCCCCCCGAGGACTCGCAAGGGGAGTAGGGCCGCGACCCTGTCTCGAACGCTCAGCGCCGCGCTAGCGCCGCTTCCGCGTGGGGCGGTCGACGGCGCGGCGAAACCGGGCGCTCACTTCGAACCCTTGAGCGTCTCCTCCAGGGCGGCTTGCAACTTGGGCGCCTCGGAGGGGTAATCCTTGGAGAAGCCGGTGACGAGGTCGGTCATCGAGCCGGGCTTGTACTTGGCGAACGTGTTCATGACCAGAAGGCGGAAGTTGGGGATGCTCTCGTTTGCGAGCAGGAGCGTGCGGGTCACGACCCCTTCGGTGCGAAGCAGGTCGCTCCGGCTCTTGAGAGGGTTGCGTTCCTCGTAGCCCTCGTGACGATAGCCCTCCTGCCAATCCCAGTAATCGCTCTTCCCGTACGTGACGCCGCAGAAGTCGCCCCACCCCTCCGAGAGAGCGATCTGCTCGTTGGTGGTGACTTCGGGGTTGTGGCGCAGGCCGGCGAACCTGGCGATGGGGCCGACGGTCGGCTTCCGGCCGTAGAGCAGGTCCTGCAGAAAGTGGCCGAGCTCGTGGCAGATGACGCTGCGCAGGTAGGCCTGGTTCTGGTTCGGCGAGAGCCAGGGGTTGTCCAGGCCCAGGCTGATGACCTTGAAGGAGTCGAACGTGCCGATCTGTCCCCGGTGAAGCATCTTCAGGTTGAGGATGATCTGAATCTTCTTCCCCTTGTTGAGGAAAAACAGCATGGCCAGCTCGTCGGCGATCTGCGAATCGCGCTCCTCGTCGTTGAGCGCAGCCCAGACGTTGGCGATCTGCTGGTCTCGCTGGTTCTTCGCCCGGTCCTTCTCGATGTACGCCCAGCCGGTCGAGAGGCTCAGGCCCAGGCGGAAGTGCTTGCCCTCGAGCGGAAGCTGCTTGCGCAGGGGGAGGCCGGCCTTCGTGACCAGCGGCGGCTTCTCGGAGAGAAGGAGGTTGTTCGCCATGTCCTGCAGCCCGGAAAGCGTCATCCGTCCGGACTTGTAGAACCCGTGGAACTTGATGAGGGTGGCGTGAGCGCGCCAGCGGTCCCGCCGGGCGGCGCTCATCCGTCCGAACCGATCCGGCCCGAAGCACTCGGTCAGCTCGGCGTCGGTGAGGGTCGCGGCCGCCCTGGGACGCGCCGCCGAGAGATCCTCGAAGCCAGGATCCGACTGCGGCGCCGCGGGAGAGTCGGCCGGGCCGGCGGCCTCCACGGCAGAGGATGCCCCCGCCGTCCCTGCCGCGTCGAGCGCCGCCTTGAGCTTGCTGTGCTGTGAGCTGCGCAGGCAGATGTTCAGCTCGGCCGCAGAGAGCTGGTCCAGATTGGCGCCGGGATAGAGCCGGGCCAGGTCCTCCCGGGTGAGCTGCGACTGGGCCCCAGCGGCCGCCGGGACCATCAGCGCCGCCAGCACAAGGGCGAGCGGGCTGCCGAGGCTCGAAACACGAAACGGCGAACTGGCGGGGCTCATGGGCAGGTTCCTCTCAGTTTTCTGGTTGTTGTCGTTCAGGGCCGCCAAGCGCGGACAAACTTCCCCCGTCCACAACTACGGCTTCCGGCCAGAAAGGTTGCGTGGACGCTCCCGCGAGGCTTCGACCTTCCGGGCCAGCGCGATGGAGAAGCGGACGGCCTCGTCCTCGCCCAGGTGGTGGCCGTCGAAGGTGCGGAAATCGCGGTCGTTGAACGGGAGCCACTTGCCGCCGGCGGCGGCCAGGTCGCGGGCGAACGCAGCTTCGTCGAAACCGGAACACTGGTTCTCCAGTTGCGTCACCCGGGGGTCGGTCGGGAGGCGAAAGCCGTAGACCTCGATGCCGCGCCACTGCATCCGCCGGACCGCCTTCAGCAGCTGCGCCACCACGTGCGGCGACACGCGGTTGCCGGCGTACATTGCCGGGATGAAGCGCACCGCCCGCTCCAGCCCCTGCTGCTTGAAGCGGCTGGAGAACCAGCCGTCCTCGTGAGCCACCATCACCGGATAGCGCGTGTTGCCCTGGATGAGCTGGGAGAAGTCGAGCGTCGTGATGCGGCCGAAGAAGGCCAGCAGCGGGCCGAGCTGCACCTGAAGGCGGATCTCCCAGGGGTGCTGGGCCGCCAGCCACAGGAACTCGTTTTCCAGCTCCGCGTTGAAGTGGCCCGGGCGCCACGGGTGCAACGACATCCAGGTCGACGGCTGGTCCAGGTTGCGCGCGGCATTGGTCGTGAGCGAGTGCGGGTCGACGCCGAGCAGCATCAGGGGCCTGGGAGTCGCCGGGTCTATCAACTCCACTGCACGCTCCGCATAGCGGGTCGAATAGCCGGCCAGGCGAAAACCGAAGTTGGCGATCCTGCGCTGGCTCATCGCGGTCCGCATCGCCGCCGGAGAGACGCCCAGGAGCGTCCGGGAATCGCCCGCGCAGACGACGTCGAACTCATGGTGCCAGAGCATCTTGCGGTAGAAGAAGAGCTCGGCCGGCATGCCGCCCACCGACGAGACGGGCCGCATCCAGCCCGCGGCGAGCACGGCAAAGACGGCCCCGAGCAACGTGGCCTGGGTGCGCCCGAGCCTCATCTTCCGGCGGCGCGCTCGGCGGCCGCGATCCTCTCGGCCAGCGCTCTGGAGAATCTCAGGGCTGACTCTTGCGAGAGGTGGTGTCCGTCCCAGGTCTCGAAGTCGGCGTCCCGGAAGGGCAACCAGGTCGCGCCGGCCGCCTCGAAGGCGGCAGCGAAAGTCTTCTCGTCGAACTTGGAGTGCAGGTTCTCGAGTCGACCCACCTCGTCGGACGTCGGCGGCTCGAAGCCGTAGACCGCGACTCCCCGGTCTCGGATGCCGCGCACCATCTCCATCAGCTTCTGTATCACGTGCGGCGAGACGGGGTTCCCCTTGTACATCGGCGGGATGTAGCGCAGCACGTTCTTCTGATCCCACTTGCCCATCCGGCTCTCGAACCAGCCGTCCTCGTGCGCGATGAGCATCGGCCGGCGCTCCTTGGTGTAGAAGAGCTGGTTCAAGTCGAGCGAGGTCAACCGCCCGAAGAACGAGTGGATCGGCGAGAGTGCCACGGCAAGCCGGATCTCGGCCGGGTGCTGGGCGCTGAGCCAGAGGAACTCGTTGTCGAGATCGACGTTGAAGTGGCCGGGCCGCCAGGGGTGCAGCGACATCCAGGTCGAGGGGGTGTCGATGTCGCGCGCGGCGTTGGTGGTGAGCGCATGCGGATCGACGCCCAGGACCAGGACCCGACCCGGGCTGGCCGGGTCCAGCAGTGACTCGGCTCGCTCCACGTACTGGCGGGAGTAGCCGGCCAGCCGGAAGCCGAAGTTGGCGATGCGCCGCCCGGGAAGCGCCTCGCGCATCGCGGCAGGCGAGACCCCCAGGAGCGGCCTCGAGTCGCCCGCGACCACCACGTCGAACTCGTGATGCCAGAGCATCTTCATGTAGAAGAATCGCTCCACGGGCACGCCGGCCACCGACTGCACCGGCCTCGCGTATCCGGCGACGACGACCGCGACGGCGGCCCAGAGGAGCGTGAGCTGGGTACGGTTGAGAGTCATCGAAGGTGTTCAGGGGGCTCGCGTGTCACGAGGGCTGCTTCAGAACTGGAAGTAGACGAAGGCGGTGCCGAGGCCGCGGAGGTAGACCGAGCAGACGATCATCAGGATGAGCAGGAGAGGCTCGAGGCGGACGAAGCGGGGGGAGCGCTCCAGGGTCTTGATGTCGGCCCCGCAGAAGACCAGCACCTCCCAGAGGATGGCCACGATCAGGAAGGGGATGGCGAAGAAGAGGGAGCCGATGGGGGCGGTGTCGAACGACTTGAATGAGAGCATCGCCTGGAGGGCCAGCAGGGCGTGCTCCACGGAGGGCGCGCGGAAGAAGACGCCCGTGAGCATCATCTGCAGGGCGACCAGCACGACGCAGATGCCTCGACCCAGGAACGGGATCTTGGCGAGGCGCCTGGGAAGGTGCGTGACGCGCTCGATGGTGAGCAGGATGGCCTGAAGCGTCCCGAAGATGACGAAGGTCCAGTTGGCGCCGTGCCAGAAGCCGAGGAGGATGACGGTGATCCAGAGGTTTCGGGCCGAGCGCCACAGGCTGGTGCGGGAGCCCTTGAGGCCGAGGTAGACGTAATCGCGGAACCAGCGCGTCACGGTCATGTTCCAGCGCATCCAGAAGCCGCGGAGAGAGGTGGCCAGGTAGGGGTGATCGAAGTTGACCGGGAACTCGTAGCCCATCCACTTGCCGAGCCCCCGGGCGATGTCGCTGTAGCCGGCGAAGTCGCAGTAGATCTGGATGCCGAGCATCAGCGCTGCGAGCCACCAGAAGGGGGTGGAATCGATGAAGTGGAGGGCGCCGGCGGCATGCTCGACGGCCGGGGCGAGGTTGTCGGCTAGCACGGCCTTCTTGAAGTAGCCGTGGACCAGCAGGCGCAGCCCCTCCCACTGCTGGCGCTCGGTGGGGCTGGGCACGCCGTCCAGCTGGTCCATCAGCTCCGTGGCGCGCACGATGGGGCCGGCGACCAGCTGCGGGAAGAGCGAGAGGAAGGCGAAGAACTTGAGCAGGCTGTCGGTCGGCTCCAGCTTCCCCTTGTAGACGTCGATGGTGTAGCTCATCGACTGGAAGGTGTAAAAGCTGATGCCGGCGGGGGGAAAGACGTAGAGGACCGGAACGAGCGCGTCGCCGCCCAGCAGACGCGAGAGCTCGTTGAGGTTTGTCGTGAAGAACGTGATGTACTTGAAAGCCGCGAGCAAGCCCAGGTTGGCGGACATGGAGAGCCAGAGCAGCGTGCGGCGCCGCTCGGGGTAGCGCTTCATCGCCAGGGCAGCGTAGAAGTCGACGCCTCCGCTGGCCAACAGCAGCCCCAGGTAGCGCCAATCGAACCAGCCGTAGAAGAAGAAGGAGAAGACGACGAGGAAGAACCATCGCCAGCTCTGCCGCTGCCTGGCGTACG
The DNA here is from genome assembly GCA_016213845.1 of Candidatus Wallbacteria bacterium. Lineage (GTDB taxonomy): Bacteria > Muiribacteriota > UBA6191 > JACPRK01 > JACPRK01 > JACPRK01. The sequence goes on from JACQZN010000042.1 coordinate 101,005, forward strand.
GCCAGAGCGAGTAGAAGACGATCGCGAAGATGAGGAACGGGAAGGAGTTGAAGGTCATTTACTGGCGGCGCTGTTGTAGCATGGGAGGCCAGCTGGGCGGGGGCAATCGAGAAAGTGCAGGCGCTTGAAGTGGTACTCAATCCTCTCAGGGGCTTCGCCCCCGAACCCCCACCAGGGGAGCAGTGCTCCCCTGGACCCCTGTCTCTTTGCGGCGCCCCCGCGGGTCCTCGTGGGTTTCGCGGACAATGCGGCTGCTCTCTCACAGAGTGGGAGGAAGGAGGTGGAGCCCGCGGGCGTGTACGAATCTCTCGATAGATCTCTGGCCTCCTCGAGTCTCGCCAGACTCTCGAAAGCCCCAGAGACCGCAATCAATCGGGGGTCCAGGGGGCCTCTGGCCCCTTGGTGGGGGTTCGGGGGCGGAGCACCCGACAGCAATGAGCACCATTGCCCAGTACTCCACCCTGGCCCACGCTCATGGTCCTTCTTGCGACGCTGATCTCGCTGCACCTGCTGTTGACGGTGGCAGGGCTGCTCTTCGGGCGGCTCGCGTCGAATTTCAGAACGCGGGGGCGGCTTGCCCTTGCGATCGTGCTGATGGCCTCCGGGGCGTATCACCTCCATCACTATCGAGGGTTCGCAGAGAAGATGCCGTTGGAGGGGGCGGCGGGGCGGACGATGGCGGCCTGGGTGGCCGGGGGGCAGCTGCTCGGCGGAGCGCTGCTGGCCGTGCCCGGTGCGGCCTGGCCGGCGACGCTGGTCGTGACCGCGGTGGCGGGGATCCTGCTGGCGGGCAGCCTCTGCTGGGCGACCTTTCTCTGGATGAGCGCCGACGGACCGACGGGGCTTGCGGCCGCGTTGCCGGTGTTGAGGCGGGCGGCTGTCTGCGCCATCGTGGCGGCCTGGGCGGGTTGGTTCGGCTTGCGACGGCCCGACCCCTGAGCGTCGCCGCCGGGCGATCACCGGGCACCGCCCTGCTGCTCGTGATGCAGGATGGCGCGCGCCAGGTCGGTCGAGAGCGAGAGCGCCGCGTCGGCCCTCAGATGACAGTCGTCGTGGCTGGCATAGGCCTTGGCTGAAAAATCGAGCCAGACGCCGCCGGCCTGCCGGAACCGCTCCGCGAAGCGTATCTCGCTCCATCCGCTGACCGCGGCCTCGACGGCGGCTACGGGGGCAGGCACGGGAAACAGAAAGCCGTAGACGGTGGCCCCGCGCCGGGTTGCGGCCGTCACCCAGTCGAACGCAGCCGTGGTCAGCTCGGGAGAGATGCGATTGCCTTGAAAGATACGTCGACTCCAGGAGATGGCGTCGGGGTTGCCTTCGGGAAGCTGCCGGGACTCCACCCAGCCGTCGGGATGAAAGACCTGGAAGTAGCCGGTGCGGTGGCCGCCCCACCAGGAGCGCAGCTCGCCAAGCCGCAGGGGTCGCAGGGCATGGAAGAGCGGGCCCAGCCAGACTCCCAGCTCCACGCCCAGCCGCTCCTGGTGTGCCAGGGAGAGGAACTCGTTGTCCCACTGCCGTTCGACCAGGCCGGGGTGCCAGGGCCGGATCTGGGTCCAGCGCGAGACCAGCTCGTTTTCGCGGGCCGCGTTCGGCGTGAGCGAGTGCGGCGTCACGCCGAGCACCAGGGCCCGCCGCGAGCTTGCGGGATCTAGCAGCGCCTCGGAGGCGCGCAGGTACGACGTGGTCAGCGCGGCCGCGGCAAAGCCGAAGTTTGCGATCCGGCGGCAGCCGACCGTGTCGCGCATGCGTGCGGGCGAGAGGCCCTGGAAGGTCCGCGAGTCGCCCGCCAGCACGAGGTCGAACTCGGGACCCCAGAGCAGCTTCTGGTTCCAGAGCTGCTCCGGTGGCACGCCCGTGACGCGGCCGGGTGGCCGGTAGAGTGCGACTGCCAGGATCAGCACGATCGCCAGGAGCCCGGTCTGGAAGGTGGGATCTCGCATCGTGACGCGCGTCAGAACTGGAAGTAGACGAAGGCCGAACCCGGCCCTCGCAGGTACACGCAACAGAAGATGAGCACGGCCGTGAAGACGATCTGCGCCTGCCGCCACCCGGAGGTCGCGGTCACGGACCACTTGTGGGGCTCCAGCGCCGCGATCAGCTCCCAGAGCACTCCGAGGGCCAGGAAGGGGAGCGCCGGCCGGAGCAGCCCCAGGCCTGCCTGGTCCATCCCGCCAGGTGAAAAGAGTGTAAGGATGATCCGTGTTGCCTGGTCGAAGCTGACGGCCCGGAAGAGCACGTAGCCGAGCCAGACTTGCGCCAGCGTGAGCAGGACCGCGGCGGGCCGCCCCAGAGGCAGTTTGCAGAGCCGCTCCGGAATCCGGGCCACCCTTTCAACAGAGAGGAAAGTGGCGTGTAGCACGCCGAA
>JACQZN010000043.1 GCA_016213845.1 Candidatus Wallbacteria bacterium
CATCTCCTCGCGCGGTGCGGGCAGCATACCTGCCGCCTACCGACGCGCCGGCCCACGCCATCACCGGTCTCGCGACGAATCCGGCGACCCTGCCCAAGGGGCCCGCCGTGGCCGCCAGCGTACTCTGCAGGGCAGCGCCGGCCGCCGAGCCCGCGAGCCCGCCCGCCAGGCCGCCCGCCAGCGAGACGGGCTTGACGTCGTCGACGACCCGGCGCGGGTCGACGCGACCCTTCGAGATAGCCTGCTGGGCGACCGAGGAAGCGACTGGAAACGCCACATCGACGGCGAGGCTCGTCGGATCGAAGGCTCCGCGAACGTTCTTTCGGATCGGGAGAGGAGTCAGCGAGTCCGCGATGGCGCCGCGGACAGTTGCATGCGGTGAGCCGGAGATCGCCAGGTGGTGGGAGACCCCACCGCGCGGCAGGGCGCGCGAAAGGGCGGCAACCACCGGCTTCGAGCGGGCCCGCACCGCGGCGCCGATCTCGAAGGTGCGGTTCCGCGCGGCCGAGACGCCGCTCGGATCGTGTTGTTCCAGCCCGGCCATGGGGTCGAACTCCAGCGGCACGCTCCAGGCACGCTCCACGCCCACGACCGCAAGTATCAAGATGAAGAGGCTCACACGCAGGAAGGCATTTGAGAGTTTGTTCATCGTTTCACTCCAGAAATTGCGGTCTCCGCGGGATCGCCGCCGTCTAGTGCGCTTCGAAAGGCGGGGGAGGCATTGCTCGAAGGGCTTCTATCTTCGGGTAGCCATAACAAACGCCGTGCCAGAGCGTATGCTCGTGGCCTGGAGCTCGATGCGGCCCCAGACCGTGGAAAGGAGCTTTCCAGGGCCTGGAAACTCGCGAGTCACTGCGCAGGCACGTACGGCCTCAGCGGCCGCCCTCCCTGGCTCTTGAAGGAGACCGCCGAGCCATAACTCATGTAGGGGCCGTCATTGAGAAACCGGCCGCCGCCGGCGACGATCGAATTGTCGCCGGGCAGCGGCGTGATGAGCATCCGCGACGTGCTCTATGCCGGGGGCGGCCCCCCTACCCCGACCGTGCGGGCAAGGCAGATCGGTTGGCGCGATTGAGCGTTGGCACGAAGGTTGATTGACGGTCGGCGAACCGGGAGCTCCCAGGCTGAAAGGAGTCATCTTTCGATGAAGGCCCAGAACATCCCTCATGTCGCTCGTCAGTGGCGCGGTGTTGCCGTGCTCGCCCTCCTTGTCAGCAACTCGGCAATGCCGGCCCTATCCCAGGAACCCGGATTCGACGACGTGGCTCTGGTGAGCTCTCGGGGCGGGCAGAGCCCTCGCGTGGCCGTCCTGACGCTCGACCGGGAGGCGCTCTTCAACCGCCTGATGGCTCAGGAACGCTCGGAGCACTCCAACGCGAGCCATCTCTCGTTCCTGGACCGCGGACTCCGAAGCTCGCCCTTCCGGGCGGATGCGGCAAGCATCTCGGTGCAGCTGGCCAGTCCCGCCGGAAGGGAGAATGCGAAGGGCGAGGAGATGCCCGCGCGCGGGCGAATGCCGAGAGTCATCGAGGGGTCCACTCTCGCCGGCCTTCACCCTGTCATCAAGAGCGCATGTGTCGTATCGGCGTCTGTCGGACCGGAAGGACTTCGAGCACGCTGGAGCGGACGCGACGCGACTGTGAACACGCAGTACTGGAGCGCCACGAAGATTCTGCAGGCATTCAATCTGGTGAGTCTGGTGAACGCCCGACGCCCCGGGGTGCCGCTTGACGACATGGTTGTCCGGCCGGCGGGCGGGGGCTCGCCGACGATTCGTGTATCCGATCTGCTACAGGACATCGTGTCGTACGACGCCGGTCCGGGCCGCTCCAACGCCGGAGCGGAGACACTGGGTCGCTTCTTTCTGCGTGAGCAGCGGCAAGCCGCGCTCCGCGCCCTCACCGGACATGCGGTGCAGTTCGCGGGGGCCTACGGCGGCGGCTCGCTCATCGCGAGGCCCGAACTGGCAACCAGGAGCGGCGAAGTGATCGCGCGTGCCCCGGCGTCTGTCGGGGTTCCCGGTCCGAACCTCATATCGGCATATGACCTGACCCGGGTGCTCGCGATGGCGGCGTGGCACCCGCACCTCGAGGAGTCCGCAAGACTGCCCGACGCGCAGTGGCACAGTGTCCAGACCGTGCTGCAGGCGATGGGTCACGACAGCGCGCGCTACCTCGACGTGGCGATTCAATCGCTCGGTTTGAAAGGCAAGATCGCGGCTCCCGTGCTGGCAAGCAAACTCGGGTTCGGAGTATCGAGCGCCTCCGGTATAACCGAACTGACCTACACGGCGGTGATCCAGTTCACAGATCTTCGGCATTCGAACCGGCCGGTACGCCGCGCCTGCTTCTCCCTGAAGGGCGTACACTCCAACGCCGTGGAGCTCGACGCGCGAATTGCGGTCGAAGTCACCGAAATCGTCCGACTTCTCGCCAATGAGCGGCTCTGAGTTCTCGAGGTCGAGCGGAAGAAAGGAGACAATCATGACTGGCTGTTCGGCCTGGCAAGCACTCCCGTACTCGCTCTCCTTTACGATTCCACTCTCCGTGGCGATCGGTCAGTGGTTGGGAGGAGGCTTTGCGTATCTGGCGCCGGGGTACGTCTTCGGGCTCCTTCCGGTGGCGGACTGGCTGGTAGGAGCCGGATCCGGAGCGGCCACGCGGCCGAGTCGAGCAGCTCCCGCCCCTGAGTTTTCCGCCCTGCTCAGGCTCCACGTGCTGGTCCAGTATGCCCTGCTGGCGTCGGGTTGCTGCCTCGTGGCTAGCCGCGCGATGACATGGATGGAGCTCGTGGGCCAGGTGCTCTCGATGGGGATAGCTTCCGGCGCGATCGCCATCAATGTGGCCCACGAGCTGATTCACCGCTCCCGACGGCTCGACCAGTTCCTGGGCCGGCTGCTGCTGCTCTCGTCAGCGTATACCCACTTTGCCGTCGAACACGTGCGCGGTCACCACAGGTTCGTCGGCACCGATCGCGATCCGGTCTCCGCCCGGCTTGGAGAATCTTTCTGGGCCTTCTATCCGCGCGCCGTGACGGGCTCGCTCCGGAGCGCGTGGGCACTGGAGTGTGAACGGCTGCGCGGACTGGGATTGCCGGCAAGTTGCTGGAGCAATTCGATGGTGCAGTACGGTTTTGCGACGGCCGGGGTAGCGTGTGCTACGCTCTTCGCGTGGGGCCTGCCGGGGCTCATCTTCTACCTCGTGAGCGCCTTTGTCGGCTTCTCCCTGCTCGAGGTCGTCAATTACGTCGAACACTACGGCCTTCGCCGCTCGGTCGACGGCACCGATCGACCAGAGTCCGTCGGCTGGCAACACTCCTGGAACGTCGACTATCGAGTTGGCCGCTGGGTTCTCTTCGAACTTACCCGCCACTCCGATCATCACATGCACGCCAGCAAACCGTACGAACATCTGGAGTTCTCCGAGCTGGGTCCGGAGCTTCCGGCGGGCTATCCCGCGATGATCCTGCTGGCGCTCGTTCCCTGGCTCTGGCACCGGGTCATGGATCCACTGGCATCGGCTGTTTGCCCTCCGGCAAAATAGAAGGAGCAGTCCGCTCCGAAACGGGCTCCTTCACGTCTCGAGGCCACATGGACACACGCGAACTGACCGCTGGTATGACGTTCGGCGAGTTCAGGCTCGAGGAGTGCATCGGGCATGGCGCCACCGGCAAGGTGTTCCGGGCCCGCCAGCTCTCGCTGGGACGCACCGTGGCACTCAAGGCGCTGGCCAGTTCTCCGGCCACGCGGTGCAAACTACTCGATCGGTTTCTGCTGGAAGGAAGACTGGCCGCGCGCGTGAGACACCCGGCCGTGGTTCAGGTTTTCGATGCCGGCGAGCACCGGGGCATCCGCTACCTGGTGTACGAGCTCGTGGAAGGCGGCAATCTCAGATCGAGATTGGCTGAGACCGATTCACTTGCGCTGGAGCAGGTGATGGCCATCGGCCGGAGCTGTAGCAGCGGGCTCGCGGCAATTCACGAGGCGGGAATCCTGCACCGAGACGTCAAGCCGGCCAACATCTTCCTGTCGGATACTCGCGGCGCGCTGTTGGGCGATCTGGGTTGCGCCAAGGACCTGGTGGGAGAGGACTTGCTGACGACACAGGGATTCGTCGTTGGAACGCCGGCGTACATGACTCCCGAGGTCGCGCGAGGCGAGGGAGCTTGCGCCGCTTCCGATCTCTACGGACTGGGGCTGGTGCTCTTCGAGTGCCTGACCCGGCGGATGCCCTTTGAATCCCTGGACCCGGCTACCCTCATGACGCTGCACGCCTATCACGAGGCTCCACGGCTCCGCGAGCTCTGCCCGGAATTGCCTACCGAACTTTGCGAAGTGGTCGACTCCCTCCTCGCCAAGCGGCCGGGGCTCCGACCCCAGAGCGCCCAGAGGGTCGCCGACCAGCTCGCCTCCCTGGAGCGGAAGCTCGCGATCAGGGCCGCCGCCCGGACGGCGCGTGGCGCGGCTGCCGTCGCCGATGCTCCCTTTGAGAAGCCGCCGCCGCATCACGGCGTTCCGCCCGGGGTAGCGTCAGGAGCCCGGAGGGCCGGGGGGACCGCGATTGCCATGGTGCTGGTTGCCACGGCATTCATTCTCTCGCGGCAATGGCAGACGCTGCCGGCGCCGGCCGCTTCTACGCCTTCGCCGCTGGCCCCACGCGGGGACCGCGCTGAGGTCGAGGCCTCGAAGGCGACTGCAAAGGCCAGGGCGACACTCGAAGCTCTGCGGCGGCGCTCCAAGATGATCCGGCGAGTACGTGAGCGCTCACCACCGGAACTGCGCTCTCTGCTCGCGGACGGATGGCGGGATGCAGTCAGGGACCTCACCCGGGCCGTCCGGCTGCATGCCGGACTACTCAGGCAGAATCGCACGGAATCAGGTGATGTCGCGGGCAGGCTCATGCTGGAGGCCTTTGGCGTCAAAAGAGGCATCCAGGAAGACTTCAGGGAAGTGTTGGTCGCCTACGAGTTCGAGAAGCCAACCATCGGGCAAGTGGGCCTCGGCGGAGTCCTGGCGCAAGAGCGTGAAACCCAGAAGCTGGCCGAGTTGTTCGCCGACGGCCTGGGAACCTTCTTGCAGTTCGTGCAGACCGAGTCGGAGCTGCCCTCGCATTGCGTGTTCGATGCCGGATTGGCCTGTATGTTCTCCTGCTCGCGGCGAGCTGCTCCCAGTAAACAGGACACGCTAGCGCCTCTCCAGCAGCGCATTCTCGCGCTGGCCCGCCGCAGCTGGACTACGCTCATCGGTCCCGAGCGGCACGATCCGTCCGACGCGGAGGCCGCGCTGCAGCTGATCCTCGCGCTGCTGCACGTCGGTTCGCGCCAGGAGGCGCTGAGCTTGATTCGGGAGGCCCTGCAGACACCGCGGAGGCATGATCCTCGATCCCTGCTGATCGAGTTCAATTTGCGGGGTGTCCGCATCGAGATCGAGCGCGACCCCACGCACTTCACGGCGAGCCACTCCGAGGTCGAGGCAGCCCTGGCCGAGTGGTGCGGGCTGAGGGATGACATCATCACCCGCTGGCCCTGGGACCCCAGAGCCAAAGACACCGGCGCCGAACCGGCGCTGCGCACGGCGGCAACGCGGTGCCTCGAGTTCGCCCGCGGACGCGTCCGCCGACTCTCCGAAACTCTCGGCTCACCGCCCCCTGCGGAGCCTGTCCGCCGATGACCCCGGCTGGTGCCTCTCCGGTGAGCGCTCCGCCGTCCCAGTCGGATTGGCGTCGGCCTGGAGTTCGACCCCTAACCGCTGCAAGTCAGCCTCCCTCCCCGCAACGACGACGAGGCAGGGCGGGCCGAACCGCGCGTGGTGGGCCTGCCGAACAGTGGGCGAGTTCCGGCTGAAAGTTACGGCCGAGCCATGCAAGGCTCGACCAGGCTGCGGAGACTGCCGCGATAGCCGAGCCGTTTTTCCCCCCGGACTGGCTGGTGGCGCACCATGGCTGGTAAACTTAGGCCTGTGCTCTCTGTATGGTGATACGAAAAGAGATTCCGGTGGGCGAATCCCCCTCATCGCGGCAGGGCTCTGTCGACGGTACCGAGAGAATCGAGGGCCTGGGGTCAGCCGCGATTCGCGTTCGGTGTTGCCGGCTCGTGGTCGTGGAGGGGCCGGATACCGGCCTGAGCCAAACGTTCGACGGGGGCTCTGTCACAGTCGGGTCCGGGTCCGAATCCGACCTGCGTCTCCAGGATCGCGCCGTCTCCCGAACGCACGTCATCCTGGAACTGACGCGTGACGGCTACCGGCTTCGGGACCTGGACTCCAGCAACGGCACTTTCGTCGACGGCGTGCGCGTGAAGGAGGCTTTCCTGCATCCGGGAGGTGTCCTCCAGATGGGAAGGACGCGACTCCGGTTCGAGCCGGCTGACCAGGAGATATCCACGGTTCCGAGCTCAGTTGAGAACTTTCACGGAATACTCGGTTCCAGTCCCTCGATGCGCAAGCTCTTCGGGGTTCTCGAGCGGCTGGCCCCGACGGGAGTCTCCGTTCTGATAACGGGAGAATCCGGAACGGGAAAGGAACTGGTCGCCAAAGCGCTACACGATGCATCGCCCCGAGCCACGGCTCCCTTCGTCGTCTTCGACTGCGCCAACACGGACCGAGAGTTCATCCGAAGCGAGCTTTTCGGACACGAGGCCGGAGCGTTCACCGGCGCGGCCGGGGCCCGGGCTGGCGCCTTCGAATGCGGGAACGGAGGCACGGTGTTTCTGGATGAGCTGGGCGAGTTGCCGCTGGAACTCCAGCCCAGGCTCTTGCGCGTGCTCCAGGAGCGCCGGGTGACGCGCTTGGGCGGCTCGCAAGAAAGACGAGTCGACGTGCGCGTCGTGTCGGCGACAAATCGTGATCTGCTTGCCATGGCGGCCAGCGGCGCCTTCCGCGAGGATCTCTACTATCGACTGGCGCAGATCGTTCTTCCCGTGCCTGCGCTGCGGGAACGCCCGCAGGACATCGGCCTGTTGGCGAGGTCGTTTCTTTCGAAAGCTCCGGGGAACAAGCGATTCACCACAGGGGCGGTGGCCAAGCTAGCGAGCATGCCGTGGCCAGGAAATGTCCGAGAGCTGCGAAACTGCGTGGACGTGACCGCTGCCTTGACCGCCGGAGCCGAGATCGGCCCCGAGGAGCTGCACGAGGCCGCGATCGCGGCACCGCCTTCGAGGCCTCCCGCGCGTGGAGGTATGAGCTCGACTCTGGACGAAGTCGAGCGCGAGACGATCGAGCGAGCGCTTGGGGAGTGCCTGGGGAACATCTCGAAGACGGCCCGAGTGCTCGGAATCTCTCGGCCGACATTGAGGGCAAAGCTTCGCAGGTTCGGATTGCGTGATTGCTAGCGGCGAGAGCCTGCGGCCAATTCTTGCCGATCGGAAGGCCCCTTCCACGGACGGCTCGGAGCTCATGCAGGGCGCGACGGGTCCAACCGCTCAGAACAAGAATAGGGTCAACTCGACTTGCCCCTATTTTCCCAGTGCGTCCGCCGCATCGGCGACTTCGGATCTTTGGGGGGGCGGAAGTTGCCCTGGCCGGCCGGGCCTTCGAGGGGCCACGCGGCGTCCCGAGTGGTGTTCCAGGCGAGTGAGGAACGCTGCGGAGCCGAGGGCACGTCCAGTGCGGGTGTGCCTGCGGAGCGAGTTGACCACCTGCGGCTGCGGGTCGTCCTTGAGAAATGCCGACCAGTCCCCGAACTGGGTCGTCAGGAAGTGGGACGACAGTATCGGGTCGACCTCTCCTCCGGCATGCGCTCGAGCGCTCGACCAGGGGTATGCCTCGGCGACGCCTACGAGGCCCGCGCGCACGGGGTTGGTCTCGACGTATCGAACTGCAGCAATCAGATGCGCCTCGTCGAGCACGCAACTATAGAAAGGGCCCTGCCAGATGTGACCCTTCCAGCCATTCCGGAAGTTGATATGTCGCGAGTACATCGAGTGCACCTCCGCCAGACCCTTCGTGAGGCTATCTTCGAGCTCGGGAACGACGATGAGATGAACGTGGTTATCCATCAGACAATAGGCCCACACCTGGAAGCGCTTGCTTTCGGCCGCTGCTTTCAGCAGCATCAAGTAGAGTCGACGATCGGCGGGAGTGAAGAAGACTTGCTCGCGCCGATTGCCGCGCTGCGTCACGTGATGAGGCTCGCCGGGAACCACCAATCGTTTGGATCGCGCCATAGCTTTCAGACCTCTCTCTTTCTTTCGGGAAACCATGTAGGACCGCCTAGCGTGTTCTGGTCCGGGTTGGCCCGGATTCTTACCAGCTGTTAGCAGGCGCTGGCGCTTAAATCGGCTGAAATCGGCTGAAAAGGAGCGTAGCGGGATAGGGGCAGCCAGAAATTGGGGCAACTCGACTTGCCCCGATCTCAATCGGGGCAAGTCGAGTTGCCCCAATTTCTGCCAGTTTCTGGCTGCCCCAATTTCTGGCTGGCGGGGGGTGTGGTAGGGTGCCGCGACTTAACTGGGAGCGAATCGACTGCAGACGCGCGGACTGATGGTGGTGGTGCTGCTTTCGGGCGCGAGCTTCCTCGTCTATGAGGTGAGCTGGTTCCGGATGCTTTCGCTGGCGCTCGGGGCGACCGTGACAGCTTCCACCATCGTGCTCTCGGGCTTCATGGCGGGCCTGGGCGCAGGCGCCTACTGGTTCGGGTCCCGACACTCCTCGGGCGCCCGACCGGCGCGGACAGCCTCGGCGCTGCTCGGCGCGTGCGGGCTGCTGGGCTTGCTCAGCGGTCCGGCGATCCGGCTCGGGATTCCGGCACTGCAATCGCGGCTCGTGGGGGCCGGCCTCTCCGAACACGCAGCGTCGCTGGCGGTGCTCTTCGCGAGCCTGGCGGGGCTCTTCCTGCCCGCCTTCCTGATGGGCGGGGTGCTGCCTGTGATGGCCACGCTCCTCGTCAGAGAAGACCGCGAAGTGGCTTCGATGACCGGACGCCTCTACGCCACCGAGACTTTCGGGAGCGCACTCGGGGCGCTGGCCTCCGGCTTCGTCCTCATCCGATGGCTGGGGCAAGCCAACACGCTCTATCTTTCGGCTGCCGTGAACTTCGTCTGCGCGGCGGCGATGCTGGCACGCGAGCTTTCGCCAGGGGCGCCTCCCGGCGAGGCTGCGGCGCCCCTCTCTGAGCAGCGCCCGAGAAAGCCAGCGCGGCAGCCCGCGAGCGACGCGTTCGCCTCGCTCCTCGGCGTGGCCGCGTTCGGAGTGGCCGGTGCCGGGCTTCAAGTCGCCTGGTTTCGCATCCTGCGCATCCACCTGACCAACACGAGCTACTCGTTCTCCCTGATCACGGCCCTCAGCATCCTGGGGATCTTCGGCGGCAGCCGCTTCTTCTCCGGCAGGAAGCGGAGCGGCACGCGACGGGAGATGGCCCTGGTCCTGTTCGCCGCAGCCGCAGCGACGATTGCGGGGTGCCTGCTGCTCGTACGCATGCCCGAGCTACTGATGATTCCCCTTGCGGGCAAGCAGGATTCGCCGCTCTTGCGCATCTTCGTGATCCCGGCAGTGGCCGCCCTGCTGGTCATCCTGCCAGTGACCTTCGCTTCGGGCTATTCCTTCCCGATGGCCTGCGCACTCTACGCGCCGGGGCACAGGGCGATAGGCGGCAGCATCGGGCGCGTGTACGCCGCAAGCGCCGCGGGCGGCGCGGCCGGTCCCCTGCTCGCGGCGTTCTTCCTGATTCCTGCGAAAGGCGCGGTGCTCGGCGTCCTCTGTTTCGCCGTGCTCCTCGCCTGGGCCGGAGCCACCCTGGTCATTCAGCCCCGGCTGGCCGCAGCGAGCGCCGCGGTGTTGCTGGCCGGCATCTCCCTGCTGCCCGGCATCCGGGTCGTGCCGCCCTCCGTTGCGAGGTATGGGAGAGAAGTCGTGAAGTACCAGGAGACCGTGGAAGGCACGTGGCTCGTGGCCGGCGGTGCGGGCCGGGGAGCAGCCGTCTCGACGTATGTGAACAACAGCGCGGTCATCGGCTCGAGCTACGACGCCGTGAAGGCCGTCAAGCTGCTCGGGCACCTGCCCTTCCTGGCCGGGCTACGAGCCCGCCGGGCACTCATCGTGGGGTTCGGAATCGGCGTGACGGCCTCTGCCGTCGCCGCGCACCCGGAAGTCGAGCGCATCGACTGTGTCGAGCTGGTCGCCGGACTCCGGGAAGCAGCCGGCTTCTACTCCGAGCTCAATGCCAACGTCCACCTGGACAGAAGACTCAGAATACTCTCGGGCGACGGCCGCCACTTTCTGCAGTCCACCGCTGAGAGTTACGACCTGATCTCGTGCGACCCGACTCACCCCGTGCTCGGCTCGGGAAGCCTCTACACCCGGGAGTACTTCGAGCTCTGCCGCGGCCGGCTCAACTCGCGAGGAATGGTCACCCAGTACCTGCCCCTGCACAAGCTGCGCCTGGATGACTTGCTCGGCATCATCCAGACGTTCCGCGAGGTGTTTCCGGGCGCCACCGTCTGGCTCGGGCATAGCCACGCCGTGCTGCTGGGCACCGCTCGAAAGCCGAGCATCGACTTCGCCGGATGGTCGACCCGCATTTCCTCGATGCCCCGCGATCCCTACTTCTACACCGAGCCGCACCACCTTGCCGCCTGCTTTCTGTTGGACGGTGAAGCGATCGCCCGCTTCCCGCCCGAGGTCCGGATCAACACCGACGATCACCCGCTCACGGAGTTCTTCTCGCTCTCGGCGCTCGATGAGGGCAACGCTTCGAGAAACCTGATCTGGCTCCACGACAACAGAGTCGCTGTCAACCGGGTCTTCAAGGCCTTCCCCGACCCCGACCGGATGGCGCGCTTTTCCGCCGGGAACCGGCTGTTGACCGCGGGTATCATCCGGGACCTGGCGGGTGACCGGCCCGGCTTCCGCATCAAGCTGACGGAGGCGATAGCAGCGAACCCGGAGAACGAGGAGTACCCGTTTCTGATGAAGTATTACGAGTAGCCGGCCTCCCAGACTCTCCATGAAGACCGCATATCTGGCTCCGAGGGACTTTCTGGACGAGCTGCTGGGGGAACTGGGGGAACAGACGCGGATCCAGGCGGTGCACGGCCGGCTGGTGGTCACGACGGGTCCTGCGGTTTCGGCCGCCTGGGCGCAGAACGTCTGGTTCGATCCGAAGGAGCTCCGCTTCGAATCGGTCGGGGGCGCGGCGCGGGCGCTCAGGAGCATCCAAAGGAGCTGGGCGCTCCATTCGGTCGTATTGCACCGACGGGCCCGACTCATCGCGGAGAAGCTCCCGAAGGTGGGGGGGCGCAGGCTTGCCTTTCCGGCTTCGCCGCCGAGCTCGCCGATCGGCTCCTTCACCCTGCTCGAACCGGACCTGATGCTGGCATCGGCGAACTGCTCGAGCCCTTTCCCGAACGGAGAGGTCGAGTTCGTGGAGGACCGGGAGGGGCCGGCGAGCCGGGCCTACCTGAAGCTCTGGGAAGCCCTGACACTTGCGGGAGCCCACCCGAAGCCGGGCGAGCGATGCCTGGACCTGGGGAGCAGCCCCGGCGGATGGACCTGGGCGCTGCAGCAGCTCGGCGCCCAGGTGATCAGCGTGGACAAGTCGCCGCTGGCCGATCCGATCGCGCGCCTTCCGGGCGTCTCGTTTCTGAAGCGCGACGCCTTCACCCTCACCCCCGGGGCCGTCGGTCCCGTGGACTGGCTCTTCTCGGACGTCATCTGCTACCCGCAGCGGCTGCTGGAGCTCGTGACTCGATGGCTCGATTCAGGCCTTTGCGGGAAGTTCGTCTGCACCATCAAGCTGCAGGGCAAGGCGCCAGGCGTCCAGGACCGGCACGCGATCCGATCTCTCGGCCAGATCCCCGGGTCTACCGTCCGGCACCTCTACCACAACAAGCACGAGCTCACCTGGACGCTACTGGCCGGGTGAGGCCGGCCGATTCGGCGTGCTTCACGCCAAGATGCTGCACGGTGAAGTGCCGCCCTGCGCATCCCCGCCGCAGTGTCGATGCGTGATAGACTGGAGATCGAAGTCGCAAGAGTCAGCGCAGCGTCGCCGAACGCATGCGAGGGGCTCCTGGACCCGATGAGGTCCCCCTCCTTGAGTAACCCAAAATCCCGCAAGCCGCTGCCCCACGGCAGACTCTCGGCCGAGATCATCGAGAGCATCTGCGCCGCCGTGGCGCTGGAGGCCGAAGACGAGCTGGGCTCTTCCCGAGCCTGGGAAGACTGGGTTCGGTCCGCGGCAGACGACTGGAGCAGCAAGTACAAGACAGCCGTTCTCGGGGGAGCACTCTCGAAAAATGCCCTTCGGGATGCCGCGGCTTCCGCGCGGGATTGCGCAGTGTCACTGGCCAAGCAGTGGGCCGTGGATTGCTGCGCGTCGCGGTGTGAGGCCGTGCTGGGCGCCCTGCCCTCGCGCGAGGACTACGGCGAGCAAGCGCGGGCGCTTGCCTCGAAGGCGGAGGCGCAGGCATCCGGCGGACACTCCGATGAAGACCGCTCCCCTGATGCTGCAGGCTCGACGAACTCATCCCTCGAAGCGGCCGTCCACTCCTCCACCGAGTCCGCTCTTCGGAACCGGTGCGCGCTGGATCTGGCCGCAAGCCTGAAGCCCGGCTCCGGCGGCCGAGGTGTTCCCGCGACGCGGCAGTCGTGGCAGGAGCTGTTCGTCGCCGATGCGATGCGCTCCATGGCCCACGTGCGTTCGGTCGTCGTCGTGACGGCCCTGACGGTCGTGCAGGAGACCGCCGCCGAGCGCGCGCGCGCCCTTGTGGACACGCTCTCCCGGCGTCTGGCGATGGACTGCCTTTGCGGGCGACTTGGCGAGACTCTCCACGAGGTGCACGCAGCGGCAGCGGGCGACGTGAGCTCCAAGGATGCGCCCGGCGGCCCTTCGTCGATGTCGGGAGGCATGTTCTGGCGCGAGATCGCCAGGGATGCCGCCAAGACCTTGAACCGCGAAGGCGTGAGACGGCTCATCGCCCGTCACGTCTGAGATCGGCACTCACTTTGCGGAGCGGCGGCCCGCCCTCGAGAACCCGCCTTGCCCCCGCCTCCCGGGTACTGTGAGCCGGAGCGGAATGCTACCCTCCGGGCGTGCCTCAGCCTCGAACGCCCGTCTTCGTGGCCCGCTCGCTCGCCAAGATTTACCGGATGGGCGAGGTGGAAGTGCATGCGCTGCGTGGCGTCGACGTGGATCTCTATCGCGGCGAACTGGCCGTCCTGCTGGGCCCTTCCGGAAGCGGCAAGTCCACGCTGCTCAACATCCTGGGCGGTTTGGACGTCCCCACCACCGGCAGCGTGACGTACCAGGGACGCGAGCTCTCGGCCTGCGATCAGGACGAGCTGACCCTGTACCGGCGCGCCCACGTCGGCTTCGTGTTCCAGTTCTACAATCTCATCCCGAGCCTCACGGCGCTGGAGAACACAGCCCTGGTGACGGAGATCGCGGACAACCCACTCGCCCCCGAGGAAGCGCTGGAGCTGGTCGGACTATCGGAGCGCCGGGATCACTTTCCGTCCCAGATGTCGGGCGGCGAGCAGCAGCGCGTGGCTATCGCACGCGCGGTGGCGAAGCGCCCTGACGTGCTGCTCTGCGACGAGCCGACGGGCGCGCTCGACATCACGACCGGCATCCGCGTGCTCGAAGTGCTCGAGCGGATCAACCGCGAGCTTGGGACGACGACCGCGGTGATCACGCACAACGCCACGATCGCCTCGATGGCAGACCGGGTCATCCACCTCCACGACGGCCGGATTGCGCGGGTCGACGTCAACACGGCGAAGCGTCCGGCGCGGGAGCTCGAGTGGTGAGAGCGCTCGATCGCAAGCTCTTGCGCGACCTCTGGCGGATGAAGGGCCAGGCGGCCGCAATCGCGGCGGTGATGGCGTGCGGCGTGGCGGTCTACGTGATGGCGCTCACCACGCTCGATTCGCTCACTTCGGCCCGCGCCGCCTACTACGAGCGCTATCGCTTCGCCGACCTCTTCGCGCATGTGAAACGGGCGCCGATGGCGCTGGTGCCGCGCGTCCGGGCGATCCCCGGAATCCAATGGGTCCAGCCTCGCGTCACGGCGACCGTGCCGCTGGACCTGCCCGGCCTGAGCGAGCCGGCAGCAGCGCGCCTGGTCGGCGTCCCGGAGCACCGCCCCCCGGACGTGAACGGGCTGGTGCTGCGCGCCGGGGGCTATCTCGAACCGGGCCGCCCAGGCCAGGTGATCATCAGCGAGAGCTTCGCGCAAGCGCACTCCATCGGCCCAGGGAACAGCGTCACTGCCGTCCTGAACGGCCGCAAGCGCCGACTGGACGTCGTCGGCGTGGCCCTCTCTCCTGAATTCATCTTCCAGGTCCGGGAGGGCGAGTTCGTCCCCGACAACAAGCGCTATGGCGTCTTCTGGGTAGGACAGACCGAGCTGGCCGCCGCCTTCGACCTGACCGGCTCCTTCAACGACCTGGCCATCACGCTTGCCCCAGGCGCCTCGGCCCCCGAGGTGATGCGTAGACTCGACTCGCTGCTGGCCCCGCACGGGGGCGTCGGCGCCACCGACCGCGATGACCAGCTCTCGCACAAGATCCTCTCCGACGAGATGCGCAACCTGGGCGCGATGGCCTTCGTCACACCTGCCATCTTTCTGGCCGTCGCGGCGTTCATGGTCAACGTGGTCCTCAACCGCCTGATCGCCACGCAGCGGGAGCAGATCGCCGTGCTGAAGGCGTTCGGCTACTCGCGCGCGCAGGTCGTCCTGCACTACCTGGAGATGGTGCTGGTCATCGTGGTGCTGGGTGTCGCCTTGGGCTGCGTGGCCGGGGGGTGGCTGGGCGGGCACCTGACGCAGCTCTACAAGCAGTTCTACCGCTTCCCATCCGTGGACTATCGCATGGACCCCGGAATCGCGGGCGCCGCGCTCGTGATCGCTGCGGCAGCCGCGGTGCTCGGGATGCTGATGGCGCTGAAGCGGGCGATGGACTTGCCGCCCGCCGAAGCGATGAGGCCCGAGCCGCCAGCCAGCTACGAACCGACCCTCGTGGAGCGGCTGGGGCTGGGGCGGAGCCTGTCCCAGGCGCTGCGCATGGTCCTCAGGGAGATCGAGCGGCGCCCATTGCGCGCCGCGATCTCGACCCTGGGGACCTCGCTTGCGGTGGCAGTGTTCGTCCTGGGGACCTGCGGGGCCGACACGATCGCTTACGTGATGGACACGCTCTTCGAGCAGAGCCAGCGCCATGAGATCACGCTCTTCTTCGTGGAGCCCGTCGCCGATTCTGCGCTCTACGACATCAAGTCCATCGCAGGCGTGGTCGACTGCGAGCCGGTACGCGTCGTGAGCGCCCGATTTCGCAATGGTCACCACAGGCGGTTGGCCGCCGTGCAGGGGCTCTCCGAGCGGCGCTTCTGGCACCGGCTCATCGACCAGGAAGGCCGGGAGATTGACCTGCCTCCGGAAGGTATCGTCCTCTCTGCCGCGCTTGGGCGGGCGCTGGGGGTGGAGGCCGGAGACACCGTCGAGGTCGAGCTCCTCCACGGCCGGCGGACGACAGCGCGCGTGCCGGTGCGCGGACTGGCGGAGGACTTGATGGGATTGCAGGCCTACATGCGCATCGAGGCGCTCAACCGTCTGATGCGCGAGGGATCGCTCATCTCCGGCGCCTACGTCGCCGTCGATCCCGCAGCCGCCGGGCCGGTGTACGAAAAGCTCAAGAACAGCCCGCGCGTGGCCTCGGTGGCGGCCAAGAGCATCGCGGTGAAGAACTTCGACGACATCATGGCCGAGAACATGCGGATCATGCGGTTCTTCAACATTCTCTTCGCCAGCATCATCGCGGTGGGCGTCGTCTACAACATGGCGCAGATCACGCTCGCGGAGCGGAAGCGCGAACTGGCGACCATGCGCGTGCTGGGACTGACGCGGGCCGAGACGTCGTTCGTGCTGCTGGGAGAGGTCTGGGCGCTGGCGGTAGCGGCAGTGCCGTTCGGGCTGATCCTGGGGCACTGGTTCAGCAAGGTGCTGATCGAGTCGATGTCGACGGAGACGCTGCGCTTCCCGTTCGTGCTTGCGCGGGCGACGTACGCGCAGGCGGTGGCGGTCGTTCTGCTCGCCTCGCTCGCCAGCGGGCTGCTGGTGCGCCGGGGGATCGACAAACTGGACCTGGTCGCCGTGCTGAAGGCGCCGGAGTGAACCGATGAAAATCACGCTCACGAAGTTGCTGGTCGGGCTGTTCGCGCTCGCAGTGGTCGGCGCCGTCGCGCACGGCCTTCGTCCGGTTCCGGTCGAAGTGGACCTGGTCGAGGTCGGCCGCGGGGAGCTGGTGGTCACGGTGGACGAGGATGGCAAGACACGCGTCCGGGACCGCTACACGGTCTCGGCGCCTGTAGCCGGCCGGCTGCGACGGGTGCTGTTGCGCCCTGGGGATCGGGTGGCAGCCGGGCAGACCGTGCTGGCCGTGCTGGAACCTCGAGAGCCCGAGCTTCTCGACGCCCGGACGCGGGCGCAGGCCGAGGCCCGTGTGAGGGTAGCCGAAGCCGCCGTGCAGCGGGCGGCGGCGGGACTGGAGCGAGGCAAGGTACAGCACGCGTTTGCGCTGGCCGAGCTGGAAAGGACTGAAAGGCTCCGGCGAGGCAAGAGCACTTCCGCGGGCGACGTGGATCGGGCCAGGGAGGCGGCGCGGCTGGCCGAGCAGGACGCTCGGGCTGCCCGTTTCGCGGCGAAGGTCGCCGAGTTCGAGCTCTTGCAGGCCAGGGCCGCCCTGATGCCCGAGCCCAGTCAGGCTGCGAGGCCGCTCGAGCTGCGCTCGCCAATCGACGGGACGGTGCTGCGCGTGTTTCAGGAAAGCGAGACCGTGCTGGGACCGGAGACTCGCCTTATGGAGCTCGCGGAGCTGGAGCGGCTGGAGGTGGAGATCGACGTGCTTTCGAGCGACGGGGCGCGCATTGCGACGGGCGCGCGCGTGATGCTGGACCACTGGGGCGGACCGACTCTCGCGGCACGCGTGCGACGGGTGGAGCCCTCGGCCTTCACGAAGGTCTCCGCCCTGGGGGTCGAAGAGCAGCGTGTGAACGTGATCGCGGACCTGGTAGACCCGCCGGCGAAACGAGCGGGTATGGGCGACGGGTTCCGGGTGGACGCGCGCATCGTGCTCTCCGAAGACCAGGACGTGTTGAAGGCGCCGACGAGCGCGCTCTTTCGGGACGCGGGCAAGTGGGCAGCGTTCGTGTTCGAGGCGGGAAAGGCGCGGAGGCGGATGCTCGAGGTGGGGAGATCCACCGCGCTGGAAGCCGAGGTCCTGGGCGGTCTCGCGCAGGGCGAGCGCGTCATCGTCCACCCCGGCGATCGCGTCAAGGACGGCGCCGAAGTCGTGGAGCGGCCGGGCGCAGTCCGTTGAGCCTTCTGCCTGCAATCCCGGGCCACCCGGGCTGCGCTCAGGCCGACCTGTCGGCGAGCTCGGGGGATGCTAGTCTGCCGCGGCGCCGGCTGCTCAGGCGGGCAATCGGGGCCGGAGCACGGGTCTCGATGCGCTCGGCGATGAACTTCTCCAGCCGCAAGTTGATCAGCTCGGGCTGCTCGATCAGACCCGTGTGGGTGGCCTTCGGAAGGACCAGCAGCTCCGCTCCGTCGATGCTTTCGCTCATGTGGACCGAGAGCTCCAGCGGGCTGAAGAGATCGCTCTCGCCGGCGACGACCAGCGTTGGCACGTCGATCTCCCGCAGGAATGGGCGCGCGGAGTGGTTCTGCATCTCGCCCGCGAGGGTCCAGAACGTGCGGGCGCGCATCTCGGACAGGTGGCGGAAGTAGCGGTGCATGTCGTCGTAGCGGGCGGTGGGGGGCAGGATTCCGGCGGCCCGGCCCAGGCCGTAGAGGAGCGCGGGCTGGCGGATGGTCCACTGCAGCCCCAGGAAGAGCACGGAGGGCGCGCGCGTCCCGAGGAAGTGAAGGTAGCGGAAGACGGGAACGCCGATCGACCTGGGCAGCTTCATGAAGGTGTCGAAGGGACTGCCGTAGGCGCCGCAGATTGGCACCAGCCCGGCCACGCGATCCCGGTAGTGTCTCCAGAACTCCAGGATGACCTGGCACCCCATCGAATGCCCCACGAGAATGGCTCGCCTGACCCTCCTGGCCTTCAGTATCCGCAGGAGATCTTCGGCCAGCGCTCGGATCGTGAAGTCCCCGGGCTCCGCGTTCGGCGGGCTGCCGCTGCGTCCGTGGCCTCGGTAGTCCCAGGTGATGACGCGGTGCGTCGAGGAAAAGTGCTCGACCAGATAGTCCCAGAAGAAAGTGGAGACGCCGAACCCGTTGCAGCAGACAATGGCTGGTTCGCCTCGTCCGACCTCCGTGAAGTGGAGCGGGACTCCGCCCAATCCTGGGACGGTCCCATCGCGGGTAGTTCGCTCGATCCGGGTCGTCGTGGCGCGGCGCTGCACGGACCGAGCGTAGCAGAGCTCCCGAAGCCCGGGCAACCCCGGCTTGCAGAGGTCGGCTCCAACGGCTATCCTGCCGGGGTGGGCCGCAAGCGTGCGGCCTGGCACCTACCTCGATCGGACGGAAGGAACTCGCCATGAAGATCCGAATCGGCCTGACACTCACCTCGATTTTGCTTGCCCTGATCATCGCGGAGGCCAAGCCGTGCATCGCGGCCGAGCCGGCCGACGAGACCCACTTCAGCTACCAGCGCGACATCAAGCCAATCCTGGAGAAGAACTGCATTGTCTGCCACGCCTGTTACGACGCGCCGTGTCAGCTGAAAATGGAGTCCCCCGAGGGACTGGACCGCGGCGCCACGAAGGCCGTCATCTACAAGGCGCGACCAAAGGCCCAGCCGACCACGCGCCTCCACATAGACGCGGCGGACACCGCGGCGTGGCGGCAGAAGGGCTTCTTCTCGGTCATCGAAGGCGGCTCCAATTCGCTCTTGTCGCGCATGCTGGAGCTGGGCAAGAAGAATGCCCCCAAGCCCAACGAGCGCATTCCGGACAAGGTCGAGATGGGCGCCCGGCGCGAAAACCAGTGCCCCACGGCAGAGGAGTTCGAGAACTACCAGCACCGCCGCCTGCACGAGGGTATGCCGTTCGGACTGGCCCCGCTGAGACCGGACACGCTTTCCACGCTGCAGGGATGGCTTGCGCAGGGTGCCCCGCTGGACGGAGAGGACGAACCTCCAAGCGAGGCGACGATGGGGATCATCACCCGCTGGGAGCAGTTCTTGAACGCGCCCGACAAGCGCGGCCAGCTGCTGGCGCGATACCTCTATGAACACCTCTTCTTGGCGCACCTTTACTTCGACGCCACCGCATCGACCGGCTTCTTCGAGATCGTCCGCTCTGCGACGCCTCCCGGGAGCCCGATCCAGGTCATCGCGTCTCGCCGTCCCAACGACGACCCCGGCGTCGCCGTGTACTACCGCATCCGGCCGATCCGCGACTCCATCGTCCAGAAGACCCACATCATCTACCCGTTCGGGCTCGACAAGCTGGAGCACGTGCAGCGGCTCTTCTCGCAGGTCGACTGGAAGGTCGAAGAGCTCCCCGGCTACACGCTCGAGCACGCCACCAATCCGTTCAAGGCCTTCGCGGCGATCCCGGCCAAGCTCCGCTACCAGTTCATGCTCGACAATGCGTACTATTTCGTTCAGAGCTTCATCCGCGGACCGGTCTGCCTGGGTAACATCGCCACGGACGTCATCCAGGATCACTTCTACAACATGTTCCAGCGGCCCAGCTCGGACCTGTTCTGCACCGATCCGGAGTTCGCCGCCCAGGCCCTCCCGCACCTGAACGTGAAGGGCGCTGATGGGTACCGCATCGACGTCCGCCCCGACTGGATGGTGAGCGAGGCCCGCTATGCGAAGATGCGGCTGGCCCGCTACAAGCAGCAGGGCGCGGCCGCCCTCGAGGATGTCTGGAACGGCGACGGTACCAACCGGGACGCCATGATGACGGTCTTCCGCAACTACGACAGCGCCACCGTGATCCGAGGGCTGCGCGGTGTACTTCCGAAGACCATCTGGCTGATGGACTATCCGATCTTCGAGCGCACCTACTACCTGCTCGTGGTCAACTTCGACGTCTTCGGCAGCGCCGTTCACCAGGTCGAGACTCGCCTCTACTTCGACCTGCTGCGCGCCGAATCGGAGGCGAACTTCCTGAGGTTGATGCCTGAAGCCTCTCGCCACTCCCTCCGCAAGAGCTGGTATCGGGGGACCGTCGCCAGCCTCAAGACAATGGCGGTCTACCCAAGCCTGGACGACGAGACGCCGACCAAGGTGGCGCTCGACGAGGCGGACCCCAAGGGCAGCTTTGTGCAGAGACTGAGGGCCCGCCTTCCGAACATCGCCGGTACGGCCGGCGAGCTGACGGGCAACTCCTTCCCGGAAAACGACGCTGTGCTCGACGCCTCGCTCAGACCGTCCGTGGAGCCGCTGTTGCAGTCGCTGGAGACGGGCACGGCCGAAGAGCGGCCGTTCATCGGCTTTCTGCCCGACGTCTCCTTCGTGCGGGTCGGCTTCGGCGATTCGGATCAAGACCTGGCGTACACGCTGATTCACAACCGCAGCCACAAGAACGTCGCCTTCATGTTCCGCGAAACGGCTCGCCTGGAACCCGAAAAGGACTACATGACGGTGCTCCGGGGCCCGGTCGGTTGCTACCCGAACTTCATCTTCCAGGTGGCCCCGCAAAAGGTGGGAGACTTCGTGGAGCAGCTCGGCGCCGTCACGGACCAGGAGAGCTTCTATGCCGTGCTCGCCGCGTACGGGGTTCGCCGGACTCACCCCAGCTTCTGGGGCGCGTTCAACTTCTTCCGCAAGTACCAGGCTCGAGTCAACCCCGCGGAGCGCGGCATCTTCGACGCCAACCGCTACGCGAACTACTGAGATACGGCAGGGCCGCCGGACTCTCGCTCGAGAATCTGCGCCCGAACAGGAGTGGACATGAACCGCACTAGCTTTCTGATCCCGACCGTCGCGCTGGTCCTGAGCTCGACTCTTGCGCTCTCTGCCGAGCTAGATACGGCCCACCTGCCCAGGACCGACCTGGTGCGCCGCGTGGCCGAGTCGATCGGAGGCCGGTTGCGCGACGAAGTGATCTCCAGCGGCGTCCTCAACATCAGCGCCTGGCAGCTCCAGCCCGCCTCCGGGCAGCCGGTGTCCGAGCGAGAGCTGGCCGCGTTCAACGAGCGCTTCGCCGCAACCCTTGCCAAGCGCTACTCGGGACAAACGCTGCCACCGGGCTTCCGCTTCAGCACGCGAGTCGAGGCCTTCGAGAGCGGGCAGGTCGACGCCACGGCCAAGCTGATCGCCGACGAGGTCAACGACTACGATCCGACCGCGCACGAGGAACGGAGGCTGGCCCGAAATCTCTGGGTCATCTTGAACCGACTCGGCGCCAAGAGCGGGCAGCCGCTGGTCACGGTCGTCTCGCGAGCCGTCTACCGGGACGACGGCGAGGAGCCGCGGCACTTCACGCAGACCCTGTTCCTCAACCAGACAACTCGCAAGCTCGTAGTCGTCTACGCGGTCGAAGGAAGCATGTAGCTAGGCCGGGGCATCGACGAGGACACTTGAGGCGTCTGCCACTGCCGCGTTTTCGAGAAAGCGCGGAACAGGTAGACGCCACGGGTTTCACGGGCGGGCGTTCAGCGGCGGGGGGGGAGGTCGAGGACGCAGCCGATGCGGGGCTGGGGGCCGCGCTGGCGGCGGATAGCGGGCAGCGCCAGGATCGTCGGGTCGGGCGGGCCTTCGGTGAGGATGAGCTCGTAGTCACCGGCCTTGGCCGAGAAGCGTGGGGAGCGCGCCCGGCGGGCAGCAGGGCTGGGTTCGGGAGCCTCGGGCTGCACGAGGCTGCGCAGCTCCAGGCGTACCCAGCCATCCGCTCCGGCCGTGAGGGTCCGTTTTCCGGACGGGTCTCGCAGCTCGACCTCGGCGCCCGCGACCGGAATCGGCGCTCTGGTCCTTCGTTCGTCCGGGAGATAGGTGTGGACGATCTCCCGGACCAGGAAATCCGCCGTCACGGGAGTCGAACGATGAACCGACGCTTTTCCGTACGTCATGCCGTGGTCGTAACTCCGGAGGTCCCACGGGTCGGGTTCCGGGAGACCCTCTTCAAAACGCATGTCCGCCTGAACGACCCGGTAAGCGGCGATGTAGCGGACCGGGACCACTCCCAGCTCGCGGTCGGGCGTCAACATGCGGACCAGGAAGTCCACGGGGTCCGTCTTCTGGGGCCAGATCTCGTAGCAGACTCCGGCCCGCTCGGCCTGGATGTACCGGCGCCGTTCCACACGCTCGACGCCTTCGCGGCGCATCTCGACCTGGTCCTCTCGCCACTCCGATCGGTCGAACACCTTCTCGAGCCCTGGGATCGTGCCCGCGACGGGCTTCTTGTCCTTGTCGGCACCGTTTCGGTAGGTCGCCCAGACACTCATCCAAGCGCCCTCCGAGCTTGGCGCACGCGAAGGCGCGGAACGGTAGTGGAACCCGAGGACGTGCCGTCCCGGACGCAACTCGACCTCTTCGTGTTCCAGGCGCCATTGGATTCCGCCGGCGGCGAAGGTGGGGGGGAGTGCGCCGGCGACACCGGGGATGGCCAGCGCAATGGCCAGCGCGACCCTAGTCGTCGTCATCGGTGAGCATCGACATCAGCTTGCCGAAGACACCCTGATACTTCTGCTTGCGCTCGGCCGCCTCGCGCATGGCCCGGACGGCGTCCGCGTCGCCGAAGACGGAGTCGGCGCCGTCGGCCAGCTTGCCGCCAAGGAATGCCTCCAGCCCTCGGGGGTCGGTGAGCACCTGGTAGAGGGCGTGTGCCACGAAACTGACCGAGCGCTTCTGCGTGGATGGCGGGTTGTCGGCCAGCTTCTCGAAGGCCAGCCTCAGGGTGGTCAGCTCCGGGCGTTCGTCCGCGACAGCCTTCTCGATGTCGGGCAGGCTCATCGGGTCCTCGCCTGGTACCTCCGGCGACAGGAAGTAGCGCCGCCTCAACCTCGTCAGCACGGCATGGCCCGTGCTGAATCCCTTGCCATACTCGAAGTCGACGACCAGATTCGGCAGCATGACCATCCTGAAATGAATGATGTCGCCGTCGGCGTTCTGCCAGACGGCCAGCTCCATCTTGTCGCCCTGAAACTGCCTGCGCCGAAGGCCCGGAACATCCTGCTTCACGAGCCGTTGATTGACTTCCTGCGTCTGCACGACGACCTCCCAATCGCTCGGTAGAACTACGAGATCCCCCTACCCTGCCGGCCGCCGGGCCGGAGCATCACTGGCCGTTTCCCACGCCTGCGGCCGCTGCGGGAACGGCTGCGCCCATCGCCGAGTCCGACGGAAGCACTGGCACCTGCGGCAGCGCCGGGGCAACCGCAGGGATAAAAACCAGCCGCTGGAAATTGGGCGAGTAGACCCACATTCCGGCCATCCCTCCCGGACCCGTCGAAAGCTCGGGCTGCGGGGCCGCGGGGGCCGGCTGGGGCGCAGCGAAGGTGACATTGTAAATCGCCGGCGCTGGCCGCACGTAGTCGACCCGCACGGCAGGAACGTTGACGTAAGCCGTGGCGGCGCCCGACGGATCGGAGCCATAGGCGAAGGCGCTTGGGGCGTGCTGCGGCCGTGTCCCCGGCGCGGTCCAGCTCGCGGTCGAGCCATGGCCCCCGGACGTGCCCGAGTATCCGGTCGGGTAACCGCCGCCCGTGGGTTGCGCCCAGCCGGAAGAGCCGGCCGATGGTCCGCCCTGCGTCCATCCTGACTGCTGCAAGAACGGGCTGGCGTTGAGAACGCCTGTCTGGAAGCCGTACCCGGAGCGCGAGTACCCGCCGCGGGACTCCCCGAAGCCGTAACTCGAGTAGCCCTTCCCGGAGCGCATCCAGCCGTCTTGCTGGCGCGGGCCGTCTTTCTTACCCCTGCCGCCTTGACAGCCCGAACCGAAGGCGGAGTATCCCGCGTCGAAGACTCGCACGTAGCCCGCCTGGTGGCCGTGCTCGCGCTGCCCCCTGGAACGGCCGTGACGCGCGTCGGCCCGGCCCGAAGAGCACAAGAGCAGACTGGCGATGAGAAAGGCTGTGACTCGCATGAATCGCACCTCGTCGAAGAGCGCACCGGTTGCCTGAGAATGCCCGCGGCCGTTGCCTCGTCCGGCACTCGATCTAGACATACCACGAACCGCCGCTCGATGCATCGCCCTGCCGTCACTTCTCCCAGGCCAAGCCGAGCGCCGCAAAGCTGTTGTAGCCCTTCAGCCCCAGGTATCGCGTCCCGGGTACGGCTGCGACCGTCACCCTGAGCCGGTTGACGCCTCCGACAAGGAACCTGGGGTCGAACAGGAGCGAAATGTCCGGCCGGAACGCGGCGGGATTTTGCACATCGACTTGACGCTCGTGGCGGATGTCGAGGGCCGGTCCGCCGTTGATCTCGACCCGAAAGCCGAGCTCCGTCTCGATCCGGGTGCGGTAGAGCGTCAGCTCCGCGCGCTTCCAATCCCGCGGAGATTGGAGTGTGAGCTCGAAAGTGTGCTCCCCCACGAGCTCGCGCCCCGCCAGCTGAAAGCTGCCTCGCTTCAAGGCCAGCGCCTCGTTCATCGGGTACGACCAGCTCCCGGCCCGCGGAGCGCTCACGACGATCGAGGGCGAGCTCGACAGCAGCCTGCGGCGGTTGCCCGAGAGCCACTCCTCGCCCAGCAGCTCGCGCACGCCGGTCTCATAGGGGACGCCGAGAAAGGCGGCGTAGTAGTCGACCGAGGCCAGCTTGGTGAGCCCGGAGTAGAGCGAGATCGCCGTCGGGATGCTGAGCCTGCGGCCGGTCCAGCCGTCCGGCGCCAGCGCCGTGAGCGCCCGCACCAGGCGCGTGTGAGGCTGGCCCTGGGCATGGACCGCAAGGTCACCGCTCATCCGGCGAGCAAGCGGGTCATTCGGGCGGAATCGCTCGTAGTGCGGCGTTCGGCCCCGAGAGGTCCCGAGGAGGAAACCGTCGAAGCCCGATTGCGTGAAGACCGATGAGGAACCGCTGCAGACCGACGCAGGGAGGTAGCGGTCGATGCGAGGCGTGAGGAACTTCTGCGGCTCGTAGGCGGCCAGCCGGGCTGCCGTCTCGCGGGCGAGAGGTTCGAGCAACGCCGACTGCCAGAGCGCCGCCACCTGCGGGCCCTCCAGACGGACAGTGTCCCCGGCGGCATCGAGCAGCTCGATGGTGATCCGGTCCAGGGAGAGCGGCCGCCCGGTCAGGCGGAGCGTGTGGGTGAAACTAGGCGTCGTCTCGGTGATGCGTGCCGAAGGCCCGGCGCTGGCCGTCGCGGCGGCCGGGTGGGCCGTCTTGAACGTGAGCTCCAGGCCGTCTTCGAGCTGCTCGAGCCCTTGCGGCGTCAGGGGCTGCGACGGCACCTCGAAGCTGTGCGAAAGAGAGCGGCCTCCGCCCGGCAGCAAGAGAGCGAAGCGGTACGACTTGCCGGGCTCCATCGGCGCCAGCGTCGCCGTGCGGGCCAGGCCGGTCCCCTTCCCGGGAGTCACCACCGTCGAGATGTCGTCGGCGGCGCCCCACTCGACTGAGCTCTCACCGTCCGTGGTGATCCGCCAGTCCACGACTGTGCGCTTCATTCCGGCCCGGAACGCAACGTCCGTCGCCGCCACGGGTGCCGGACGCGCCACTCGCCACCCGTACGTGAGCGCCGCCGCGAGCAGCACGGTCAGCGCCGCCGCTCCCCACGCCAGCGGGCGCGCGGGCGACGAGAACTCCATCGGAGCCGTCACAGGCTCCGTCGGAAAGGCGGGCGTCCGCGCGGCGGCCCGCCGCCCGCCCCCGGCAGGCGCCGCCGCGGGCCGATGTGGTTCGAGCCTGGGGACGTCCGCCTCGCCGCCACCGCCCGCTGCGACACGCCTCCGCGCCACGGGCGCCCTGCGCGCCGCCGCCGCCGCGTCCGCCAAGAGCTCGGCGGCGGTGCCGTACCGCACCGCGGGGTCCTTCTCCAGACAGTTGAGGATCAATGTCTCGAGCGCCGCGGGCAGCGATCGATTCAGAGCCGTTGGAGCTTCCGGCTCCTTATGCAGTACGCTTCGCAGCACGTCCGCCGTCCGCTCTCCGGGAAACGGCAGCTGACCGGTGGCCATCCGATAGAGGACCACCCCAACCTGCCAGATGTCCGTCGCCGGACTGGCCTCCCCCTTCACCATCTCGGGCGACATGAAGTACGGCGTGCCGACGGCGTTGCCGACCTTGGTGATGGCCGTGGCCCCCAGGTCCTTCACCAGCCCGAAGTCCGTGAGAACCGGCCGCCCCTCGGCGTCCAGCACGATGTTGGCCGGCTTGATGTCACGGTGGACCAGCCCGCGGGGATGGTAGTGCTCCATCGCCGACGCCATGTCGCGGGCGACCCGGAAGATGAGCTCCAGAGATGCCTGGCCCGACTCCTCCAGATGCGCCTGCAGGCTGCGGGCCCGCAGCACCTCCATCGCGTAGTAGTAGTAGCCCTTGTCGGTGCCGAAGTCGTAGACCTTGACGATGTTCGGATGGGAGAGCTTGGCGCAGGCCGAGGCCTCCCGGAGAAAGCGCTTCTTCCAGGACGGCGAATCGCCGAGCTGCTCCTCGGGGAGCAACTTGAGGGCGACCTCTCGAAGCAGCCCTTCCTGTTCGGCGAGGTAGACGACTCCCATCCCTCCCTGGCCCAGCTTGGCCTTGAGGATGTAGCTGCCGATCTGAAGGCCGGAGAGCGACTCGGTGTCCGCCACAGGCACGCCAGGAGCTTACCATTGCCCGCGCCGCCGAAGGGAAGCGCGCCCTGCGCGAAGTCGGCACTACCGGTGGAGCCGTCGGTGCACTACACTCTGTCGGACCATCGAGCGACGGGAGGAGAAGGAATGGACAGGGCCGGCATCTTCCAGGTGCAAAGTGGAGTTCTGGAGCGTTATGGCGACGTGCTGACGCCGGCGGTCTTCGAGGCGATGGCGGCGCTGGCGCCCTCAGACGAGAAGCGGCGCCGACTGATGCGGGAGCGCATCGAACGCCGCCGCGCGCGCGCAGCCGGGCGGCAGCACCTGACGTTTCTGGCGCCCGAGACGCGGATCGGCGCCTCCGGACTGACCGCAGCCGAGGCGCGTGCTGGTCGCTTCGAGGGCGCCGAGATCCCGCCGGACCTCCAGCGGCAGTGGATCCAGGGGACGGGCCCCGCCGCTCGCCCTCGCTCGACGGTGGAAGAGGGCATCCGCAACGTGGCCTATGCGCTGCTTTCGGGGGCCGACGGCTGGATGTTCGACGGCGAGGACGCCCTCGGGCAGGTCGACACGATGTCGCTGGACAACCAGCGCAACCTGAAGCTGGCGTTCACCCGGGCCCCCGTTTTCGACGAAGCGGCCAGGCGTGTCGCCGGGGAGATGAACGCGTGGGCTGCCGGTTTCCTGGGCAGGCCGATCATCGCCGACTGGGAGCGCCAGCTAGCCTTCACCACGCGGCTCTTCCGTCCCAGGGGCCTGCACCTGGACGATCGCCACGTGCGGCTCGAGGAACGCAGCTCAGCCGGCGACGCCGGCTTTTCGGCCTCCATCGTCGACACGACGATCTTCATCGTCCACAACCACGAGGCACTGCGCCGCGAGGGGCGAAGCCTGGTCCTCTACCTGCCCAAGATCCAGACGGCGGAGGAAGCCGCGCTCTGGGGCGAAATGCTGGACGCGCTCGAACGACACCTGGGCCTGCCCGCCGGTACGATCCTCGTCTACGTCTTGGTGGAGCAGATCGAAGCCTGCTTCCAGCTGATGGAGATCCGCGCCGCGCTCGGCAAACACTTCGTCGGCTACAACACGGGCCGCTGGGATTACATCAACAGCGTCAGCGACGCCGCTGCCTGGGACGAGAGTTTCCTGAACCCGAACATCGACTCCATCGTGATGACCTATGGCTACATGCGCCACTACGAGGACCGCGTGCGGCGCGCCGTGAACACGCCCGACGCGCGCGGCCGCTACGCACTCTGGCAAGGCGGCATGGAACCGAACATCCCCGTCGGTTCGGCGGCCGGCGTCGAGGCCGGCATGAGGAAGGCGGTGGCGGGCGCCGAGCGTGAGCAGCGCGAGGGGGCCAGCGGCAAGTGGGTGGCGCACTGGAAGATGGTCCACATCGTCCGGCCGGTCTGGGAGCGCGCGGGCTCGCCGAACCAGCTCGGCCGAAAGTTCCCGCCGCTGGGGTACGCCCCAGCCGACGCCGAGGCGCTGCTGCTGCTCGAGCCAGCCCCGCGAACCGTGCGCGGAGCGCGCGATCTGCTGAGCGTGGCGCTGCAGTACGGCAATGCGTTCGGTCGGGGCTTCCAGGCCGCCGCTCTGAAGCCGGCGGATTTCTTCGGCAACGACGACGTCCTCTACCTGATGGAAGACATGGCGACGGGAGAGATCCGGCTCAGCATCCTCTGGGAGTGGGTCCACAAGGGCGCGCGACTCACCGCCGCCGACCCCGCAACCGGCGCGAGTGAGGGCGACCCGTTCACGCCGGAGCTCTTCCGGCGACTGCTCGCCGAGGAGTACGACAAGCTCCGGCAGGCCGGCAATCGCGACGTCCACGACGATTCGAAGTCGACCACGCTGCCCATCGCACGCGAGATCGTCGAGACCTATGTGGCCCTCGACGTGAAGCCGCCCTGGTACGTCGACCTGCTGAACATCAATTTGAACCTGCACCAGCTCGACTCGGCCCGCCAGAGGATCGCCCGCTACATGGCGGCCTTCAGTGGCGCCGGCACTCGCCTGACACTCAATCCCGACTTCGACTGACCCGGCCACGGAGGAGACAATGAGCGCATTCGACCAGGAGGTCCAGGAGACTCAGGCGTGGATGACCGGCCCCCGCTTCGCCGGCCTGACGCGGCTCTATTGCGCCCGCCAGGTGGTCGAGCAGCGCGGCACGCTCCGCGTGGACTACACGGTGGCGCGCGCGGCCGCAGAGGCGTTCTTCGCACGGTTGCGAGAGCTCTTTGCCGCGCGCCGTAGCATCACCACGTTCGGCCCGTACTCGCCTGGACAGGCGGTGACCATGAAGCGCATGGGCATCGAGGGGATCTATCTGGGCGGCTGGGCGACTTCGGCCCGCGGCTCGGCCCACGAGGACCCGGGTCCCGACCTTGCCAGCTACCCGCTCAGCCAGGTCCCCGACGAGGCCGAGCACCTGGTGCGCGCGCTCTTGACCGCGGATCGCAACCAGCAGTACCTGCGGTCGCGAATGAGCGAGAAGGAACGTAACTCCAGCCGGGCCGTCGACTTCAGCCCGTTCATCGTCGCCGACGCCGACACGGGCCACGGCGGCGAGCCCCACGTGCGCAACCTGGTGCGCCGCTTCGTCGAGGCGGGCGTCCCGGGCTACCACATCGAAGACCAGCGCCCCGGCACCAAGAAGTGCGGCCATCAGGGCGGCAAGGTCCTCGTCGCCAGCGACGAGCAGATCAAGCGTCTCAACGCCGCGCGCTTCCAGCTCGACATCATGCGCGTGCCAGGCATCATTGTCGCCCGCACCGACGCGGAAGCCGCCAATCTGATCGACAGCCGCGGTGACGAACGGGACCAGCCCTTCATCCTCGGCGCCACCAACGTCAACCTGCCCTCCTACAAGGTCTGCTTCCTGGCCTACTTGAGAAAGGTGCGCGCATCGGGCCTGGACGAGATCAACGGCCACCTGCTGTACGCCATCTCCGAAGACGAGTACGCGGCGGCAGACGCGTGGCTGGAGCGCAACGGGCTGGCGCGGCAGATCTCCGAACGCGTGGCCGAAGCGCGCGCGGGCAAGCACATCACGATCGAGTCGGCGCTCGACGCGGTCGAGTCGCGGCTGGTCGAGGCCTGGGAAACCGAAGCCGGTTTGAAGAGCTACGGAGAGGCCGTGGCGGACGTCCTCGAGTTCCACCGCGGCGAGGGCGAGACCCTCGAGATGAGCGTGGAGGACTGGCGTGCCTTTGCCCGGCGCGCCTCGCTGGCCGTGGCGCAACAGAGGGCAAAGGCGCTCGGCATCAACATCATCTGGAACCCGGAGCTGGCCAAGACGCCGGAGGGCTACTACCAGATCCGCGGCGGCATCCCCTATGCCATTGCCAAGTCGCTCGCGGTCGCCCCCTTCGCCGACATCCTCTGGATGGAGACGAAGACCGCCGACCTCGCCGACGCGCGCGAGTTCGCCGAGGCGATCCACGCCGAGTTTCCCGAGAAGATGCTGGCCTACAATCTCTCGCCGTCCTTCAACTGGGACACGACCGGGATGACCGAGGAAGAGATGCGCCGCTTCCCGGAGGAGCTGGGCAAGCTCGGCTTCGTTTTCAACTTCATCACATATGGAGGCCACCAGATCGATGGGCTCGCAGGCGAGGAGTTCGCCACGGCGCTCAAGCAGGACGGGATGCTGGCGCTGGCGCGACTGCAGCGCAAGCTGCGCCTGGTGGAGTCGCCGTACCGCACGCCGCAGACGCTGGTGGGCGGGCCGCGGCTGGATGGCGCGCTGGCGGCGGCGTCAGGGCGCACGGCCACGACCAAGGCAATGGGGAAAGGCTCCACGCAGTTCCAGCACCTGGTGCAGACGGAGATCTCGACGAAGCTACTCGACTCGTGGCTTGCGGCCTGGGTGGCGCACTACAAGCTGGGACGCAAGCTGCGCGCCCAGCTCAGACCGCACCGCGCGGGGTCGGAGCTGCTGGAGCTGCGCGTCATCGGAGAGGGCGACGAGGGGCTGGCCAACGTCATCTTCGCCGATGTCCAGGACCGCCGCGGACACCACATCCTCTCGGTGCGCGACCAGAACACCTTCGACGAGTCATTGCGCCGCAAGCGGCTGATGTCGCTGATCCACCTGTTCCTGATCCGCCGCTATGCCAGCGACACGGTGCACTACGTCAGCCCCACCGACGACAACCGCTACCAGACCGCCAAGATGAAGACGCAGGGGATCTTCAGCCAGGTGAACGACGAGGTCGGCCAGATCATCGTGGCCGACGTGGACACGGCGCGTGTGCACACACTGACGGAGCCCAACAGCTCGGCGATGGCGGCTTTCATCGCCAAGGAAGGCTGAGCCCAGCCGGGCGAGAGCCGGCGAGGAGGAGAATCGTCATGACCGAAAACGGGGGTATCCTTTGCCGCGGCTTCCAGGTCCCGGCCATCATGTATGGGACGGCCTGGAAGGAGGAGCGCACCTCCGCGCTGACCGAACAGGCGATACGCACCGGCTATCGCGCAATCGACACGGCCAATCAGCGCCGCCATTACTGCGAGGCCGAGGTCGGAGCCGCGGTCGCCAAGGCCGTGAGCGAGAAGACATGCTCCCGCGCAGAGCTCTTTCTCCAGACCAAGTTCACGTATCTGGGTGGACAGGACCATCGCCTGCCGTACGACCCCGCGGCGGCGCTCGCGACCCAGGTGCGGCAATCGATGGAGAGCTCCCTCGGACACCTGGGCACGGACTACGTCGACAGCTTCGTGTTGCACGGCCCGGCCACGGGAATGGGATGGTCGCGTGAGGACGACGAAGTCTGGCGGACGATGGTAGAGCTGATGAGCGAGGGCAAGGCGAGAGTGTTGGGCGTGAGCAACGTATCTATCGGCCATCTCGAGGCGCTTGCGGCCTCGAGCGAAGAGCTCCCGGCGTTCGTCCAGAACCGGTGCTTCGCAAGGCGCGGCTGGGACCGCGCGGTGCGTGCCTGGTGCAGAGAGCACGGCGCCGTTTACCAGGGCTTCTCGCTCCTGACAGCCAATCCGGAGGTCGTTGGCCATCCGCAGGTCCTGCGCATGGCAGCAGAGCACTCCGTCACGACTGCGCAGCTTGTCCTGAGGTTCGCCCAACAGGTGGGCATGCTGCCGCTCACCGGCACGACGGACGCCACGCACATGCGCCAGGATCTGGAGTGCGCCCGCTTCTCGCTGACGCCGCAGCAGCTGGACTGGCTCGAGACTCTCGCGGGCTGAACGCGGTCAGTCGGCGACCCTCGGCAGGGCGCAGCGGAGAACCGGCCCAGACGCACGGCGCCCCTGCCCCGGCCTGGGCCAGAGACAGGGGCGCTCGATGGGGAAGAGGGCTCAGTAGCCGCTGCCGGTTCCGCTTCCGCTTCCGGAACCGCTGCCCGAGCCGCTGCCGCTGGAGGAGCGGCCGTTGGTGCTGCGGCGCTGGCCGCCGGAACCGCTCCCAGAGCCCGAGCTGCTCTGGCCGCTGCCGGAGCCCGTGCCGGTTGAGCTCGAACCGGGATTCCAGCTGGGATTCGGCCAGCCGCTCGAGCTGCTGGAGCCGCTGCCGGAACCGCTTCCGGAGCCGCTCGAGCTGCCCGAGCCTGAGCCGCTGTTCCAATCCGGGCGGGTGTAGCCCGGACCGCTCCCGCTGCCCGAGGGGAGACCGCCGTCGCCGGTGCCTTCGATTCCGTCCCAGCCTGGCAGGGAATCGCCCGTGCCGCCGTAGCTGGGAGTGGTGCGTCCGTCGCCGGTTCCCCAATGCGGGTGACGGCGCGATATGTAAACGCCCCGGCGGATGCCGCGACGCCTGCCCAACGCCTCGACGGCCATCGCCGCGGCGCGCGTGCGGGTGTATCCGTCGGAACCCGGCAGACTGTTGAAGATGCGGGTGTACTCGAGCTGCACCTCGAGCGCAGCGCCGGGTCCCGCACTGGCCGTCGCGGCGGCCAGCTCTGCGGCGCGCACGCGAGTAAAGCCGTCGATGCCGGGAAGCTTGTTGAAGAAGAAGTCGAAGGCGACTCGTGCTTCCATTGCCGAGCCGGGGCCGCCGCTGGCGGTTTCGGCCGCGAGCTCCGCAGCCTTGATGCGGGTGGCCGCGTCGCTCCCCGGGAGCTTGTTGTAGAAGAGCTCGTAGGCGGACCGGGCCTCGAAGGAAGCGCCGGGCCCGCCCCAGGCGGCCAGCGACGCCAGCTCCATCGCCCACGCCCTGGTCTGGGACCCCGTCCCCGGGAGCTTCTCGTAGAAGAAGGCGTACAGCGCCTCCAGAGTCGAGTAGGCTCCCCGGCCCCCGCGAGCGGCCTCGGCCGCCAGCTCGAGCGCGCGCAGTCTCGCGGCCTCGTCGGAGCCGGGCATCGTCTGGTAGATCCACTCGTAGGCCCGGATGGCCTCGACGGACGCCCCGGGACCGGCGCCCGCCACGAGTTTCGCCAGCGCCTCGGCGCGCTCGCGATTGATGCTTGCGTACCCGGGCATCCGGCCGTAGAAGAAGCGGTAGGCCTCGGCGTACTCGCTCTCGTAGCTGCCGTCACCCGTGCCGAATCCGCTTCCGGTCTGGGCCATTGCCCCGAACGGCATCGACGCCGCCAGCGCCAGAGCCACCAGAGTTCCTCGCCATAGAGCCTTGGGGGTCACCTGAATCGACCTCACTTTCCGCCCCGCCCGGACGCGGCCTGGGCATCAGCCATGCCTACAGGAGGGCCATTGCGCGCGATCATAGCAGAACGCGCAAATGCCGTGGGAAAAGCCGGTACAGGCAGACGCCACGGGGGGGGGCGTCAGAGACCGGCGGTCATGGTGCGGCGCGTGCGGAAGGGAGGGCTCTCGAACGGCAGCGAGCGCTCGGGGAGGGCCTCGAGCTCGGCTTCGAGCAGTACCTCGAAGACCTCGGAGCCCTTCTGGCCGCCGGGCTGCGTGACGTGGAGCCACTGGTCCCGAAGGCGGACATCTCCGAGCAGCCTCGCTTCTCGGGTGAAGTCGACGGCCCCCTGCGAGGCCGACCAGCGCAGCACCGTCCCGGCCGCCAGCGCGCCCTGCGTCTTGCGCACGAACGCCCAGACCACGGTCTCGGGCGGCACGACGCCGCGGCCGAGCGCCATCGGCAGATAGACGGTCGACGGATCGTCCGCTGGTTTCCTCACGAGGAAAGTGGCGGACATCGCGAACGCCGGGAAGATGTCGTAGCCTGGCCTGGGGTCGAGCTCCAGGTATCTGCAGCGCGGGCTATCCAGGAAGAACCGGCCTCCGAGAAAGCGCCATCTCTCCTCGTACGGCAACAGCTCCGAGAAGTCCGGCGGTACGCGACCCACGGTGTAGGCGTTCAGAATATGAGCAGCTCGCCGCGGTTCCAGCAGAAAGTCCCGGACTGACCCGGAGTAGCCGACCGCCGCGAGCGCCTCTGGAGTCAGACGCAACCAGCCGACGACGTGGGCGATGTCGTCGTCCAACCGTGCCAGGATCTGCTGTGCGACCCGGCTTCGAACCATCTGCAGGTCCTCCCGCCGATAGCCACGGGCCGTGTAGATCAGCACCCCCACAGAGCCGGCCAACACGAGCGCCGCCACGGCCATTGCCAGCAGGAGCTCGACCAAGGTGAATGCTCTGTTGGGTTTCATGGCAGCCCCCGGAACTTCTCGCTCGGCCTGCACTTCTGGAAGAAGTTGGAGGTCAGGACCAAGTCCTGCCGCACGTCAGGCCCCAGCGCCGCCATCGGGAAACTGACTCTCACACGCACGGTCCATAGGACGTCAGGCCAGAAGTTCTTGTCGGCCGGGCCCTGCTCTACGACCTGGATTCGCAGGAACCGCCTGTAAGTCGGCTCGGCTGGCGCCAGGAAGAGTCTCGTGTTCCAGGCACAGCGGGACGTGTCGAGCAAGAGAGGCACTCCCTGCTCTCTCGTGAATCTCGCGGCGAAGGCGTCGAGATCGAGCTCGTCGCCCGCGGCGCCGGTCCCGGCATTCGGGACCGCGATCAACTTACCGAGCCGTTTGTGGATGTGTGCGACCTGCTCCATGATTTCAACGGCGCGGTTCATGGCCTCCACCCGCCGCTGGTCCTGCCCGGCCCACTCCGTCGTCGACGAGAAGAGCGACAGGAGTGGCACCATCAGCGCCGCCAGGACGCACGCAGCCAGAAGGACCTCGAAGAGGGTGACGCCCGCGCGCGCTCCAGTGCTGGCTGCTTCCAGCGGGGCTGCTCCCTTGGCGCAGGCCGATCTCATCGTGCGGGCTCCTCCGCCGGGCGCCGGTAGTCGCTCGAGTCGACCAGGAATCCGCCCATTCCGAAGACGCGCGGACCGGCGCCGAACAGCAAGTGCGTGCGGTAGTGCTCGTGGGCCTCGGGGCCAGTCGGATCGAGCCTAGGGTCGAAGACGATGGCCAGCGGTCCGCTCAGCGACGACAGGCCCGAGCCTCGCCCGTCGTACACGAACCCGCGGACCACTGCCGGACTCGCTTCACCTTCCAGAGCCAATGACTCCTCGACGATGAAGCACCCTTCGAACGGCCCTGCTCCCTGCAGCACCAGCCGGCCGACCGCCATCACAACGGGGCTGAACTCCTTGCCGGTACTGCGGTTGGTCAGCGAGCGCAGCTTGACCTCGGAGGCTCGCAGCACGCCGCCGCCGCCGGGCGCCACTTGCAGGTCGCCCAGGTCCAGCCTGGGCGCGGGAGCCGGGGGGGCCGCGGCCGTCACGGACACATCGCAGCCGGCGAGATCGAGCACGGTGCCGGCCAGGAAGCTCTCCCGGAAAAGCGCCTCGCCCTTGCAGGTCACGAAGGCCGGAGAGTATCGCGGCCGGCGACGGGCGATTCGTACCAGGCGGTCCAGCCCAGCGCGACCGTCATCGGTCGTATCGACGTAGTCTCGGTGACCCGCCGTCCGCTCCAGCTGAGCGTGCAACGGATCACGGTGCTGCCAGCGGGCCTCGCGCAGCAGGTCGGCTTGCAGCGACGGCGCCGTCGCGCCGAACGCCGTGCGCTCCAGCAGCCCGCCCGCCGGGTCGCCCGCCCCGGACGCGGCACGCAGCAAGGCGTTGTAGGGAACGCAGACGCGCTTCGACATCGTTCGCGAGTACTCGCGCCAGCTCCCGAACAGCTCGCCATACCGGTACTTCGAGAGATCCAGCCGCACCGTCGCGTCGGCCGGGTCGGGCTCCAAGGCGGCATTCAGGTTGGTAACGAACCCGGGCGCAAGCTCGGGGCTCGAGAATGGATTGAGAAATTGAGGCGGCAATCCGCTGGCTTCCCGGGCAACGTCGGCCTGGAACTCGCTCGACCGGACGTTCCGCAGGAACGGATCGACGCCGTCGCGCTCGGCGGGTTCCCCGCGGCCCGTGGAGCGCTGCGCCACCTCGTCGGCTCCGGTGGCATCGCGGTCGATCGCCAGATCGGACAGCGCCGCAAGTCCGGCCCAGGCGTTGCCGTAGACTAGCCCGGCCGAAGGATGGGCCGCGGTTCCGACCGGCCGGATCAGCGCGGAGGCGTCGCCGCCGTCCTCGCCCGTGGCAGCGGGTCCGAGGAGTTGCTCACTGTCGATGCCCTGATAGTAGCCAAGCACGGCTCCCTGCACCCAGGGCCTCTGGGCCGGACCTCCCCCGGCAGTGAGTGGCCTGAAGTCGACCAGGCGTGGCGGCTGATCCGCCAGCGGCGAGGCCTGCGGATGGCGTGGGGAGCCGGCACTTGCGGGTAGCGCCTGGAAGTTCTGTCCGGCTGGGGCTCCTCCCGAGGCCAGTCGCAGAGTCAACGGGCGCTCGGGCGATCCTGCTCCCAGGTAAGACGCTCCGCGGGCTGCAAGCTTGGCCGCCAGCTCGGCCGTCGTCGCCGCCAGCAACTCTGGAGCGAAGACTCCCTCGGCCCGGCCGGTCCCCCCGAAGAGCGGATCGTCTGCAGAGAAATCCTCGGGCGCGTTGAAGACCACCACGGGCGCGCTCGGGCCAATCGCCTCCCCGCGCACGGTTGTGGAGAGCGTGTTCACGGAGTCCGCCTGGGCGTCGGGGCAGATCAACGCGAACTTCGATAGCACCCAGGGCAGCTCGCTGTAGACGGCCAGCGTGAGGACATTGCGATACGTGCTTTCCGCATGGCCGACCTCGCAGCGTGCCTCCAGCCCCAGGTCCACCATCTTCTCGACCGGGTCCGAGAGGCCGGGGAACGGCTTGCCGGTCACCGCGAGGTCGAGCTTGTAGGTGAGGCGTGATTGGGGATGCTCCGTGCGCATCCGTTCTATCCACTGGAAGGGCCGTTCTCCCAGCAGCAACTCGAGGAGCTTGCGATGGTCGTCACGGCCGCGGGTCTGCTGGGCGATGAAGGCAGCCAGCGCCCGGCCGTCGAGCGCCAGGACGTCCCGGAGGGAGGTACCGCCCGGCCTGGGGGGCAGCGACACGCCAACGTCCAACTCGACGCCGTAGGCCAGCGTCTCCACCGCGCCGCGCGCCAGGAAGCGCGCCAGGATCTCGTCGGGCCCGTAGCGGACTTGGCGGTCGCGAACGCGGAACGAGGCCTGGTAGAGCAAGACGATGGAGCCCGTCGCTATCGCCAGCGTCAGCACGAGG
The DNA here is from genome assembly GCA_016213845.1 of Candidatus Wallbacteria bacterium. Classification (GTDB taxonomy): domain Bacteria; phylum Muiribacteriota; class UBA6191; order JACPRK01; family JACPRK01; genus JACPRK01. The sequence continues at coordinate 37,127 of JACQZN010000043.1, forward strand.
TAGAGCACGACGCTCCCCTTGGAGTGCACCCCACGGGAAAGACTCACAGCCATTGCTCCACTTGCCGCGGCGGCCCGCCCAGGTCGCTGGATTGGCTCTGCCGCTGCCGCCCGTCATGCTACCACGCCGCAGCCGGCCCCGAACACGGGGCGGCCCCGCCTGGGTGCGCTCGCGAGAAATGCGGGGAGAAATGCGGGGACACACGACCTATTTTTTTAAAATAGGTCGTGTGTCCCCGCATTTCCCGCATTTTCTTCCTTCCGGCCGGCGGGCGGCCGGGCGTCAGGGCAGGGCGTCGCCGCGCCGGTCCCAACGGGTCCACGGGCCCAGCTCCCGGCCGGCCTCGTACTTGCCCGCTGAGCGCTTCGAGGTTTCGTCGTACCAGGTCGTCCACGTCCCCGTCTTGCGGCCGGCCACGTAGCTCCCCTCGGTTCGCGCCAGGCCGTCGGCACCCCAGAAGGTCCACGTCCCGTCCCGCTCGCCGCCCCGATAGCTCCCCTGCGCGACGCGCTTGTGGCCGCTGGCGTCCCACGCGGCTAGAGGCCCCACGGCGCCGTGCGCTCTCTCGTGTTCCTGCTTGTCCTGGAGGCGATCCGAGCTGTCCCACGAGGTCCAGGGCCCCGTCCGTAAGCCGTTCTCGTAGGCGCCCTCCTCCTTCTTCAGTCCTCCGGCATGCCAGCTGGTCCAGATACCCTCCTCCTGGCCGTCGCGGAACTCGCCCTCTCGCCTCTTTTGCTGGGGACCGTCTCCCGCGGATTCGTGCCACCAGGTCCAGCGGCCGCTGCGCTGATCGCCGGTGTAGCTGCCCTCGGATAGCTTCCCACGACCCTTTTCGTGCCACTCCTGCCAGCGCCCGTGGCGGTCGCCGTCGCGGTACTCGATCTCATAGCGTTTGGTCGAGCCGTCGTACCAGGCCGTCCAGAGTCCGTGGCGCCGGCCCTTCTTGTAACTCCCTTCTTCCTTCAGGAGCGTCGTGCTGAGCCAGCTTTCGCCCGTTTCGTGGGACCACTCGACCCAGGTGCCGTGGCGGACCCCGCCCTCGTATGCGCCCTCCCAGGCAGGCAACCCGTCAGGTTTCCACGAGCTCCAATGCCCGTTGCGCTCCCCGGCGGAGTAGAGGCCACGCTCCCGCTTCAAGCCGTTCGGATACCAGCTCGACCAAGTGCCTTCGCGGCGCCCGGCCAGGTATCGGCCTTCCTCCAGCTTCCGGACGCGCGAATCGCCCCGCAGCAGCCAGGTCGCCCAGGCTCCGTCGAGCTCGCCACCGGAGTACTCGGCCTCCGTGAGTTGCTGGCGATCCTCCGACCAGGCAAGCCATTTCCCCTGCCTCCGGCCCTCGTGGTACTCACCGCGCTCCGCGATCGCCAGTCCGCAGGAGTCCCAGAAGATCCAAGGTCCTGTCCTCGAACCCTCCTTC
>JACQZN010000060.1 GCA_016213845.1 Candidatus Wallbacteria bacterium
CGTTCGCCGGATTGAACTTCAGCGAGGCAGTGAGGCCGCGCAAACCGACGCCTCCGACAGTGGGGCTCGTATTCGTTACGGCAAGGCGAACGACGAAGTCCTTCTGATCGACGAACACGGTAGCGGCTTGACCGGCAGCGGACGAAATCGATCGGGCCACCGTGATGCCCGTCTGAGCCAGCGTGGGGGGAACGGGATTCTGCACCTTCAGGCTGGCAGTGGCCGTGTTCACGATTGCCGCGGCGGCATTGCTGTTGGCGTCGACTCCAGCCAACGTCGCCGTCACGGTCTTTACCCCCAGCCGCGCCGGGTTGAAGTCCACGCTTACCGTGAAGGTCAGCAGAGTACTGGCCGCTGCAGCCAGCGTGCGGACATTGTCCGGAGCCTCGCTGATTGTGAAGCCTGTCGTCGCTCCGTTGAACTTCAGCGCTGCCTGCACTCCGGTCGCGCCAGCGCCGACGCCGGCGGCCCCGCTGTTGCTGACGGCAACCTCGATCTGGACCGTCCGGCCGGGGTTCAAGGTGGGGCGGGCGAGCCGGATCTCGGTGACGGTCAGCGCGGCGGCCGACTGCACAGTCAAGACCGGCGGCGTGGCCAGCCCCTGCGTGACCAAGGGCTTGCTCGTCAGCAGATCTGTCCCGGCCACGTCGGCCTCCAGCGCGAGCGCGCCCGTGAGCGCAGAGGCGCCAGCCTCGAGGGTGAATGAGTAGGAAGCGGTTCCGTTGCCTGTGATGATTGCGGGCGACGTGGGCGTCGTCACCTTGAAGCCCGCCTGGCTCGCGTTCTGTCCGTTGAACTTGAGCCCCAACCGGCCGAGCGTGAGCTGGGCCGAGGCGCCTCCTGGGTTCCGCAGCTGCATCGTCACCACGATGGACTTCTGCCCGCGGGAGACCACGTTCCTGTCCACGTTCAGGGAGACGACGGTGATCCGGGCGGGCGTTGCCACCGTGAAGGTCCTGTTCGTCGGCTGGATGGTCAGCGCGTTGCCGCCCCGGTCCCGGCCAGCCAGAGTCACCGTGAACGACCCGTCGTTGCCAGCGGCCAGCGTCTTCGTAAAGGTCCAAACCGCTCCGCTGCCCGACATGTCGGTCGCGGCCTGGTTGTTGGGGCCGCCCGGTCCGGCAATCGCGATCGTGGCGTGCCGCCAACCGGCTCGCTGAAGGTGGCCGTGAAGGTGATGGGCCCCGGAAGATGATTCGCCCCCGCCCCGGGCGCGTTGAGCGCAAGCGACACCGTGGGAGCGAGCGTGTCGATGGTGAACGTGTTGTTGGAGGGCTGCGATCCCATGACGTTTCCGCTGGTGGGCGTGCCCGTGATCTGGAGGGTGAAGAGACCGTCATTTCCCCTGAGGATTGTGCGAGCAAACGTCCATGTCGTCCCGCTTCCGGTCATGTTCGTGGCGGCCACGTTGTTGTTGCCGGACGGACCGGTGATTGTGATCTTGGGACTCGCGTTGATGCTCTCGCTAAACGTCGCCGTCACGCGGAAGACGTCCGCTCCATAGCTGCCGCCTTCCGCGGGAGCGCTGTACGTGAGCACTGTCTCAACCGGCGTGAAAGACCACGTGGTCCCGCTTCCCGACATGGCTGTCGCCGTGACCGTGAACGCGCCGGTTCTGTACCCTGCGCCCTCGGCGACCGGGCTGAAGGCCAGCGACACCGTCGGCGGAGGCGCCACGGAGATGTCGAACGTGTTGCTTCCAGGCTGAGTCGTCAGGCTGTTTCCCGCCTCATCCGTTCCCGCCAGGGTGATCGAGAAGGTGCCGTCATTGCCCGAGACGATCGTCCGCGAGAAGGTCCAGACCGTTCCACTGCCCGACATGTTCGTGGCGGTCACGTTGTTCACGCCCGCGGGGCCGGCGATGGCGATGGTGGGCGTCGGCGCCATCGCTTCGCTGAAGGTTGCCGTGACCGTGAAGGCGCCGGCGGCATAGCTGCCTCCGGGCAAGGCGGGGCTGTAGGCGAGCGTCGCCGTCGGTGCCGTCGTGTCGATCGTGAAACTGTTGTTGGACGGCTGGACGGTCAGGGCGTTGCCCGTGCGATCCTGCCCAGCGAGGGTCACTGTGAAGGCCCCATCGTTTCCGGCGACGATAGTGGTAGAGAACGTCCAGACCGATCCGTTGCCCGACATGATCGTCGCGCCGACGTTGTTCGCGCCGGACGGCCCGGCGATCGCGACGGTCGGCGTCGCGGCCATGGCCTCACTGAAGGTCGCCGTCACCCGCAGGGCGCCGGCGGGATAGGCTCCGCCCGCCGGGGGCGAGCTGAAGGCAACTGTAGCCGTTGGAGCCGTCTAGTCGATTGCAAACGTCCGGCTGGCCGGCTGCACGGCCAGGGAGTTGCCGGCCTGGTCCTTCCCGGCCAGGGTGACGGTGAATGAACCGTCGTTGCCCGAGACGATCGACCTGGAGAAGACCCAGACGGAGCCGCTTCCCGTCATATCCGTCGCCGTGACGTTGTTGGCCCCGGAGGGCCCGGCGATCGCAACGGTCGGCGTCGCGGCCATGGCCTCGCTGAAGGTGGCCGTGGCCGTGAATGGTCCGGCCGGATAGGAGCCGCTTTCCGCGGGCGTGCTGAAGGAGAGAGTCGCCGTGGGCACGGTCGTGTCGATGGTGAAGGTCCTGTCAGCAGGCTGCACGGCCAAGGCGTTGCCCGCGAGGTCCGAGCCGGCGAGGGTGACCGTGAAGCTGCCTTCGTTGCCCGTCACGATCGATCGGGAGAAGGTCCAGATCGCGGCGCTGCCGGACATGTTCGTGGCGGCGACGTTGTTGTTTCCGGAGTTCCCGGCGATCGCGATACTCGGAGTGGCGGCCATGGTCTCGCTGAACGTGGCCGTCACCCGGAAGCTCCCGGCAGGATACGGCCCGCCCGCCGGCGCAGGGCTGAAGGAGAGCGTGGCCGTTGGCGCCGTCGTGTCGAACGTGATGGCGTTGTTGGAGGGCTGCACGGCCAGCGCATTGTTCGCCAGGTCCTTCCCGGCCAGGGTGATCGTGAAGGCGCCGTCATTGCCGGCGGCGATCGTCGTGGTGAAGGTCCAGACCGTGTCGCTTCCAGTCATGTCCGCGGCCGAGACGTTGTTCGCGCCGGAGGGCCCAGCTACGGCCACGGTGGGGGTCGCAGCCATCGCCTCGCTGAAGGTGGCCGTAAGGACCAGGGTGCCGGCGGCAAAGGCGCCGGTCGTCGACGCCGGATTGAACGTGAGAACCGCCGTTGGCGGAATCGTATCCGCGATGAGCGGGGCGTTGGTTTCATCGACCCCCGGGCTCTCGTTGTTCGCCGCGTCGGTGGCGGTGACGTGCAGCGTTGCGTTGGTGTCGTCGCCAATCGAGAGCGGTCCCCAGGTGCCGCTACCATTGGCGTTACCCGAGACAATGAGCGTGGCCTTGCCCGAGTCCGTGTAGATCTTGATGGACGCATTGGCCTCTGCCGTCCCGCTCACCGTGTCGGCCGTTCCGACAAGATTGCGCGTCACCGTCACGCCGGGTGCCGCCGGCACCACGATGTCGTTGGACTTGGAGGTGCCGTTCCCCTCGCCGGCGGAGTTGATCGCCGTGACGAAGACGGTGGCGTTGGCGTTGTCCCCAATCGAGAGCGGGCCCCAGGCTCCGCTCGAGCTCGCGGTGCCGTCCACGATCAGCGTCGTCTTGGCGGAGCTCGTGTAGACCTTGATCGTCGCATTGGCTTCGGAGGTGCCGCTGACGGTGTCGTTAGCCCCGGGCGCGTTCTGGGTCAGCGTCACGGTGGGCGCTGCAGGCTTCACCGCCGGCGGGGAGAGCGCAATCGTGTAGGAAACGGCGGCCGAACCGGTCCCGCCGTTCACCTTGAGGTAGTAGCGGGAAGCTGTAGGGCCCTGGGAGAGCACGGCGGTGGGGGTCGAGCCTCCGACGCTGACGAACTGCCCGAAAAACAGCATGCCGAAACTGACGGATCCGACCCCGACCGTCAGAGTCTGGGCCGAGGTCACGGTCACGATGACCCCCGCCGTGCCGATCGTGGAGTCGAAGAAGAGGACGTCAGCATCCGTGTTGCCCGGATCGAGGGTGCCGGCGACGGCCGAGCCTCCGATCGTCACCTTGTCCCGGGTCTCGTCGATATCGTTCTGCGAATCGGCGTGGTCCCCGCCCGCCCATGCCGGCCCCGGGGCCGCAATCAGTAACGCCAGGAGCAGAAGTCCCGGTCCGACCAGACGCAAAGTGGTGGACAATGGGCGAAAGGTGCTCAAGCGCTCTCTCCTCGACCTGCCCGGCGCATTTCTCGCGCAGGGGTGGGGATTGACGTGATGGGAACCCTTCCGCCTTGCCTTGCCGTGGCCTCTTTGAGCCCGGCTTCGCGGACAACCGATAGTACGGTAACCGAAGTAACCGAGTCAACTGCGACCCAAATCGCGGCTGCCAGGGCGGCGGACGACGGTTCCTCGATGGGGCTTCCTCGTTCGGACGCTCGCCTGCAGGCAGGAGGCGCTTCTCGAAACTCGAGCCCCGCCCCTGGTAACGCGCGCCCCCCCCCGCCTACACGATCTTCAGCTTCGTGTAGGCGAAGGCGCACATCTTCAGCAGGAGCCAGCCGTGGCGAAAGCGGCTGATGTTGGTCGTGCCGTAGGTGCGCTCCTTGTAGCGGATCGGGATCTCGACGATCTTCAGGTTGGCTTTCGAGGCCCCGAAGAGCAGGTCGAAATCGCCGAAGGGATCGAAGTCGCCGAAGAACCACCGGTTCGACTTGATGGTCAGGTAATCGGAGCGCCGCAGGACCTTGGTGCCGCAGAGCGTGTCCTTGAGCCGCTGGTCCAGCAGCCACGTGAAGCAGAGGCTGAAGAACTTGTTCCCGAGGAGGTTCAGGAAGCGCATCGCCTGCTGCTCCATCGGGTAGACCAGCCGCGTGCCGTTGATGAAATCGCCCTTGCCGCTGGCGAGCGCCTCGTAGAACTTCGGCAAGTCCTCCGGCGGCACGGTGATGTCGGCGTCGAGGATCATCAGGACATCGCCCGTGCAGGCGTCGAACGCCTTGCGCACGGCGTCGCCCTTGCCCACGCCCGAGCCCTGGTGCAGCAGCATCATTCGCTTCTCCGGGTGCAGGCCGATCTGGCGCTCGATCTCCGCCGCGGTGCCGTCGGTGGAATTGCCGTCGATGAAGACGAGCTGGGTCCCGGCCCCCATCTCGGGTGTGCGCGCCACGATCCCTTCGACGTTGCCGCGCTCGTTGCGGGTCGGCACCACCACGCTCACGGTGAGCGGGCTCGCCGCGGGCGGATTGGGCGGACGGGCGACCACCGCATTCACCAGCGTCAGGTGGCGCAGCCCGGGGAGCTGCGAGAGGACCTTGTTGGCCAGCTCCGAGACGAGTGGCACGTAAATCGGCAACAGCATCCGGTGCTTGCGGCGGATCGGCTCGAAGCCGGCCAGCTCGAGCAGGTTGGCCAGGTCGTCCATCCCGAGCCAGTTGTACTCCGGCTGGGGCGCGCGCAGCCCGAGCCATTCCGCCAGCCGAAGGATCGGCTGCCAGACGAAGTTGTAGTACGTGACGACGACGCGGCTGTCCGGCCGCGTGACGGCGCGCAGCCCCTCGAAGCACCGCTGCACGTCGACGAGGGTGCCGACCAGGTCCGCCAGGACGACATAGTCGAACTTCTCGTCCAGTTCGAGGCTCTCGGCGTCCGCCGTGCGGAACTCCAGACCCGGGTGACGCCGCGCAGCCTCGGCCACCTTCGCCGGGTCTCGGTCGATGCCCAGCCCGCGGGCCGGGCCGAGCGCCGCCAGCAGCTCGCCCGTACCGCACCCCAGCACCAGCACGCTCGAGCGCTCGGGAATGACGAAGCGGCAGAGCCTCTCGATCTCTTCGTGGTAATAGCCGGCGAACCACGCCTGCAACCCGGTTCCGCTGCTCACTTCCATTTCACTCATCCGGTCTTCTCCAGCACCACCAGCGTGCGAAAGGCCAGCACGGGGGCGAACGGCGCAAGCGCCCGCTCCACCCGCGCCAGCGGCCCGAACATCCAATCCGGCACGAACGCGCTGCGGCCGAACCCGCCCGAGAGCGGATAGCGCAAGAGCGACTCCCTCGACCGGTGCACCAGCCGGAAGCCCGGCAGCCGCGACAGCGTGGTGTCCAGCTCCTTCCAGAAGAGCCGGGTCGCAAAGCCCTGATTTGCATCGAACGGGTCTTTCGACTCCTCCGGAGCGGGGGCCAGCGCCAGCGGATCGATGGAGAGATCTACCGGCTCGGGGTGCGCCAACGCGAACACCAGCCGCGAGAAGGGCGAAATGTACGGATCGAAGATGATGACGCGCCCCAGCCGCGTGAGCGTCCGGGCCGCTTCGGCAAAGAACTGGGCCGGCGCCGCAAGGTGGTGCAGCACGTCGAAGAGCACCAGGTTGCCGAGCGCGTTCGTGCGGAACGGAAGCCGCATCGCGTCCACGACGGCGTCGAGCCAGGGACAGGGGACGATGTCGGTGGCGATCACGTCGGCGCGCGCGCCCTTCAAGTTGCCGGGACCGCTCCCGAGCTCCACCGTCGAGCCGGGCCCGAGAAACGAGGCGATCTGCCCGTACCACTCGGAGTAGAGCTGACGCAGGACCGGCTTCTTCTCCCAGATCTCGCGATGCTCGGCCAGCTTTCTGGCGGCGGCGTCGATGGCGGCCCGCGTCATGCGCCGGCTGCTCGCGAACGGTGCGCCTCGTACCACTCGAGCGTCTTGCGCAGTCCGTCCTCGAAGGAGGTGCTGGCCTGGAACCCGAACAGCCGGCGCGCGCGAGTGACGTCCAGACAGCGGCGGGGTTGCCCGTCGGGCTTGGTGGCGTCCCAGCGGACATTGCCGCGGAAACCCGTCAGCCGGCAGAGCAGCCCGACCAGGTCGCGGATCGAGATCTCGCTGCCGGAGCCGATGTTGACCGGCTCGTCGCCGTCGTAGCGCTCGGCGGCCAGCACGATCGCCTCGGAAGCGTCCTCGACGTAGAGGAACTCTCGGGTGGCGGTGCCGGTGCCCCAGACCTCGATCTCCTCGCGACCGGCATCGCGCGCCTCGAGGCACTTCTTGATGAGCGCCGGGATCACGTGCGAGGACTTCGGATCGAAGTTGTCCCTGGGACCGTAGAGATTGACCGGCAGGAGGTAGCTGATGTTCATCCCGTACTGCGCGCGATAGGCCTGCCCCTGCACCAGAAGCACCTTCTTGGCCAGACCGTAAGGCGCGTTGGTCTCCTCCGGATAGCCGTTCCAGAGGTCCTCTTCGCGGAACGGGACGGGGGTGTGCTTCGGATAGGCGCAGATGGTCCCCACCGTGACGAACTTGCGGACGCCTCGGAGTCGGGCCACGTCGATCGCGTGGGCGCCCATCATCAGGTTGTCGTAGAAAAACTCGCCCGGCCGCTCGCGGTTGGCGCCGATACCTCCGACGACCGCCGCGAGGTGGATGACGACGTCGGGCCGCGTCTCGTCGAAGAGCTTCTCCACATCGCCCCGCACCCGCAGGTCCCGCTCGCGCGAGCGCGGCACGATCACCTGTTCGCACCCGCGCTCCTTCAGCTTCTCCACCACGAACGAGCCGAGGAAACCGGAACCGCCCGTGACCATGACGCGGAGAGTGGAGAGGTTCAGGGTACTGGACATGAGAGGGTCGCCTCGAGTTGTCCTGGCAATCGTACCACCCGGCGCAACAGCCCTCAAGACGAGGGCCCGCGAATCTGGTAGAATCGGCGCCCCAGCTCGAAGATGGTCCTGAGGAGCGAGACTCGATGAAGAGCAGAGAACACGGTCGAAAGGTGTCGGTCCTGGGACTGGGTTACGTGGGCCTGCCGGTCGCCGTCGCCTTCGGCAAACGAGCCCGGACCATCGGCTTCGACGTCGACCAGCGCCGCATCGAGGAGCTTTCGGCCCGCCACGACCGCCGGGGCGAGGTGTCTGCGGCCGAGCTCGAAGCCGCCGACCTGAAGCTGACCTGTGACCCGGCCGACCTCTCCGAGGCAGACTTCCACATCGTGGCCGTGCCGACGCCGATCGACTGCGCCCGCCGCCCCGACCTGCGCCCCATCCTGGGCGCCGCCGAGATCGCCGGCCGCCGGCTCAAGCGCGGCGATATCGTCGTCTTCGAATCGACCGTCTACCCGGGCGTGACGGAAGAGGAGTGCGTCCCCGTCCTGGAGCGCGCCTCGGGGCTTCGCGCGGGCGTCGACTTCAAGGTCGGCTACTCGCCGGAGCGAATCAATCCGGGAGACCCCGAGCACACTTTCGAGCGCATCATGAAGGTCGTCTCCGGCCAGGACGCCGAGACGCTCGAGGTCGTCGCCGCCGTCTACGGGAGCGTCGTAACGGCCGGCGTCCACCGCGCCGCGACGATCAAGACCGCCGAGGCCGCCAAGGTCATCGAGAACACCCAGCGCGACCTCAACATCGCCCTGATGAACGAGCTGGCCGTCATCTTCCACCGGCTCGGGATGGACACCAACGACGTACTCGCGGCGGCCAGGACGAAGTGGAACTTCCTGCCATTCTCGCCCGGCCTGGTGGGAGGCCACTGCATCGGCGTCGACCCGTACTACCTCACCCACAAGGCCGAGCAGCTCGGCTACCGGCCGGAGGTCATCCTGGCCGGCCGCCGCATCAACGACTCGATGGGCCGCTACGCCGCAACCGAGATGGTGAAGCGACTGCTGCGAAGCGGCCGCCAGGGCGGATTCGCCGTCACCGTCCTGGGCGTCACCTTCAAGGAAAACGTGAAGGACGTGAGGAACACGCGCGTCACGGACATCATCGAGGAGCTCCAGGAGTATGGCGTCCGCGTACAGCTCCACGACCCGGTCGCCGACGCGGACGACGCCGTCCGGGAGTGCCGGATGCCACTATCGAGCCTGGAGGAGCTGGCGCCGGCCGACGGAGTCATCCTGGCCGCGGCCCACTCGGTCTTCCGGGAACGAGGTTGGCCGCTCGTCACCTCACTGTTACGCGACGGGCGCGGCGTGGTCGGCGACATCCGCGGATGCCTCGACCGCAGCGGAAAGCCCGACGGCGTCGATCTCTGGCGACTCTGACGCAAGCCAGCGGAGCCATCGGGCCAGCGGTACCATCGCGAGGGCCAGCATGACGGGCTCCACCGCCATGCGATAGCGGTCGTTGCCGTCGACCAGCGCGCAGAGCGCCGCGTGGTAGAGCACCGTGCCGGCCAGCAGCACCGCCGCCGGCCGCGCTCGCGCCTGCCACCAGAGCAACCCCGCGCCCCACGGCGCCAGCACGAGGAACAGCACGACCAGCGGCACCCTCGCCCCCAGGTTCACGGCCACCGGGAACCACCTGCCCGAGCGGACCAGGTCCGCCAGCGGCTCTCCCATCTCGCTTCCCGCCAGCCCGCTTCGCATCGCCAGGTACTGCACGGCGGCCGGCGACAGGAAGAAGCGGAAGGCATTCTTGCCCATCCGCGCCGCCGCCCGCAGCGGCTGCCGCTGGAACACCTCCAGGGCCAGCCGGGTGAAGAGACGATCGGCCTCGGGCATCGAGAGTCCGAGGAGCCGTCGAGTCTCATTGAAGGCGTCGCTGCCGTTCGTGTGCCGCGCAACGATGTCCCGCACCCGAGCGAGCAGGGCATCCTGGCGCCGCTCCTCGTCCGTCGATGCCAGGACAAGGTCGATGTGCGGCCAGATGAGATTCACCCCCCGGTAGGCGTCGAGCCCCGCATGCCCTCCCAGCGCCCAGTTGCGTCCCATCCAGAGCGAGAGCGCCAGCACAGGCGCGCAGCAGAACGCCAGCACGATCGGCGCCCGCCGCGCGCGCCAGAAGACGAGCGCGCCTGCCGGCAGCCAGTAGAACTTCAGGATCGGCTTCACGAACGCCCCTAGCGCCACCGTGCCGCCCCAGCTCGCGGCCGGCGCCGCACCAGGCGCCGCCAGGAACAGGAACCCTGCGGCCACGGATAGAGTCATCGCAAAGGCGAACGCCGCATCGGGCAAGAGCGAGATGCCGTACTCGAGCGAAGTCGGCATCACCGCGAAGATCGCTCCGGCGACCAGCCCCGCGCGCGCGCCGGCCACCCACGCGGCCAGCCGCACGGTCAGCGCCACCGTCGCCACAGACACCGCCGCACCCGACGCCGCGACCGCCCACGCGTAGGCCTCGCCCGCCAGCGCCATGCAGAGCGCTATCCACGCCGAGTAGAGCGGCATTCGCCCCGAGATCGGCGAGGGCAGCCCCGAGGCGCGATCGACGACTGAAAAGGTCCCCTGAGTGAGAATAGAACGGGCCCCCTCCAGGTACTGCGCCGTGTCGGAATAGACGATCGGACCGATCCAGACCAGGAGCGCGAGCCTCAGCACCGCCGCAGCGGCCAGCAACACGCCTGTCCCTCGCGGCCATGGGTCGGCCAGCAGCCGCCCCATCATGCGCTCCTCTTTCCCCCGGCCAGCGCCTCGTCCCAGAGCGATTCGTAACGCCCGACCATCGCCTCGAGCGACAGCTCGTCCACGACGCGCCGGCGCGCACGCTCCCCCAGCCCCCGCCGCGCTTCTCGTGCCACCGACGCGGCCTCCAGCAGCGCCCGCGCCAGCTGCTCGGGTCGACCGGGCGGCGCGACCCAGCCCGTGTCGCCGGCCAGCCAGCGGGAATCCCCGACGTCGGTGACCACACACGGCACGCCGCAGGCCATCGCCTCCCCCACTGCATTCGGAAACGCCTCCGATACCGAGGACGAGCAGAAGAGGTCGAGGGCGGCCAGCACCGCCGGCATGTCTTCACGCTCACCCAGGAGCCGCATGCGCCCTTCGAGACCCGACTCGCGCAACTCCGCCGCCAGCGCCTCGTTCCCGGCGTCGATCCCGGTACCCACCGCCACGAACACGAGCGAGCCGCTCTCGCGCGCCGCCAGCCCCGCCGCCTTTACGAAGCCGAGATGGTCCTTCATCGGATGCCAGCGCGCGGCGTGCCCGACCAGCACCGCCTCCTCCGGCACTCCCAGCTCCGCCCGCATCCGGCGCCTTGCCTCGGGGTCGGGCCGGAACCGTTCACAATCGAAGCCGTTCGGGATCAGCCGGGTCGACGCCGCGCGGTAGCCGAGCGCCTCGTGCTGCGCCGCGCTCGCCCGGGAGCAGTAGACGATCGCCTTCGGCTGCCCCGAAAGCCAGCTCCCGCAGCGGATCGCCAGCGCCGTCGCCCGCTTCTCCGAAGCGAGCGTGTGGAGCGAATTGCGGACGTTCCAGAGCACCGGCGCGCGGCAGCCGGGCAGCCAGCCTGCGAGCGTGGCAGCCAGGTTCCCGTGATACATCCAGCCCTGGAGCAGACTCGGTGAGAGCCCTCTGATCAGCCGGACGAGCTCGAACAGGCTGGGGAGCAAGCCCGCCGACGGCGCCGGCCGCGCCACGTGGACGGGAACACCGCCCTTGCGCAGCGCCGCAGCGTTCACGCCCTCGTCCAGAAGGCTCACGACGTGCGGCTCGAAGCGGTCCCGGTCCGCGCGCGCCAGCAGCCGGACCAGCACGCCCTCGCTGCCGCCCCGACCCAGGCCGGTGATGACGTGCACGACTCGCGCGCTCATCGGCGGGGAGCAGCCTTCTTCTCGGCGTCGGCGATCACTGCGTCGATGTAGGCCGCGTGGATCCGCGCCGTGGCGCCGTCCGGCAAGAGCAGCTCGAGCCCGGCCGCTGCCTTGCCGTCCGTGCGCGGCCGCGCCACCCCCAGCAGCTCGAGCGACTCGCCCCGCTCCGGATGACCGAGCGGCACCCCGATCAGCACCAGCGGCTCGCCGCCCGCCAGCTCCGGCAGCCCCGGGAACACGACGCGCGTCTCGGGCTGGTTCGGGTGGGTCTTGAAGATCGTGAAGGCGTACGGCCGCGGCTGGAACAGCCCGTACCAGTGACGGAATGGCTGGTTGGCGCCGAACCGCATGGCGCTGTCGCGCCGCATCGCCGCGCGCCGCACCACCAGCTTGGAGGCGAGGTGCGCGAAGTGCACGCCCCCCTCGGAGCCGAGCACACGCCCGACCCACTCCTGGGCCTCCGAAGCCGCCACGGGCTCCAGGACAGGCTTGGGCCTGGGGTCGAGGTTCGCCGCCGTTGCCCGCGCCAGCCCCGCGAGGAACACGACACCGAAGGCCGCCCCGAGCCACAGCACCGGCCGGGCGCCCAGGCCCCACGAACGCCTCGCGTAGCCCTCCGCGCTCTCCCAGTCGAGCTCGGCCGCCGTCTGGCCGCGGGCTCGGCCAAGCGCGCGCCACATCAGCCACGCGGCCGTCGCAAGAGCGAGCCACTCCAATGAGTGCGTGAGCCGCGGGTCTCGCGACATCGCCATCGACCCGAGCGTCAAGACCGAGGGAATCAGCGCCGCCGGCAAGAGCAGCACGGGCGCTAGCTCCTTGAGGGCCAGCGCCGTACCGGCCACCCACCAGAGACAGAGCGCGTCCTTCGGCGCGATCAGCGTCACCGTCAGCGCCCCCAGCGCCCCCGGCCAGAACCAGCGTCCGGGCGGCGACGTGCCCGTCGACGCCAGCCAGGCGATCACCAGGACCAGCGTGAGCACCAGCGCTCGCCGGTGGTGCGCCGTATCCGAGGCCGCCTTGCGGGCGTGGGAGAGCGCGTTGGCGGCGTAGAACCCGGGATGCTCCGCCAGGTTCTTGCGGACCTCTTCGTTGTAGAAGCGCACCCGCTCCGCGATCGTGCCGGGCGGCGGCAGACTGCTCACGGCTGAGACCCAGACGCCGAACTTCGGCGATGAAGCTGCGAACATCACCTCGGCCGTGTTCTCCGACAGGGTCCAGATCCCATGGACCATGCGCTGCCGCGCCATCCAGGGCCCCAGGGCCAGCGCCACGCCCAAGACCAGCGCCGCAGGTAGCGCAAGCTCACGCCGCCAGCAGAACCCTTCCGGCCTGCGCCGCCGGGCCAGGGCCATCACCACGAGCGGCAGCGTCGCGGCGGCCAGCAAGTTGAGCGGCCTCGTGAGATTGGCCAGACCCAGCAGGAACCCGCTGGCAGCGATCCAGCGAAGCGGCGTGGCGGTGTCCGGCTCGAACAGCCAGCGCTGAGCGCCGACGACAAAGGCCCAGAACGAGAGGTTGGCCAGGAAGTAGCCGAGCGGCTCAGTCAAAGGAGTCAAACAGGCTTCCGCGTCGTATTGGAGGAAGGCGTGCAAGAGCGCCGCGGAAAGCGCGACGGGAACGGGCGCCAGGCGCCTCGTCGCGTCGAAGAGCAGGCCTGCGGAGACCGAGCTGATGCAGAAGTGGACGGCGCGGGTCACCGTGAGCCAGGAGCCGAAGACGGCGTGGAAGGCCCCCATGAAGAAGTAGTAGAAGGGGCGCCGCGCGCTCCAGCTGAGCGTCCAGCCCTCGTTGACGATGCGCCCCTCGGCGAACTGGGTCGCCAGGTCGTGCCAGCCCTCCGAATCGGCGAACGGGGCCCCCTGGACGATCCCCTCGACGGTGCCACCGCCGTAGGTCTTCCAGACCCACGCGCGGTAGAGTGCGGCCACGATCGTCACGGCCACGGCCGCGAAGGCAGGGTGGGCGACGGCCTGCGCCAGCGCGGTCGGCCGCCGGGCCTTGGAGCTCGTTTGAGATTGCGGCTTCACGTCGTACCCCGGAGCGCGTGCATCCTAGCAGAACGAACGCCGCGCCCTGTCTCGAGCCGTCGAGGTGTGATAGGTTCGGAGCCGCATACGGCGGGCGATCCGGGGCAGATGAGCGGCGAGCAGACAGGCAGTGCAGTGGAAGGGCGCTTCGAGTTCGGCGAGAACTGGCGGGTGTTCCTCGACGTCGTCGACGAGAGGCGCATCGCAGATTCGGAAGCCGCGCTGACGAAGCTCTTGCGGCTGGACGGTCTGCGCGGGAAGCGGTTCCTCGACATCGGCTCGGGAAGCGGACTCTCGTCGCTGGCGGCGCGGCGGATGGGGGCCACCGTGCGGTCGTTCGACTATGATCCGGCCTCGGTCTGGTGCACCAGCGAGCTGCGGAGGCGCTACTTCCCGGAAGACCCGGACTGGGTCGTGAGCCGCGGAGATGTGCTGAGCGCGGAGTTCGTGGGCACGCTGGGCCAGTTCGACGTGGTCTACTCGTGGGGCGTGCTGCACCACACGGGGGCGATGTGGAGAGCGCTCGATGCGGCTGCCGGCCTCGTGGCGCCCGGCGGCACGCTCTGCGTGGCGCTCTACAACGACCAGGGAATCTACAGTCGCGCCTGGAGCGTCGTGAAGCGGGTCTACGTGGGGCTCCCCGCGATGCTGCGACTTCCGTACGTGGCGCTCGTCTATGCGCCGATCGAGCTTCGACATCTCGCACGCTGCTGCCTCACGCTCGAGCTGGGACGATATCTGCGCAGGCTCGTGGAGGGTCGCACCGCGCGCGGCATGAGCCGGTGGCGGGACATCGTCGACTGGGTCGGCGGCTGGCCGTTCGAGGTCGCGAGCCCCGAGACGGTGTTCCGGTTCTTCCGGGATCGCGGGATGCGGCTCGAAGAGATGACGACCTGCGGGGGCGGAATGGGCTGTAACGAGTTCGTGTTCCGTAAGTGAAGCGGCTCAGCCTGCCACGACGGACTCGAGCAGCCGGGCCGTGGCCGTGACCATGCGCTCGACGGAGAAGTTCTGCTCGATCCACGCGACGAGCGCCGCGGGCTCGGGGCGGGGCGCCCGTAGCGTGGCCAGAAGAGCTGCGGACAGCGCCTGGGGGTTTCGCGGCGGCACGACGGTGCCGTGGGGTCCGGCCAGCCGCGCGGAATCCCCGACGTCGGTGACCACGCACGGGACGCCGCAGGCCATGGCCTCGGCAGGCGTGTTGGGAAAGCCCTCGCTGATGGACGAGGAGACGAGCAGGTCGAGCGCCGAGTAGACGGCGCGCATGTCGCGACGCTCGCCGGCCCAGATCAAGCGGGCATCCAGACCCAGCCGGGCGGCCCGGGCTCGCAGGGAAGCGGAGTAGTCCCGCGCACCCCCGCCGACGACGACGAACCGCGCTTCGGGGCGTTCGGCGGCGACGAGCGCCGCAGCCTCGAGGAACACGGGGTGGTCCTTGATGGGATCGAGGCGTGCAACAAGACCTATGAGAGGATTCGAGTCCTCGAGGCCCCACGCGCGGCGGACCGCCAGGCGTTCCTCGGGGGCAGGGAACCAGGCGCGCGTGTCGATGCCGTTGGCGACCACTTCCATGCGCGGCGCGTGGTAGCCCTGGGATCGGTGGTAGGCCAGACCCGCTTCCGAGTTGAAGATCACCATGTCCGCCAGGGCCGAGGCGTGAGCGGAGAGCCGGAAGGTCCAGCGCGCGAACCGGTCGTAGAGGGTCAAGTCCATGTCGGCCGCGCGGACCGCCCAGACGATCCGCGCGGGCCGGACAAGGGGACGGAGGCCGGCCGCCAGGAGGTTGGGGACCACCAGGTAGGAGAGCAGCACTTCCGGCTGCTCGCGGCGCACGGCGGCCAGCAGGCGTGCGAGGAAGCCGGCGAGGTCCCATCGCGAGCGTTTCTCTAGCGAGTGGAGCCGCACGCCGGAGGCGGCCAGCTCGGGCGGCGGTGCGGGGACGGGGTACATCGAGAGCACGGTCACGTCGTGCTCCGCCAGCGCCAGGCCGCGCGCCAGCACGGCCAGCTGCCGTTCGGCGCCGCCGGTCTGGAGCGAGCGTGTGAGGAAGACAATCTTCATCGCGTGGGCAGCTCGGCCAGCAGGTCGTCCCACATTTGGAGGACGCGCTCGGAAGCGAAGCGGGTGGTGACCTCCGAGGCGCGGGCACCCAGCGCCAAGCGCAGGTCCGGGTCCCGCAGCAAGCGGTCGAGGGCGGCGGCCAGCGCCGGGATGTCCAGGGGCGGGACCAGCAGCCCGTCGACGCCGTGACGGACGATCTCGCCGGGCCCGCTCGGGCAGTCGAAGCTGACGACGGGCAGGCCGCAGGCCATCGCCTCGCAGAGCGCGTTCGGGAATCCCTCAGAGCGCGAAGAGAGCACGAAGGCGTCGCAGCTGGCGAGGCAACCCTCGGGGTCGGAGGTCGCGCCCGGAAGGCGGATCCGGTCTGCTGCTGGACTTCGCCGGACCAGCGCCTCGAGCTCGGCGCGCATCGGCCCTTCGCCCCAGATCACGAGCTCCCAGTCCGGGTGATGCGCGACGATGGTGCCGAACGCCTCGATCAGCAGGTCGTAGCCCTTGAGGAACTGCAAGCGCCCGAGCGCCCCAAGGCGATGGCGGCCGCTGGGCTCGCTGGTTCGCGGGCCGGCCGCGCGCGGCGCTTCGACCGGGTTGGGGATGACGCGGGTGGAGGCCTCGCGGAGCCCGGGGAGCCGCTTGCGGATGCTTTCTGTCTGCACGACCACTCGCCAGGCGAACGGGTAGAGAAGCCGCCGGGCCGCCCGCCAGGCGCGATCGCTTGCCTCTGCCGTGGGATCGCACCGCTCGCAGACCGCCAGCGGAATCCCCGAGCCGGCGGCCGCCAGGAGGGCCGTCACGTTGGTGCGGGTCATGAAGCAGACCACGACGGCCGGGGAGCCAGAGAGGAGCTCACGGCGTAGCGCTCGGATTCGGTGCAGCGTTCCGCGCAGGGCATCGAGCCCGGAGACGGACTGGCGCAAGAGGTCCAGTCTTCGGACCCGTACGGCACTGTCCAGCGGAAAGAACGGCGGCGGAGCCGATTCGGGCTCGAAGGTGACGACCGTCACCTGGTGGCGCGCAGTGCGGGTCCAGTGGTTTGCCAGGAGCGTCACGACGCGCTCGGCGCCTCCCATGGCCAAGGACGAGATGAGCAGGGTGACGTTCACTGCGGGCGCTCCGGCGCCGGATGGGTCATTGGAGGAGAGCCTAAGCTGGCGACGCTCAATTTCAGGACGGCTGGCAGCGTAGCAGGTCGATGCCGCGCCGGTACCCTATAATGAAAGATGACCATGCCAATGCTTCGGGCTCGGGGCTCGGCGCTCTACATCCTCCTCATCGTCATCACCATTCTGTTCATCCTGGGCGTCAGCCTGGTGCAGATGGTCGGGTTCGGCACGACCCAGATCAAGAAGCTCGGCCAGAACACCTACTCCCATTACCTGGCCGAAGCGGGCATCCACCTGGCCATCCAGAAGCTCGAGAAGACCTTCGAGATGCCGCTGGTGAAGGGCGGGCAACCCAGGCCCGCGGGCGGCTCGACGTCCAACTCGGCCGCAGCGGGGGGCAGCGGGTTCCCCGAAGTAGCGGTCTCGCGCGAGCCGATGGAGGTCAACAAGGAGCTCCTGGAGCTGCTCGATATCGACCGAGCGCGCGAGTGGTCGCGCACCTACGACTTCGGCAACGCCGTGGTGAAGGGCTCCAAGATACGCGTGACCGCGGAGCTGTTCGGTGTGCAGAAGAACGAGTTCAGCTCCTACATCGATCGGGTCGAAGTCGTGCCGCAGGCGCTCGAGCAGTACCGCGAAAAGTCGAGCGACGACGAGGGCGGCGCCGCCCCCCCGGCGCCTCTGGGCGGCTGGAGCGGCCGTCTGAAGCTGACGTCCGTGGCCGAGCTCTACGGCACGCGCAGCATCGTCGAGGTCGTCAAGGGCATCAAGGTCATCGACTGCACGCCGCCGGCTCCGGACCACACGCTCTTCGTCCACAGCAACAAGACGGAGTACCTGAAGGAAGGCAAGTTCATCCTCTCCAACTTGACCCTCCCCGACGTCATCCAGGACCTGCTCTTCGAGCTCGGCAACAAGATCAACGAGATGCTACGCCTGCAGCTCTCCGACGCCAAGACGGAGAGCCTGGGCAATCTATCGAAGATCAACGACATGCTCACCAACAAGCTCGACGAGGGGAAGATGAGCGACGCCCTGAAGCTCGTCTACGAGCTGGCCCAGCACGCCAACGACGAGAAGATCAAGGACACGGTCGACAACATCATCCTCTCGCTCAACCCTCGCGATTGGGGCCGCGTCCGCACCAACGGCGTGCTGCACGTCTACCTCCCCTTCTTCGCCGCCGATGACATCATCAACTACTTCGCCGACACCTCCATCTTCGGCCACCAGCGCCCCGAGATCGGCTACCTCTACAACGACAACCGCCTCCACGACCCGTACCTGTCGGTCTACACCCACTTCGAGGGTTACATCTACAAGAACTACCGCCGCTTGAACCCACTCATCCTCGGCCCCACCAAGGAGCCGCAGGTGGTGCCGCCGCAGCGCTACACGATCAATACCCGCATGAACTACGTGAAGCGCTACCCGGAGCGCGAGGCCGTGCGGAACCTCAAGCGCCTGATCGAGCACGGCGCCAAGTTCGCCCACGTCCTCTACAAGGAGAAGAAGAAGCTGGTCGGGACTCCCACGCAACCCCTCGACCTGAGCGGCATCACCTACTGCACCGAGGACCTCGTGCTGTCCGGCCCCTACCAGGGCCGCGGACTGATCGTCACCGAGAAGAACATCACCATCGCCGGCGACGTCACCGCCATGAGCGCCTCCGACATGCTCGGGATTGTGTCGCTGCAAGGCCAGATCCTGCTGAGGCCCACCTACACGAAGATCCAGGCAGGCATCTACAGCTTCGAGAGCCTGGCCGGCCTGAAGAACCAGCAGATCGACATCGAAGGCAACCTCGCCTGCGAGAACCTCAACCGCGAGAAGATGCCCCGCTACCTCAGCTGCCGCTTCGACCCCGACCTGAAAAACCACATGGTCGACAACATCGTCGGCACCATCAGCCGCCGCGACATCAGCTACCGCGAGCTGCCCGTCGGCCAGGACATCGACGAAGCCGACGAGCCATGACCGCCCCCTCCGCTCATCCCGAGCCCGCCGAAGGCCCCTCCGCTCGTCCTGAGCCCGTCGAAGGACCCGCTCGTCCCGAGCCTGTCGAAGCCCCCTCCGCTCATCCCGAGCCTGTCGAAGGACCCGCTCGTCCCGAGCCCGTCGAAGCCCCCTCCGCTCATCCCGAGCCCGTCGGAGGCCCCTCCGCTCGTCCTGAGCTTGTCGAAGGACACTCCGCGAGTCTCCCCCCGCCCGAGGACGACGACGACGTCGTGATGTCGCTCGTCGACCATTTGACCGAGTTGCGCAATCGACTCCTGGTCTGCTTCTCGACGCTGGGCGGGATGACGGTCGTCTGCCTCTTCTTCAGCGATCGCATCATCGGGTGGCTCAAGGCGACGGCGCCCGGAGACATGAAGTTCTACACCACGAACCCGACGGAGGTCTTCTCGGTCTACGTGAAGACCGCGGCGATCACGGCGCTGGTCCTCTCGGTGCCGGTGCTCTTCTACCAGCTCTGGGAGTTCATCCGCCCGGGCCTCAAGAAGACCGAGCGGCGCTACACGCGTATCTTCGTGCCGGCCTTCACGGCCTTCTTCTTCGTCGGGGCCGCCTTCGCCCGCTACGTCGCCGTCCCCATGGGCGTCTCGTTCCTGGTCGGATTTGCCGACGGCATCGCCGAACCGCTCTACACCGTGGGCGACTACACCAGCTTCGTCCTCCAGTTGATGCTGGTCTGCGGCATGCTCTTCGAGTTCCCCATCGTGCTCTATCTGATGGGCTCCATGGGACTGGTCTCCAGCCCTCTGTTGCGAAAGAAGCGCAAGGTCGTCGTCTTCTGGATTTTCGTGATCTCGGCGCTCGTGACTCCCTCCACTGACGCCGGTACCCAGATGGCCATGGCGCTCCCCATCGTGGTGCTCTACGAGCTCACTCTGCTCCTGATGCGCTTCCGCGGCATTTAGCTCCAATCCCGCGCCATGCCCCTTCGGCGCGTGGTAGAATATGCCGACGGTAGAAATCGGCTCCTCGTGGGGCCGCCAAAAAAATGTGCACAAAAAACGCACCTTTCGCGGCGGTCACGCGTCCAACTGCCTGACGGGTCATAATCTTCGACTCAAGAGGTAACGACTTTCGATGCGACGGTACGCAAAGCACATATCGCAATCCGGACTGCTGAACAGTCTCGGTAGCTGGACTTGCCAGGAAATCGGCGCGACGTTCGTCGTCCGCGCGACCGGCAACCAGCGCTCCGCCGAAGCCATGTTCATCGATCCGCAGGCAGGCCAGGTGTGGTCAGGAGGCAGCTCTAGCGACTGAGCTCTCCGCAAAGGCAAACCCCGATCACACCGGCTTCCAAAAGAAGCCGGTTTTTGTTTCTCCCCCCCCAAGACAGGTCCGTACCGCGCCCCCGGCGCACCGGGCCCCGACCCCCGATGGAACCAGGTGAATCCGATGCAGACGAACGTATTGGTGCTCCTCAACAAGGCCCCTCCCGACTGGCTGGGGCTGGCCGAGGAAGTCGCCACCCTGGGCGCTGCCCGCTACGGCGAGCTGGGCCTGGGCGCAAGCGAGCTGGCCGCCTGGATCGAGCAGGTCCGGCGACCTCGGAACGGTGAAGGCCCCGTCGCCGACGGGCTCCGCTTGAACCCCGACCTCTACCTGGCCGCCGCGCTCGCCAAGGGCGTCCCGGCTGCCTGGAGCCTCTGGCGCGAGCAGCTCGAGCTGCCGCTGGTGCGCTGGCTCACCCGCCTGGCAGGCGGCGTGAGGCTCGGCGAGGAGCTGGTGGCAGAGCTGGCCGGCGACCTCTTCGCGGGCAAGCTACGAGAGTACCGAGGCGACTCGGCTCTCCGGACCTGGCTGACGGTCGTGGCCAGGAACAGGCTCACCGACCGGCTGCGCAGCGAGGGCCGCCGAGGCGTCAGCCTCACGCTCTGGCAGGGCGGCGAACCCAGGCCTGAGCTGGAGGCTCCCGACACCGACGTGGTCGAGGAGGTCATCGGCCGCTTCGACGGTGAGAAGCTCGGCAAGGCTCTGCGCGAGGTCCTGGAGAGGCTGGGTGCCGACGAGAAGCGGCTCCTGGTGAGCTACTTCCTCCAGGGCACGCGAATGCGCGTGCTGGCACGGGACTACGGCGTGAACAGGACCCAGGTCGGTCGGAGGCTCAAGGCCGTCTGCGCTCGGGTCCGGGCGCTCCTGGCGGCCAAGGGCGCCCCGATCAACGCCGACGAGGCCCCCGCCAACGTAACCGCCGAGGTACTCCGGTTGTTCTCGGACCCGGGCGACTCCCCCCGGCCCAGAAGGCCAGGCGCTGCCCGGTCGGCTCCCCGCCCGATCCTCGATGAGGACGCACAGGAGCTAGAGGTGGTGGCCGCCCTTGCAGGTTGATTGGACCCCACCCCGCGCTGGCAGACCGCGAAAAGTCTGCCGCTTTTTTTTGCCTGAATTCCTGGCCGCCCGCGCCGTCCCGGCCCCCGACGAACTCACCCCGAACGCCTCGAAGGTCGATCCTGAGATCAGAGATGTTCGGCTTCGTCATGATGGGAAACCGGCCGGAAGATCGTTGGCCGAGAAACCGATGGCGTCTGCCTGTACCGGGTTTTACAAAACCCGGTACAGGCAGACGCCACCGGTTTCTCGGGCCTCTCGGGCCTTTCGGGGGGCGTTCCTGCCGGCTGAGCGGCGTGCTGGCCATCGGGGCAATCCTGGCGTTCGTGACGTGCCGGGCGGCTCAGCCGCTCTGCGAGCCGGGGCCGGGCATGTCCCGCTACGGTCTGGGCGGCACCGGACGCGTCGCCGGTGAGGACTCACCCGCGGGCAACTTGCGACTTCAAATCGGTCCCGTGGACGAGACCTCTTACAGCTATCGCCTCTCTCGCGAGGACCGGATGGGCCCCGCATCGGGCCGCGAAGGCTCGGAACGCGACGAGGGACTGTCGATGGACTCGGACCCAGCCATGTCCGGCCACTCCCGGCGCGGCTTCGGGATGCGCTCCCGTCCGGACCTCTCCGCCGATCGGGACCCGGCGCACCCGGCCCGGTTCATCTCCACGTCCCTGGCCGAGGTCCCCGTCTTGAATCGCCTGCGGTTCGGCGCCCTCGGCCCGGGGATCAACCTGGGTACCTACGACGGGGTGGGATTCACCTTCGAGCTTCCCCGCGTCGGCCGCTCCGCACCGCTCCGAGGGTCTCCCGACTCGGCGGCCTTTCTTTCGATGAGCTACCGGTTCTGAACGATCGCCGGTCTCACACGCGGCTTGACTCCCCGGAGCCCGCTTCGGATGATGAACGTGGCCGGCAGCCATTGCCGGCGAACGCCACGCCAGGAGGTGATCCCCGATGGGCAAGCACAAGAATGAAATGAAGCAGATCCACGCCAAGGCCAAGAACAAGAAGAAGGCCAAGCTCAAGGCAGCGAAGGCCGCCTCGAAGTCCGGCAAGTGACGCCTGCGCCCCGCGGCTCGGCCGCGAGGCAGACGGCAGCCCCACGAGCCTGCACCCGGACACGCGAGGTCGACCGGGAGGTGACGTCATGTCCAGCAAGGTGAAGCCCTGGCCCAAGCTCGACTCCGAAGAGCTCGGCCACTATCGCGTGTTCCGGCTCCGCAAGCATCGCACGGTCAATCCGCGCACCAATGAGCCCCAGGAGCGGGTCGTCATCGAGGCGCCCGACTGGCTCAACGTGATCGCCCTGACGGAAGACGACAAGGTCGTCATGGTGCACCAGTACCGGCACGGGACCGAGGCCTCTTCCCTGGAGATCCCGGGCGGGATCGTCGATCCGGAGGACGAGAGCCTCGAGGCAGCGGCGCGCAGAGAGCTGCTCGAGGAGACCGGGTACGAGGCGCACGACTGGCGCTACCTCGGCCGAGTCCGGCCGAACCCGGCGATCCTGACCAATTACTGCCACACGTTCGTCGCCTCCGGAGCTCACAAGGTCCAGGAGCCGACTCCGGATGCGGGGGAGGATTTGCTCACGGAGCTGCTCCCCATGGAGGCGCTGCGCTCCCGCATCCTGGCCGAAGAGATTGACCATGCGCTAGTGCTGGCCGCGTTCTTCCTGTTCGAAGCGCTGCAGCACCAGGCCCGTCATGACAACCCGGTCGAGTTCCCGCTCGAGGGGACGCTCGATCTACACGCCTTCCGCCCCGAGGAAGTCGGAGACCTGGTGGGCGACTACGTGAGCGCCTGCAAGGAGAAGGGGCTGCGCGAGCTGCGCATCATTCATGGCAAAGGCAAGGGTGAGCTGAGGCGCACCGTGCACGCCATCCTGAAGCGCCACCCAGAGGTCAGCCGCTTCGAGCTGAGCGGCGAAGAAGCCGGCGGCTGGGGCGCGACGCGAGTCTGGCTGGACCCTCGATAAGGCAAGGGTCCCAGGCGTCCGCCGAACCCGCTCTGGCACACGGCCGAACCCCGGCCGTCGTTGGTCACTACTCGCTACTCACTACTCGCTGCTGCCCCAACAACCGCGATTTTTGATTGACTCGGCATGTTTCATGGTATAATGCGCGCCTCTCGTTTTTCCCCGGGTCCGGGAGAGGGTTTTCGAGTCCGGACCGCGTCGTAGTTCGCAGATGGAGGCCAGGATGGCTGTCAGCAGTGGATCTCAGCAAGAACGAGTCGGCGTGATGTTGGTAGGCCTAGGGGCCCTGGCCAGCACGCTCGTGGCGGGCATCGAGGCGATCGTTCGCG
Organism: Candidatus Wallbacteria bacterium; assembly: GCA_016213845.1. GTDB lineage: Bacteria > Muiribacteriota > UBA6191 > JACPRK01 > JACPRK01 > JACPRK01. The sequence goes on from JACQZN010000060.1 coordinate 23,348, forward strand.
GGTTGGCGCGCCCCATCGGGTCGCTCACCCAGCTCTATCGCTGCAACGGCGACGCGAACAACGCGCTGCTTCTCGACGTGCTGCCGATGGCCAAGCTCCAGAACCTCGAGTTCGCGGCCTGGGACGTCTACCCCGACAACGCTTTCCAGTCAGCGGTCAAGGCCGCCGTCCTGCATAAGGACACGCTGGAGCTCTTGCGCGGCCGCCTCGAAGAGTTGCGCCCGTTCAAGGCCGTCGTGGACGGCCAGAACCAGCGGCGCCTCAAGGGCCAGCACGTCAAGACCGGCACCCGGCTCGAACAGGCCCAGGAGCTAGAGCGCGAGATCCTCGCCTTCAAGGAGGCCCGGGGGCTCGACCGGATGGTCCTGGTGCTCTGCAACTCCACCGAGATCACCCTCGAGATGGGCGAGGAGGGCCAGTCGATCAAGAAGTTCGAGCAGGGCCTCAAGGCCGACTGCAAGACGATCAGCGCCAGCATGATCTACTCGTACGTCGCCATCAAGCTCGGCATCCCAGTCGTCAACTGCACGCCCAGCCAGTGTCTGGAAGTGCCCGCGCTCGCTCGCTTCGCCGAGGAGAACGGCGTCCCGGTGGCAGGCAAGGATCTCAAGACCGGCCAGACGCTGCTCAAGACGATCCTCGCCCCCGGCATAAAGGCCCGCTACCTGGGCCTCACGGGCTGGTACTCCACGAACATCCTCGGCAACCGCGACGGCGAGGTGCTCGACGATCCGGAGGCCTCCAAGACGAAGGTCAACAGCAAGCTGTCGGTGCTCGAGTCGATCCTCGAGCCGGAGCGGCATCCGGAGCTGTACCGTGGCTTCTACCACAAGGTCAAGATCGACTACTACCCGCCTCGGGGCGATAACAAGGAGGCGTGGGACAACGTCGACATCTTCGGCTGGATGGACTACCCGATGCAGATCAAGGTCAACTTCCTCTGCAGGGATAGCATCCTGGCCGCCCCCCTGGTGCTCGACCTGGTCCTCTTGCTCGACCTGGCCGGCCGGACCGGCTGGAAGGGTATTCAGGACTGGCTCGGGTTCTTCTTCAAGAGTCCGCTGCTCTCGCGGCCGGCCAAGCCGATCCACGACCTTTTCCAACAGCACGGCGAGCTGGAAGAGGCGCTCTTGCGGCTGCGCAAGCCCAAGGAACCGGTTCCCGTCCAGCGCGTGGCTGCGGCTGTCGCGTCCCACTAGTCATCGCCCCGACTCCCCATCTCCGGGGAATTGGAGGCGCTCTTCCCGTTGCCCTGCCGGCACAACCTTCGCTGGTTGACCGGTAGCGGCGGAGGCACGCCATTGGCGTGCGGTCCGGGGGAGAGCGGCCCAACCCAAGGAAGCCCGTCATGTTCCTCGAGCTGTTCAAGAGCCTGCTGTTCAAGTACTACGTCGGCAACGAACCCGACCGGTGGTTCCGACTCATCCGGAGCATCCCGCCGGAGTTCGTCAAGAAGGCCCAGGGCCGCGACTTCAAGGCCGTCGTGAAGCTGGTCGCGGAGCGCTCGCCCTTCTACCGCGAGAAGTTCAAGAAGCTCGGGATCGATCCGAGGAGTGTCGAGAAGCCCTCGGACCTGGGGGAGTTCTACACGACCTCGAAGGACTTGCTGGAGAATCCGCCGGAAGCCTTCTTGTGCGGAACGCCCCGGATCGGGTTCGAGACCACCGGAACCAGCTCCAACAAGAACAAGCGCATCTTCTTCTCCCAGGAGGAGATCGACAGCATCGCCAAGGACGCGCCCGCGGGGCTGCTTCTGCTGGGCCTGCGCCGCGGCGACAAGGTCTGCTCGACGATGCACAGCTCCTTCTGGAACGCCGGCTTCACGATCCGGGAGGCGATGAGGCACTTCGACTGCTTCTACGTCAACGCCGACAAGCTCCCACCGATCGAGTTCTACGAGCGCGCCCAGAGCTACAAGTTCGACGCCATCGTCTGCGAGCCGTCATGGCTGGTCCTCTACACGGAGCTCTGCAAGCAGCGCGGCGGGTTCTGGCCGATCAAGTTCTTCCTGGTGGGCGGCGAGAACATGACCGAGCATGCGCGCCGTTTCGTCGAGGAAGCCTGGAACTGCAACGTCTTCATCGGCTACGGCATGACCGAGACGTTCGGCTCCGTCGGCGTGGAGTGCCCCTCCAAGATGGGCTACCACATCAACGAGTTCCACAACTGGTGCGAGATTCTCAAGCCTGACGCCGACGGCTACGGAGAGCTGGTCGTCACCACGCTGCAGCGCTCGACGATGCCGCTGTTACGCTACCGCACCTCGGACGTCACCCGGCTGATCGACGAGCCGTGCACCTGCGCCATCCCCAACATCCGCCGGATCGCCAAGATCCGCGGCCGCTCCGACGAGATGATCAACTGCGGGATGGGCAACATCAGCCCGCCCATCTTCGAGTATGCCTTCGACGGCATCCAGGGGATCACCAACGACTGGCAGGTCGCCGTCAAGAAGGACGGTCCGCTCGATCTCATCGAGTTCCGCTTCGAGATCGCCAACGGCTCCTCCGCCGCCGAGCTGGAGAAGGTGGTCACGGACCAGTTCAAGACCCGCTACCCCGACTACTGGCGCAACGTCGAGATGGGCCTCTACAAGCTGGCCTGTCGCTTCGAGCCGCGCGGCACGCTCCGCAAGAAGCAGAAGCTGATCAAGGTCGTCGACGAGCGCCACGAGCTCTGGGAATCGAAGATCTAGGCCGGAGGTTGTCCTTCGACACGGCTGCTTCCGCAGCCTGCTCAGGATGAGCGGGGAGCGGAGTGCGCGTCGTTATCCCTGCTCGATTCTCGATTCTCAATTCTCAATTCTTGGTTCTTGATTCCCCCCGCGTGCATTCCAGCTTCTGCGGCAGCACATTCTCTGCTGAGAAGCGATGGATGAGAGCGAAGCCGGCCGCGAACGTTCCCTGCGCATCTGCGTGGCGCTGGGGCTCTTCCGCGGAGTCGTCATCGCCGTGCTCTTCGGGTTCTGCGTGATCGCGGCGATCCTGGAGCCACCGCAGGGGCCCGGGGGGCGAGAGTCGGCCTGGAGTGACGAGTTCGAGCTGCGCACGTGGCCGGAGCAGAGCGCCCGGTAGGCGACTCAGCTTCCGCCGATCAGCACGACACCCAGGACGATGAAGGCCACGCCGATCCAGCGGCGGCTGTGCACGCGTTCCTTCAGCAGCCAGCTCGAGAGAACCGTGATGAGGACATAGTCGAGGCTCATCAGCGGATACGCGACCGACAGGTCCGCACGGTTCAGAACCAGCATCCAGACGCAGAAGTGGGCGATGAAGGCGGCCACGCCCAGCCAGAGGATCGGGTGACCCAGGGGGCCGGAGAGGGGCCCCTTCTTCCCAGCCTCGTCGCGCCGCGCGGCCACCCGGAAGCAGAGCTGACCGACGGTCACCAGACAGACGCAGGCCAGGATGAGGCCGTAGATGCTCACTTGTCGGCCTCCCCGAGGATCAGGAGCGTGCCGACGAGGATCGAGCCAATACCCAGGACATGCATCCAGCCCGCGTGCTCTCCCAGCACGTAGGTGCTGGCGACCAGGATGGTCACCTGCGAGAGGCTGGAGAGCGGGAAGGCCAGCGAAAGATCCAGACGAGCCAGCACCGCCAGCCAGATGGGGAACTCGAGCCCGGTGCAGACATAGGCGAAGATGGACCAGCCGTTACCGGCCGCCGCGCCGATGGTCTCCAGCTCCGAAAGGCCGGTTCCCGCAGCGCTGGCGCCCAGCTTGAAGCCGATTTGAGCGGCCGTTTCCAGCAGAATCCAGCAGCCGAGCAACATCCAGCCCGTCCACGAGACGGTCTTGGCGCGAGACGTGACCTCCGGAAGCTCCGGGAGGATGTCGGCCAGCTCGGCTTCGGCGTCCCGCTCCCCGAGCGCCGTCAACCCTCCTGCCTGGCTCTCGAGCGCCAGGGCAGGGCGCCCCACCGCCGCCTTCGACTCTCTATCGCTTCGTGTCATGCCGCTGCCCCCAAGCCCACCGGACAAACCAGCATTTTACCACACGCAACGAGGCGCCCAGCCCGAAACGCCGCGCAGCTGGGGCTCACCCCACCGCGCGTGACAGCACGGGCAGCGACACGTCGTGGCGAAAGCCGATGTCGAAGTGGCCGCCGTCGAACTCCTCGTGCACGAACGGGATGCGGTGCTGCTCGAGGCGACGGGCGAGGATGCGGGCGCCCAGATGCAAGTTGAACTCGTCCTTTACACCGCAGTCGAACCAGGCCAGCCGGAGCCCCAGCAGCGCGTTCCGGTGCTTCTCCACGAGCCGGACCGGGTCCCAGTCGAGCCACCGCGACCAGACAGACGGGATCAACTCGGCGGTCTCCAGATCGATCGGGAGCTCGATCGCGGGCTGACGGCCTTTGGGCGACGGCGAATAGGCCGCCGCCATCGCGACGGTGTTGAGCGCGGCGTGGGCACTGGCGTCCGGCTTACGATCCTGGCGAAAGGTCTTGATGAACTTCTTCAGCCCGCCCGCCTTGGCCAGCGGCGTGACCGCCTTGTAGAAGTCCGGAACATAGCACTGCTCGAAGGCCATGTCGCCGCTATGACAGGCGAAGGCCCCGAACACGTCGGGCCGCCGCATCGCCAGGATCACGGACCCGTACCCTCCGCTCGATTTGCCGAACACCCCTCGGTGTGCAGGCTCGGCCAGCGTGCGATAGCGGGCGTCCACGAACGGCACGAGCTCGTCACACAGGTAGTCCTCGTAGCGGCCATTGGCGGCCGAGTTGATGTACTGACTGCCCCCCAGGTACGTCATGCAGTCCGGCATTGCCACGATGCACTCGGGCATCTTCCGCGTCGCCACCAGCCGATCCAGCTGCAGCGGCAAGTTCTCCTTGAACGCATGGACGTTCAGCAGCATCACGCCGCTGCCCGTGAACCCCGTCAGACACCAGAGCACCGGATACCGGCGCTTCGGAGACGTGCCATAAGACGGCGGCAGCCAAACGGGCAGCTTCCGCACGTGCGGGTCCTTCCACGGGTTCCCTTGCAAGACCCGGCTCTCCACCGTTTCCACGACGACCTGGCCGCTGTTTTTCACGCCCGGAGCGTAGCACCCTCGAGTAGCGAGTAGCGAGTAGTGAGTAGTGGGGCTCGAGGGAACCGAGCCCCCCCCTTGCTCACTCCTCAAGCCTCACTCCTCAAGCCTCAAGCCTCACTCCTCTCCCGGGTGGTACATTCCTTCCGGCGCGTGGCCTGCGCGCGCCAGGAGGCGGCATGACACTCGATCAGCTTCCCGAGTTCCTCGTCACGGCTTTCTCGGCCGCAATCCGGATCTTCGACGACCCCCCGGAACCGACGGCCCCCCAGCTGTTCCTCGGACACTTCCTCTACATCTTCTACATCCCGCTCTATCTCGCGCTGCTCGGGGCGCGCTCGCTGTTCGTCGACTTTCGCGGATGGCTTCTACCCAGGTTCGGACGGCGACTGGCCGAGGGTATCAATCGCCTCTGCACGCTGTTGCTCGCGGGCTTTCTGCCGGGCTGGATAACCACGTTTGTCGTCTGGATGTGGTACCCGAACCTGACCACCGAGCAAGGCCTGTTGGCCGGTTACGGCGTCGTCGCCGCCTTCGTGGTGCTCTACAACCTCCTGGTGCTCCGCAACGTGTCCGGCCTCACCGAGCTCCTGGGGCGGGGGTACTGGCACGCAGTGCCGCTCGGCGGCTTCTTCCTGGGCTTCTACATCGGGCTGTTCCTGCTGAGCGCCGAGGCACTGCTGGCAGCACTGACCTTCCTCTTGGCGCCTCTGGGCGCGGCCCTCATCCTTCCATTTGCCGCAAGCTCCATGGTTGCCCCGCGTGAAACCGGCGCCCGCCCCCCGGACTGCGCTCTCTGCGCCGAAACCGTCGAACTGGCCCAGGTCACCTGTGCCAAGTGCGACGCCAGCTATCACCCCGAATGCTGGGAGCACTCCGAAGGCTGCGCCCGCAAGGCCTGCCGCTCCTCGGGCGCAGCCTCGGCGGCCCTAGGGTGAACGGTCCCTACGTGACGAGATCGTCGTCCCAGGCCGCTCTCCCCGGCCCGACGGCTCCTCGCCATTTGAGCGTCGTCGTCGTCACGCACAATTCCCAGACGACCCTGCCGGCGCTGCTCGATTCCATTCCCGCCGCCTGCGGGGAGCTCCCGCACGAGGTCTGGGTCGTCGATTCCGCCTCGACCGACGAGTCGGTCACCCGCGCTCGAGCCCACCCCACGTCCCCGCACCTCCTGGAGCTGCATGAGAACCTGGGCTACGGTTTCGCACTGAACGCGGGAGCAGCGGCAAGTCGTGGCACCCACCTGGCTCTCGCCAATGCGGACCTGGAGCTGGCTCCCGGGTGTCTGGCGCGTCTGGTGGATGCGGTCGACACGGACCGGACCGTCTCCGCCGCCGGACCGCTGCTGCGCACTCGCGACGGCCGGCCGGCGCGCTCGGCCTGGGGATTCTGCAGGCTGGCTCCCCTGGTGGCCTCGGCGCTCGGTCTGGACGGCCGGCTGGGGTTCGACCCCGCGCTACACTGGGGCCGGGAGCCGGCCGTCTGGCCGGAACCGGGCGGCGCCTGCGACGTGATCGCCGGCGCGCTCATGGTGTGCCGCCGGGAGGTCTGGGAACGCGTCGGCCCGTTCGACGAGGGCTACTTTCTCTTCTGGGAGGATGACGACTGGTGCCGGCGCGGCGCCAGCCTGGGCCTGCGTGCCTGCTACTGCCCAGAGGCTGTCGCCACGCACCTGGGCGGGGCCAGCACCGCGTTGCGGCAGGACCTCGACATTCTCTACCTCGAGAGCCTCCACCGCTATGTGCGGAAGCACCATGGTCGAGCGGCGGCCGTGATGCTCTGGAGTTGCCAGCTCGCCATGGCGCTCCTACGGGCCGGGAAATCAGTCCTGGCCAGTCCCGGCCCCCCCGGGCAGCGGGGCACGGAGGCCGGCCGGCAGCGGCTGGACTGGCTGCTGGGCCGCGCCCGCGTCGCGGCGCCCAGGTAGCAGGGCGTTGCCCGGATCGCTCTTCGGGCCTATCCTTGGAGAGGTTCGTATCGTCTGAAGAGCATGGCGAGTCGATGGCAGCCGTGAACAAGAACAGGCGTTCCTACACCGCGCGAGGATGGCGCAGGGGCGTTGCCGTCATCCTGGTCGTCCTGATCGTGATCGCCGCGATCATCACGGCCCTGCAGATTTACTCCTTCAGCCGCAACGTCTACCGCAACACGGCGCGCAGCTCCTTCGGCACCACGGCCGAGTACCTTGCCGAGGCCGCCGTCGAGGAAGGTTTCTGGCTCTTGCAGACCGAGTGCAACAAGCCGGGCTCGGAGCTCCACCGGATCTTCCGGGAGCAGCAGTCGGAGGGCGTCGTCCCGTACGCCTACCAGCCGGACCGGCTCTTCGCCCGCATGCAGGCGCCCGAGAGCGCCGAGACGTTCAAGCCCTACCCGATCGACCGCATCGAGACCTCCATGGAGATCCGCTTTTCGAGAGAGTCGGTTCATCCAATGGAGCCTTTCGAGCGTTCGGGTGAGGTGCAGCTGACGGCCGTCGTCCGGCCGCTCTGGGGGCGGGGCGAGGAGACCTACCGGCGCGTGCAGGCCCGGAAGCCCTTCCGCGTGCAGCTCATCACGCCGCCCCAGACCTATGACCGCCGGGCACTGACGCTCTACAAGCCCGACTACATCAACGGCGCCTCCAAGCAGGCGCTCGACACCGACATCATCGAGCCGACCAACAAGGCCATCGACGACACCAACACGCTCAATAACGGCTACGAGACAGCCGTCAACGATCGCCGCACCAAGGTCAACTCGTGCAGCACCTGCAAGCAGACGCAGAAGTTCATGAAGATGACCATCTCGTCCGGGGCCCGCATCCCGGCCGACTTCTTCAAGGACGAGTCGATCCTGATCGGCAACCCCGACCGCAACCCGCTCGAGAAGCTCTCCGACTTCAACTACGAGAGCATCCTGCGGGACATGTTCCCGCCGCTCTACCAGATCTACCAGACGATCTACACGGTCTCGAACATCAACTTGCAGGTCTACCGCGTGATCGGCATCGTCTTGATAATCACCGACATGCTTCGCTACGTCCCGTACGTCGGCCAGGCGATGCAGGCGATCCACACGGCGCTCGACGCCGTCGCAACGGCTCAGGAGATGATCGGCAAGATCACGGTCATCGCCCTGAAGGTCATCCTCGAGGGCGTCATCATCGGCCAGCCGACGGACGCCTTGCGGGAAGCCGGCAAGGGCAACTTCGCCCCCGCGCTCGACGGCATCCAGACCAGCGTCTCCGACGTCCAGGCCAGCGGTGCGCTCGACAAGATGAAGGGCGAGGGCACCAAGCTCGAGAGTTCCGGCGGCAAGGCCAACGCCGCGCTCGCCTCCGACTCCGGCGCGACCGGCTCGGCTACGCCCGGCGGCACGAATCCGGGCACCGGCGCTGGCACGGGCGCTGGCACCGGAACCGGCACGAGTCCGGCCCCTGCCTCGGGGCAGCCGGCGAGCGACCAGGCGCGGCTCGACCAGGTCCAGAAGGACAAGGTGTTCTTCGAGAAGGCCAAGCAGGACGATCCCGAGGCCAAGGAGAAGGCCGCGGGCTACGAGAAGCGTTTCAAGGGGCTCGACGGCCTGAAAAACGAGATCAACGCCGACAACATCATGGGCTTGCTCGGGGGCATGATGAGCAAGGGGGAGTTCGCCAAGGCCGGCCCGCTCGACAAGCTCGGCACCGACTCCGACATGGCGATGCTCACCGGCCTCATCAAGGGCTTCGTCAAAGGCCACCGCGCCTACTACAGCACCGAGCTGCTCCCGGGCGGCGACCTCTACGCCTACTTCGCCCGCGAGATGACCAAGTTTTACGAGGAGTTCTACCTGCAACGGGCCAGCTTCGTCTTGCGCGATCAGGCCGAGTGGGATGCCTTCCTCGCTCGCCACCGGGACACCGGCGTCAACGGGATCGTCTACGTCGGCCGCCCGGCCGCCGCCAGCTCCGACCCGGCGCCGGCCACCACCCCGCTGGTCGTCGACCTGGACGGCTTCCGAGGAAAGGCTGTCCTCTACTCCACGGACGGATTCGAGATCAAGGCGGCCACGCTCAAGGACCCCCAGGTGGACACGCTGTCGCTGGTCACCCCGGGCAACATCAAGCTCCCCACGGGCCAGATCCAGGCCGCCCTGGCCGCCGTTCCGCGCGACGCCTCGGGACCAGGCGAGGGCGGCGCGGTCGAGTTCTCCGGCGACGCCGACCTCTTCGGAAGCCTGCTGGTCCGCCGCTACACGGTCGACGACAACAAGCGCACCGGCCCGAAGAGCGTCAAGGGCAAACTCGAGTTCAACCCGCTCCTGAGCGCCGAGGGCCCGAAGGGCTTCCGCACCTCGCACCTGTGGGTCACCTTCAGCCCCGTCGAACGCGGCCGGGAGGTCTTCCTCAAATGACCTCGTGGAGACGATGACTCCTTGACCTGCACGAACCCAAGCCTCCGGCGCGGCATGACGCTGGTCGAGATCGTCATCGCGCTCGTCGTCCTGGGGCTCTGCCTCATCCCGACCATCGGCCTCTTCAACCTGGGCTACGAATCGGCCACGCTCAGCGAGGACCGCATCTACGCCGAGACGCTCGCCAGCCGCGTCATCGAGGTGTGGAACGGGCGAACCTACGAGGCGCTGCTCGAGATGGTCGGCAAGCCAGACAACACCGTCGTCGAGGCCGTCTTCGGCACCGACAAGAAGCAGGACTGGTTCGAACGGCTGCCCGAGTACGCCCGCAACCTGAGCGTGGGCCGCGATTTCTTCCAGGGCACCCTCGAGGTCGTCGAGGTCGACAAGGGGCTGCTCTCGCTCGAGGTCTCAATCCGCTGGACCGTGCTCGAAGGCGGCATGAAGGGCGAGACGCGCCAGTTCAAGCTCCTGGCCTTCCGCTCCCGGGAAGACCTGAGCGTCGACAGCCAGGAAGGAGACACCCTCGAGTGAGCCCACAGGGTGGTACTTCAGCTCGTCCTGGGGGTTTCACCCCCAGACCCCCACCAAGGGGGGACTCCCCCCTTGGAACCCCATTTGATGCGGGTTCTCCTCCAATCGCGACTCCTCGGACTCTCCGAGATTCAGCAGGTGTTTCGAACTGTCCGAACGCCGCACCCTATCGGGGGTCCAGGGGGCCATTGGCCCCTTGGCCGGGGTTCGGGGGCAGAGCCCCTGACAGGACTAAGTACCACCAGCATTCCCATGGACACAGGGGCTTTACCTTCTTCGAGATCTGCATCGTGGTGCTGCTCGCGGCGATCGTCATCGGCCTGCTCGGGACCTTCGTCTGGCGCAACGCCCGCACCTCGCGCGCCACCGACCGCAAGCTGCAGGCAATCAGCGCCGTCCACTACCTGCAGGGCCGGCTTCGGCGCGACATGAAGGGGGCCCGCGACTTTGCGATCGACGACGACGGCCACAGGCTGTCGATCCTCGACCAGCAGGACCGCAAGCGCGTTTACCAGTACGACCCGAAGGAGCGCACTCTGACCCTGCCCGACCTGCTCGACCCGGCCGTCACCGTGACCTACGAGCTGGCGCGATTCCGCGAGGTCCTTTTCACGGCCGACGCCGACGGCGGCGGCATCACCTACGTCATCAGCGCCGTGCCCTACCACGAGCGCGGCGGCCAGCTGACCGAGCAGGAGATCGGCTGGGGCGCCGCCATCGCCGGTCGCGTCGGGCTCTCGGCGCGGATCCAGTCGTCCCACTACCCGGGCGCCAACATGCAGGGCCTGATGCAGTAGGATCGGCACCGGCAGATGAGCGGCATCCTGATCGTCAGCGGGAGACCGCGGCCGCCCAGGCTCACGGCGACCGTGAAGGACGCCGTTCCCCCGCCCCCTCGGGAGCTGCCGCGCATCAACCCCGTCATCCCGGGCACGCTCGTGGCCGTGACCTTGGGCGTCGTCTACTTCAGCGGCCTCATCCAGATCGACGTCACGCCACTCCAGACGGCGGAGAGGAAGCCGGAGACCGGCGCAGCGCCCGCCAAGGTCAAAGCAGTCGTCCGGCGCGCCCCGGAGAAGCTCCCCGACCGCCCGTTCTCCCCCGACGACCCCTCGGGGCTCGTCGCCCAGGTCCGCCGCCTGGCCTTCTCGGTCGCCCGCGACCCGACCACGCCGTACAACTTCGAAGACCGCCTCGCCTCGCTTCGTTCCTTCTTCGCCATCCTCACCTCCGTGGACCGCTCCGCCCTCTTCGGCGTCACCGAGTTCTCCGAAGTGGAGCAAGTCCTGCGCGCCACCGACCCCAAGGCCGTCTGCAAGATGCTCGACCGGCTGCTCATGCGCTTGCAGTTCGCTTTTCACTGAGCGCGCCAAACTCGAGCGGACGTGAGCCCGGACGGCACGGGGCCGGGTCTTGTTGGCCCCCGCCCGCACTATCTCTCACCGTGGTAGATTGAAGCCGTGGTACGAGTTTCGCTTCTCAACGACGTCATCTTCAAGATCGTCTTCGGCTCCGAAGAGGGGCGTCCGCTCTTGAAGTCGCTCCTCAACGCCGTGCTGGAGCACTCTGGAGAGGTGCCGATGGCCGAGGTGGAGCTCCTGAATCCGAATCTCGACAAGGCGCACCTGCTCGAGAAGGGTGTCTTGCTCGACGTCAAGGCCCGCGACGACCAGGGCAGGCTCTACAACATCGAAGTCCAGGTGGCTTCGGAGCCGGCCTACGTCGAGCGGGCTCTGTACTACGTGGCGCGCCTCTTCGGAGACCAGTTGGGGAGAGGCGAGAGCTACCGGCAGTTGGCGCGGACCATCGGAATCTCGCTGGTCGATTTCGTCCTGTTTCCGGAGTTCGACGAGGTCCACAGTCGTTACCGGCTCCACGATGCGGCGCACGGGCGAGAGCTGACCGACGTGCTGGAGTTGCACTTCATCGAGCTCAAGAAGTTCCGGCGCGACCAGCCCGAGAAACTGCGCAGCCGTTTCGAACAGTGGCTCCACCTGCTGGAGTTCGGAGAGCAATACGAACGAGAGGGTGAGCCACTGCCCGACTCGTTGGCCAGGGAGGAGGAGATCGACATGGCTGTTCAGGCAATGCGGAAAGCCTACGCGCGTAGCGATGTTCGAGAGATGATGGAGCTGCTCAACAAGGCCGACCACGACTGGGCGACCCGGCTAGAGACGGCCGAGATGAGGGGGCTCGAGAAGGGACTCGAGAAAGGACGGCAGGAAGGACGGCAAGAGGGGATGGAGAAGGGGAGCGAGACGGCCACTGTCGAGATTGCCAAACGGATGTTGCATGCCGGGTTGCCGCTCGAGACCGTGGAACAGGTCACGGGGATGTCCAGGGAAAAGCTCGAATCGCTCAAGTCGTGAGCGCCCGGTACGGTGATGGTGCCGGAGGAGCCTGTGAAAAGGAGGGAACGGATATCGCGCTGAGGGCTTGCAAGGACGCGTCTGCCAGCCAGCAGGTCTGGTCTTTACCGTAGGCGTGCCACAAGGCCGAGACGCTCTCGTCTTCGTCCGATTTCTCGGCGGGGCGAGAAGGGCTTCTCCAGTTACTCCACGCGTCCTTGTCCTCGTGCTGTCGCCAGTACCCCGTCGGAGTGGAGCAGCCGCTTCAGCCAGACTGCGACCGTCCATGCGGCCTTCGCCAGTCGATAATGGGCTCGGCCTCCGAGGCGTTGTTTTTCGAGGCTTGCTCGGCGTTCACTCACGGCACGGCCCGAGGACTTGCTCACCATCCTGAAGATTGCTTTGTCGATGAGCTGCAGGTCATCGGTCTCCCCCCTCCCTTCCATCCAAGCTACAAGGCGCCCGGCTGTTACCTTGGTGGGACTGTCCCCCACTGGATGCACGTCCATCCTGGACGCCCTAGCGCGCTACGCGGAAACCCACCGAGAACGGGGAACCGAACCGAGATGTCGGTGGTTGATTGCCTCGCGCCGAAGTCCGCAAGAATCCGAGCACGTCGCTGCCAGAGTTGCTGCTCCAGCCACCCCCACGAATACATCGATGGACTCGCGCATCCAAGGGACCCGTTGGATCACTCCACTCAGGTTGCTGTCCGTAGTAGGAGGGATCGTACCAGTCGAAGCACCACTCCCAGACATTTCCAAGCATGTCGAGGGCTCCCACAGGCGACGTGCCATTTGCGCGAGGAGACAGAGCTCCGGCACCGAACGATTCGACCGGAGCCGTGTACCGGAAGCCATCGTCGCTGCCGTCGGTTCCGGCGTAGTAGTTCGCCCTATACACGTTCTCGGCATTTGCCAATTCATTGCCCCATGGGTACGTTCGTGCTGCTGTTCCCCGAGCTGCCTGCTCCCATTGCGCCTCGGTTGGCAACGCGAGTCCAGCCCAAGCGCAGTACGCATATGAGTCGTACCAGTCCAGGATAATGACTGGACTCGCGTCCGCGTCGCTATACTGCGAGTATGCGGTACTGTCCCAGTCACCTGGCGTGTGGTTCTTGCTCGCCCCCTCGTTAGGATGATGCCCTTGATGTTGCGTAGGGCCCTTCGGATCTGCTGTTGCTGCAAGAAACGCCCGGTATTGCGCGTTGGTCACCTCGTACTTCCCAATCAGGTAAGTAGAGAGCATCACAGTGTGTTGAGGAACCTCGCTCTGAAAGTTCTGCCCTCCATACTGCGTAACCAACGCATCGACCTGAGCCTGTGTCGATCCCATCGTGAAGCTGCCCGCCGGGATCTCGATCAGCACGCTTCCGTCCTTCTCGTTGACGTACTCCATGAACCCCTGCGCATTCATCACCAGCGGGGTCAAACCCTCACCACCGCCGCCACCAGTGGGGCTCACGGTCAGCGTCAATGAGCGATCGTCCCTGCCGCCGCCGTTGGCCGCGCGCACGGTGAACGTGGCGGTGAGCGGCTGAGGCACCGTGCCTGTCAGCTCGCCCGCCGCCGTCAGCGTCAGGCCCTGCGGCAGCGGTTGCGATCCGGGTGCAAGGCCCCACACGATCGGCAGCGAGCCCGACGCCGCCAGCATCACCCGGTAGGACTGGCTGGCCACCGCGCCTGTCAGGTTCGTGGTCGTGATCTGCGGCGCCGTGAACTCCGACGCCGTCCGCTTCGACTCCAGGAAGGCATGGATGGCCGCCACCACGTCCGGGTCGTAGTAAATCTCCTGGTGGTCCCGGCCGGTGAAGACAGCCACCTTGTCCGTGTCGCCGTCAAAGTCGATATCCTCCCCGGCCGCCGACGCGGGGGCGATCAACCCGCGCGCCGTGCCGCTGGCCCGCCCCACCAGCCCGTCGAAATCGAGCGCGCGCCGGCCCAGGAAGAGGCCCATCAGCCGGCGCACCAGCTCCGTCTTTCTCCTCAGCAGGTTTGCGGCATCCAGGGCCGCCGCCAGCTCCAGCGCCTTCGACTTAACCAAGTTCGCCGCCGCGCAGTCCATCCCCGTCAACGCCACGTCCGCGGCGCCCAGTCCGGCCGCCACCCCGGCCCGCGCCGCGTCTGCGACGCAGCTTTGCACCGTCTCGCACCCCACGAGGCTGGCCGACGCCAGCCCCGAAGCGAGCCCGGAGAGCCCCGAGAGCAGCGGATGCTCCAGCGCTTGCGCCAGCGGGCGGTAGCACTCCAGGAACGACCCGCACTCCACCGCCGGGATCACCGCGAACCGCCGGTTCAGCACTTCCCGCGTCCGATCCACGCAGTCATAGCCCAGCGCCAGTTCGGCCTTCGTCGTCTCGTCCAGCACCAGCGGGTGGAGCAGCCTGTAGGGATCGGCCTCTCCGCCGAACAGCGCCACGATCCGGTCCCGGTAGCGGTCCCGTCCGGGCGCCCCCGGCTCGTCGTACGACCCCGATGCCGCGTTGAACACCTTCAAGCGTTCGTTGACCGTCGCCCCCAGAAACCGCTCCCGCGCCCCGATCAATCCGTCGGCGTTGTCCGATACCAGCGAACGACGCCCCGCGCCCGGCGGAAAGAGGATCGTCGCCAGGCCGCTCGGGACCAGCGCTTTCTTGGGGTCGAGACTGCTCCCGGGACTCTCCAGGTAATCGAGCAGACTGGCCGCGAACGTGCCGTGGTGCGGCGTCGCCAGCGTCACCAGGTACCGGACCCGCTCCCCCAGCTTCACGCCCGGCGCGATCTCCTTGTTCATCGCGAACCGGCTCACCAGACCGCCCGCGCTGTGCGCGATCACGATCAGCTCACGGCCTGCCCGGGCGCCCCGGTCGAGGATCTCGCGCTTCACGTCGGCGGCCATCACCTCGCCTCGGCGCTCCAGGTCGTCGCAGGTCGGCCAGAGATAGTAGTAGAACTTGTACCGCCTCTGGAGGGCCTCGAAGCGCGCCTGCGCCGCCGGATCGGCCCCGCGCTCGTTGTATGAGCCGAGGTCCAGAAACTGGCCGCCGCTCTCCAGGTAACGGTGGTGCTCCACGGTCCCGCGCAGGCCGTCCCAGAGGCCGGTCTTGTTGGCCTCCGCCCGCACCTTCGCGCTGGCGGTCACGCCCGTCAGAAGCGCGCGCGCCGCCGAGCCCAGGTTGCGGTAGACCTCCTCGCCCTGATAGCCGTGAATCAGCACCACCGGGCTGCGCTCGCCCATCTCCAGGGTGTCCAGTGGCCTGAGACTGGTTCCCTTGTCCACGCAAAGCGAATCCTGCAGCACGACGACGGTCACTCGCCGCTCCAGCTCCGCCAGACTGCTTTGCGCCCGCTGCTTCACGGAGGCGGCCACCTTGCGCAGATCTTCCTTGAGCTGGGCCACGGTCCTTCCGGCCGCCCGGCCCTCCTCCAGGATGCGCTGGGCGGCGCTCCGGACGCGGGCCCGCGCCCGTTGCAGAAGCGTGTCCGAGACCCGGCGCCGGGTCTTGGGTAGGACCGGCGAGGGTGTCTCCTCGAGCCCGACCGGGTACTCGAAGATGAACACCTCGTCTCCCAGTGCGATCTCCTCCCTCACGACGCCCTGGGCCGAATCGATCCCGGCTCCCGGCGGCAGGTCGACGTCGATGACCAGCGGCCGGGTGTCCGGCAGGCCATCCGCGGGCGCCCCGAGCGGCGCCAGCCCCACGACGACCGACGCCGAGCCCGTCGTGAACGCGACGGGCGTGGAGCTTCCATCCGTCCGCTGCACGCTCAGGCGCGTCGAGAGCTGGGGCGTATCCGGCGCCTGCAGCACCTCCACCTCGGCCGTACCCGGCAGTTCGAGCGACACCGGCCCGGAGGTCGCGGAATCCACCGATGCGCGCGGCCCGGCCCCGGGCAAGGTCGAGATGACGGTTACCGCTACCGACGCCGTGGACGAGAGTCCGTCGGGATCACCGACGGTCAGCTCCAGGCCGTAGTCGCCCGGCGTCGTGGCCGTGAAGCCGAACACGCGCGAACCGGGAGACTCCAGACCGGGCGCAGCCGGCCCGAAGACCAGCCGCCAGTTGTAGCTCAGCGGATCGCCCTCGGAGTCGGAGCTGCTGCCTCCATCCAAGAACACCTGCGAGCCCGCGGTGACCTGCAGGTTCGCCGGTGCGCGAGCCACGGGGGCGCTGTTGGGCACGGCCAGGATGCGCACCTGGGCGGTGGATAGGGAGGTGGAGTTGGCGACTTGCAGGCGAAGCAGGAGGCTCCCGGGCGCGGCGGGAGTCAGGATCGCCACGGGTCCGTTCTGGTTCAAACCTGCGGCTGGGCCGCTGGCGATGCTCCACGCGTAGGTCAGGAGCTGGCCCTGCGGGTCGATGGACGCGCCCGCATCCAGTGCCAGAGACCGCCCCACGACCACGGCCGGCGGCAGAGGTGCGACAACAATCCTGGGAGGAGCGTTTGCCTCCACTTTGAGGCCCAGCACGCGCCGTCCCGATCCGCCGCGCGCGTCGCGAGCCGAGCTGACCAGTCGATAGTCGCCGCGCTGAGGGGCCGTGAAGGTCGCCGTGGCCCGGGAGGGGCCGTCGATGAGTCCGGCGGCCGGGCCAGAGACTTGCTGCCACTCGAAGGCAACGATGCCATCGCCGTCAGGGTCGAAGCTGTTGGACGCATCCAGCGGGAGCGGACGGTTGACCGAGGCTGATTCGACTGGGGCCAGCACGACGACGGGAACGCGGTTGGAGGTCTCGGCGGGCATCGAAGCTTCGCGTGTGGCGCCCGTCCCTAGCACCAGCACGCCGCGGCCTGGGCGCAGGTAGAAAAGCTCTCCCAGGTCGAGGCCGGACACGCGAAAGCGGCCGGCTTCGATGCGGGCGACCGTGTTGGCGCCCAGCAAGGCCATCAGGTCATCGGAGCTGAACCCGCCCGGCGTGCCGTCAGGCGCGCCCAGCAAGTTGACTCCGCGAGCCACGGTCCTGCTGCGGGATGATGCGGGCCAGGGGCGGCCTCGCAGCGGGACTTGCCGGGTCTTCGAGGCGGCAATCAGGTATCCATCGGAACCTTCGATGTCGAAGGGCGAGGTGAGCCCAGGCAAGTGGACTTGAGGGCGGCTAGCGCCATGGACCGCATCGGCCTGGGTCCGCAGAACGAACGAGGCCCCCAGATCGACGCGCAGGTCTTCGGCCGTGTAGGATGCGGTGGTCGTTCCGGGATCGAACGGGAGGGATATCAGATTGAGCCCGCGTTCGACGTCGACGGCGAAGTCGGTCTGGGCCGCAAGGGGAGCGGCGGCGCTCAAGGCCACCGCCAGCAGCGGAGCGATGGCGATGAGGCGGAGGGGGAAGCGGGCGGAAGTATCGCCAGCGGTCGAGTTGGCGGGTCGATTCGGGTACATGCGCGTGGCACCCCTCCTGGAGTCAGCGAGCTCGAGCACGCGCGGAGGCGCGGTCAAGACGGGGGCGAGTCAGCCGGCGAGCTGCCGCCCAAGCCGGCGATACCTGGCATGCAAGTTGCCCCCCCCCCCGAGCGGGGAGGCCACCCGGCAGCGATGTACGCGCTCGGCCTCCGGTCACGGCCTCAGCATGCCGCGGATTGCCGGTGCCGGTCAAGAGACGGGGGCGGGTGGGGTGCGCGCACTCCTTTCAATCTTGGTGGATGCGACCGAGAGTGAATCCAGCTAGAGTAATCTCAAAGGTTCTCCCGATTTCCCGACATCCCCCCCTCGTCACCCTCCAGGAGGCCCCCTCGTGATCCAGATGCGCCAGGCTGCGGCGTTCACTTTCATGTTCATGCTCGGCGCGCTCGCGCTCGGGTCGGCGGGCTGCGGACCCGAAAAGACCGAATCGCCGAAGTCAGTCTCCACGAAGCCGGGCGACGACCGCGTCCGCACGAAGAACGGCGAGCTGATCCACGGCCGGCTCCAGGGCGAAACGTTTGCCTTCGGATCGCCCGCACTGGCGCGGCTCACCCTGAAGCGGGCCGACCTCAAGGAGATCTCCTTCTACGGCGACCACGACACCGTCCAGACCCGCGGCGGCGATCTCCTGAAGGGGAAACTGGAGCAGCAGACCTTCCGCTTCGAGGCAAAGCTCGGAGTGGTCAAAGAGTTCCGCAGGGCCGACCTGAAGTGGATCCGGTTCGGTAGCTGAGCCGAAGTCGCCGACCCGCCCATGCCGCGCTCCAAGATCCCCGAGGGAGAGCTGGCCAACTTCATCGTCAAGACGCGCTACCTGAGCAGCCAGTCGACCGAGCAGCAGAAGAACCTCACGCTCATCCGGAACATGGCCAACCGCATGTTCCGGGACCACATCGGCTACACCCTCACCGGAGAGCACCGGATCAAGGAGAAGGGAGAGCCGGTGTTCGCGCAAGCCGTCGCCCGGGACGCACGCCGGCAGCCGCGAAGCTCGGCACCGGCCGGACCGAAGAGCCACGTGCGCTACCTCGGCGAGGGATCCTTCCTGTGGGAGGGCAGCAAGGTCCTGGTGCTCGGCATTCCGCCGGCGCTCAAGAGTGTCGAGAAGGTCGACTACCTCGTGGCGGACCGCTTTTCGCCGGCCTTGCGGGAGCCGCTGCTCGAGCTGATGGTCCGCTACAAGCCGACGCTGATCGCGCTGCCCGAGGTGGCCGCCGAGGCCACGCTGCGGGGTTTCAAGGCGCACGCCGTGCACCTGGGCGGCGGGCTCAGCCTGGACGGCATCACCATCCATGGCGTCAACGCCCAGAGCAGCGAGGACCTGGCACCGTGCAGCTACGTCGTCGAGATGAGCGGCACCGTGCTCTACCACGCCGGCCGCTCCGCCTTGACGCACGACATGCAGGTCGTCGGCGATCTGTTCCACGTGGACGTGATGACCGTACCGCTCGGCCTCACGCTGCCGATGTCGTTCTGGGCCGCCGCGCGCGCCGTCGAATGGGTCGGCGCCCGCTGGGTGCTGCCCTGGACCGCCGAGGAAGGCGTCTTCCCGAAGGAGCTGCAGAAGCACCTGGGCGACACCGCACGAGTGAAAGTCCTGACCGCCAACGAGACTTGGGAGGTCGCGCGCAAGGGCGAGTGAGTGGTGCTCGGTCCTTTCGAGGGCCCGCCCCCCCACAACATTTTAGAGCCGGGGCGAGTTTCGGTGGGAGGGCCTCACGCTTGCGGGGATCTTTCGAAAGACCTCTTGACTCCAGAACTCTCTGGCAAGCGCCGCCAACAGGGAAACCCGCATCAAATGGGGGTCCAGGGGGCCAATGGTCCCCTGGTGGGAGCTCGAGGGCAAGGCCCTCGACAGGAATCAGTACAACTAGATTTCATGCCGGTCTTTCGAGAGATCCATGCATATGTGAGGGCGAAGCCCCTGAGAGGGATGAAGTACATCCAGTATCTGTGCGGGGTCTCAGAGATCCATGAGTGCGTGAGGGGGAGGGTCCTAAACAGACCGCTTCAGGTCTTCCGCACACTCTGGCGCGCTGTCAGTGCGCGCTACACCGGCTACGAGGAGAGCCAGCGCTCCAGGGCGGCCTCGATCTGCGCCTGGGTCGGGCGCTCCAGCCGCTCCACGACTTCCTGGCCCTTGGTGATAACGACCGTCGGGTTGGCGCCGCCCCACTTGAGGAACTGGACCTGCTGCGGATCGGTGTCCGTGTCGAGCGCCCAGGTGTTCGCCCGCTTGGCGTACTTGTCGCTCACGGCCTTCCAGATCGACTGGCGGAACGTGTTGACCTCCTGCAGCTTGAGCTGTGCAACCAGGCCCGCCCCGATGGCCGTCTTGGGGTCTTTCTGTGCCGCGCTGGACCCATCGCTACCGGTGAGCGCCACCGGCTTCTCGCCCGTAGCCGTGGCTACTTTGACGCCGGAGGAGGTCGGGCTGGTCGCCGTCGTCGAGGGTGCGGACGGACCCGTGGTGGTCGTCGTCTGGACCGCGGAGCCGGCGGGCGTCTGGGGCGCGGCCGGTCCCTGGCCGTTGCCGCCACGGTTGCATCCCGTCACCGCCAGCACCAGCACCGTCGTGACCATCAACCTCAGCGGCAAGAGCGACTTCATCGAATGACTCTCCTTGACTTACTCCCGTGGACGGTCGAGAAGCGATCCTCTCTCCTCAACTCTCGTGCCAGAGCGCGGCCGCCCTGCGAGAGAGCCATTCCGCGAGGCCCGCGGCCCACCTGCGGGGTCGGAAACCTCCCCCCATGGACTTTTTCTCTCCCTTTCCGCGCCGGAATGTCCGAGGCCTCGCGTTGCCGCGAGGCCTCGGAGGTTATCGCCCTTGGGTGAGGATCAGCGGTTGGCGCCGTCGAAGCTCGGGGCGCCTTCCACGCGGGTTCCGCCATTGCCGGTCCCGCCCGAGCGCTGCGAGTACGCCTTGGTCATGAACGTACCCTCCAACGTCTGCCGGGTCGGCGCCGAGGCCACGAGCGCCTCGTAGGTCTTCTTGAAACCGCCCTTCTTGAACATCCCGGCGTTCTGCCAGGCCAGGCGAGCTGCGACCTCCTGGTCGATCCGAGCGGTGACGGCTCGGTAGGCCGTCAGCGCGTCGGTGCTGGGGCCGAAGAGACGATCCAGCTCGACCGCGTCGTAGCGCGCGTAGGTCGCCATTTCCTTCTCGGCGATCTTCGCGGCAAAGGCCGTGTTCAGGTCATGCTTGAGCTGAGCCGTGTCGTCCTTGATGCCGCCGAAGGCGCCCTTGGCGCTCGGAGGCGAGCTGGCCGCCCGGCTCTTGCTGTCGTAGTACCAGGGGCTGGCGTACTGGGCCAGGTAGAGGTCCCGCGCGGAGTCGATGACCGACTTCGCCGTCGAGTAGCGCGAATCGGGGAACACCGCCATGCGGAGCAACCCGGCGCGGATCTTCGCCTTGTCGCCCATCCCCTTGATGCGGGACAGCTCGGCCTGGGCAGCCTGCATGTGGCGGGCCGTGCCGAAGCTGTTACCGCGGGAGGCCAGCTTGTCGATGATCGCCTGGATAGCGGCGTCGTCCTTGTTGCCCTGCTGCTCCCACTTCTGCACCAGCTGCGCCAGGAGCGCATTGGCCGTGCTGGAGCCGCGGTACTTCCCGTCGTAATCGAGCACCGCCTGCTTGTAGGCGCCGAAGTCGCCCGACTTCTCGAGGATCGTGACCTTCTTGCTGTCGAGCAGCGCGTCGTTGCCGCTGGAGTACTTGCCCGTGAACTCGCCGATCAGCTTCAAGGCCTCGTCCGACTTGCCCTCGGCGACGTACTTGTCGACGATGTCGGCCACGCGGCGCGTGAAGTCGTCCTTCTTGCTGGTCGGGTAGCTGTCGAGGAAGTTGCGGATGCTCTGCACGGCGGCGCCGTAGTTGCCGCCCGAGATCTTCGCGTCGATGTCCGGAAGCGTCATCTCGGCCAGGCCGTCGGCGGCCTGCGTCTTGTACCGGCTGTCGGCGCCGGAGCTATTGATGACCTCCTGGTAGAGGTTCCTGGCCTGGCCATTGTCGCCGATGGCGCGGTAGCCGGTGGCCATGCCTAGCGTGTGCTTGTGATAGCCGAAGTCGTTCCTGTACTGCCGGCGCATCTCGATGGCGCGGTTCCAGTCGTTGGCCTTCTCGTAGCTGGCGATGTTGGTGTCGAGAGCCTGGCTCTGAGTCTCGCGGTTCCTCGTGTTCTTGAAGACGAAGTTGGAGAGCTCGCGGGCCTGGCCGTAGTCGCTGCGCGAGGAGGCCTGGCTGGCCAGCGAGAGCATGCTCTGCTCCATGCTGCCCATCTTCTCGTCCATCGACTGGCGCTTCTTGCGGCGCATCGAGAACGTGAGCTGGTTGTAGGCGACGCCGCGCTCACCCTCGCCCCAGTAGTAGAAGAGCTCGCCCACGCCGGTCGCCTTCAGCTCCTGGTAGGTCTTGTAGGCCTCCATGTAGTTCTGCGCGGCGAACTGGTTGTCGCGGGACTTTTCGAGCAGCTGGGCCAGCGTGTACTTGGCGTCTGCATAGAGGATCTTCTGCTCCATCAGCATCTTCGGGTCGGTGAAGTAGTTCCACTGCTCGCGGGACTTCGTCACCATGCTCAGGTACATCTTCGCGTAGCCGTCGTTGTCGACCCAGTCGAAGTAGGCACCCTTCTCGAAGAAGGACATGCCGAGGTAGTAGTTCTTCAGGTTGAGCTTGCGCATGGCAGAGGAGGTGCCGCCCAGCGCGTTCATCCAGAAGTCGTCGTTGGTGATGCGGATCTCGACCTTGTTCAGGTAGGCGATGGCGTTGTCGTAGTCGCTCGCCCAGGCGGCGTCCTTGTAGAGCTCGATGCCGCGCCACAGGTAAGCGCTGGCGAGGTCAGCCTGGATGGCGTAGACCTCCTGGCGATTGCCGTACTGCTCGGCCAGGCGCTGCGCCTCCAGGAGCCGGTCGATCGAGTCGGAATAGTTGCCCGTGCGCAGGCTGCTGCGGCCGGTGTTGTAGTTCTCGCGGTAGACGTTGCCGTCGCCCGTGCCGGAAGACGACAGGCCCGAGCCCGAGCCGCTGCCCGAGGAGCTGCCGGAGCCCGAACCCGAGCCGCTCGCGCTACCCGAGCCCGAGCCGGTCTGGCCGCCGTACTGGCTGCCGCTGCCACTGCCGGAGGAGCTGCCTGAGCTGCCGGAGCCGCTGCCGCTGTCGCGCGACCACCTGGTCGCTGACGCGGCTGTAGACCGACTCCTGCATGCCGAGCCGGGTGACCAGGTCCCGCTTCGTTCGAAGCGGCCTGGCATTGATGATCTTCTGGGCCATGGACTCCGAGATGCCGTCCACGGCGGCCAGCTGGCTATAGCTGGCGGAGTTCAGGTCCACCTGCGCATACAGCCCGCCTGGAGTAGCTACCGCCAGGAGCAGCAATACTCCTAGCGCCAACAGAGGTCGCAAAAATCGGGGCAGGAAAATCATAGGGACCCGGTCCTCCTTGTTCTTGTCGTCGGCCGCACGGGATTACGGAATCCAGGCGCAGGCGCGCCCCGGCCTATTGAGTTACTCCCTACTACGCGCGTGGGGTTCAAAATGTTCACACCGGCCGCTGCGGCGTCATGCCGACGCCCGCCGGACGTCCTCGCCATAGTATCCCATCCCCCACAGGTAAATGAGCCCGGCGATTCCCATCGGAAGCGTGGCCACGAGCATGGCGACCGTCAAGCCGGCATGATCCTGCACCACGCCGATCAGCGGCGGCGAGGCGACGTCCCCCAGCAGATGGATGACGAAGATGTTGAAGGCAAACGCCGATGCCCGCATCGACGCCGGCACGACATTGGCCAGCGCGGCGTTCAACGGCCCCGTGTTGAGGAACAGGAAAAACTCCGCCAGGAACAGCATGATCCAGGTCGCCCGCTCACCGGTGCAGAGGATGGCCACGAAGGAACACGGCACCCCCAGCAGAAGCCCGATACCCGAGAGCAGGAAGTAAGCATTCGGCAGCCTCTTCTGCAGCCGATCTCCCGACCATCCCCCCGCCATCGTGCCAAAGAACCCGGCCGCCGCGGCCACGATCCCAAACATCAGCGTCGCCGACTCGCGCGGCATCTGCTTCACTTCGATCAGGTACCGCGGCATCCAGAACGCCAGGGCCCCGATGGCGAACGTGTAGGCGGTCATGCCGGCCGTGTTGATGACATAGCTCGGGATCTTCAGCAATCCGAGGTAGGCCGCGAAAGAAGGCTTCGGGCCACCCTGGGCCGTTTCAGCCTTCCCGTCCATCGCGCCTCGAGGCGGGTCGGGCAGCCAGAGCGCGGCCAGCGCGATCACAAGCCCAGGCAGCCCCACTGCCGTGAACGCCGTCCGCCAGCCGTAGTGCGCCCCCAGGTACCCGCCGATGCTGATCCCCAGCGCCGAGCCGACCGGGATCGCCATGAAGAACACCGACATCGCCCGCCCCCTGAGCGACACCGGGAACAGGTCGGCGATCAGCCCAGGGCTGACCGTCGCATAGCCCGCTTCACCGATCCCCACCGCCGCTCGCGTCACCAGTAGCTGGGGGTAGCTGCGCGCCGCCCCCGCCGCCGCCGTCGCCAGGCTCCAGAGCCCCACTCCGCTGGCGATGAACCAGTGCCTGGGCCAGCGGTCCGCCAAGACCCCCGTGACCGGCGCCGCCATCATGTACACCACCATGAATGACGAGCCCACCAGCCCGATCTGCAGCCCCGTCAGTCCGAACTCCTTCTGGATCAGATCCTGGATTCCGCTGATCACCTGCCGGTCTACGTAGTTGAGCAGGTTCACCACGAACAGCAAGGCCAGCGCCCACCACGCCGTGCGGGATGCCCCTTCGACAGGTGGATTCATGAGGTACTCAGTCCTGTTGGGGGCCTTGCCCCCAAACCCCCACTGACTTGCAGCTCGAGGGGGCACGTCTATACCGGGAACGCACCTTTGGCTCGGAACTCTCCGACGCCATAGGCCTCCGAACCTGACTCGACACCCGCCCCCAAACCCCTCGAAAGACCTCCCGAGTCCTCAAGTACTCCGAAGCCCTCGTCCGTCCCGAAATCCGCATTACAAAGGGGGTCCAGGGGGGCATTGCTCCCCTGGTCGGGGTTCGGGGGCGAAGCCCCTGAGAGAAACTCTCTCCACTATCCTTCCTCTCACGCCATCAGCACGTCTTGCTCTCGCGAGAGTCGGCCGCGCAGCCTCAGGATTGCCTTGGTGTGGAGCTGGCTGACGCGCGAATCGCTGACGCCCAGGATGCGGCCGATTTCTTTGCTGGTCAGCTCCTCGAAGTAATACAGAGAGAGGACCTGCCGCTCGCGATCGGAGAGCGTGGTCATCTCGCGGGCCAGAATGCGCGCCATCTCGACCTTCTCGGCGTTCGACTGGGGCGTGATATTGGCCTTGTCCTCGATGAAGTCGAGCCGGGTGACGCCGCCCTCGCCATCGGGGTCGCCCTCGTCGAGGCTCGAGAGCATCCCGACGCGGGTTTCGTCGAGCATGTGGTGGAGTTCGTCTACTCCGATCTCCAGGTGCTCCGCGAGCTCGGCGTCCTCGGGCGGCCGGCCCAGCTTGGCGCCCAGCTCGTCGATGGCGCGCTCCAGGTTCTTGCTCTTCTGGCGCACCGACCTGGGCGTCCAGTCGAGCATGCGCAGCTCGTCGAGGATCGCCCCCCGGATGCGCGTCTTCGCGTACGTCTTGAACTTGATCTTGCGGTCGGGATCGTACTTGTCGATGGCGTCGATCAGACCGAAGACGCCGTAACCGACGAGATCGTCGTACTCGACGCTGGACGGCAGGTTGACCGCCATCCGGCCCGCCACGTACTTCACGAAGCTCGAGTACTTGACGATGAGCCTCTCTCTGATCGCGGGGTTTCCGGTCGTCTTGTACTTCGACCAGAGCTGGTAATCCTCTTCTTCGGCGGAATTGCGAACGGCCTCTTCCAAGAACCTCACCTCTGCGGTTGCTCCCCGTTCAGCGGGGCGTCCTCGGGGCTGGCTGCGACCCGTTTATTGAACCTGGCCATGGCTTTCGAAATGTTCCTGTCTGCGATCAGCTCGAAGGCGTCCGTCGCCTGGTCGAGGATCGCCGGGAGCTCCTTGCGCTCCGCGGTGTCGAAGTCGTCGAGCACGTAGCCGGCCAGCGACTTCTTGCGGCCGCTGGGCTGCGCAATGCCGATGCGGATTCGCGGAAACGCCTCGGTGCCCAGCTGCTCGATGATCGAGATCATGCCCTTGTGGCCGCCGGCGCTGCCGTCGGGTCGCACGCGGATCGAACCGAAGGGCAGCGCGACGTCGTCGTAGACCACCACGACGTCGGACGGCTCCGTCTTGTAGTAGGACGCGACGCGCGCGACCGGCCCGCCCGAGAGGTTCATGTACGACTGAGGCTTCACAAGCCAGACCCGGTCGGAACCGCGGCGCGCCTCCGCGATTTCAGCGTCGAAAGACGATTTGAATCGAAACGAGTCCCCGCTCCCCAGCTTCCCCAGCAGCCGGTCGAGGAAGAGGAACCCGACGTTGTGGCGGTTCATCGCGTAGCGGGAACCCGGGTTCCCCAGGCCGGCCACGATCACTCCTCGCTCAACCCCTGCAGCCGGAACCGAGCGGCCTGCTCCAGATCGGGCGGCAGCTTCTGCGCCAGCATCTGCTGGAACAGCGCCCGTTCCTGCCCGATCGCCCCCTTCTGGTGCAGAAGATCGCCCAGCTTGAAGTACGTGTCGAGGTTGCCCGGCTCGGCGTTCAGAGCCTGGTTGTACTGGTGAATCGACTCGTCGATCATGCCCTGCCGGAAGGCCTTGTCGGCGGCCGCCAGGAAACCGGCGTCCGTGCCGCCCCCGCCGGCCTCCCGTCGGTTCGACTGCGGTTGAGGTAGCCGCGCGCGCAGCGGCTCTTCGGCACGCCTCCAGCCGGCCGGGCCCTTGGAGTCGATTCTGCCTGCTACCGCCAGACCCGATTCCGCCTGGAACTTGCGAGCCCGTTCGGCCGCGGCCGAGCCCGCGGGCGCCACGGCAACCAGCCTGTTCCAGACGTCCGCTGCCGCCTGGCGCTGTCCCATCTGCCGGTAGGCCAGCCCCAGCCTCTCGAGATACCTCAGGAAATCGGGATCGGAGCCGCCGTACTCCACGGCCCGCTCGAAGGCATCCACGGCCTCCTTGAACTTCGACTGCCGCTCCCGCACCTGACCCAGGTTGTAATGGGCGTTGGCGTGGCGAGGCTCCACCTTCAGCACCTCGTTCCACGAATCCTCCGCAGCCCCATACTCCCCCATCTGGGCGTAAGCGATTCCGAGCCAGTTGTAGGCGTCGAGCATCAGCTGCCGGGTAAGCGCCGGCTCCACCGACAGCCGCCGCAGGTGCGCCAGCGCCTCACGCGAGGCCCCGGTTGCAACGAGCAACTTCGCCAGGAGGAAACGGACCTCGTGGTCCTTGGGCTCGGCCTCCAGATGGGTTTCGTAGAGACGGCGCGCCTCGCCCGGCTTTCGGCTCAATCGCAGCACATCCGCCAACGCCAGCAGCACCTCGCGGTGGGTGGGGTTGAGCTCCAGCCCGGTCCGCAAGAGCTCCGAGGCGCGCTTGTAGTCCTTGTCGGCCGCGGCAGCCTTTCCCCACTTCAGGTAGACGTCGGCGCGCTCACGCTCGTCCCGGGCGATCGAGAGCTCCTCCTCGAGCTCCTCTTCGGGAAGCGGCGGCTCCAGTGCGGCCGTCGCGGGCGAAGCGTCCGGCTGCGATACCAAGGCGGCGGGGGGCCCGGGCGTGCTGGGCGCCGAGAATCGGGCCAGCAGCTGCTGGCGCTTGGCCTCGTCCCCGGTCTCGCGGTAGAGCTCAGCCAGCTCGTCGGCCATCTCCCGGTCGTCAGGCTCATACATCAGGTAGAGCTCATAGAAGCTCACAGCGTCGCGTGTCCGCCCGGCTCCGCGGAGCACGTTACCCAGAAGCCGGATGCTGGGCGGATTCTCCGGGTCCAGCTCCAGGGACTCCTTGAGGACGGTGACGGCCCGCTCGTGGTCGCCCGTGGCCTCGAGCGCCCGAGCCGATTCGCGGTAGGCCGCGGCAATCTCCTGGCGCAGCTTGAGCCCCTGACCGCTCGGCGGCGTCGCGGCAAGCGCCTTCTTGAAGTGCTCGCCGGCCTGCTTGTAGAGCCCCTCTTCCAGCTTCCGCTTGCCCTGGGTCGCATCGAGACCGGCGCGAGCCGCCTTGAGCGCGGCTGACTTCGGCTGGCTCTTCAGCCCGTGCTCGATCACGGCCTCGGCGTCTTCGGGGCGATCGAACTCCACGTAGGCCTGGGCCAGCAGCTGGATCGCCTCCACCGGCGGGCTCTTGGTAGCTAGCGTGGGACCTTCGAGCGCCTCGATCACCCGCTCCGGTTGACGCGCCGCGGCTGCCTGCTTCGCCCGCCCCAGGAGCGCCTTCCAGCCATCCCCCTCGCGCGCCACCGGCGCCACCGGAGAGCCCTTCCGGGCCGCCGGCGCCGGTTCCTTCTTGGACCGGCCGGAGCAACCGGCGACACCTAGCGCGAGCACCGCGCAGACAGTTGCGACGATCAGGATCGAAGCGGGACGCATGGTCGGGAACGTGAGCGCTGTTCGGATACGGAATGCGGGATCTGGCTGGGGCGGTAGGATTCGAACCTACGAAGTGCTGGATCCAAAGTCCAGTGCCTTACCAGCTTGGCGACGCCCCAAAATTCGGTCGATATCGGCAGAAATTGGCCGGGTCGGGCCGCCCAGACTCTAACATGAGGAGTAGTGAGTAGCGAGTAGTGAGTAGCGAGTAGGAGGATGACCGCAGGTGGTCCCCCCGAGCGCGTCTGCTCGTGCCCGAGCCCGAACCCGACTCAGTCAATCGATGCGCCACCTGGACGAACTCGGCCCCGACTCGCGGCGATCAACTATGGTCGGAGCTGGGAGCTGTATCGAGGCGACGCCTCCCTTTGGGCTCGGGCACAAAGCCGCCGCGAGCTCCCATCCACCCGGCCCCCTACTCACTACTCGCTACTCACTACTCGCTACTATAGAATCGTCACACGGGCGTTACATCGGGGCCATGATCTCGAGGGCATTCATCGAACAGCTCAGAGGCGGCGGGCGGGTGCGCGTCGGGCGCGAGCTCGGGACCACGGGGGCCGAGCTGGCCGGCCTGGAAGCCGACATCGTCCTTCTCGAGACCGAAGCGCGTGCGGAGCTGGTCTTCGAGGCCCCCGAGCTGGTGATGAAGGCGGCCTCGTGGGCGTTTCTCACTCTCTACCGCGGATGCCAGTTCCTGGCCTACCGCGAGCTCTCCGAGGCACTGGTCGAGGAAGTCTTGAGCCTCCAGTGCCGCGAGAAACCTTCGCCAGCCGTATGCTGGTCGGTCGACCTGGCCTTCCGCTGCCTGCCCGATCTGATCCGGCTGGCGCGCGGCGTGGCGCCTGGCGACCCGCTGGTTGCGCGCCTTTCCGGGCTTGCGGCAGCGTGGCCTCTGTCTTCGGTGGGCGTGCCGGGGGTCGGCGCGGTCGACGTCGATCCGTTCATCGGGCATCGCTCCCTGGCGCAGCTCTACGTCGATCGAATCGTGGAAACCGGGGACGCCCCGCGACTGGCGGATACCCGCGTGCTTTCGCTGGTGCGCGCCAGCCTGGGGGACCACCCCGAGCTTGCGCCCAGGCTGGGACCGGCGCTCTACAGGGAACAGGAGCTAACCGCATGAAGGAACGCGCCCTCGACCTCGAGCAGGGCCGCAGGCTCTCCACCGAAGTCCTCGAGCCGATGAAGCAGGCCTTCGTCGGCAAGGACGAGATCGTCGACCTGATGGGCATCTGCCTCGTGGCCGGCGAGAACCTCTTCCTCCTGGGCCCGCCCGGCACCGCCAAGAGCGCGCTGGTCCGGGAGCTGGGCCGCCGCCTCGAAGGGCGCTCCTTCGAGTACCTCTTGACGCGCTTCACGGAGCCATCGGAGCTTTTCGGTCCATTCGACATCCGCAAGCTGAAGGAAGGGGAGCTCATCACCAACACCGAGGGCATGCTCCCCGAGGCCTCCCTCATCTTCCTGGACGAGCTCTTGAACGCCAACAGCGCCATCCTGAACAGCCTGCTGATGGTGTTGAACGAGCGGGTCTTCCGCCGCGGCAAGGAGACCCGCGCGCTGCCGGCCCTCATGGTCGTCGGCGCCAGCAACCGACTTCCCGAGGACGACGCCCTCGGCGCCCTCTTCGATCGCTTTCTCTTGCGCGTCGTCTGCGACAACGTCCCGCAGGAGCAGTTGGCCGAGGTGCTCGACGCGGGCTGGAAGCTCGACCTGGGGCTCCACGCCGCGCGGCCCACGGTCGACATCGAGACGGTGCGCGCCCTGCACCTGGCGCTGCCGCGCGTGGAGCTCTCGCGGGTCCGCCCGGCCGTGGTCGAGCTCGTCCTGAAGCTCCGGCGGGCGGGGATCGCCATCTCGGACCGCCGCGCCGTGAAGCTGCAGCGGCTGGTCGCGGCCAGTGCCCTCATCTGCGGTCGCGAGCACGCCTCGGTGACCGACCTCTGGGTGTTCCGCCACATCTGGGACACGGTGGAGCAACAGCAGGTCCTGGCCGAGCTGGTCGACGCCGCGCTCAAGGGCGCATCGCCCGACCCGTCGGACCACCCGCGCGCGCGGGAGAGCGGCCTCCCGGACGCCGAGGCGCTGGCCCGGGACGTGGAGCGGATCGCGGAGAGGCTCTCCGACACCCAGACGTCCTCGGCGGATCGTTCGGTTCTGCGCGACCGGCTGGGCGTGCTGGCGGCGCGGAGCCAGTGGGTGCGCGATCCCGACGCGCGGACCGTGCTGACGTCGAAGATCGAGGCGCTGTGGCCGCGATTCGAGCAGAGGGCTTGAGCGGCCCCTGGGCCGCGCGGCTCGACGCCTCGGAGGCCCTGTCGGTCGCATCCCTGCGGCTGATCCCCGGGCTCGAGGTATGCGAGGGCCGGGGGGAGCTCTGGCTGCGCGGGCCCAGGTTCGAGCCGCCGCTGCCGGCGCTGCTGGCGCGCGTCCCCGGCGCCGTGCGCTACCTGGTCGGCGACGGCGGCCTGCTCACGCTGCCGGGCAGGCTGCTGCCGAGCGGCCGGCTCCCCGAGCGCAAATGGACTCTCTTGCGCCACTGGCTCGTTTTGAAGCTGCAGCGCGTCTGCGCCCCGGGCGCGCCGCTCGATGCCGTGGCGCCGCGGCTGGAGCGCGGCGGGCCGGAGCGGCCGGCCACGGTGCTGACCACCACGCTGGAGCGGTTCGCCGAGTGGGCCGCAACGGCCCCGGGCGTGCGCCTGGCCCCGCTCTCGTTCGCCGCGAGCCCCGACGGAGAGGCAATGGTCTGGGGCGCACCTTTGCCTCCGATTCCAGGAACCCGCTTCTGGACCGAAGATACCGTCGCCATCCCCTGTGGATTCACCTTGAAGCCGCGCGTGGACGCCCAGCTCCTGCAGGCGGCCGCCGGTCTGGCGCCCGGAGACCTGCTGGTCTACAAGGAAGACGGCTCCGTCGAGGGGATCGCGGCCGAGTGCTTCGTGCGGGCGACGCGAGGCGCCGTTCGGAACGCGGCCGAGGCAGCGCGCGCGCGGCCCGCTCCGGCCCGGGCCAGGAAGGCCTCCCATGACTGACGCGCGAGCGCTGGCCGCGGCCTACCTGCTCCCCCCGGCCGAGGCCTGCTGGTGCTGGACCGAAGATGCCGCCGCAGTCACCTGGGCGGACGGCCACCTGATGGCGCTGCGCGAGGAGCTCGAGGCTGCTGCATCCCGGCTCCAGAAGCAGGGGCTGCCTCCGTTCGGCGCCATGGCGCTGCTGCTCTCCGCCGCGCAGGAGTGCTGGCTCGACCCGGGCGGCGGCCGCGAGCATCTCGTGCGTTACCTCGGCCACGTGGCCCGCGCCGCGCCGGCACCCGCCCCGCCCGGCCCGCGCCGGACCATCCGCATCGACATGCGCCGAGGCAGCCTCGCCTGGGCGCGCGACGTCAAGAACGCCGCGCGCCGCCAGCCTCCGCCCGCCAATCCCGCCCGGGCGCTGGAGCCCTACGACCGCGAGGCGAGCGCGCGCGAGCAGGCCCGCAAGAAGCTCTCGCGGCCGGCGCTGGCGCGCGATCTGCTGGCCGGCCTCGATCGCGTCCACGCGCTGCCGCCCAGGCTCCGCGGCACCGTCGGCGCCAAGGCCCTCCTGGCCGAGCTCGTCTTCGAACCCTCGACCCAGAGGCTCTCGGCCGAGTCTTCGGCCGCGGTGGTGCAAGAGCTCTGCTCGGGAGCCGACCCCGCCCAGCTGGCGCCTCCGCCCGTCGCCGCCGGCGGGCTCGAAACCTTGCTGGCCGACGTCGAGGCGCTCCTGGCCGGCCTGGGCGCTATCGACGAGGAGCGGGTCGAGATGCGGGCCCGCACAGGGCTAGACCGGCCGCTCGACCCGCACGGGAAGCCCGTGCCGCCTCCGGAGCAAGTGCGGAACCTGCTCGGATCGCTGCTCGGCGACTCGGAGCTGGCGGGACTGGCGAAGCTCTCGCTCAGCCTGATGGCCGCAGTGCACGTGCCACGCGCGCTCTCAACCAGCGAGGAGCTGCAGCTCGGCGGAGTCTCCGACCTGACCAACCGCGGTCCGCTCGACCGGCTGCTGGTGAGCGAGCTTGCGCACGACGACCTGACGCTGGCCGTCCGCATCGCGCTGAACGAGGCGCTCTACCTGCGCCGGGAAGCTCCGCCCAGGAACCCGCCAGTAGTGCGCGGGATCCTGCTCGACAGCGGCATCCGCCTCTGGGGCGTGCCCAGACTCTTCGCCACGGCGGCGGCCCTGGCGCTGGCGGCCACGGGCGACCCCCGCGGCCGGCTCCGCGCCTGGCGAGCCTCCGGCGACCGAGTTCATCCGGTGGACCTGACGACTCGCGATGGGCTGACGGCGCACCTGGAAGCCCTCGAGACCGAGCCGCACCCGGGCGCAGCGCTCACCCCCTTCCTCGACGAGCTGGCCCGCGAGGGCGAACCGCACGACGCCGTGCTCGTCACCCACGCGCGAGCCCTGGCTGACCCGGGCTTCATGGCTTGCCTGGCCGCCTGCGGCCACCGGGGACTCCACGTCGCGACCATCGATCGCGACGGCGCCTTCGCCCTCTCTCACGTCACCGAGCGCGGCGCCCGCCCGATCGGAGGGGCCCGGCTCAGCCTCGAAGGCCTGGGGGCGCCGGCCGCGGGCAAGTCGGAACAGCCGCTGGTCGCCCCCGGGTTTGGCCGGGAGCTGCCTCTGGCGCTCTCGGTGGAACCGTTCCCGTTGCTGGTGCCCCTCCTCGCCCGCTTCAGCCACAGCGCCGTTTCGCGCGCTCACGGCCTGGCCAGCGTCACCGAGGACGGGCGGGTCCTGCACTGGTTCGCGGCAGACCGCGGACCCCGGGAGCTGACGGCCCAGGTTCCACCGGGACGCGTACACGGCATGCACCTGGACGACGAAGGCACCGTCCGGGTCGTGGCAGGCCGCGCACCCGGCGGCCGCATCCCGATGCTCATCATCCGGACCGGCGCGGCGCGGACCTCGCGGTGCGAGCTGCAGACCAGCGCGTCGTCCATGCCGCTCGTGGCCTGCTGGCAGTCCGGGGCCCTGCTGCTCGTCTTTCCGGCCCGCGTCGACGTCTTCGACCCGGCCACCGGAGAGCGCATCCTCTCCACGGAGGCGCTCCCCGAGCCGTACAAATGGGTCTCGGGCCGCTTCTTCCACGGCGCCGGCGGCTGGAAGGCGCTGGCCTTCGACGGGCAGGCCCTGCGCTTCGAGCCCGTTCCGGTGGAGCTGCCGCACACGATGGCGCTCTTCGACCGCGAAGGGCTCGACGGCCCGTGGGGCATCACGCTCGAAGGGCAGGTCTTCTCTACCGTCGACGGTGCCGTCGTCCCGATGCCGAGCGCGCCGGAGCGGGCGATTCGCTTCGTGGCCGCGTCGTCCGACGGCCAGCGCGTCGCGATCCAGGTCGTGGCGGGCGACCAGCCGGCTGGCGACTTCGTGATCGACCTGGCTCGGCAGGAGCTCGGGCCCGCCGGCTCCGACCTGCTCGCGGCGCTGGAAGGACCGATCCATCCGGCAGCTGCGGCCACCGGCTGGCACGAGGTGCGCCACCGGTTCCGCGCCGCCGGGATCTCGGCCGCCGGCCAGCTGGTGCTGGAGTCCCGCAGCGGCTCGTGCGTGACGCCGGGCCTGACGGGCGGGGGCGACCTGGTCCTCGAGAAGCTGGCGGCAGCACAGGGCGGCTGCGGCCGGCTCATCGCCCTCGAGCCGATCGAAGTGCCGCCCGGCGTGAGGTACCGGCTCCACCGCGCAGGCTGGCCGGACGGCAGCGCGGTCTTCCTCGACTCGCGCGGCCTGCTGCACCTGAAGAGCGCCGACCGCCGGCTCCCGGAGACGACCCTGGTCCTGGCCGCCGGGCCGATCGGCGGATGGACCTCCGACGGCAAGCTGGCGGGCTGCGAGTACTTCACCGGCGATCCGGAGTCGCTTCCGGCCAGCGCGCTCCTGGCCCACATCGATCGATTTGTGCAGGTCGCCCGATGATAGCGTTCCCGCTGGCGCTGCGTCCGCTCGATCGTCGGGCCGCGCCCGCGGCTGCCTGGTTCATCCCGGGCGAGTCGGCTGCGACCTGGCTCGACGAGCTGGCGACCTGGGGCGTGCCGATGGCGCAGCTCGTGCTTCTCGTGCTCCCGGCGCTTCCCGGGGACCGCCGCCCGTGTGGCGTCCTGGCGGTGCCGGCGGCGCCGGCGGCCGCCACCCCCTCCCCGCGCGCGCTGCCCTACCGGCTGCTGGCGGAGCGTCTCTACCTGCCAGCCGACTCGGCGCTCCATCCGGAGGTCTCCGAGGAGGAGCTGCGGCTGGCCGTGAGCTGGCACGCGCTTGTGCTCCACCCCGGCCTGGGGCCGGTCGGGTTCCGCCGCGAGCAGCTCCTGGGCGTGGCCGACCTGCTGGCCCGGCCGCGCCTGCGTTCCCGGCGCTGGAATATGGCGTTGCCCGCGCCCGGCGCCGACCTGCATATCACCTCGGTGGAGCCGTTGGAGAAACCGACTCTGGAGACGGTCTTCGGCGAGACCCGCAAGGAGATCGCCGCCAAGCCGCCGTCCGAAGTGCCGAAACCGGACCAGGGGCCGGCCGCCGAGCAGCCCGGCGAGACCGGCAAGTGGGCGGGCAGGCAGATGGCCCGGACGGTCAACTGGCTGGCCGGGCGCATGCAAGGCGGGACAGGGGCGCGCGGCTGGGTGAACGAGCTGCAGGACTGGGCGCGCCGCAAGCTCGATCAATGGGACAGCAGCCTGGAGATCTCGCGCCACCTGGAGATCCAGCGGCTCCTGCGTCTGCTCGAGACCAATCCGGACGAGGGCTTGAAGTACGCGCTCCCGCTCCGAGGCGTGGGCTCGCGCGGCGTGGCGGAACCGGGGGCCAAGCTGGGCAGGCGCGATGCCGACTTCAGCCTCGATCGTCTGGGCGGCGGCCGGCCGGCGGACGTCTGGTCGACGCCCTGGCAGGTGCGGGCCAAGCTGCAAGAGGCGTATCGCAAACAGGCGGAGCGGGAGCTTTCGCTCTTGCGTCACCGTCGCGCCGCCTACATCTACGCCGAGCTCCTGGGCGACGTCGAATCGGCGGCCTCGGTGTTGAAGCAGGGGCGGCACTTCCGGGAGGCCGCCGTACTCTACCGGGAGCACCTCCGGCGGCCACTGGCCGCCGCGCAGTGCCTCGAGGACGGCGGGCTACTGGCCGAGGCGATCGGGATCTACGAGGAGGAGCGCCAGTTCCTGAAGGCGGGGATGCTGCACGAGAAGCTGGGGCAGACCGGCCTTGCCTCGCGGGCGTTCCGGGCCGCGGTGGCGGATCTGGGGGCCGAGGGGAACCTGGTCGGCGCCGCAGGGGTCCTGGAGACACGGCTCCACGCGCCGCTCGAGGCGTTGGCCGTGCTGACCGGAGGGTGGCCCTCGTCCGTTCAGGCGTCGAAGTGTCTGGTGGAGCGTTTCAATCTGTTGGGCAGGCTGGGCCGCCACGACGAGGCGATGCGGTTGCTGCCCAGGCTCTGGGAGGACACGCTCGCGCCGGACCGCGTTCCGTTGCTGGCGGAGGCCCTATCGAGCGTGGCGCGCGTCTACCCGGATCGGGACGTGCGGGCCCGGGCGGCGGACCTGACGCGGGTGACCGCGGGGTCCCGGCTGCCCCAGGCCTCGGCGGGCGAGGCGGTCGGGCTGATCGGCGCGATCACCCGCCTGGCGCCCGAAGACAGGCTGCTGGCTCGGGACGCGCTTCGCTGGGTGGCGCGCACGCAGCGGCGGGCGCCGGCGGCGGCTGCGCCCTCGAAAGCCAGGAAGCTCGAGCTGACGGGCGAGCTCCGGCTGTCCGACGCGGCCGACGACCGTTGGACCACGGCGGCAGCAGGCGGCGATTTCATCTACGCCGCTGGCTACAACCGCGCGCGGCGGATCGTGCTGGGGCGCGTCGCTGCAGGCCAACCTGCGCAGCGGCTCCGATGGTACAAGCCGCTTTGGAGCGAGGAGCGGCTGCTCGTCGCAGCGCCCCGGATCGGCGCCCACACAGCGCTCCTGTGGCTGATGGGCGGCCGTTCGCCCGGCCACCTCGAGGATCACCCGGTTCGGCAGTTCCCCGACGGCCAGGCTGCGGGCAGCCCGGCCTGGCTCCCTGGAAACACGGTCGGCTTCTGCTACGGGGAGGGTGACGCGCTCTGGCTGGTGAAGCGGAGCTTCGGCTCGCCGCCGGTGCTCTGCGCCTGCTCGCCGCGCGGGGATCTGCAGAAGACCTGCGAGCTCGAACGCGCCCCCGAAACGGCAGCCACGACCGGCGCCGACGACGCGCTGCCGATGGCGGCCCAGGGCCAGTACGTGTTCGTTGCCACGATTCAAAGGCTCCATCAAGTCGATATGGAAGGGCACCAGAAGACGTTGGAGCTGCCCGGCCGCATCCGGGACCTGGCGGTCTCCCCGCCGAACTCGCGGCTGCGGGTGGCTCTCGTGCTCGACGAAGGCGGCGTCGTCTTCTGGCCGACCCGAGGGACCCAGAGCGCCGTCCAGGGGACCTTCGGCGAACGGATGTCGCGTCCGCGCGTGGCGCTCCTGGCGGACGGCTCCCTCGTCGCGCTCACCCCGAAGGAGGGCCGGCTCTACGACGTCACGGGCACCGGCGTGCGCCAGCTCGCCTCCTTCGAAGGCCCGGGCGACGAGCTCGTGGCCGTGCTGCCCTGCCGCCGCCCAGGCGAGCTCGCCGTCGTCGAGGCGACCGGTCTCGTGCGGACGTATCGAGTGTCGAAGAAGTGAGCCTCGCGAGGTCTGCGGTAGAGTCGATGACTGAGCCAATCGCTGGGCAAGATCCGAGTGCTCCACTGACTCCCGCCTGGGCTGGAACCCGCGTCCAATGGGGGTATGGGGGCGGAGCACCCAGGAAGTTCGGGAGACCACTTCCCCTCGCTTGCATACTCTCGTCTCTTCTCTGCTGGAGTGCTCTCGCAGCCGACAGCGTCGTCGCTTCCGCGCTCGCGCAGGCTCGGGCCGGCCGCTACGAGGAGGCAATTCGCGCCCTCGAACCCGCTGCCGCCGCGGGTGACGGCGAGGCGAAGCTGGAGAGGGGGCGGCTTTTGCTGGAAGTCGGCCGCAGGAAGGAAGCGATCGAGGCATTCGTCGGCCTGGTCGAAGATTTCAACGCCCGGAAGCCGGCCGATTCAGCATCGCTCACCTGGGCAGGCGCGGCGGGTGCCTACACGGGCAGCGCCCAGCAAGCGATCCGCATCCTGGAGATGGCCCAGAAGGCCGACCCGCAGAACGCGCGCGCCTTCCTCGAGGCGGGCCTCCTCTTCGCCAGGAGCTACCAGAGCGGCGACGCCGAACGCGAGCTGAAGGCCGCGCTGGCCCTGACGCCCTCCGACCCGGCGGCTCTGACGGCGCTGGCACGCGTGCAGTTCGACTGCTTTCGCGCCGACGAGATGAAGAAGACCGCAGCGAAAGCGCTGGCGGCCGATCCCGGCCGCTACGAGGCACGGCTGCTCCTGGCCCGGGTGATGCTCCAGGAGGAAGAGACCGAGACTCGCGCACGCGCCGAGCTCGAGGCCGCCCTGGCGGTGAACCCCAGGAGTCCGGAGACCCTTTCACTCCTGGCCGCCCAGGAGTACCTCGCCGGCTCCCCGGCCGGCTTCGAAAGCACCGCGGCCCGCGCGCTTGCCGTCGACCCGACGCGTGCCGCCGCGTTCCAGGAAACCGCCCAGATCCTGGCGCGGGCGCGCCGCCGCCAGGAGGCCGAGCCACTCTTCCGGCGAGCCCTCGAGCTCGACGGCGAGCACGTCCCCTCGCTCAAGGGCCTCGCAAAGCTCTTGCTCGACACCGGCCGCGAATCCGCAGGCCGAAGGCTGCTCGAGCGCGCCACGAAGCTCGACCCTTTCCTGGTGCCGGCCGTGAATCTCCTGAAGACCCTCGACGTGGCCGACGAGGAGATGGCGTGGACGGGACGGGGAAACCTCGTGTTCCGCTACCACCCGTGGCGCGACGCCGCGCTGCAGACGCGCTTGCCCGCCTTCGCCGAGGCCTGCATGAAGACCCTCGGCGCGGCGCCGGGCTTCTCGGCCGGCGCCATGGCGGTGCCGACCTGGGTGCTGATCGAGGTTTTCCCGGAGCACAAGTGGTTCTCGGCCCGGCTCGTCGGCCTGCCCTGGAACGGCCCGGTGGGCGCCTGTGAAGGCAACATCGTGCTTTTGGACCCGCCGCGCGCCCTCGGCGACGAGATGGGCTTCAAGCAGGTCATGCAGCACGAGCTGGCCCACGCCTTCCACCTCACGGCCACCGGCGCCCGCGTGCCGAACTGGTTCACCGAGGGGTTCGCCACGTTCGAGGAAGCGACCAACCGGCCGTACACTTGGGACCGCATCCTGGCCCGCGCCCACCGCGTCGGCGCGCTGCGGACCTTCGACACCCTCAACCAGGGCTTCCTCTCGCCCCGCGGACCGGGCGACTGGATGCTCGCCTACATTCAGGCGGAACTCGCCCTGGAGCATCTTGTCGAAAAGTACGGCCCCCAAGCGCCCGTCCGGATGCTCCAGGCCTACGCGCAAGGGCTGAAGGCCCAGGACGCCATCCGCCAGGCCCTGAGTGTCGACCCGGCAAGACTCGCCCGGGACATCGAGGAGACCTGGCGGCGGGAAGCGGCAGCCTCGACCGCCCCACCGGCCTACGAACCCGAAGACCTGCCCGTG
This sequence comes from Candidatus Wallbacteria bacterium, assembly GCA_016213845.1. Classification (GTDB taxonomy): domain Bacteria; phylum Muiribacteriota; class UBA6191; order JACPRK01; family JACPRK01; genus JACPRK01. Next base: position 62,152 of record JACQZN010000060.1, read on the forward strand.
CTCCAGGAGATCTACAAGAAGACCCGCTCGCCCGCCGACGCCGCCGAGGTCGCCCGCGCGCTTGCGCAAGGGGGGCTGGTCGAGCACTGCGAGCGACTGCTGGCGCGGATCCTGACGAGGGCGCCCGACTGTGTGCCGGCGCTGGTGGTGGCCGGTGAGCTCGCGCTCAGGACCGGGGACGCCGCGGGCGCGGTAGGACACCTGCGCGGGGCGGCGAAGCTGGCGCCGGACGACGCGCTCGTGGCAGCCCAGCTGGCGCGGGCCGAGCTGGCTCACGGCGAACCCGCCCGCGCGGAGAAACTGGCAAGATCGGCCGCCCGAGCGGGGCTGCGCGGGCCGCTGGCGCACGAGACCCTGGCCGCCGTCGCGCGGGCCAAGCAAGACCGGACGCTGCTGGAGGAGTCGTTGGAGGCATTGGGTCGTGCGAAGGACGGCGACGTTGTGTGCCGCGTGGAGCTGGCGCGGCTGGCGATGGCGAGGAAGGACCTCCGGAGGGCGTTCGAGATCCTGGAGGAAGCGGCCCTGGTCGATCCGGTGGACGCCGGGCTGAACGAGGCGCTGGCCGATGCGCACACGGCGGCAGGGAACCCGGGAGAAGCCCGGCGGGGCCATCGCGACGCGCTTGCGGCGAAGGTTCTGGGCGGGGTCGACGGCACGCCGCCCGAGACGAGCGTGCTGGCGATTGTCGAGATCGCGCGCTCGGGCGACGGCCCGCGCGCCCAGGGGGCGTGCGACCTGCTGGGTCTGCTTTCCGACCCGACCAGCCTCGCGAAGCTCGAGGAGCTAGCGGCGGGGGCCGGGGCGCACGTGAAGCTGCGGGCAGCCATCGCGCTCGGCTCACGAGGCTCGGGCGACGCAGTCGACGGGCTGATCGAGGGACTCGGTTGCAGCGACTGTGAACGCGAGGCGATCCGCGCGCTCTCGGAGCTGACCGCTCGCCCCGAGGAGCGCTCGGCGGAGAAGTGGGCGGGCTGGCGGGCGGCACACCGGTCGGCAGATCCGGCTGCATGGCTCGAGGAGGCCGCAGGCCCGCTCGGATATCCGCTGAAGGGTGCGGCCGGCAAGGAGCGACTGGCGGTGCTGGTCGTGGCGCTCGACGACGCGCGGTGGTATATCCGGACGGCGGCGCTGGCCGAGCTGAGCCGGTTGACAGGACGGCGCTTCGGGACAGGCGCCTTTGGCCCCGAAGGCGATTCCGAGCCGGGGCTCGGGCTGGCGAGACGAGAGGCGCTGGAGCGCTGGAAGATCTGGCTCGAGGAGCAGTGAACGAGGAGGCTCGCGTGGAGGAAGCTCCGAAGACGGCGGCTCCGGGATCAGCCAAACAGCTGCTCCAGTTTCTCGACGCGATCGGGGAGAACATGCGTCGCAGGCGCGTGCTCGAGTGGGGGTCGCGGATCGGCTTCTGGAGCGTGGTTTCGGCCCTGGTGACGCTCCTGCTCTGGTACTTCGCGCAGGCATGTCCGGCCTGGGTCCCGGCGCTGGTCCTCGGGTTCGGCCTGGGAGGCGCGGCGGTGCTGGCGGCGCTTTCGCCCAGGCCGCCGGCAGCCGCGGTGGCGCGGTTCCTGGACGCGCGGCTCAAGGGTCAGGAACGCTACATGACGGCCGAGCAGTGCGCCCGCGAGGGCGGGACGAACGACGTCGAGGTCGCGTTCCTGGAGCAGATCGCGGGCGAGTGCGGCGGGATGTCGCCAGGGCGGCTCGTGCCGGTGGAGCCGCCGTGGGAGACGTGGGGAACAGTCAGCCTGTTCGTGGCGACGCTGGTCTTTCTGCTTCTCTGGATGGCGCAGGCCCTGCTGGCGCACTGGACGGCTCCGGCCGTGGCGCCGCCCGTGGTGCAGCTCGTGCAGCAGATGAAGAAGGTCGAGGCCGAGCTGAAGAAGCCCGAGTGCGGAAAGCAGGCCAACGACGTCGCCAGCAAACTCTCGAAACTGCTGGACGACCTGGCGAAGGGCAAGAAGCCCGACCCGGAGGCCGTGCGCAAGGCGTTGCTCGAGCTTCCCCAAGTGCAGAAGGCGCTCGAGCAGCAGGGCGCGAAGTCGCCCAAGCTGGGGCGGGTCGCGCAGTTCCTGTCGAAGTCGAACTTCGCCGAGAAGATGGACAAGGCGCTGCAGGACAATGACATGCAGCAGGTGGCGGATCTGAGCCGGGAGCTGGCGCAGAGCATCCAAGACACCGGGAGCGAGCAGCAGCAACCGGAGCAGCAACAGCAGCAGCAGGCGGGCGCGCAGGATCAGGCCGCTCCAGGCGGTCAGGAGGGGAAGCCCCAGGATCCGGGCAAGAAGAAGAGCGCCGGGCAGTGCGACAAGCCTGGGGGTAGCGGGGGCAAGGGTGCCGGGGCAGGAGGCAAGTCGGCGTCTGGAGGACAGGGCTCGCCCGGCGCAGGGGCAGGCGCGGGTGCCGGAGGGAAACCCGGCCAGAGCGCCAATGTGACGCTCAGCCAGGGAAGCGGCTCCGAGGGCTCGATGGGCTCTTCGGGAGCCGGAAGTGGCGCTGGGCAGAACCAGCCCGGCGCGCAGGGGAGCAATCAGGGTCAGGGAAGCGGCAACTCCCCCGGCACGTCGCAGGGAGGAAAGCCGGATTCCAGCGCGGGAGCGGACTCGTCGGGTCAAGGCACGACGGGCCAGGGCGGCGGCAAGGAAGGCCAAGCCGCCAAGCAGCCCGGCGATGGGAAGGAGGGCGCGGGCCAGGACTCCTCGGGGAAGGGGCAGGACGCAGCCGGGAAAGAGGGCGGTCAGGAGTCCGGGAAGGACGGGGCCGGAAAGCAGGCGGGCGCCCAGGCAGGAAAGGACGGCCAAGGCGCCGGGTCCGGCAAGCCGGGGGGAACGGAGGCTGGCAAGGACCCCTCGGGCGGGAAGCCGGGCGGCGCGGATGCCGCGAAGGGCGCGGCGGGCGAAAAGCCGGGCGAGGGCGCTGGAAAGGACGGAGCCGGAAGACGGCCAAGGCCAGTCATTCTCCCCGCAGGGTCCAATGACTCCGAAAGAAAAAGACTTGCTGGACAAGTTGAAGCAAGTTGCGGAGGGAGGGAAGGGGAAGTCGGCGGAGGATGTGCTGCGGGACATGGGTAAGGTGCTGGACGGCGCCTCGGGCGGCAGGTCGGGCCGCACGGACGCCTTCGCGCAGAACGTGCGCAAGCTGGCCAGCGACGTGCGGAAGGGCGGGCAGAAGGGCCAACCGGGGGGAGCGGGGGTAGGGCCGGGTTCGGGCGATAAGGACGGCTCGAAAGACGGCGAAGGTAACGCGGCGGGCGGCGATGCTCCCGACGCCAAGTCAGGCGAGGGCGGGCAGGGGCAGGGCGCGGGCTCGCAGCCACCGGGCGTTGCTCCGGAGAGTCCGGAGGGAACGGTGGTGAAGCTGGCGGGCGGCAAGCAGCCCGAGACGAAGCCGGGGGAGGCCGGCACTTCCAGCTCGCCCACGGGCGGTGTGCCGGTCCCACCCAAGCGCGCGCTGCCGCGCCAGATCGACGATCCCGCGCGCAAGCGCGAGCTGGAGCAACACTACAAGGAAGAGACGTCCCGCTATCTGAATCGCGAGCGTGTGCCCGCCGAGTACCGCGAGCTGATCCAGGAGTATTTCAGCCCGTGAGAGGAGTGAGTAGCGAGTAGCGAGTAGTGAGTAGAAAGTCAGTCAGCAAGAATCGGTTCTCACGAGTGGGGGACGACCCTCTGCTTCGATTTGCGTTCTCCCGCTCGGAAAGTCACCAGAACCGCCCTCCCCAGATGGTCCGTTCGGTTCCGTGAGCACGCACGGCAAGCTACGCGCGTTCCTACTCACTACTCGCTACTCGCTACTCACTCCTCGCTCCATGCTACTGTGTTCCCGCTCCGTCCCCGGGCAGTGGGCAGCCGGAGCAGACCAGAACCAGCGACTGCCCAGCGGGAGGCTCCATGTTGCGAACTCGTATCGGCACCTTGACTGTTCTCGGCCTGTCTCTGGCCATCACGGCATCCGTCGCGGCCGCGGGTCCGACCTGGTCTGCCGCAACTGCGGAGGCCGTGCGCGAGTACCAGAAGCAGGTTTCGGCGGCGCTGGCGCCGCTCTACGCCGACTGGCAGCAGCTAGCCGAGCGCGCAGCCCAGGCCCCGGGCGGCCCTCCGGGCGCGATGATGCCACCGGCGCCAGTGGAGGCTCTGGAGACTTACCGTAGCCTTTTCACGCTGGCGGCGTTGCCGGACAAGTGGCGCCTGGCGCTGATGTCGGACGCGGCGAAGGCTCGCGATCAGGGCTCCAAGGCCAAAGCCGCAAGCAAACCGCCCGAGCAGCCGCACAACCGATTCCAGGCTGACTTCGCGGGCAAACCGCGCGGGCTTGCCTTTCCGCGAGTTCCCAGCCCCAGGGGCGAGGTGAAGGGCGAGCTCCCCGTGGCACCGGCCCTGGCTGCTCTGGACGAGGCTTCATCCGGCGACGCACAGGCCTTCCGCGCGTACCAGAAGGCGGCCGATCGGCTCGCCGAGGCGGTCCAGGCAAAGGTCCACTCGCGCGTGCGTGACCACGTCTTGAAGCTTCGGCTGAAGCTGGCGAAGCTGGTCCCGGCCGATCCGCCGGACTGGAAGCATCTGCCCGATGAGCTGGGTCAGCCCGTGGCCTACTACCTGGCTTCCGCCTACTACGAGGGCCACGGTGGGATCGTCGGCGCCTCCAGCGCAACCGGCACCGGCGATGGCGGCCAGGCAGCCGCGGTCCCCTCCGAGGGCGGCACCGGCTCAGGCGACTCCAAGGAAGCCGGCCCCGCCGGCACCGGCGCAGGCGACGCCGCCGGCGAGCCGAGCGATTCCGGCACCGGCGCCGGCAAGACCACCCCCAAGGCCTTCAAGGACCGCCCCGGCACCGGCGCCGGCAAGTCCGACCCCAAAGCCGCGCCCAAGGGCACCGGGAACTGACCCAGGACCCGGAGGGCCTTTTTCGAGCAGGGCGGAAGCGCACTTCCGCCGTCGCTCTCTTCATGCCCTGACCCCTCGAGCCTCAAGCCTCAAGCCTCAAGCCTCAAGCAAGCCGCCCCGGAGGACTCGCATCCTCCGGGGCGGTGTCTTGCCAGGAAAACCTGGGTTCAGTAGCCGCTTCCGGTGCCGCTGCCAGAACCCGTTCGGCTGCTGCCGGAGCCCGAGCCCGAGCCCGAACCGCTGCCGGAGCCGCTGGAGTTTCGGCCGCTGCCGGAACCTGAGCCGGAACCCGAACCGCTGCCCGAGCCGCTGCCGTAAGAGCCACCGCTCGAACCTGAGCCTGAGCCCGAACCGCTGCCGGAGCCTGAGCCATTGAGGCCGCCCCAGTTCGGAGTGCCGCTGCCGGAGCCGCTGCCAGAGCCCGAGCCGCTGCCGGAGCCGCTTCCCGAGCCGCTGCCCACGTTGCCGTCACCCGTGCCGATCGGGGAACGCCGGCGGCCGGTGTACTCGCCGAGCCCGCCGTAACCAGTGCCCGTGCCGCGGCCCGAGTAGACGTTGCCGTCACCCGTGCCGTAGGGGCTCGAATAGTCGTAGCTCCAGCCGTTGCCGGTGCCGCTCTGCATGTCACGGTCGTACTTGCGGTCGTAAGCGCCGCGGAAGTAGGCGCGCGCAAATCTCCGGTTGAGCGACTCCTGGAACTGCGAGGGCAGGTTCGTGCTGATGGCGGTGTCGAAGCGGGTCCAGTCGTACCAGGAGCCGATCCGCACGACCATGCGCTTGTCCCACTTCACGGCGCCCTCGAAGCCGGCCATCGCCTTGGCTTCGATGCTGCCCTGCATCGACGAGAGCAGGCTCTGCCATCGCCGCATCAGGTTGTCGTAACGGCCGCGGATCGCGTTCCACTCGCCGCGGTTGAACTTCTTCTTTCCGAACCAGCCGGTGCCGAAGAAGCCCTTCTCGGTGGGGCCGCGCTTGACGAAGGCGTCTGCTTCCTTGAGGACCGCGTCGAGCTGAGGCTTCAGCCCGTCGATCTGCGAGGCGACGGCCTGCGGGCTCTCGCCGGTCAGGCTCGGGTTCTTCTGGGAGACGAAGAGCTCACCGATCCAGATGGGCAGCCCGTAGACGAAGACGTCCTGATCGTAGTAGACGAAGATGTTCCTGTAGTAGTCGCCGTAAAGCCGATGGTAGATGCTGGGCGGCATGAAGCCCGCATACCACTCGTAGTAGCCGCGATAGTACTCGTTCAAGACCTTGCGATTGACGTCGTCCAGGAAGGCCGACGGCATCAGCGGCAGCAGCTGCTCGGCGTTGTAACTCAGGGAGTCGTAGTTGCTGAATCCGCCAAGATCGCCGGCGCCGACCAGGCCGGTCTTGTAGCTCTTGGCCTTGCGAGCATAGTCGTTGTACTCGCCGCGCTTCTTGTTGACCAGCGACAGCGACGCGCCGCTCATTCCGTCGAGAACGCTCTGGACGGTGGTCGACTGGGCTAGCGCCTCCCTGGGCGCGGGCACCACGGCGACGGCCGCAACCGCCAGTCCGAGTGCCCAGGGTAGGAGCCTGGGTCTCATCCACTGCACTTCCGCCATCTTGGGAAGCCTCCTTTCTGACACACGCAGATTCTACACCGAACGAAAGACAGCCGTGAGCAGACCGGCGGCCTGCCCCATAATCCCTAGTACGTGACCGGCCGGCCGCAAGTTGCGCCATGACGTGCTAGAGTGACTTGAAACCTTTGCGAGGCCGGTCCCGTAGTGAGGATCGCCACCGGCTACCACCGCCGAGAGGTTGGGCACTGTTCGGGAGAAATCGAAAGGAAGGTCACATGGCCATGCTCCGTACACGTACCTTGGCTACCGGCATCTTGGGCGCTCTGCTCCTCACTGTCGCCGCTGCGCTTCCGATCGCGGCGGGCGACTTCCAGCTGTTCGATGACGGCACCGGCACGATGCAGGTCGCGGTCGGCAGCTCCACCGTTTACATCCTCAAGGAGAACGGCAACATCTGGCAGTACCGCTATAGCCGATTCGAGCGGATCGACGACGGCGTCGGCACCCGCATGATCGACACCGACGGCGACACGCTCTACGTGCTGAAGAACAACGGAAACGTCTGGCAGTACAACGGCTACCGCTTCAGCCAGATCGATGACGGCACCGGCAGCCAGATGATCTCCTCGGGCTCGAGCAAGCTCTACCTGCTCAAGAACAACGGCAACATCTTCCGCTATACCTGGAGCCGCTGGAACCGCATCGACGACGGCATCGGCACCAAGCACATCTCGGCCACCCCCAACGGCCTGCTCGTCACGAAGAACAACGGCAACATCTGGGGCTTCAGCGAGTACCGCGACCGCTTCGACATGGTCGACAACGGCACCAACACCCAGATGGCCGTCGGCAATGGCAACGAGACCTTCATCCTCAAGGACAACGGCAACATCTGGATGAACCGCAACGGCCGCTTCGACCAGATCGACAACGGCACCGGCACCCGGCAGATCGAGGCCGACCAGAACCTGCTGTTCATCCTGAAGAACAACGGCAACGTCTGGGGCTATTCCGTCAGCTACAACCAGTTCAGCCAGCTGGACAACGGAACCGGCACCCGCAACATCTCGATCGGCAACGGCGAGCTGTACGTCGTCAAGAACAACGGCAACGTCTGGCGCAAGACCGGCGGCTTCTCGCCCATGGCGCGCGACGGCGCCCGCGTAACCAACTTCGACACCCTGCACGGCACCGGGATGTGATCTCCCTGCCGCATTAGCCCACCCTCTCAGGAGCCCCGCCGGTTCATCCGGCGGGGCTCCCTTCGTCTTCACCACTGACCGTCCGGCACATCCGGGATCCGTCCCAATCCGGACGTCCGGAAAGATAGCGGCTTGACACTTCTCGTGACGTCCTTATACTTCAGGGCGAAGAAGCTCACCAACGAGGAGTCGCCTCGAAAGGCGGCACCCAGAGCCCTATCCTGCATCCCTCCCTTTCGTCCCTCCCTCCCTTTCCCGGTCCCGAAGGCAGCCCGCTCCCCGGGTTGCCTTCGTGCATTCCGGCCTTTCGCAACTCGCTCCCGATCGAAGGGAACCCTTTCGAGCCAGATATCGTATTCCATCATGGCGTCTCATCAATCACCCTCTACGGGTGGGCGATCGCTACGAGCGGTCGCCCTGTTTCTTCTGGGCGCCTTGGCCCTGGCCGCCCCTCGATCCCTGTTCTCGGCGCCGCCGGCCACACGCCGGCCCGGGCAGCTTCCGGCCACGGCCATCTCGGCGCCTTCCGCGCCCGGGGGCCGAACGGCCGAGGGGCTGGCGCTGCTGAAACAGCGAAAGTACCGGGAGGCGTTCGACATCCTGGAGCCACTTTCGCAGGCCCGCCCGCACGACAAACGCCTGGCGAAGAGCGCCTACATCGCCGGCCTCTCCCACCTGCTCGAGCTCTACAAGCAGAAGCGCTACGAGGAGATCCTCTCGCTGGGAGACCACGTGACCGCCCTGGATCCCGACGACTACCAGAGCTACTTCGCCCGCGGCCGGGCCCTCGAGGAGCTCAAGCGACCGGCGGAAGCTGTCGACATGTTTCGCCGCTCCCGGGAACGCGGCGACCGAGACTTCGTCTCTCGGGCCCTCGCGAACGCCTATCTTCTGATGGGCGACTTCCCGAACGCCGTCGAGAGCTTCGAGGAGATCGTCTCCGCGGGCAAAGGCAAACGCCGCGATCTGGAGAACCTGGGCGTCGCCAGCTACAAGTCCGGCGACACGGAAAAGGCCATTCATTACCTGGGCAAGGCCCTGGAGCTGGCCCCGGGCGATCCCGCCATCACGGCGCTGCTGGCGCGCTATACCAAGGAGCACGGCGTCCAATCCAACTACTCTTCGGCCTCTAACGCCCACTTCGAGGTCCTTTTCGAGAACACCCCGGCCCAGCGCGACCTCAAGGAGAAGCTGCTGGTCCTCCTCGAGGCCGCCTACGCCGAAGTCACCGGCGATTTCGGCTTTCGCCCCGAAGAGACCATCCAGGTCGTCATCTACCCCTCGGGCGGCGCCTTTCGGGAGGCCTCCGACGCCCCGACCTGGAGCGCCGCCGTGTACGACGGCAAGATCCGCATTCCCACGGGCGAGACGCGTGTGCCCGACGAGGCCCTGCAGCGCATCCTGCAGCACGAGTTCACCCACCTGGTCGTGGAGAAGCTCGGCGGCCGGCGCGTTCCGGCCTGGATGAACGAAGGCATCGCCCAGGTCGAGGAAAAGCGCGAGGTCCCCTGGGCCAAGCCGCTCCTGCGGCGAGTCCTCGGCAACAAGAATCTCCGGTCCTCCTTCGCGCCCCTGTCGTCGCTGGAAGGCTCGTTCATCGGTCTGGCGGGCGAGCAAGCCAAGCTCTGCTACGCCCAGGCCTACTACGCCACCAAGTTCATCCTCGAGATGGGCGGCATGTGGTCCTTCACGCAGATGCTGGGCGACATCAAGGACGGCACCGAGCCCGCGGACGCCCTCAAGCGCGCCACCGGCTATGACTACCCCGACTTCCAAAAGAAATGGGTCGCCGAGCTGATGGAGGATTTCCACCTGGCGCATTAGATGTCATGATTCTATCCAGGAGAGATTGCATTTCGTCCTCTCTTCTGAGGAGACCGCGATGATCAAGAACCTACCCGCCCCGTCCGTACTCAGCTTCGCTCTTGCCGTGCTCCTGCTCGGCTCCGGCGCCGAGATCGTCTGGGCCAAGGGCGAGGCGCTGGTCAAGTTCGAGGACCTTCGCTCCGCCGACGACAAGGCGGCCGACCCGGACGACACGACAACCGGGACCGCCATCCTGGAGCTCTACCGAAGGCACTACAACAAGCCCAACGCCGCCCGCACGGACCTCGACTTCGACGCCTTCCTCACCTACCAGGCCTCAGTGTCCGAGTTCCTGATGAAGCCCGAACTCCACGAGGAAGCCGAGCTCAACTACAACAAGGCGATCAAGAACGGCAACGAGCAGCCGAACCTCTACTACATCTCCACCTGGATGGCGAACTCCACGACTTCCTTCGACAACTCGGGCAACATCCGGGCGTCGCGCAAGAACATGACCAATCCGAAGATGGGAATGGAAGGCAAGCCGCTCTACTTCCCCTCCGAGGAGGCAATGGCCAAGCTCCTGGAGATCACCAAGGCGACCCAGGAGGCCGCCTCCGAGGTCTCCAACTCCGACCCGACAACCGTCGACCGCTTCCTGGAGCGAAAAGAAGAGCTGGAGAAAGAGCTGCTGAAGACGATCGCCGAGGAGCTCGCCAAGATGCGCGACCTGGCGGCCGGACAGGATGTTTACGGACTGGGCTACATCGACAAGGACGGCGAGCCGGCCCCCATCCGGCTCGACATGGACATGCTGAAGAGCTACATGGCCAATCGCGGCATCCAGCTACCGCCGCCAGCGGGCACCAAGACCGAATCCGGAGAGGTCAAGGAGACGGCCATTACTGCCCCGGTCGTCAACGTCCGGCAGGGCCCCGGCGCCCAGCGCGACATGGATCAATCCTACGAGCAGCTGATGCAGCCGCTGAGCGAGCACGAGCGGACCAAGCGCGAGATCGAGGGCGACCTGTTCCGCATCCGCGGCCGGGCCGCCGACTTCAAGGGCGAAAACGTGAAGACCTACGACCCATTCATGACGTTCGAGCTACAGCACGGCGGTCTGAGCCTGCCATCCGTGGCCGCTGAAGAGTAGCCAGTAGACAGTAGTCAGTAGGAACTGGGGGGCCCCGTATCTCCGCTCCGGGATGACTTCCCGCGTGGAGGCAGGTCTTCAGCGGGCGCGTTTCTGGATGAGGAAGTCTAGCGGCAGTAGGCGTGGCCCGTGGGCCTTTGGCTCCCGCCGATCGCGGCGCCGTCGGCCCGAGCAAGCCAATGGGAGCGTCCGCCCGGCCCTACTGTCTACTGACTACTGTCTACTCCCTTCCATCTTCGACCTCCCACCTTCTAGACTTCCTCCATGGCAGACGACAAGCTGCCCCCTGCATTCGGACGCTACGAAGTGACGGGTTCGCTCGGGGCGGGCGGGATGGGAGTCGTGCTGCGCGGCTTCGACCCCAAGCTCAAGCGCGAGGTCGCGATCAAGGTCCTGCCGAAACGGCTGAAACTGGTCCCTACCTTCGAGGAGCGCTTCAAGCGCGAGGCGCTCACCCTGGGTCGCGTGAGCCATCCCAACGTCGTTCGCATCTTCGACGTCGGGGAGGACTGGGGGCTGCTCTACTACGTCATGGAGTTCCTCGAGGGCAAGCCACTCGACAAGCGCACCGACGCGCTGGAAGAATCCGCCGCGACCTCTCCACCCCCGTTCGAACCTAAAGAGTTTCTGGAGCTTTTCACTCCGCTCGCCGATGCGCTTGCCGCGGTCCACGCCGCGGGCATCGTGCACCGCGACATCAAGCCCGCCAACATTTTCTCGGGCATCGCGGAGCGGGGCGCAGTTCTGACCGACTTCGGCCTGATCTGGATGGCCAGCGACGACAAGCTCACTCAGGAAGGGACCATCATGGGCACCGGCCACTACATGGCGCCGGAGCAGGTGATGGGAACACCGCCGGACGCGCTCTGCGACATCTACGGCCTGGGCTCGGCCATGTGGGAGTACGCGACGGGCCGAGTGCCGTTCAACCAGATACCAGGCTCGACCTTGCTGGCCGCGCGGATGACGGCGCAGCTCAGGCCGCTGAAGGAAGCCGTGCCCGCCGTGCCCGATGCGATTGCGTCGGTGGTGGACCAGTGCGTGAAGCTGAGCCCTCAGGAACGGTTCCAGACAGCCAAGGAGCTCCACCGGGCTCTGGTGCGTGCGGCACGCCCGCCTCGCGAGTCCGCCGCCAGAGCCGGCTCTGCCTCCGCCGGACGGCTCCCGGCGCGATCCCTGTCCAGCCTCCAGCAGACGGCCTCGCCCTCCACGACGCAGCTCGCCACTCCGACCAGCAGCCGCCGCTGGCTCCCCCTGGCCGTACTGGCTCTGGCTGGACTGGGCGGTGGACTTACCGGCGTCTGGATGCGGGAGGGCCGAACCCCACCCCCCGCAGCCGCCGCCCTTCAACCGACTGTTCCCAAGCCCCCTTCGGGGACGCCTGCCGCTGGCAGCAAGGGGGCCGCGACGCCTCCTGCGCAGAAATCAGTCCCCGAGGAGCCCGTGCGGCTGACCGGGGGGGGCGAGCAGGGCCGGCGCGTGGTCCTGGCCCGGCCGGGAACCGCGCTTGTCGTGGCCTGGGTGCGCCCGGACGGGAAGATCCTCGTGCGCCGCGCAGCTTCCCCAGGAGCCAGCTGGGAAGAGCCGTCTGCCAGCTCGAAGCTCACCGCCAGTCCGGCCACCGAGCTGGCCATGGTCGCCACCGGCGACCGTGTCCACCTGCTCTTCACCCGCGAGGGCAGCGACGGGAGGCCCTGGGTGTATTTGGTTTCCTCCGCGTCGAGCTGCCAGGAGTGGACCTCCCCACGCCCCCTGGGGCGAGCCTCCGGCTTCGAATCGCGCCTGCTCATCCAGGCGCGCCCAGGTCGAAGCCACGCCTTTCCGCTCCTGGCAGCCTGGGACGGCCCCCGAGGCGAGTTTCCGACCGTCACCTGGAGCTCCGCCGACGGCACGATCTGGACGACACCTGCGGCGCTCCCCGGAAGGCGCCCCCCGTCCCGGCTGGCCGCGCTCCTGCCGGCGACCGGACCCGCAGCGCTCGTCTGGACGCACAACGATCCGGCCTCCGACTCGCGCCACCTGGTCATCTCGCGCTCCGCCGGCCCCGAACAAGAATGGTCCACGCCCGGCCCTCTGATCGCCGAGTCCGCCGGCTTCGATCGCCACTCCGCGGCAGCAGCGGTCGCCGGGCAGCTCCTCTACCTGTTCTGGGCGGAAGACCGCGTGGCGGCAAAACCGCTCGTTCTGGCTCTGAGCACCGACGGAGGAACGCAATTCCGTCAGCACGGCCCCTTGCTCTATCCCTACTGCAAGGACGGCCGATCGGTCGTGACCGCCTGGGATAACCGAGTCTGGTGCGTCTGGTGGGTCAGTTACCGCGAGGAGCTGGTCTGGGTCACGAGCCGAGACGGCGGCCGCAACTGGACCAAACCGCGGGCCCTCGACACGATGGGGAAATCATCGGTTCACGCCTGTGTCGTCGCGGGCCCGCCCGGCGACGCCTGGATCGCCTGGTCCAACTCCGCCGAGGAGGTCCGCGTGGCAAGGCTTCCCTGATCTCGAACCGCTTCCGGCATCAGCCTTGCGGTAATCGACGACCTGACACGACCTCGACACACGTGGCCCCTTTCCAGCCTCCCATGACACCTCCTAGACGCCGCACTCAGTCCGGAGCCTCGCGCCGAGACTCCATCCTCGGGGCCGCCAAGCGCCTCGTCTCCGCGACGGGTGTCAAGGCGACCTCGATGCGGGATCTGGCCCGTGAAGTGGGCGTGACGGAAGGCGCGCTCTACCGCCATTTCGATTCGAAAGAGGCGCTGATCGCCGAGCTGTTCTCCTACGAGGCCTCCCGTCTGCACGGGTGGCTAGCGCACAGCCTGGACGAGACCCGAGGCGCCTGGGAACAGCTCGACGGCCTCGTGGCGGGCTTCCTCGACTTCGGCTTCCGAGAAGCGGAGAGTTTCCGGCTAATCCTGGAGCTCCACGAGACCGCGGGCCTGCGCGCGGGCCCCCAGGTCCGGCTTCCCCGCGAGCACTTCCTTTCCGTGCTCCGGACCCTGGCCGAACGGGAATCTGTCCGGGTCTCGGACCCCTTCGCCGTCGTGCTCATGATCGTGGGACTACTGAGCCGCCTGATCGGCGGCAGCCGCGCCGGAGCGGTCAAGCTGTCCCGGTCCGATGTGGTCGCACTGGCTCAGCGGACCGCCCGGGCCGTCGTCGACGCCGCGCGAGCTCCCACCGGCACCTGAACCAGACCTCCACCCCTGGAAAGCGGGTGGGAAGAGCCGGTGGCGCCGCGCTTGCCGCCGGCCTTCGCCGATTTTCATGGCTGGTCCGTAACTTGCGGCACGCCTTCCCCGACAGGAGAGTCCGATGCCCACACCCTTGTCCGGTAAACCTGCACACGAACGCTACGCCGCAGACTTCAATCGCTGCCCATACCTCGTCATCTGGGAGACCACTCGGGCCTGCGATCTGGCCTGCGTGCACTGCCGCGCCGAGGCCCAGCCTTTTCGTAACCCCAACGAGCTGTCGACGGTCGAGGCGATCCTGCTGATGGAGGAGATCGCCAGGTTCGGGGAGCCCGTCGTCGTCCTCACCGGCGGCGACCCGCTCAAGCGGCCCGACATCTTCGGCGTCATCCGTCATGGCGCCGATCTCGGACTCCGGATGACCATGACACCGTCCGGCACGCCCTTGATGACCCCCGCGGCCATCGCTCACGCCAAGGACAGCGGCCTGAAGCGGTTGGCCGTCAGCCTCGACGGAAGCTCGGCCAGCAGACACGACGCATTCCGCCAGGTCCCGGGGAGCTTCTACTGGTCCGTCAAGATGCTGGAACAAGCGCGCCAGATCGGCCTCTCCACGCAAGTCAACACGACCGTTTCCCGCCACACACTGGGCGACCTCGACGCCATCTTCGACCTGGTCCAGAGCCTGGGCGTTTCGCTATGGTCGGTCTTCTTCCTCGTCCCGATCGGCAGGAGCAAACCAAAGGACGCGGCCGACGAGGCGCTTTCCGGCGGCGTCGACTCGGTCGACCAGCAGGTCAACGCCCTCGACTTCGAACGCGTCTTCGCCAAGATGTATGAGTGGGCGAAGTACGCGCCCTTCGACATCAAGTCGACCGCGGCCCCCCACTACCGCAGGTTCGTGCTACAGCAGCGCGTACGAGAATCCCGCGCCGGGGACCAGGCGCCACAACTGCAGCCGCCCCTCGGATCTCTGCGAGGCGAGGACACGGCCCGAGCCGACGGGATCGCGCGCGCACCTCGCGCCGTCAACGACGGCAACGGCCTGGTGTTCGTCTCCCACACCGGAGACATCTACCCCTCCGGCTTCCTCCCGCTGTCGGCCGGCAACGTGCGACACCGCTCACTCGTCGCCACGTACCGTGACGACCCCCTCTTCAAACGGCTTCGGGACTACGACCAGCTCCTCGGCAAGTGCGGTATGTGCGAATTCCGCAACGTCTGCGGCGGCTCCAGAGCACGAGCCTACGCCACCACCCACAACCTCATGGAAGCCGAGCCCCTCTGCTCCTATCTCCCCCCGGCCTGGGTCCGGCACCTCGAGAAGGCAGAGGCCGAGGCGTCGCCCATGGCCTGAGTCGCATTTTGTACTGAGCGCTCCAAGTGGGAGCTTCGCCCCCACGCCCCCAGCAGGGCGACTCGTCCCCCTGCACCCCCATTTTTCTGCGGCTTTTCGGAGCCTCGAGACTAGGAGCGCGTCGGGGAAAAACAAACAGGGAACAGGGAACCGGGGACCGGGAACAGGCAACGGAAAACTGAACCTGTCCGTTCGATTCCCGAATTCCTGTTCTCTGCTACCTCTATCCCTTTCCCGGTTTGGGTTCCGTC
>JACQZN010000061.1 GCA_016213845.1 Candidatus Wallbacteria bacterium
CGCTACGACTTCATCCAGAGCGATGTTAAGCAACCGGCGCTGATACCGATCTGGCTCCAAGATCCGTGGCTTGGCGCTCCCTCTTGGTTTGGAGGGCGTGCCCTCGGGTCCAGCCCCCTCGAACAACTTCTGCTGCCGATCCGAATCGCCCTGCATGCCGCTCTCCTCGCTGTCGAACCTCCGCAGCGATGATCCCACGCCGAGCGGATCCTGTCCATGGCCCGGCTTGAGAAAGGGGCGATTTTTTCACAGCCTCTGAGGCCTCACGCCAGGCCGATGGCGCGCAGGAAACGAGGCAGACGCGTGACCTTGAACTCGTCCAGGTCCTTCTGGCCGTCCCAGAGCATCCGATAGGCCTCGCCCTGGCTGACACGCATGCCGCCCAGGACGCGCTTGCGCTTGGCCAGCATCAGGTCACGCCCCTTCCAGGCCTCCATCAGGCCGCGGGCGTAGCTGGGGCCGCGACGGGTCCAGAAGGTGTGGTAGACCAGCATGAAGGCCAGGTAGACGGCGATCTTCACGGAGTGCTTCTGGAACACTTCGCGGGGGTAGTTCTTCAGGATCAGGCCGACCGTGTTGCGCGCCAGCCGCCGCACCGTGTCGGCGTCCCGGCGGCCGCCGGTGGTCGTGCCGCCCCGGTGGAACGCGACGGCCGCGGGCACGTAGAGACAGCGGTATCCCCAGAGGTTCGCCCTGAGCGACAGGTCCACATCCTCCAGGTAGCTCTCGAAGTCCTCGTCGAAGAACCCGATGTCGGAGAGCATCGAGTAGCGGTACATCGCCGCGCAGGCGCTGGCCCCGAAGAGGAATCCCTTCTCGTTGTACCGCGGGCCGTCCTCCTCGCCGCTGCCTCGGTTGAAGGCGTAACCGGCCAGCGTGACGCTGTCGCCGGCGCTCTCCAGCACCCGGCGGTCCTCGTAGCAGAGCACCCGGCTGGCGGCGAACCCGGCCTGCGGAGTCTTCTCGAGCGCCGCGCGCAGCTCGCCGAGCCAGGTCGGCTGCACGACCGCGTCGTCGTTCAAGAGCGCAATGTAGGCCCCGCGAGAGGCGCGGATGCCGGCATTCACGGCGGCCGCGAACCCGGGCTTCCCGGGTGAGTCGACCCAGCGGAAGTTGGGGAACTTCTCCGCCAGCTCGCCCGCGGGCTCGCGCGTGACGATCAGGACCTCCAGCGGCTTCTCGTACTGCGCCGCCAGCGACGACAGACACTCCCCCAGCATCTCCCGGCCCGCCAGGTGCGGGACCACGATCGAGACGCCCTCGCGCTCATGCGGCACGGCCGGACCTGCAGGCCCCCGCCGCACCGTGTGCTCCAGCCAGAGCCGGTGCATGTCCGCGGCGATCTCCTCCAGGTCCTTCGGACTCAGAGCATCCGTCGACACCTCTGTGGTGTGGTAGCCGTCGAAGCGTCCGTAATCCTCGCTCTCCAGGTGGCCGCTCGTCTTGAGCTGGTCGTAGTAGCGGCTGCCGACGAATGGCGTGGCGATGCTGAACTGCGCCGAGTGCGGGTTCAGCTCCAGGGCCAGCGCCTTCGTCGCAGCGGCGGACTCCTTGGTCTCACCCGGCAGCCCGAACATGAACGTCAGGTGCATCCGGATGCCCAGCTCCGTCGTGATCTTGCAGGTCTCCTTCACCTTCGCGATCGATAGCGCCTTGCCGCAGTCGTTCACGATCGCCTGGTCGGCCGACTCGATCCCGTACTTGACGGCCGTCAGTCCCGACGCCTTGAGCGCCTCGAGCAGTTCGCGGTCCATCAGGTCGGCCCGGCACATGGCCGCCCAGGGGACCTTCAGGCGACGGCGCTGGATCTCGCGGGCGAACTCCATCAGCCGCGGCTTCCCGATGTTGAAGGTGTCGTCGTCGAAGTAGACGGACTTGAAGCCCCACTCCTTGACCAGGTGCTCCATCTCGTCGACCAGGCTGGCCGCCGCCCTGGGGCGGTAGCGGTTATTGGCGTACATGAGCTGCGGCCAGACGCAGAAGTTGCAGTGGTAGGGACATCCACGCGAGGCCCACATCTGCACCGACGGCTGCGGGATATCGCCCGGCTCGTCGTGGTAGCGCTCCATCGGGAAGAGGTGGCGCGCCGGCCAGGGGTAGTCGTCGACGTTGGCCAGCATTTCCCGGCGACCCGTGGCCACGACCCGGCCCTCGACGTTGCGGCAGACGAGGCCCTGGATGCGACTGAAGTCCCTCACGCCGGTCTGGAGCGCAGCAGCCAGATCGACCAGGGTGGGCTCGTACTCGCCGACGAAGCTGACGTCCACCGACGGCGTCTTCTCCAGAAACTCGGGCGTGAACATCGGCGCGTGCATGCCGGCCATCCCATAGAGGGCCTCGGGCAACTGCTGCCGGATGCGGGCGACGATGTCGAGATCCTCCTGGATGGAGGGCGTGGAGGTTTCCTGGAAGACGAAGTCGGGCGCGAACTCGACCACGCGACGGATGTACTCGTCCTGCTGGATGCCCTCGGCGACGCCGTCGCAGACGCCGACTTCGTGGCCCGCAGCCTCGAGCATGGCGGCGGCATGCGCCATGTAGAAGGGAAAGGGCGTATAGGTGCAGCCCTTCTCCTCGAAGTGCGGCCAGCGCGACCCGGCGCGTACGAAGTAGAGGTTTTCGCGATACCAGGGTGGATTTCCTAGAAAGAGGCGCATCGTTTTTTTAGAAGATGGAAGGTAGAAGGTAGAAGTCCGAAGGTAGGGACCCGGGCGCTATCCTCGCGTACTGATGATCACTCCAGCCTCTCGCTTCTCGATTCTCGATTCTCAATTCTCGATTCTTCCCCCCCGCCATAGTTTCAGAAGCCGCAGTCCAATCCAGACAGCCAGGTAACTGACCAGGCTCCGCCGCTTCTTGAAGAACATCAGGACAGCTCCGTAGACTCGCTCGAGCCTGTCGGGGTCCCAGCGATCATTGCCCAGGTGAGTCACCGTGACCAAGGGATAGTAAACCACAGTGCGGCCGGCCGCCGCCATGCGATCGCAGAGATCGAGGTCCTCGCCGTAGAGAAAGTAGTCGTCATCGAAGCCGCCAAGCTCCCTGACGACTTCCGCGGGGCCCAGCATGCAGGCCCCCAGCACCCAATCCACGGGCCCCTCGCCGGGCTCAGGCTCAGGCCGGGCGCCAAGCCGACGGGCGACGAGCCGGCCGAGCGTCGGAAAGCGGCCCCACGCGGGCGGGCCTCCGCCCTGGAGCCTGGGTGAAAGCAGCCCGGGTCGCGGCTCCTGGCGCAGGCGCTGGATCATAGCTTCCAGGGCGCCCGTTGCCAGCCGCGCGTCGGGGTTCAGGAACAACACGTACTGCCCGGAGGCGAGGCCCAACGCCTGGTTGCAGGCTCTGGCAAACCCAACATTCACCGGGTTCTCGATGACCCGCACGGCCGGGTAATTCGCCCGAACCCACCCGGGCGTGCCGTCTGCCGAAGCATTGTCGACGAGCAGGACTTCGAGGGCGAGCCCAGGCCCGGCGGCCGTTTGCAACGACGCGAGACACGCCCCGACGACGTCGCGACTCCGAAAAGTCACAACAATCACGGATATGGACGTAGGGGTCATCACGAATGCTGAAGGATAGGCGAATCTCAAGCCGGTTGACAGGCCCCCCGTCTGTGTTAAGATGATTCGGACAAGAAGGGCAACATGACTGCGGGGTTCAGGGAGACGGGGCGCAAGCCTCAAGGAGGTCCTCAGCGATGAGGAAGTACCACAGCAGGAAGGGTCAGGACCTGGTGGAGTACGGCGCGCTGCTGGTTATTTTCGTGATGTTCGCTATTCTGGCGATCAACGCGATCCGCTCGAGCACGGGCGAGATCTACACCGGCGTGCAGTCGGGCGTTCAGGACGCGAAGAACCGCGTCGACCAGGCCGCCGACAAGCCCTGGCAGAACCAGCCGGGTGCTGCCCAGCAGCCGGCGCCGGCGCCGGCGCCGGCGAAGTAGTCCTTCCGGGCCGACCCAAATTGAGAGAACACCTAACCAGGCAGGCCGCCACCCCCGTGGCGGTCTGCCTGGAGTTTGTGCATTATTGCGAATTGCCGATTGATTCGAATCTCTCGAGGGAAGAGCCATGATCTTCGCCGACATCACCGACGCGCTCTGGGCCAAGGAACTTCCCCACAAAGATCTATTGCTGGCCGGGCTCTATCACGTACCGGGAGGAATCTTGGTCGCGCTGGGAGCCGTCGCCCTGCGGATGGCGATCGAGGAGGTCCTCAAGCACATCAGCTTGGGGCTGGCCCGCTCCCGACTCTGGACGGCACTCTGCGTGATCCTGTGGCTGGTCATCATGAGAACGACGACGGTGAGCGACTCGTTTGCGAAGAAGATTCGCTGGAACGAGCTCTTCCCCGCCGAGGCCGCTTCGACGACTCCGCCACCGGGAGCTGCGCAAGGCAGACCTGCAGGCAGGTAACCCCAGATACGCAGGCCAGCCAGGCTGGCGCCCGGCCGTTCATGCCGCGGTGCGTCGTGCGCCGGGACGCGAAGTCGGAGCATTCGGGAGGAAGCCGATTCGCGGCTTCCCGCTTGGCGTTCCCGCTGTTATACTTATTCTAGGAATTTTGTCGGCTCATCCAGCCAGGAGCTCACTTGAAGGTCTCGATCCAACCGGTAACGGCCACTCGCGCAGCAGTCGTCTTCCTTGCAGCTCTGATCATGGGAGCCGGCCTCGCGCTCGCCCAGGACGACCCGGTGGCCGAATCGGACCGCCTGCTGGGGCTGCCGAAATCTCCCCCCCCGGCGCAGGTCATCCCGGGCGTGGCCAGCGTCGACATCGCCTTCGTCATGCTTTTTCACCCGAGGATGCAGCAGTTCGACTTCGACTCGGGGACCTTCGAGAAGCAGTTTCCACCGGGCACGACCCCCGCGGGCCGCTCGAGGATGGTGCGCGAAAGAGAGCAGGCCCGCGCCCAGGCCGCCGAAAGAAACCGGGGCCGCTACGAGGAACTGGCCCGCCAGCGCTTCGAGGTGAGTCAGCAGATCGGTCAGATGCGCACCGAGCTGAACCAGAAGATCTTCGAGACCAAGAACCAGGCCGGCAAGGTCGACGTCGGAGCCGCGATCGCCCGGCTCGAGGAGACGTTCTGGAAGAGCCGGCAGCGGCTGGAGGCCCAGTATCTGAAGCTCAACGACGAGATGCTGAAGCTCGACGACCAGGCCCGCCAGCAGGTTCACGTGCCGGCGCAGCAGCGCGAGGAAGAGCTGGCCGCAATCGAATCCGAAATCGCCCGGGCTGCGGAGACGGTGGCGAAGGCCCGCGGCTACGGCACTGTGCTCAACAGCTCTTTCGTCATGCCCGATGCGAGCCGCCCAACCACCGTGGCTCCGGAGAGCTGGCAGCTGCCGGTGGAGACTTTCGACAACCCGTATGCGACGTTCTGGAACACGACGAACGAGAAGGGGCTCTCGGCCGACGAGGCCCGCGCGCAGATGGCAAGCCTGGTAAAGCAGTGGACGGCCTACCGCTCCAAGATGCTGACGACCGGCATGAGCCGGCCCATCAATCGGTTGATCGTTTCCGGGGGCCGGGACCTGACACTGGAAGTGCTGGCGTTCATTTTGAGGCAGCAGAAGGTCGAGGAGGAGCGCGCGAAGCTCTTGCTCCAGACCCTTCAGATGCTCCAGAGGAAAGGGTGAGGTTCGATGAAGCGGATGGTGCTCGCGGGACTGTTGGTCCTGCTTTCGACGGGCTCTGCACAGGCCTTCCTGGAGCTGAGCGATCCGCGCCTGGTGCAGGCGATCGACGCTCGCTCCGGCGACGTCTACCTTCGCCTCAAGGACAAGCGTAACAACACCGGCGGCGTCTACCGGTTCCGGCGGACCGACCAGACCTTCACCCTGGTCGGCCAGTGGCTCTTCTCCATCGGCCAGAGCAGCGGTCTGGCCGTCGACAAGTTCGCGCGCGTCACGGTGCTCGAGGACAGCGGGACCGGCGGGCGCAAGGCGCTGTCGGCCCTCACGCCACCGGTGCCCGACGGCGCCGTTCTGCAAATCAACAAGGCCACGGGCTCCCTCAGCATCCTCAACCTGGGCGCCCCGCAGAAGCAGGCCACCACGCCGGACACCGGCACCGCCTTCGCCACACCCAACCCTTCCTTCGATTACGTCCCCGCCCCGCACACGCTCCTCAACAACCGGTGGCGCGTCCGGGTCCACTCCGATCACGGCTTCGGCGGCTGGGTCGCCAACAACAGCGGCGGCGGTCCCTCCCGCAACCCCGACAACGGCGGCACCACCTACGCCAACATGCTGACCGGCCTGAACCAGTGGTACGTCTCGGACATCAATGGCCGTAACGCCCACGGCGGCATCGGCCCCAACCTGGCCCGCGCCAAATCGGGCTGGTACGAGGCAAACCTCTTCCGCATCAAGAACTGGATCTCGACGGCCGACTTCGACACCTTCCCGGTGCCGGGCCTGGACCTGGCCAACAAGAACGCCCTCGTCGCCCTGGGCAACCCCATCACCAGCAGCCTCGCCACGGGCTACGAGCTCGAGTTCTTCTCCAGCTGCGGCGACCGCTGCCTGGCCTCCGCAGGCAGCGACCGGGTGGAGAGCACGCTGCGCGTTCCCGCCAAGATCGTCTTCTCCAGCGAAGGCCTCTCCGCCGAAGCACAGCGCGTCTACGGCATCCAGTCGACCGGCAACAACGCGGTCGTTCTCCGGTACGTCCTGGCCAACAACATCTGGACCAACCAGGGCGTCGACGCCTCCGATGTCGTCGACGGCCACAGCCTGCGCACCAGCGGCACCATCCAGACCTTCGGCGTTGCCGCCAAGAGCCGCACTGCGGACTACATCTACCGCAGCGAGCTCCCCGGGACCAGCTTCTCCGTCAGCGGCAAATTCTTCCGGGATGGAGCTACCCTCCACGGGTACAAGCCCTCCGATGGGACCGTCGAGTGGGAGGACCGCTCCGAGGTGAGCGGCAGCATCACCAAGGGAAAGGTCACCGGCCTGGGCAACCAGATCCGGGCCATCACCTCCGACGGCCGCTTCAACCTCTACTACTTCGTCCAGGAGAAGAATCCGCCCGACGCGGGCGTCACCGCCGCCTTCGACGCCATCAACACTTCGAATCCGCAATTGGTGACCAACCCGCTGGCCCCTGGACCGTTCCGCTACGAGGACACGGTGCTCGAGCTGCCCGGCGGCCGCACCACCGAGACCACCGAGGTCATCCAGACGGTCGTCGAGACCGTGAAGATCCCGCTGACCCTCTGCGGCATCGCCGCGACCGGCGGCAGTTGCATCCAGCCGACCCAGGGCGACAACACGAAGACGATCCACACCGTCACGAGGAACCCGGACGGCTCGGCCTCTTCGATGAGCCAGGCCTTCGGCACCGCCAAGGTCGGCTACAACATGACCATCACCATGGGGGCCGAGATCCCCGGCAGCCCCAACGAGCACGCGGTCACGATCAGCGTCAACACCGCCCAGGTTCCCGCCGTCATCAGCGGCAACGTCAAGTACGCGCAGGCCACCCAGGAGAAGTGCACGCAGGTGGCGGTCCCGACCACGGTCGTCAACAACCTGCCGAAGGTCGAGACGGTCTCCGCCGAGAAGGCAACGACCACCGAGGTTAGCGTCACCACCACGCACGAAACCACCGGCTGCGCGATCATCTTCAACCAGGACGTCGGCGGCCATATGATCGACAAGGTCACGACCGTCACGAAGCGCAAGACGACGACCACCTACTTCGGGACGCTGGCGCGCAAGTTCTACTACCGCCAGACCCAGCAGTTCGGGTTGCACAGCGTCAACGTCGACGAGTCGAAGACCGGCGGCGTCACCGACGCGCGCACGAAGGCGCTGGACCGCGGCGGCATCATCCTGGACAGCCAGATCTGGACCCGCACGGCCCACAAGGCGCCGGGCGACCCGAAGCTGGCCTTCAAGGCCACCGACGCGCCCGACGTGGACGCGGCGTTTACCGGCGGTGTCGTCGAGTACGACCTGGATGCCGATTCGATCAAGCTGACCGATCCGCCCGTGACGAAGGAGAAGCTGGCCGTTCTCGACTTCAAGCCCGACAGCGGCACTCCCCTGGTCACGGTCGAGGATTTCCCCGAGAACTTCGAGATGGAGAACTACCCGTCGTGGAGCGGCATCTCCGCCGGTCCCTACGGGAAGATGAACCAGAACTACATCGGAGAGGACCAGGACGGCGACGGCGTCGCGGGCCGAGCCGGCGACACCTACTACCAGAGCGAGTTCAAGTACAAGTGGGTCGTGAAGGCCGTGTCGGAACCGCTCAAGTCCGCCTACAACAACGGCGTCCGCACCACCAAGCCAAGCCAGTCCAATAACGGCATCGTCTTCCCCGTCACCAGCGCGACCAGCTCCGTGGCGGCCGACGCTCCGGGCGAAACTGCCGGCTGGAACGCCTCCGGAGCGGGCGAGAGCCCCGCCGTGAGGTTCTCCTACAACTTCCGTGATCCGGGCGAGTACGAGGTCCAGCTCCAGATCAAGGGCAAGTACTTCGACACCTCGGGGCTCACCTTCGCCAACACCGCCGACGACGTCAAGCTGGCCGAGTACGGCCCCGATTCAGCCCGCTCGGGCCAGAACGGCTACGTCTACGTGGCGCCGCGCAAGGAGATCGTCCGCGTGACGGCGGTCGTCCCGATCGACCGGCAGTACGTCTGGGACATAGACCACAAGGGCCCCTCCCAGGTGCCCGAGGACTCCACCACCGCGACCGACGCCAACAACTGGTTCGCCGAGGGCCTGGTCCGCTACTACAACGGCATCAATTACGACTACTACAAGAACCAGCTTCCCAGCCCGGCCGACATGAAGAAGTACAGCGGCGTGGGACAGTACATCTATCCGACGGTCGACAAGACCAAGCTGACCGTGCAGGACTGGATCGCCATCCGAGACGGCGTGAGCGACTTCGGCACGCGCGTCGACGGATTCAAGCGCGAAGACTTCGAGGCGGTCACCTACGAGTGGTACCTGAAGGCGACCGACCCGACGAAGCCGTCCCAGCTGGTGCCGAACGGGATCGGCGCCCAAATCGCGAGCGGCACCCTGGCCGAGCTCTGGGACCTGCAGAACCTGACGTCGGTGACCGGCCCTGCCGGGAGCCCGTCCTCGCCGGTCGCGCTGCGCCGGGCATTGCTCGGAACGGGCGCGGCAACCAGCGACGTGCTCACCTTCCTGCCGTCCTCGCTCATCAACACGCCGCGCACCGTGGAGGTGCGCATCCCGCTGATGTCGCGGGACCTGGCGCGCGCCCTGGCCGCGGGCCGTGGCACGCAGACCGTCGTGCTGCCCAGGGACCTGCGCGTCGCGTTCAACGTCCCGACCGACCCGACCGCCATCCAGCTGGCCTGCCGCATCAAGTACCCGCGCGTGAAGTGGGTCAACACGGCCCAGCCCGGCCGCACGTTCAACGGGCGCACGGTCTACTACGACCTGGTCGACGATCCAGGCGACTGGCACGGCTACTACAAGAAGAGCCGTCTGGCGGGCGTTTTCACGGACACTCCGAAGTCGCTCAACCTGAACCCTGCCATCGAGGACGGCGACGACTACGTGGAGACCGTCGTCTTCGACACGGCCACTCCGTGGGTGAGCGCGCAAGGCAACAGCAAGACTTTCGACCCCGTCAAGTACGGCTCGGTGCAGCAGATGGAGTTCGCCACGCCGGCCCGGGTCGAAACAGGCAAGGCTCTGCCCCTGGCCGGGTACGACAACCTCTACCGGGTCTTCGTCGTGGACAACAACCCCTACGTCCACTTCAACTCCTGGGAGGGCACCTCCAGGGACGACATGTGGCCGAAGCTCTCGAAGTTCCACTACGAGGTCGGCGACGACATCCGCATCCGGGACACGGTCTTCGGCGGCGTCGGCCTCAAGGAGGGCACCGGCCACTTCGGGTTCGACATCTCCCACACCGGCAACATCTTCAACCTGGCGAGGACCGATTTCCCGGGCGACACGGCCGAAAACCAGCTCCCGACGCAGGCCTCCTACGTCTACGGCTACGACCGTATCAAGACCTGGGGCCCCTTCGGCAACGGCGTGTCGTTCGACAACATCCAGGGCAACTCGGTCCCGGCCTTCAACGCCACCAGCTCCTACAGCCGCATCCTGGCCGACATCTCCAAGTGGGCGCGGGCCGACTGGACCAACGTCACGAACCAGACAGCCCGCGACGACGCCGACCGCAATTACCGTGTCACGCAGTGGGACTTCAAGGACATGGACTTGCCGATGCCGATCTTCCTCGACAACCGCCCGAACCTGCTGGCCAAGGCAGGCGCCGAGGGCGAAGACCGCGACGTGGCCCGCACGGGCGCCAACCCGTCGGCTGCGGCGCGCAAATCGGGCCCGTCCCAGGTCGGAACCAACCAAGTCTTCGACGTCGATCCGCCGAACATCCTGGTCGAGATCGTGGAGTTCAAGGGCGCCTTGCCGGTCTTCTTCGCAGCCGCGAAGGACTATTCGCGCGGGTGGTCGGCCTCGCCCGTGGACCTGGAGAACAACTGGCAGGTCTTCAAGGCCAGCGCCGACGCGCGTGACGTCTACAAGGCCTTCCCGTCCGAGTCCCGGCCGGGCATTACCGTTCTGCCGGCAACGTCCGCGACGCGGATGAAGCAGACGACCGTACTGGACTTCCGCGATCCTTCGGCCTGGGCTCCACCAGGCGCCAGCTTCAACTACCGGCTCGAAGAGGACGTCCGGTTCCGGCTGACCGTCAAGGCCGCCGACAACGGGAGCGACGCGCGCAACATCGGCATCACGATCAAGGGCGTCGAAGGCACCGCGCAGCAGCACTTCCCGGCGACAGTCAAGGAGATCGGCGAGACCGGCATCGACACCGGCGGCGTCGCCGCACTCCAGGGCACGCACTTCTATCCGAGCGCGGGCGAAAGCGACACGATCCACATCGAGGCCAAGGACCTCGCAGGCAACACGCGCGAAGTGGTCCTGCACCTCGACGTCACCGAACACGAATCCAACTACCGCGTCATTGGCAACACGAACCGGCAGGTGCGGTAGCCCGAGGGAAGTAGCGAGTAGCGAGTAGTGAGTAGTGAGTAGCGAGTAGAAGCTGCTTGCCGAATCGCGAGCCTCGCCGCTTTCCTTGACATTTTCCGCGCAGCGTCTCGAAGATTGTCCTATCATGCGCGGATTTCCGGATCACGACGTCGATCGCTTCCTGGACGAGATCCGCAGGGACGACGACTTCCAGAAGAACCTCACCAGCTGGAAGGTGCTCCCCGCGCGCGAGGCCGTCACCGCCCCCTTTCCCGATAACCTCGATCCTCGGCTCGTCGCCGCCATGAAGAGTCGAGGGATAGAACAACTCTTTTCGCATCAGGCCCAGGCCGCGGCGCTGGCGGCCGCAGGCAAGAACCTGGTCGTCGTCACCCCGACCGCCTCGGGGAAGACGCTCTGCTACAACCTGCCGGTGCTCAACGAGCTCCTGGCGCGGCCGGAGTCGCGCGCGCTCTATCTGTTCCCGACGAAGGCGCTCTCGGCCGACCAGCTCGACGAGCTCCACGGCGTCGTCACCTCCACGGGAAGCGACGTCAAGACCTTCACCTTCGACGGCGACACACCCGCGGACGCCCGGCGCGCGATCCGCTCGGCAGGCCACATCGTGGTGACCAACCCCGACATGCTCCACTCGGGCATCCTCCCGCACCACACGCGCTGGGTGAAGCTGTTCGAAAACCTCAAGTTCGTCGTGCTCGACGAGCTGCACCACTACCGGGGCGTCTTCGGCAGCCACCTGGCCAACGTCCTGCGCCGCTTGAAGCGCATCTGCAAGTTCTACGGGTCCAGCCCGCGCTTCATCTGCTGTTCGGCGACCATCGCCAACCCGGGCGAGCTGGCCTCGCGGCTGCTCGAGGAAGAGGTCGCGGTGGTCGACCAGAACGGCGCGCCTTCCGGCGAGAAGCACTTCCTGCTCTACAACCCGCCCGTGGTGAATCGCGAGCTCGGCATCCGGCGGTCCGTCATCAAGCAGAGCTGCGACGTCGCCGATCGGTTCCTGGAGAAGGGATGTCCCACCATCGTCTTCGCGCGCAGCCGGCTGACGGTGGAGGTGTTGACGACCTACTTGAAAGAGCGGATGTCACGACGCCACAAGAACCCGGACCTGATCCAGGGCTATCGAGGCGGCTACCTGCCGAACGAGCGCCGGGCCATCGAGGGCGCCCTACGCGACGGCACCGTGATGGGGGTCGTCAGCACGAACGCCCTGGAGCTGGGGATCGACATCGGCAGCCTCGAGGTCTCGGTGATGTGTGGGTATCCGGGGACGGTCGCGTCTGCCTGGCAGCAGGCGGGGCGGGCCGGACGCCGGCAGGGGCGATCGGTGGCGGTCCTCATCGCCAGCTCGACCCCGCTGGACCAGTACATGGTCGGCCATCCCGACTACTTCTTCGGGCGGCCACCCGAGGGCGCCGTGCTCAACCCGGACAACCTCGTGATCCTGATGTCGCACGTGAAGTGCGCGGCCTTCGAGCTGCCGTTCGAGGACGGCGAGCGGTTCGGCGGCTGCCGCGAGGATCTGGGCGAGCTCCTGCACTTCCTGGAGGAGCACCGCGTCCTGCGCCACGTCGGCAACCGGTGGCACTGGATGGCGGACGTCTACCCGGCGGGCGACGTCAGCCTGCGCAGCGCCACGACGGACAACGTGGTGATCCACGACCTGGTCAACGACCGCGTCATCGGGGAGATCGACTGGGCCTCGGCGCCGCTGATCGTGCATGACGAGGCGATCTACCTGCACCAGAGCCGCCAGTATCAGATCGAGAAGTTCGACGTCGAGGGCAAGCGCGCCGAGGCGCGGCCCGTCGAGGTCGACTACTACACGGACGCCGAGGCCAAGACCGACATCAAGGTGCTGGACGTGTTCTGCGAGCAGGCCGAGCCGGGCGGGCAGCGGGCGCACGGCGAGGTGGCGGTAACGACGCTACCGGTCCTGTACAAGAAGATCCGCTTCCACACGCACGAGAACGTGGGCTGGGGCTACATCCACCTCCCTGAGCAGGAGATGCAGACCACGTCGTTCTGGTTCAGCTACGGCGAGAACGACCACCAGGCGCTGGGCGTGACGACCGAGGAGATGGGGCTGGGGTTGAAGGCGCTGGCCAACATCCTGGCGCAGGTGGCGCCTCTCTACGTGATGGCCGAGCCGCACGACCTGCGCGCGGTGGCGATGGTGCAATCGCCGTTCACGAAGCGGCCGACGGTCTACGTGTACGATAACCACCCGGGCGGCGTGGGGTTCTCGGAGAGGATCTTCGACGACTGCGCGCGGCTCTTCCGGGCGGCCGGCGAGCTGGTCGGCGGGTGCGTCTGTCCGGACGGATGTCCGTCGTGCGTGGGGCCGGCGCTGGAGGTCGGCCCGCGGGGCAAGGAGATAGCGCTGAGGCTGCTCGCGCTCGGGGGGTTGGAGGAGAGGGTGGACAGCGGGGTGGGCGGGTGACAGGTCTTGGTACTTACTACTGTCTGGGGGTCTGCCCTCACAACTGCATGGATCTCCTGAAAACCGGCATGAAATCTAGTTGTACTGATTCCTGTCGAGGGCCTTGCCCTCGAGCTCCCACCAGGGGACCATCGGCCCCCTGGACCCCCAATTTCTTGCGAATCTCCGGAGCTGCGAAAGTCATGGGCAACTCGAAGACTCGAAAGGTAGTTCGGGACTATCGCGGGTCCGCAGGCGTCCCCGCCAGAACAGCGTGGCTCCCATGAGTCTGACGGATCGACTCAAGAGGCTGGGCGCGGTTCATCGGATGGCGCCGGTGGAGCCGCTGCCGCCGCGAGAACCGGCGGGCGACGTGGCCGGCTTCGAGCCGTGCGCGAACGGGTTCGGGACGTTTCTGATGAGGGAGCGGTTCTACCCGCTGACGCATGCCCACGGCTGCCACGCGCTGGGCGAGGCGCTGGGCTGCGAGGAGAAGACGCTGGGAGTGCTGGCGCGCGACCGTCGGATGGGGACGTTCGACGTTTCGAGGGCGCTGTTCCTCGACACCGAGACGACGGGTCTGTCAGGCGGAACGGGGACGGTGGCCTTTCTGGTGGGAGTGGCAGGCTTCGAGGCGGGCGGGTTCCGCGTGCGGCAGCTCTTCATGCGCGACTTCGACGAGGAACCGGCGCTTCTCTTTGGGCTCTCGCTTCTGCTATCGGAGCGGACCGGACTGGTCACGTACAACGGGAAGACGTTCGACATGCCGCTCCTGGCCACGCGCTTCGTGGCCAACCGGCTGGCTGCGCCGGAGCTGGATCTGCCGCACCTGGACCTCTTGCACGCGGCGCGTAGGCTCTGGCGGCACGACCTGCAGGAAGTCACGCTCGGGGCGGTGGAGCGCTCGGTGCTCGCGATCGTGAGGACCGGGGACGTGCCTGGGATGATGATCCCGGCGCTTTACTTCCAGTACCTCACGGAGCGGCGACCGGCGGCGCTGGAGCCGGTGTTCTCGCACAATCTGCTGGACCTTTTGAGTCTGGTTTCTGTGATTGCGGCCGGGGCGCGCGCCTGCCGGGGCGAGGGGCGCGGGGCAGGAGAGCACTACGGCGTGGCGCGCACGCACGACTCGATGAAATCGCCCGGGGAAGCGGTGGAAGGGTACCGGCGGGCGCTGGCGGCCGCCACAGAAGAGTCGCTGCAACGGACGATACGAAAGGGGCTGGCGCGCGCTCTGGCGCGGGCAGGCCGCGGGGACGAGGCTGCCGCCGAGTGGCGACTGGTATCGGAGCGGTGGGAGGATCTCGAGGCGCTCGAGGCGCTGGCAAAGTGGGCCGAGCACCGGATGCGCGACCTGGCGATGGCCTCGGAGCTCGTGGAGCGCGCGCTGGCGAAGCTCAACTCGCCGCTCTTCCGTTCGATCCGGGCCCACGACCGGCAGCGAGCCGCCTTCCTGCTCCGGCGGGAGCGGCTCGCAGCCAAGCGAGCGCGAGCCGCACGGGCTTCGTCGTGAGCGCGGCTCGGGCTTGCTCTCAGGGCCCCGCGGGCAAGACGGCCGGGCGCGCGGAAGGCGACAGCAGCAGCAGCCCGTCCTCGAGCTCCAGGTTGAAGGCGGCGCTCAGACCGTCGAGATAGGGCTCGAAGGCCAGCGTCCCCGAGGAAGTCCGGCGCTGGCGAAGGATGCCGGAAGCGCCGGTGTCCCGGGCGAGCTCGCCGGCGCCGTAGCCCGCGGGCGACCCGAGCGGCAGCGCGATCCAGTTGGCGCCCAGGGACAGCGAGGTCGTGCGCTGCTCGGTGGGCCAGAGCTGACCGTCGAGCTGCAGCGTTGCGGCGGCGGGCAAATGGACCAGATAGCTCCTGTTGCCCTCGAGCGGGAAGTCGGCGGCGCCGGCGGAAGCGAGATAGACTTCGAAGCGCGAGTTGGGCGTGTTGCCACCGGGCGCGGTCCTCACGACGAGCGTGGCGCCCAGGCTGCGGGCGAGATCCCCGGCCATGTAGGCGCCGCCCGGGCCCGAGCCCGGAGCCGAGAGCGGCAGCGCAATGAGGCTGGAGCCCCGCGGAAGCGACAGCGCAACGTGGCCCTTGCCCAGAGAATCGAGCGTCAGGCTGCGGAACTTGCCGCCCAGTGTCGTCACAGGCTTTCCGTCGGGAAACGTGACCTGGAGCGACTGGAGACCGTCGAAGACGTTCACGCCGTTGGCGACGGGCAGCTCGAGCTGGGCGATGTAGACGTTGGGGTCGCTGGTGGCGGTCATGACGACGGAGCTGACTCCCGATGCGGAGAAGCCCGTGCCGGGCGGAGTTCGCAGGAGCCTGAGCGGGCGCTCCGAGGGCGGCAGATTGAAGGTCGCGGTCACGAAGAGCGGGCCGGCCGGGATGCGGCTGAGCGCGGAGCTTGAGAGGCTGAGACGCGCCACGGGAGGCTCGGGGCCGGTCGCGAAAACAAGCACTCCGCCGGCGGGAGTCAGCGCGACGTTGCCGGCGGAGTCGAGGGCACCGCGCAGGGTCACGCTGGCCAGCCCATCGCGCACGTCGACGCCGTCCTGCTTGAGGACCTGATAGGAAGCGGTCCAGACGCGCAGGTCGCCGGCCGACGTCATCGGCGTCGGGAGCAGATCGTTGCCCTCCCCCGGGCGATCGACCTCGACGGAGGGCGTGCGGGCCAGCGGCTCGTTGAAGGTCGCCGTGAGAACGAGGCGCCCGGCGGGCACCTGGCCGGCAGGCTGGCTGTAGCTGAGCACGGCGTTGGGCGGGACCGTGTCGACCGGCAGCGTCACGGACGGGGCCGCGGTGTTCCCGGCGGCGTCGGTGACCTGCATGGCGCGCAGCTGGGCCGAGCCGTCGAGGATGCGCGTGCCGTCAGCCGGGAGCACGATGTAGTTGAGCGTGAACGTGAGACCGGAGGCCGTGGCGCTCATCGGCGCGTCGAGCACGTCGTTGCCGCTGCCGGGCCGGTCGATGGAGAGCAGAGGAACGGTCGAGAGCGGCTCGGTGACGGTCAGGTCGATCGAGAGCACGCCGACCGGGGCGGCCGTGAATCGCAGGCGCGGAGCGAGTGTCCAGGCTGGCGGAGTTGTATCGAGAGTGAAAAGAGTATTCGAGACCTGGAGGCCGGCGTTGCCCGCCCGATCGACGATGCTATCCAGGAACACCACCGCAACGCCGTCTGAAACGGTCGGGGCGGCCTGGGCGACGGAGTAGGCGTACGTGAACTGGGAAGGGCTACCGGTCGGGGCCATCGTCTCCGGACCGGCGTCGTTTCCGGTACCCGGGCGGTCGACGTAGACGCGGGGCGCCCGGCCTAGCGGCTCCGAGAAGGACGCCGTGAGAACGAGGATGCCGGCGCCGACACCCGAAGCGGGCTTGCTGTAGACGATGGCTCCGGTGGGAGGCTGCGTATCTACGGTGAACGACCCGCCCGTCAGCCCTCGCAGCTCGTTTCCGGCGAGGTCTCTGGCCGCCGTCACGGTCACGCTGCAGGGACCGTCGGAGATGGTGGGGGCCGACGCGCGGGCAACGTCGTAGAGATAGGTCCACTCGAATCCCGTTGCTCCCGGCGAAAGCAGGGCCAGGGTGACGTCGTTGCCCGTCCCAGGCCGGTCGATCGAGATGCGGGGCCGAGTCGACAGGAGCTCATCGGAGAGCAGCGAGATCCGGAGCTGGCCGGCCGGCACGGCAGCCGGTTCGCGATCGTAGCTGCAGGAGAGCGTCGGGCCGAGCTCGTCGCCCGTGGGCGGGGTCACGACCAGGGCACCGGCGAGCACCGAGAGGGTCTGGCCGTCGGTGGCGACGAGGTTGCGGGCGCCCAGGGCAGCGGTCGCCGAGACCTCGACGAGGTAGCGGACCGCCGGCGTGCCATCGGAGAGTGTGAAGGCCGAACGGAAGGTGAGCTGGACGCCGGCGCCGCTGACGCTCAAGGAAACGGAGCCGTTCAGGCCCGGCCCGGCGACGATGAGGTTCTGCCCGTCGACGGCGAGCTGGGCGTCTGTCGCGCAGACCACCGGCTCGGCGGACGAAGCGCTCTGGGGCAACATCGCCAGCTTGCGGAGATCGAGCTGCGAAGTGCGAGGCGCGGTCCGGAAATCGATCCCGGAGGTCTCGAAACCGGCCGAGACCACCACCAGCGCCCCCCCCTGGAAGAAGGCCGAGGAGAAGTCGCTGGCCAGCCGCGTGAAGTTGAAGGCGTAGGCCGGAGAGGAGAGCGTGGTGGTGGTGACGGGTCCATCGAGCGGCTCCAGGAGCACCTGGTAGGCGCCCGGAGGCAGGCCTCCGATCCGGTAGGAACCGTCGGCCGCCGTGTAGGCACCCGCGCCGACGACACCATCGGAGGAGACGGCCACCAGGTGAGCGCCGAAGATACTGGAGCCCGCAGCGTTCGTGACGCGGCCGACGATGGAGCCCGTGGCCGCCTGGAAACCGAGCGCCGGGTAGATGGAGGAGATGCCGGCCAGGTCGTCGGGTGACAGG
Source organism: Candidatus Wallbacteria bacterium (assembly GCA_016213845.1). GTDB lineage: Bacteria > Muiribacteriota > UBA6191 > JACPRK01 > JACPRK01 > JACPRK01. The sequence goes on from JACQZN010000061.1 coordinate 17,904, forward strand.
TGGCGCCCGCGCGTCGAGTCCTTGCAACCGAAGGGGAGCATCGTGCTTGCGAGGATGGCGGAATGATCGAGGCCCAGGAGGTGGCCGATCTCGTGCGTGGCGACCGCCTGCACGTCGAAAGTCCCGGGCTCGCTGGCCGTCGAGAAGCGAACCTGGGGGTTGAAGAGAACACTGGCGTAGCGTAAAGCCCCATTTTGAGTACTGTAACTGTAGGGAGTGACGGCGAGGGCTCCGCCGTACGGAAACGCGACGTCGACGAAGCTGACGAGGTTGACGCCTTCCTGGGTGCTGGCGGTCTCTTGGAGCGTGTCGCCCTCGTCGCGGAAGGAGACATTTGCGGACGCGGCATCGTCCCACGTCCGGAAGGCGGCGCGTACGGCGTCGGCGGCGCTGGTGTCGCCGACGCTGACGTTTCCGGACGCAGTGGAGGGGTTGATCCTGTACGGAATCGGGACCTGCCCCCACTTCACCCTGAGCTCGGGGTTGGCGGCGTCGGCGTTCTGGTTCCAGGCCAGCGCCGCACCTTGAGCCGCGCAGACGAGCAGAAGGAGGACCATCGGCCCTCGTCCGCGCAGGCGCTGCTGTCGTCCAACAAGCATGCGAAAAGTGTCGATTTTGTCCAGCACGAACCGTGCCCGGATACCCCCGGCGCCCCCGCTTACTGCGCCTTGAGCCCGAACTCGTAGAGCAGTGAGTTGAAGACCGGTTTCAGACCCGGAAGACACTTCAGTCGCAGCTCGACCTTGTTCTCGGGGGAGGAGAGAAAGGAGGTGGGGAAGATCTGGTAAATCTCGCCTGGAGGAGTTCCGACGGAAGAGTAGGTCTGGGGGGTGTTGCGGAAGGTGAGCTTGAGCCGGTCATTGAGCACCGCCTCGTAGTACATGCGGGTCGGGAGGTTGGTCGCCTTGCAAAAGATCGCGGCCCTGACGAATCGCTGGTCGGGGGGGCCTCGGAAGCGGAAAGTGAACTGCTCGCGATGGCGACCCTTGCCCTGGAGGATTTCCAGGGTATCGCGGTAGGCGGGGAACTGCTTGGAATCGAAGTTCTCCGGGAAGAAGGCCGCGTCCTTCGTCTCGTACTTGACGCTGTCGTACTCGGAGGCATCGGCGACGGGGTCGGCGTACTTGCGAGCGACCAGGCCGGAGTAGCTCGCGGCCACGTCGAAGCTGCTCTGGATCAGGTAGAGGCCCGCGAGGCCGTCGAGGTTCTCCAACTCCAGGAGCTTCTCGTAGACCGAGAGCTTGGTGGCCATAGGGATCTGCCCGGACTGGAAAAAGGCGGGCGAGATCTCGCGGAAGGCCCGATAGGTGGCCGTCACACGCTCGCGGCGCATCCGTTCGTCGAAGATGGCCTGCCGCTGGGCACTGTCCTTGGCCGTCGAGAGCGCAGCGTCGAGGCCCCGGATCAGGGAAGGCAGGTCGAGCTTCTCGATGTCGTACGCCATCATCTCGGGCAGCGGCGGCACCCGCACCAAGGGCGCCTCCACCTGCTCGCCGCCCTCGTAGGTCGCCGTCAAGGTCGCCCGCGGGATGCCTCGCAGGGGGTCGACGCCGCCGATCCGCAGCACGTGGGTCTTGGATAGCTCTCCCGAAGATTCGAGCTTCTCCGTCCCGGGGAAGGCCACCGTGAGTTTGACCGGCTGGCTGCAGGCCAGCGCAATCGTCACCCGGTCCGGCGACTCGTAGGTCGCCTCCGCGCTCTCCGTCTCGAACGTGCCACCGGTCCGGAAGCTGTGCTGGATGCTGGCGGAGCCGTCGGGATAGACGAACCGGTACTCGTAGGTGGCTGCGGGCTTCAGCTCGCTCAACACCAGGTGGTGCTCCAGGGCGGGCGCGCCGTCGGAAGCGGCCACCTGGCGCCAGTCCTGGTCGGTGCCGCCGGCCTCCTCGCGCAGCTCGACCTTTCCGACCATCGCGGTGTTGGACTTCCAGTCGAGGCTGGCGGTATGGACGCCCGGCTTGACCTGAATCGATTCAGCGGAGTAACTGGGTCCGATGACTCCGGAGCGGAAGAGGTACGCGCCCAGCGCGGCCGAGGAGACCAGGAAAGCGAGGATGGCGCCGATCGCCGCCATCGTCCGTTTTCCCTGGAGCACCTCCGTGGGCGTGTGGGGCGGCGTCAGCGGCTGGGCCGCCCGGCGCGCCGAGGAGCTGGCGCGCACGGCCTTGATGACGCCGGAGGGCATCTCGCGGGTGCTGCGGCCCAGGTAGGGCGAGAGCTCCTCGATCTTCTCGTAGAACTCCTCGGCGTTCTTGTAGCGGCTCCCCGGCTGCTTCTCTAGCGCGCGGGCGACCAGGTCCCAGACGAGGCTGGGCAGGTTCGGGACCAGCTCGGGCAGCGGCCGCGGCGGCTTCTGGACGTGGGCGAGCAGGATCGCCATGTCGCTGGTCCCGCTGAACGGGACCTGGCCTGAGACCATCTCGTAGAGCATCACGCCGAGCGAGTAGATATCCGACTGAGGGACGGCGTCCTGGCCGCTGGCCTGCTCCGGGGAGATGTACTCCGGCGTGCCCATCACGACGCCCGCGCGCGTCTTGTAGTCGCGCTTCTCGCGCGACTTGGCCAGGCCGAAGTCGGCGATCTTCACGCGGCCGTCCGGCTCCAGGAGCAGGTTTTCGGGCTTGAGATCCCGGTGGACCACACCCTGCTTGTGGGCGTGCGCAAGCCCGGCCAGCGTCTCTTGCGCAATTCGAAGACCTTCCGACACCGGAAGCTTGTGCTCCTGGTCCAGCCGCGTACGCAGAGGCCGGCCGGAGACGAACTCGAAGACGGCGTAGGGTGTGTCGCCCATCACGCCGAAGTCGTAGATGGTGACGATGTTGCCGTGCTGCAGGCGGGCCGTGATCTTCCCTTCGTCGAGGAAGCGGCGCACGGCCTCCTCCTCCTGGAAGAGGTTGTTGCTCAGGAACTTGATCGCGACGACGCGACCCAGCGACTTCTGCTCGGCTTCGTAGACGATGCCGCTGCCGCCTTCGCCCAGGACGCGCTTGATCGAGTAGCGGTCCAGGAAGTCGGGAGTGAACTGGACCCGATGCTTGGGCTCGGAGGACATGGGCGTACCAGACGCTGCGGCTAGAGGTTCGAATCGGCGCGCCGCCGGTCGGTGACCGCGCCGCTGAATCCTAGATCACCGGGCTGCTGTCACGCCAGAGACCGAATTCGACCGGGCTCCCCTAGGCCAGCTGATCGTCGTCGCGCCAGACACTGAACGGAAGCGGTGCGCGCCCGGCCGCCAATGAGGCGTCTGCCACGGCGCCCAGTCTCCGGAGCGCCAGGATCGAGGGAGTGTTCTCCGCTTCGACCAGGAAGCGCACGCGGGACAGGCCCAGCACGGCAAAGGCACAGTCGAGCAACAGCCCCTTCGCCTTCGGGTTGACGCCCAGGCCTCTCCAGGGAGGCGCGATCCAGGTTCCAGCCTCCGCCGAGCGGGCGTCCCAGTCGAGCTCGAAGAGCGCCATCCACCCCGCCAGGCTCTCCTCCCTCCTCGATGCCGGCCCCCGCTTCCTATCCCGGGCCAGCAGCAGGAAATGAAATTCACGGCGGGCTCGCTCCTGACTCAAGGCCGACCTTACAAACCGGCGACACTCGCCCAGGACAGGACGACACGGGGCACCCTCGCCGTCCCCCGAGGCAAAGAGCCTGACCAGAGCTCGGGCGTCGCCAGGCCCCAGCGCCCGCAACCGGACCTCGGGAATCGTCAGGCGCCGGGGGCCAGCGGAGCTCATCGGGATTCACTGTACGCCGCGCCCGGGGACGGCGCAGCAGCGAGAAGGGCCAGGGACCTTTCGACGACGGCCTCCGGCTCGGGCCACAAACCGCAGCCGCCCAGCGCGGCAACTCGGGGACCGCATGGAGCCCAGACGGCCGGGTCGGTCGGGCCGAAGATGGCGACTGTTGGAACGCCCAGCGCCGCCGCCAGGTGGGCCGGGCCGGAGTCGTTTCCGGCGAAGAGCGCGGAGCCCGCAACCTCGCGAGCCAGCTCGAGCATCGACTCGCACCGGGTGACGGGCGCGCCGAGCATCGATGCCAGCTCCCCGGCCGGCGCTTCGTCCGCAGGCCCCTCCAGCACGACCGGTTTCAGGCCCGCCCGTGCCAGCTCCCGGGCCAGCTGCGCAAAACGCTGGACGCCCCAGAGCTTCTGACGCCCCCCGCTGCCCGCGTGGAGAAGCAGCCGCGTTGCGCTTCCGGGAGAGGGAAGACGGAGAGTGCGAGCATCGAGAGTCGACCGCCGGGTGTCGGGCTCTCCAGGCGCGAGCTGGCCGGCCATCCGGGTGAGCCTCACGGCCATGTGCTGCCCGGAGCTGGCCTCCAGCGTGGCGCCCCCGCCGGCGATGCAGGCGACCCCGCACTCGCGAATCCTCCGGGCAACCTGATCGTCGGGATCTCGCATCCAGAGCACCGCCGAATCGAAGTCCGCCATGAGCTCTTGGAGCTTGCGGCCTGGCGGCTGGCCCGTCACGAAGAGATCGGAGAAGAGCGCACAACCAAAGTCGTGAAGGCCGTTGACGACCGGGCAGAGCGTGAGCAGCGGCGTGAACGCGCGATTTGCTGCAACCTCGATTCGAGCTTTCGGGTTGCCTCGTGCGATGGCGTGCAGAGCGGGCAGCGCCAGCAGCAGGTCGCCCATCGCGCCGGGCCTGAGCACCAGGACGCGTCGGACCGGAAAGGGCCGCGCCCGCGCGCGCGTCACGGCGCGGAACGAAGCCGGATCTGGTAGAGCCGCAGCCGCACGTCGGGCCGCGTCAGGGGCAGAGTGACGCCCAGAACCTGCCCGGGCTCGAGGTCGCCGAGGAACTGCGAGGCGACGACTTCGTAGGGCCCCGAAAGCAGCTCACCGGTCGAGGCGCGGCCGGTGACGGAGGCTTCGAGCAGCTCGACGGCCGCCTGGCGCACGGCGGTTTTCCCGACGTTGCGTGCGGAGCCTTGTACGACACGCCGTCGCAAACCGTGGCCGTTGACGACCGTGGTCCGCACGTCCAGAAGGACTCCCGCCTGGAGGATCTGCTGGCGCTGCTGATCGGGATCGAAGCGGGTGGTGGGGCTGGAGAGATCCTTGAGCGGAGCGTTGTAGAGAAGCTCGAACTTCTTCTGCCGCGTGAGATCGTCGGAGGCGCCCGCATGGAGTGCCAGCAGCCACGCCGTCAGACAGAACGGGACGGCCCAGTCCTTTCCTCCGGTGCTCACACTGGTGTCGTTATCGCGGCCTGGCGGCGATGTCCACCGTTGCCGTCAACTCGTCCGACCCACCAGCCGGGACAGCAGCAGCCCCAGCCGCCGGTAGTGGAACCTGGGATCGATCATGGACGCGAGCGCCCAGCCGCTGATCCGCGCCGACGCAAGCCGGTGGCTGCGCTGGTGGAGGAGTCGGGGCAGACCGCGCACGGCCGCGAGCTTGCCGAGCACATAGGGGCCGAGCTGGGCGCGATAGGCAGCGACGAACAGCCCCCAGGCCGAACGCGCCAGGTGCCACGGGAGCGCACGCACCAGAACATCGAGAGGCAGGTTGCCCCAAAAGACCCACTCGACATTTCGAGATTGATGGAAGACCGACGCGACGGAGCCCGGCCCGCGCGTCGCGCCGCCTGAGTGCAGGACGCGGGCGCCCGAGACGTAGAGACACGCCAGCCCCAGCAACCGGGCGCGCACCGCCAGGTCGACGTCCTCGTAGGAGAAGAAGAACGATTCGTCGAACAGGCCCGTTCGTACGAAGAAGTCGCGCCGATAGAGCGCCGCCGCGGCACTGGGGCCGAAGACCTCGCAGTCGCTCGCGAAGGCCGGACCGTCCGGCTCTCCGGCCCCGCGGCTGAAGCCCTCGCCGAACCAGGTGAAGAGATCGCCCGCGGAGTCGATGCGGGCGCCGTCCGGGGCCCTCAACACTCGGCTGGCGAAGCAGGCCGCCCACGGGGTCGTGCGGGCAGCCTCCACGAGCCTGGCGGCCCAGTCGGGCTCGGCCACGGCGTCATCGTTGAGCAGCGCGATCAGATTGCCGCGTGCCGAGCGAATCCCGGCATTGGCTCCTCCGGCGAAGCCGAGGTTGACCGGAAGGGCCAGATGGCGCGTCTCGAACCCTGAGGGCACGTCCTCTTGCGAGAGCCCCGGGGGCTCGACGCCGTTGGCAACCAAGACCAGCTCGAAATCGCGAAAGGTCTGCGCCGCCAGCGAATCGAGGCAGGCGCGCAGCCGCTCGCGGTTCCGGTGGTGGACCACCACGACGGAGAGCTGCACGCGGCCAGGGCCGGTGTTCCAGGACGAAGGAAGCCCGGGATCGGACGCGCTCACGGCGGGAAGCGCCTCAGGATCGCCTCGGCGCGCTCTGCTGGAGCGTTGGCGCCAGCACCGGCCTGCAAGAGGCTGCCGGGATCCGGACCTCCTGGGAGCCGATGCGCCCGATGTAGGTGGCAGGGCCGTCGTCCCCGAGCTCGGCGCGATCGACCCGCAAGATGGTGCCGGGAGCCAGCGCGCGGCCCTGGGATGCCGGATCGACCAGGATGACGAGGCCGGAGGCCGAGGTCCGGGCCGCCTGCTGTCGGAACTCCCTCAGGGCGCGCACGGCGCCGCCCGGCTTCGTCAGCTTGGAGACGATCTCGAAGTCGCTGGCTCTGAGCCGGAAGAGCCGCCCAGCCTCGGTGACTGCGACGTACTGGACGAGTTGCAGGTTGAAGCCTGGCTGCACGGAGAGAACGGGGGTCCGGTCGAGGAGATAGACCAGCTCGCCCCGAGGTAGCCCCTCCTGGGGCTCGAGCACCTGGGCAATGCCAAAGGAAGCCAGTCGGCGAGGCGGAAAGCCCGGCAGGCGGGAGCCCAGGAACGAGCTCTCCGAGCGGACGGTGCGGCGCGCGCGGGGTTCCTGGCGCGGAGGCGGCTCGATGAGCGCCACGATCATCGTGATGGCTGGGATGGCGCCGACCAGCAGCGGCCAGCGCAGCAAGGACGCGGCGTGCCGGCCGGGCGCGAGCCATCTGTGCCAGGGGTGTGGGGAATCGCCGTCCGGCGGCTCGTCGATGAAGAGGATCTTTCCGGTGTCGCCTGCGTGTGGAACTGAGGCCCGAGCGGACTTGCCGCCACAGGCAAAGATGGAGCATCCGCCATTGAACGACCAGCAATCGCGGTGATGCGGAGCGTGACACTGGCCGCAGTAAATGCGGTCGTCTTCGACGGATTCGCCGCAGACCTGGCAGAGTGCAGCAGTCATGGCTCGCGACCTCGCTCCCTGGAAAATTATACCAGAGCCCGTGCTCAGGGGCTCCTGGAGCGTGAGACCGCGAGGAGCGCCGCAAGGTTCCGCGGGTCCTGACAGGCGGGCTTCGTTGACGCTCGCAAAGTGGGTGGATTATATAAGGTGCAGCCTTCGGGGACCTCCGGGGGCCACGCGCCAGACGATCATGGAGTTGACGAACGAATGCACGTGAAGTTCTGGGGAGTGCGTGGGTCGATCCCGGCCCCGGGACCCGAAACGAGCCGCTACGGAGGCAACACCTCTTGCGTGGAGGTCGAGATCGAGGACGAGGTTCTCGTCTTCGACAGCGGAACCGGCATCCGCAAGCTCGGCCTCGATCTCATCAAGCGGGGCAAGAAGCCGATCGTCTGCTCGATCTTCATCTCGCACACGCACTGGGATCACATCCAGGGCTTCCCCTTCTTCACGCCGGTCTTCATGCCGGGCAACACCTTCCAGCTGTATGGAGGCAAAACCTTCAGCGCCAGCCTGGAAGAGTGCCTCGACGGTCAGATGCAACATCCGAACTTCCCCGTGATGCTCAAGCAGCTGCAGTCGAGGCTACAGTTCCACAACCTGCAGGAGGGCGAATCGCTCACCATCGACCTCAACCCGGAGGTCTCCAGCGACGCCATCCACGTGACCTTCGAGAGACTCTTCCACCCCAACGGGGTGTTCAGCTACCGGGTGGATTACAAGGGCAAATCGATCGTCTACGCGACCGACAACGAGCCGGGCGGCCCCGAGTTCGACCGGCGGCTGGTCAAGATCGCCCAGAACGCCGACGTGCTGATCTTCGACGCGCAGTACACCCCGGAGGAGTACCCGTCGAAGCGAGGCTGGGGTCACAGCACGTGGCTGGACGGGGTGAAGATTGCCAAGCGCGCCGGCGTCAAGCAGCTGGTTCTCTACCATCACGATCCCGAGCGGTCGGATGCGCAGCTCGACGAGATCGAGGCCCAGGCACGCGCGCAGTTCCCCGGCACCGTCGCCGCCTACGAGGGGATGGAGCTCGAGCTGTAGCGAACGGTTTCCGGCCCGGACGCCTAGACCACCCAGAAGCCGAACTGGGCGGCGAAGATCATGAAGGCGTTGAAGAGGGCGAAGGCGGCCAGGGCCAGGATGGCCAGGCCAATCGTGAGGTCGGGAATCTCGAACTCGGGCCCGAAGACAGGCGCCAGGCAGCGACGGATCGCGGCCAGGAGACCGGCGGCCGAGGAGTGACCCTGGGCGCAGAGGATTCCCTCGATCAGAAGGAAGAGACCGACGGCGGCCTGGATCGTTGCAGCGAGCATGGTTTTGCGATGAGCGGACGGGAGCGGCCAGCCGGAAGGCAGGTCTCACGAAAGCTGGCCTGCGCGCCCGGGGGAGATGCGGGCGGCTCTGCGTCCGCTCGCATGTATTATAGTGCCCCGGCCCAGCCATCGTGCACACTCAGCAGCTCGACATAGGCCTCCTGATTCCCGAGTCGACCGACTGCGAGCGCTGTCTGGAGCGGCTGGAAAGCTCGCTGCTGGCCGTGCGTGGCATCGTCGAGGCGAAGGTGGACCGCCCCCACTCGATGCTTTCGCTGGTCATCGACCCCGACGTCACGGGGCTGGAGGCGATCGAGCGAGGGGCGCGCGACGTCGGCGTCGAGCTGGCGCGACGGTTCCGACACGAGACGCTCACCCTCTCCGGCCTGGATTGCATGGACTGCGCCAGCAAGCTCGAGCGCGGAGTGGGGCGGCTCGACGGCGTGGTCTGGTGCTCCGTCAGCTTCGCCAGCTCGCAGATGCGCGTCGAATACGAGGCGGGACGGGCCGGTTACGAAGCGATCGTCCGACGGATCCGCGAGCTGGGATACGACGCGGTGGCCGACGGAGAGACCGTCGACCGCATCCAGCGAAGCCGGCTGGCCGCGACGGCTGCTTCCGGAGCACTCCTGGCGCTGGCGGCCCTGCTGCCGGTGTCGCCCCGCGTTGAAACGGCGCTGCTGGCGCTGTCGACGATCGCGGGCGGCGGGCTCGTGATGCGAAACGGGCTGGCCGCGTTGCGACTCAGGACGGTCGACACCAATCTCCTGATGGGGCTGGCGTCCGTCGGGGCGGCCCTGCTGGGGCACTGGCACGAAGCAGCCATGGTCGTCTTCCTGTACGGGCTGGGCAACGTCCTGGAGGGACTTGCGCTCCAGAAGAACCGCGGCGCACTCCGGGAGCTCGTGGAGCTGGTGCCGAAGCAAGCGATCCGTATCGAAGGCGGCGAGGAGCGGAGCGTGGAGGTCCACGCGCTGGCCGCCGGCGACCGTGTGCGGCTGCGCCCATTCTCCCGCGTCCCGGTGGACGTGCGCGTGACGCACGGCGTGAGCCATGTCGACCAGTCCTCCCTGACCGGCGAGTCGACTCCTCTGGCGAAGGGACCGGGTGACGAGCTGCTTTCCGGGACGCTGGTCGGCGAGGGGCTGCTCGAGGGCGAGGTGCTTCGGCCACACGGACGCGACACGCTCAGCCAGGTGCTCGAGCTGGTGCGGATGGCCCAGAGCCGCAAGTCCCCGAGCGAGACTTTCAGCGAGAAGTTCGGGCGCATCTACTCACCGCTGGTGCTGGCCGGCGCCGCTCTCGTGGCGGCCCACGGGTGGCTCGCGACCGCGGACGCCGGCGCTGCCTGGATGCGGGCGCTGACGCTCCTGGTCGTGGCGTGTCCCTGCGCGCTGGTGATCGCGACCCCCGTGGCGGTCGCGTCGGCGTTGACGAGGGCGGCGCGGATGGGCGTCGTCGTGAAGGGCGGCGCGCACCTGGAGAGCCTGGCAAGCTGCCGGGCGATCGCCTTCGACAAGACCGGCACCCTGACCTCGGGCCAGCTCGAGGTCCTGGAGCTGACGGCGCTCGGCCAGACGGCGCCCGAAGAGCTCCTTGAAGTCGCGGCCATCGCGGCGTCCGGCTCCGATCACCCCGTCGCCCGCGCCCTATCGAGGCATGCGAGTGCGGCGGGCATCCAGCCTCCTGCGCCCGAGGAGGTGCGGTCGGTCCCGGGTGAGGGCGTCGAGGCCCGGCTCGCGGGACGGCGCCTGGCGCTGGGACGATTGGAGTTCCTGGAAGGACTCGGGTATGAAGTGCAGAGCGGGGCCCAGGTGCTGGAGCGGTTGCGCGCCCGGGCGGCGGCGATTGCCGGGGTGGGGTGCAACGGCACACTGCTGGGTCTGGTAGCGTTGGCCGACCGGCCACGAGAGCCCGCTCGCGAAGCCGTGGCCGGCCTCAAGGAGCTCGGACTGGACCCGATCGTCATGTTGACGGGGGACGCGGAACCGGTGGCCTTGGCCGTGGCGGCGAGCGTCGGAATCGACCATGTCCGGGCGGGGTTGCTGCCCGCTGGCAAGACGCAGGCCGTCGAGGAGCTGGCCCGCCGGCATGGGGCCGTCGCGATGATCGGGGACGGCGTCAACGACGCCCCGGCGCTGGCCCACGCAGCCGTGGGCCTGGCCCTGGGTGCCGCGGGGAACGCCGTGGCGATGGAGACCGCGGACGTCGTCTTCATGGGGACGGACCTGCGGGCCATCCCGCGCACGTTTGCGCTGGCCCGCAAGACCGGGCGAATCATCCGCCAGAACATGGCGGTCAGCATGGCCGCGGTAGTCGCGATGATCGGGCTGACGCTCGCAGGCTCGCTTTCATTGACGGGGGCCGTGCTGGCCCACGAAGGGAGCGCACTGATCGTGATCCTGAACGGCCTGAGGTTGCTGCTCGACATTGAGACGCCGGCCCGGGCGCCGGCAGGAGAAGAGCTGGTGCGCGCATGATCGAAGCTTGGTACCCGCTCCTCTTCGGCCTTCTTTCGGCCGTCGGTAACCTGGTCGGCGGGCTGCTGGTCGCCTATCGCAGCCGCCTCGACCATCTCTACCTCAACACCTTCATGGCGCTGGGCGCCGGATTCATGCTCGCGGCCGCCTTCCTCGAGATGATCCCCCAGAGCCTGAAGCTCTCGGAGTCAGCGCCTCTTTTCCTGCTCCTGGGCTACCTGCTGGTCCACTTCTTCGAGCACTCGATCGTCCCGCACTTCCATTACGGTGAAGAGACCCACCCCGAGGAGCTCGGCACGCACGGCGTCGAGTACACCGTCTTGTTCGGGCTGCTCATCCACACCTTCTTCGACGGCGTCAGCATCGGCAGCGCCTTCCTGGTGAAACCGTCGCTGGGCGTGCTGGTCTTCGTGGCGGTCATCCTGCACAAGATCCCCGAGGGCTTCACCATCGGCTCGGTGATGCAGTCGAAGGGGCAGAGCCCGAAGATGGCCATCGCAGGCTCCCTGGCCATCGGAGCCGCCACGCTGCTGGGCGTGATAGCGACGTTGGTCTGGCTGAAGCTGGCGGTCGGCCTCTGCCTGGCCATCTCGGCGGGCGTGGCGATCTACGTGGCGGCCAGCGAGCTGATCCCGATCGTGAACCAGGAGCGGGGTGTCCGATGGGCGCTGGTCGTCTTCGCGGGCGTGGCGTTCTTCTGGCTGAGCGAGCAGGCTCTGCACCTGGCCGGAATCGAGTGATCGTCCCGTCTGCACGGGGCGGATTGACGATCGGGGGGTGCCTCCCTATACTTCTGCGAATTTCTCCGGTGGCCCGGCGAATCATGCACCCCGGGATTCCTTCCGGAGTAAGAAAGAGGAGTTGAGGTCCCATGACGGCGACGCTGCATCGCAACAGCCGAGGACTGGCGTTCTACCTGGCACTCATGATGTTGTTCTCGATACCCTTTCAGGGTATGTCCACGCAATCGTCGGCGCGGGCGGAGATCGGCGTGAAGACGCTGGTGCTGGGAGCGGCCCTGGGGGCGGGCGGGCTCTTTGCGCTCAAGGCCATGCTGGGGCCGGTGTCGGCGGTCGGCACGCTGGGCGGCGCCGGGACGGGATTCGCCACGGCGATCGGACGTGCCGCCGGCGGGTTGATGTCGGGGATCTCCTCCATAGCGTCGACGCTGGCGACGGGTGCGATGAGCATGCTGACGGGAGTCGGCCGGATGCTCTCCTCGGGGCTCTCTGGAGCAGCGACGATGGTGACGCAGCCCTGGTTCCTGGTGTCTGCGGCGGCAATCGGCGGCGGGCTGCTCGTCTACCACTTCTACAAGAAGTCGAAGGCTGGCGGCGAGCCCGTGGCAGACAACCGGCAGGTGATGCGGCCGATGGGGTTCTTCGACCGTCTGCAGGCACGGCTTAGGAACCCGTTCGGGCCGATGCGGCCGCTGATGCCGGCCCCGTACTCGGGGGCCTACTACGGCGGAATGAGCAACTTCTACATGGGTGGACCGGCGCCTTTTGCGACGGCCAACGTCGCCTACACGGGCGGCTTCGGCTCGGCCGCTGCGAGCGCGGCGGGCGCGCAGCCGGTGACGGTCATGGGCGACGCGGCCGTCCCCGGAACGGATGTTGCGCTCTCGAACCGGGCGGCGCTGCACCCGGCGGCGCCGGCCAACTCGGCGGAGCTTGCGGCGAAGCTCGAGGAGTCGGAGAAGAACCGGCGAGCGGCCTACGAGCGGCTGGTCGAGGCGCTCCGGGGTCGGGCTTCCGAGACGGCCGGTGCGGCCGATCCGGTGGCTGCAGCGATCCGGGACTACAAGGACGCTCACCGGGAGTCGGAGAGCCTCCGACAGCAGCTGGAAGCGCGTTAGGCCCCGGGGCCGGCGCGGGTAGCGCGAAGCAACCTCTTTCCTGGCGCCATTCCATGGTATAATTCGCGCTCCTCATGCCTGCGCCCGCTTATCAGAAGCCGATCCTGCTGGTCGACGACGACCCGCTGTTCCTCGAGACGTTGGAGGCCGCCCTGACCCAGCGCGGCTTTTCCATTGTCACGGAGAACGGCCCCGCGGGGGTGCTCGACCGGATTCGCGCCGAGGGGATCGAGATCGTGGTCAGCGACATGTCGATGCCCGGGATGAACGGTCTGGAGCTGCTTTCGCGCATCCGCGAGCAGTACCCGGAGGCGCTCATGATCCTCATGACGGCGTTCGGGACCGAGAAGATCGCGGTCACTGCCATGAAGCAGGGCGCATTCGACTACCTGGCGAAGCCGTTCGAGATGGACGAGCTGGGCATGATCCTGGAGCGAGCGGCGGAAAAGCTGACGCTGGTCTCGGAGAACCGCCGCCTGAGCGAGGAGCTGCGGCAGTATGTCGACCAGAGCGAGATGGTCGGCAACTCGCTGCACATCGAGCGCATCCGGGAGATCGTGCGGCGCATCGCCCCGAGCGACGTCACGGTGCTGATCACGGGGGAGAGCGGCACGGGCAAGGAGCTGGTGGCGCAGGCGCTCTACCAGCAGAGCAACCGCCACGAGCGGCCGTTCGTGAAGATCAACTGCACGGCGCTGCCGGAGACGCTGCTCGAAAGCGAGCTCTTCGGCCACGAGCGTGGCAGCTTCACCGGCGCCTACAAACGCCAGATCGGTAAGTTCGAGCTGGCTGACGAGGGCACCGTCTTCCTCGACGAGATCGGCGACATCAGCCCGGCCACCCAGACGAAGCTCCTGCGCGTCATCCAGGAGCAGACCTTCGAGCGTATCGGCGGCAAGGAGACGCTCCACGTGGACGTGCGGCTGGTGGCGGCCACGAACCGCAACCTCCAGGAGGAGATCCGCAAGGGGACGTTCCGGGAGGACCTCTACTACCGGCTGAACGTGATCGAGGTCTACCTGCCGCCGCTGAGGGAGCGGCGCGAAGATATCCCGCTGCTGATCGAGCGGTTCCTGGAGACCTTCGCTCGCAAGTACAAGAAGCCGCGCCTGACGCTCCCGAAGGAGACGCTGGCCCACTCCATGACCTATGGTTGGCCGGGCAACATCCGCCAGCTCAAGAACTGGACGGAGCGCATGGTGGTCCTCGGATTCAACGAGAAGGAGGCCGGCTTCGACACGGAGTTCATGAGCCTGCCCCAGAATGCCGAGAAGCCGGCGGCGGCCTCGGAGGACACGCTGGTGTCGCTGGAAGAGGCCGAGGGGCAGTACATCCAGCGGGTTCTTGCGGCGACGGGGGGTAACAAGCTGCGCGCGGCGAGGATCTTGAAGATCGATCCGAAGACCCTGCGGACCAAGTTGCGGAGATTGACGGGCGCCCCGGAGGCGACCCAGCACGGAGGTTGAGACCCGATGGCCGAGCGCAATGGCGCCCCGATACCGCTGAGAATCGTCCGGACCGACCGGGGGGGCGTGCACGTTCTGAAGCTTTCGGGGGACCTGGACAGCCAGGGTCTGCCGGCGGCCAAGACGGCGCTCTCGGAACTGCTCGACTCGGGACGCATGAAGATCCTGCTGGACGTGGAGGACGTGGCGTTCATCGACAGCGCGGGGCTGGGGTTCTTCATCGGGACACTCAAGAAGATGAAGGAGCTCGGGGGCGAGCTGAAGCTCTACAAGCTGAACGCCTACATGCTCGGCATTTTTCGGCTCTTGCGGCTCGACTACGTGCTGGAGCTCTACGACGACATGGAGAAGGCCCTGGCCAGCTTCGACGGCGCCAAGGCGGCGCACCGCTGAAACGGCCCGGGCAGGGGCAACACTTACGTGACAATTCAACTGGGCGGGCCCTCGAAAGCTGACGGGCCCTGGAAAGAGAGAGAAAGATGAAGGCCGAAATCCATCCCGAAGTCCACACAGCCAAGGTCGCCTGCGCCTGCGGCGAGCAGTGGAGCACCCTCTCGACGGCCGCGGAAATCCGCGTCGAGATCTGCTCGGCCTGCCACCCGTTCTTCACGGGCAAGCAGCGCTTCGTCGACACCGCCGGCCGCGTGGAGAAGTTCCAGCAGAAGTTCGCCAACTCCCGCAAGCGCGCCAAGAAGTAAGTCGATCCGATCGGGGCAGCGGGTCGAAACTTCGCCCCGCTGGCCTCGGGCGGCAGGTAGGATGATTCCTCGGAACATCGACCGTCCTGGAGGAGCGGGCTTGCGGGCCGGAGGCGGCTGCAGGCGTTGAGATGGACTCCACGAGCGCAAACCGGCTGATCGTCGTCGCGTTCTTCTTCACGACGGTGATCGCGCTGGCGTTCGCGTTCTTCTCGATGACGGGCGGCTTCCGCCAGATCGCGTTGCCGGGCTCGACTCTGAAGTTCGCCGACGACATGACCTCCGGGGCGCGGCCGGTGCCCATCGGACCGCCGGCTCCCGTGATCCGCCGGGCTCCGAGCCTGCAGGCCGGGGAGCCGTTCCGTCCGTCGACTCACGCCGAGAAGGCCGTGTTCGCCGCGCTGGAGAAGGCCGAGCGGCTCGACGCGCGGGCGGGTGCGCGCCGCCGGGAGCGTGAAGAGCTGACGGAGTTCCTGGCTTCCCAGACGGGGACGGACTTCCAGGCTGCGCTCCAGGCTGCTCGGGCCGGGAAATTCGACGAAGCTCGGGCGCTGATCGAGAAGGTCCTCCCTGGGCTTGCGGAGCAGTCGTCTCGCGTGCGGATGTACGTTCTGAAGAGCGCGGTGGGAATCTACCAACAGGCCAAAGATCGCCAGGGGCTGAAGGCCGTGTTGCAGAAGTACCTGGCAATCGTCGAGGAAGAGCTGACGCGGACGGATCTCGACCCGCGCGCCAAGGAGACGGCCGTCGAGCTCCTCGACCGGCTTGGTGACGAGATGAAGGCGGTGGACGCTGAGTAAGCTCCGACCCGGTCTGGCGTGGGGTGGAGTGCGGCCGTCGGGCCCGGACGAGCGGCGCGGGTTGTCGCTGGTCGGCTTCCTGGTGGCGGCGGTGCTGCTGTCGGTGGTACTGATCCCGCTCTTCATGCTCTTCCAGTCGTCTCGGCAGACGACCTCGAACTCGATCAACTCGATCCTGGCGGCACAGCTCATCAGCACGCAGATCGAGAAGCTCAAGGCACTGCCGTTCCGGAAGCTGGAGCGCTACATCGTAAACCCGACGAGGCCGAACCTTCCGGACGGCGAGCCGGACATCCCCGATATCATCGCCGGACCGTTCGAGGCCGACCCCGAAACGCCGGACATCGTGGAAGACGGGCTGTTCCGCTCGGGCGGCGTCGGGTTCGATCGGTTGACCTTCATCGCCTACTTCCCGGAGCCCAACCCGGACCCGGGCTCGCCGGACTTCTTTCGCAATCGGCAACGCATCCGGCTGCGCGTGCTGGTGCGGTGGACGGAATCGGGAGCGGGCAACATTCCTCAGGCGCGCAAGCTGGTCATGTCGACGATCGTCCAGAACGAGAACTACCACCCCAAGCCGGCGCTGGGCCCGAGGTGATCATGGAGAGGCTGTCGAGACGGCGGGCCACCGGGTTATCGGTGGTGGAGGGGCTGATCGCGATCGCGCTCTTCGGGATGCTGATCGGGGTGGCGATGCAGGTGCTGCGGAGCGGGACGGTCCAGGAGAAGCAGCTGATGGAGTTCTCGGGGCTGCAGAGGGAGGCCAGAAAGGCGATCGAGCTGATCCAGCGGGACGTCCGGGGCATGAGGAAGCTGGAGGCGCTGAAGCGAGGGACCGATGGGCAGCTCGAGACGCTGGTGATTGCGGTGCCGACCAGCGAATCGCCGGCCCAGGAGGTGCGGTACGCGTTCAACGCGGCGGCGCGGCAACTGACGCGCAACGGTGAGGTGATCCTGCGGGAGGCGATTCAGGACTTGCAGCTCTGGCCGTTCGACGGCTCGCGGGAGGTGAAGGAGATCACGAAGGTGGAGGACTACGCGCGAGTGGCCTTCTTCAAGCTGAGACTGACTCTGACGCGCTCCAGCGGCGATCCGGGGACGGGCCAGCGGATCTTCGATTTTCTGGTCTATCCGCGGTTGCCGACGTCGTTGCGCAAGGCGAAGGAGAGCCGGTTGAACCAGGGAGATTCGCGGTTCGCGCCTCAGCGGCTGGAGGAGTGAGGGGCGAGGATGCGCGTGCTGGCGGTGGACCCCGGGACGAAGAGGCTGGGGCTGGCGCTGTCGGACCCTGGGGGGCGGGTGGCGTTTCCGTTCGAGGTGATCGCCTTTGACAGGCTGGAGGGGGCGCTGCAAAGGATACGGACGATCGTGCTCGACGAGAAGGTCGAGCGGATCGTGATCGGCCTGCCGATCGGGCTTTCGGGTACCGGTGGAGTGGCGGCGGGCCGAGCCCGGGAGCTAGCGGAACGGCTGCGGGAGACGACGGGCCTGGAGGTAGTCGAGTGGGACGAGCGGTTGACCACGGTCGGAGCGGTCCGCGCGATGCGGGAAGGCGGGGTGAAGGCTCGCGAACAGCGGGGGCGGGTCGACATGGTGGCGGCGGCGCTTCTGTTGCAGGCCTACCTGGAGGCCAGCGCGGCCGAAGGGTGAGCCAGAGGGGGCCCCGGGAGGCCGATCATGTTTGACTTGGCCCGGGATCTCGAATATCATAGCGGCATTCCGGCGCTTCCATCTGCAGGGCGAGCCCGCTGTGCGAGCGGGTTCTTGCGCATCCGCCCCAGTGAAGGATGCATGCGCGAGAACCCGGAGGCGAAGACTCCGGAGCTTGTCGTGTATTCGCGAGTGCCGCCGCAGGCGAGCTGAAAGGTTGGGTTGAGGAGTCATGAAGATCTACCTGGATACGGCCAACGTGGACGAGATAAGAGAGGCGGCCAGCTGGGGCGTCCTTTCGGGCGTGACGACGAATCCGAGCCTGGTGGCGAAGGAGGGTCGGGAGTACCGGGAGGTCATCCGGGAGATCGCCGAGATCGTGAAGGGGCACATCAGCGTGGAGACGATCACGATGACGGCCGACGAGATGATCGAGGAGGGGCGGGAGCTGGCCAAATGGGCTCGCGGAGCGGTGGTGAAGATCCCGATGTGCCGTGAGGGGCTGAAGGCCATTCATGGATTGGCGTCGGAGGGGATCTCGGTGAACACGACGCTCATCTTCAGCCCGAACCAGGCGTTGCTGGCGGCGCGGGCGGGGGCCAAGTACGTGAGCCCGTTCGTGGGGCGGCTGGACGATATCAGCCACGACGGCACGGAGCTGATCGCCGACATCGTGGAGATCTTCGAGACTCATGACATCGCCACGGAGGTTCTGGCAGCCAGCATCCGCCATCCGGTTCATGTGATCCAGGTGGCGCGGCAGGGGGCGCACATCGCGACGATGCCGTTCAAGGTGCTGCAGCAGATGTGCGATCACCCGCTGACGACGGCGGGGATCGAGAAGTTCCGTCAGGACTACGAGAAGATCCCGAAGTCGACTGCTGGCAAGCAGGCGAAGTCGAAGAAGCGCTAGGGAGCGCCTGCGGGCGAAAGAGCTTGGATACAGCCAAAAAATGTTACGGGGGAGGCAACCCCGAGGGAGGTATCGAACCGCGTCTTTTCGCGTCTGTACTGGGTTTTCATCTCGTCGTCGGATCGCGGCGCGAGAACCCCATCGATCTGCAACCTTCTCGAACCGGCTTCGTAGTATCGGATGAAGTCGGGCAGCTTGATAGCCTCTGAGCTCGAAAGGCCTTCGTGGAAAACGAAGATTACAAGCTCATCAAGCTGTGCCTGAAGGGCAAGAGAGAGGTCTTTGCCCAGCTGGTGGATAAGTACAACAAGCGGGTCTACAACATGGCGTATCGACTGACGAGCAATCCTGAGAAGGCGAAAGACATCGCACAAGATGCCTTCATCAAGATTTACAAGTCGCTCGATCGCTACGACCCGAAGTACAAGTTCTCCAACTGGCTCCTCAAGACGGTCAGCAACCTCTGTATCGATTACCACCGGACGCGCGCCCAGAACACGGCGTCGCTGGAGGTCATCCTGTCGAGTGGGGCCGAGAACGCCATCCTGGCGCACCAGATGGCCCACAACACGACGGAGACAGAGCTCGAGGACCGGCTGGAGGCGGCGGAGTTACAGTCCGTCATCCGAGAGGGGATCGAGCTGTTGCCGATCGACTACCGGGCCGTGGTGGTCCTGCGCCATATCCAGAACCTGTCCTACAAGGAGATTTCGCAGATGCTGA
Source organism: Candidatus Wallbacteria bacterium (assembly GCA_016213845.1). Lineage (GTDB taxonomy): Bacteria > Muiribacteriota > UBA6191 > JACPRK01 > JACPRK01 > JACPRK01. The sequence goes on from JACQZN010000061.1 coordinate 37,003, forward strand.
ATCTCCCGATGGGCACGATCAAGGCCAGGATCCACCGAGCCCGGAAGCTCCTGAAGGGGTATCTCGAAGGTCGTTTGCCAAAGGTCTGAGACGAGGTGAGCCAGATGCCTTCCTGCGAGAAGTACGAGGATCTGCTGCAGCAGTACCTGGACAAGGCCCTGGACAGCGCCCAAACCGCTGTTCTGATGGGCCATCTGGATATCTGCTCGCGGTGCCGATTGGATTTCAAGCTCTACGGCAAGATCGTAGAGGGCTTGGAGCAGATGCAGGACCTGACACCTCCTGGCCGTCTCACAAGCGACGTCATGGCCCAGGTGGAGGGATTGCCCGGCTTCGACGCCTACGTGCAGTCGAGGCAGCCGGCGCCCTGGTTCTGGGGGCTGTCGACCGCCATGGCCGGCGCCATCGCCGTGGCCGCGTTCCTGATGTTCCGCGCCGGCTCGCCGACGGTGCTGCCGGAGCCGCCGATGGTCGCCAGCCGTGACCAGTTGCCCTCGCCGGTCGCGCTGCAGTCGACGATCGACGACACGGTCGCCCCCAGAGCGGCCGGCCAGCGCATCGTGCTCTCCGTTTCCGGAGGCCAGGTCGAGGTCCAGAAGTCCGGCAGCTCGCGCTGGCAGGTGGCTTCCGCGGGGACCGAGCTGGGCTTCGGCGACAAGGTGCGCACGCTCGACAGCGCCACCGCCCATATCGAGTACACCTCCGACAAGACCACGCTCAAGCTGCGCCCCAGCTCGCTGGTGCAGATCCTGGCCAACGCCGTGCGCGTCTTCCACGGTGACACGTGGATTCGCGTCGACAAGGTCGGCAGCCACTTCCAGTCCGAGACGCCCAACGCCGTCGCCAGCGTGCGCGGCACGCGGTGGTCGGCCGAGGTGCGCTACCCGGAGAGGATCGCCGGGTTCTACAAGGGCGATCTGGACGAGAACAAGGTCGCTCGCAAGTTCCTCGAGCAGTACACGAAGAACCTGACCGACAGCCGGATGAACGGCCTGTTGCCGATGATGGCCTACCCGATGCACGCCACGCCTGTGAGCCTGGCCGTGCAGGTCAACCTGCTGCTCGACACGCTCAACGCCACTCGCGAGGTCCAGACCAACGTCCAGGTCTTCCAGAGCAAGGTCAACGTCGCCAGCATCGACCCGGTGACTCACCGGGAGATCACGAGCGTGATCGTCAAGGAAGGCCACCAGACGGCCATCAAGAATCTGCAGCTCGCGAAGCTGACCCCGCTGGTCGAAGACGACTTCGTGAAGTGGGGCCTGCCCGTCGACACCAAGCTCCTCGACACGGTGCAGAGCGAGACCGCCCAGCCCGTGAATGAGGCCGGCACGACGCTGACGCCCTCCGGCGCCCGCACGGTGCCCGCCGCCGACACCACCGGCCCGGTCATCGAGGCCGGCGACCGCGGCAGCGTCGGCTACGACGGCGTCGAGCGACGGCAGTAGCAGGGCAGAGGCTCGAGGCTTGAGAAGTGAGGCTTGAGGGTTGGAAGCTCAGCCTTCATGCAGCAGGCGCTAGCTTGCAAGCCTCAAGCCTCGAGCCTCTGCCCTGAACGCCTGACGGCCTCAGGGCAGATTGCGGATTGACCAGCCTTGGGGCATCGGTTAGTCTTGAAAGAGGCGCGAACACCGGCCATCGGGTGTTTCGCGCCGTCTGGCTCATGCGACTGACCTCCCGCCAAGCCTCGGTCACCCTCATGTCGATCGTCGTCATGGTGGTGCTAGGTATCGTCGTGATGGCGTATCTCTGGATCGGCCAGTCGAGCCAGAAGATGCTGCACCACATCTATTACCAGGAGAAGGTGCTGGCGATCTTCGAGGGGCTGGACGTCATCGCCCGCGGCGTTGTCCAGAGCGAGGGAACGCTGCGCAGCCTTCTCGACAACGACCTCGGCAAGCCGGTCGACATCACGGCGCAGGTCGTGGACCGAATGGACCGATTCGGTCTTTTGGGTGAGGGCGAGGGCGGCGGCGAGCTGGCCAAGCGGTTCAAGGACGTCCTGAAGGTGGAGGCCAGCCTCAGCAAGAACATCGAAAAGATGCCCGACCTGGGCTCGATCAAGGCCGCCGAAGCCAAGGACGCAAAGCTTCCGAAGGCGTTGGCGGGAGTCGGCAGCCCGGAAGTCATGGGACGCGTCGCCATCCGAATCCAGCTCACCGACGCGATCGCCCTTCAGTCCCGGCGACGGGAAGGCAAGGACGAGTCGTCCTTTCTGGTCCCCAAGCGCGACGTTTCGATGGAGTACGAGTTCAAGCGCGCACGGGTGGTCCCGCCCTTCTTCCGGCATTTCTCGCTCTGGGTGAAGAACGGCATCCCGGAACCCGAGAAGGCCGAGGATTACGCCATGAAGGGCAACTACAACTGGGCCCAGAACCACCTGGACGGCAAGGACGCCCAGGGCGTGCTCTTCGTGAAGAGCGGCGACGGGACCTTCTTCGGCGCCCAGAACGAGTTCCAGGGCGCCAGCCTGGCCGGCCAGTTTGCAACCAAAATTGGGTACATTTACCTGGGCGGCTCCAACAAGGCCCACCTGAACCTGATGGCCGGCGACATCGACCGCCAGGCCATCGGTTCGGAGACGTTCCACCTCTATCGAGGCGCCACGACCGACTTCTACAAGGTCTGGTCGACCGAGTTCAGCAACTTCGTCGAGAAGTCGGAAGTTCAGCAGCCCGGCGTCGACGCTCCGGCCAACCCCAATAAGGGTAACTTCTTGCAGCGCTCTCTGGAAAAGATGACCCAGATCGCCAAGGACGTCATCAGCTGGCTCAAAGGTGCCGTCAAGCGCGCCCTGGAGCTCGACAGCCTCGAGCAGGGCACCAAGAACGCCCAGATGTCCAACGCCCTACCTCTCTACTACGTGGTGCGCAAGGACTACGGCTACGCCATCGAGTGGGGCAACCCCACCTACCAACGCTTCGGCTTCGCCCAGGGCGGCGACGACAAGGCCCAGCAGACCATCGTCAGCTCCAGCCTCCACCTCTACGGCGCCAACACCGACGGCTCCACGATGGGGCTGATAGACCCCCAGACCGACAAGCCGGTCGGCGGCGACCTGGCCAGCCCGACCGCCGTACTGGGCAACGTCTACCGGCGCTGCCTATCGCTCTCGGGCTACAAGCAGCGCAGAAACGGCGACGGTAAGAGCACCACCATCGAGCCCAGCTCCGACCGCAAGTTCGAAGTGCAGGCCGGACCGATCGAGTTCTTCAAGGACTACGACGACCTGATGAAGCGCAGCCAGGACCCGAGCCAGGAGAAGGAGAAGAAGCCCATCTGGGTCTGGGACGCGCGCGTGAAGTGGAACATGGACCCCAACTCGCCGGCTGCCACCGAGGGCAACGGGACCTACGTTCCGCTCTCGGGTGCCGCGCTCTTCGGCCGCCTCATTCCTGGCCTGGCCAAGCTCTGGGAAGGCGACAAGGCCAAGATGGCGCAGGAGCTCTTCAACGCCTCGGTCGCCCCGCCCAAGGAGACGCAGAACGCGGCCCAGACTCTCCAGTCGCTGGGGCCCAACTCGGGCCTGAACGCAAATCACGCCGGCGACATCGATGTGTCGAACGCCATGTTCACCGTCGGCCTCAGCCCGATCTTCCAGATACTGGGTCAGCTCGACTTCTTCACCAAGCCCGAGTACCAGCCCGGCGACGGCTACCTCTTCAACGGCAAGGACGACAACCTGGTGACCCCCTACTTCGAGGAGCTGCTCCGCTGCTTCTGCTACACGGTGTCGGGCCTGGGCGACCCGGCCAAGGCGATCGACACGATCCGCCAGGAAGCGGCCAAGCAGAACCAGCCGGCGCTCACCAACGACACGGCGGCCGCGATGACGAAGGCGCTCGAGGGCGGCATGAAACGCTGGAAGAAGCTGATCGATAACGAGGGCAGCATCCGAGACCAGGTGTTCGTCAAGGAGATGAAGGCCGACCAGATCAAGGACGAGAAGATGCGCAAGTACTGGAGCGGAGACGGCAGCGGCGCTCCGGCCGCCGGCGGCCCCCCGGCGCCGACCTTCTTCCCTTTCAACCTTCCGGACCCGTGGGACAACCGGGACAAGCCACGCGGCTCGGCCGCCCGCAACTTCCGCGACTTCTTCGAGAAGTGGGTCACCAACTGGCCGGTCGACAAGGCGCGCAAGCCCGACGAGTTCTTCAAGGCCTACTTCACGCCGCTGATGACCAACCCGGCGCGGACCCTTCCGTACAACTACTCGCTGCGCTTCATGTGCATGGACCTGCGCGAGATCTTCAGTCTCCCTCCCAACGAGCGCAAGAAGCTCCTGATGGAGACGTTCCCGGCCGAGGTGACCGACGGGATCGGATACATCGAGAAGGGCGAGAACGACATGTACCTCGACCCGGCAAAGAACCCGCCGCCAGAGGCCGATAGCTCCCCCGTGAACGACCTGCCGTTGAACGACCAGGTGCTGCAGAAGATCTTCGAGCTGCGCAAAGGCAAGAAGCGCCTCGAGAGCGCCTACTACTTCATGGACGAGTACGGTGCGCAGGTCAACGCCCCGAGCGGCCCCAACACGAAGGACGCCTTCCTCGAGCGCTCCTTCTGGCAGACCAAGAGCGGCGACGGGGGCCAGGGCGGCTCCGACGGCGTGATGGACTGGAACGAGGCCGAACGCCGCTTCCTGGTGCCGCAGGGCGGACGCAACGTCCTCTACCTGAACACGATGCTGGGCCTGGCCAACGGCAAGGTCGAACTGGGAAAGGAAGGCCCCCTTGAAATCCACGGCTCAGGCGCCATCATCGTCGACGGCGACGGCGGCGAGATCGAGATCTTGAACGACATCAAGGCGACCAAGCCGGTCTTCCTTGTGGCCGACAAGATCACCATCAAAGGCAACACCCGAGGCGTGCAGGCCGGCCTGATCGCCCACAGCAGCATCTTCCTGGGCGGCTCCAGCGCCGACCCCCTCTACGTGTACGGCAACGTCGCCTGCGGCTCCTGGGACAGGAACGCTTTCGCCAAGAGCGGCCGCCGGCTGATCGCCTACAACTCCGAGTTCAAGAACCTCGACCAGTTCATCACCAACATAGAGCCCCGCATCCGTAAGTTCAGCTCCGGCGACAACTGATGAGTCATGTCTCCCGCCCAGCTCCATAGTCTGCCCCCGGGTCGCCGGCGCGCCCGGCCCTTCGCGGGTACGGGCGGCTTCAGCTTCCTGGAGCTCTTCATCGGTATCGTCATCCTGATGGCCGGCGTGATCCCGATCTTCTGGGTCATGTCCGGTACGACGAAGGGCGCCCAGCTCACGGTGGCACAGGTTCAGGCGACTAACCACGCGTCGAATCTGCTGGAGGCGATCCGCGCCGCCGGATTCGACGCCGTGAGCCAGTTCCCGGCCGTGATGGTCCAACCGGAAGGTGGTACCCAGGGCTGGCGCGCACCGGATGAATCGACGCCGATCGGCTGGACCCAGGTGGCCGCCGGGCCGCCGGGCCAGGAGCAGAAGAAGGCGTTCGAATCGTTCCGGCTGGCCTTCTTCGACGCCAAGGACCCGATCGTGCCGCCAATGGAGCAGCACTTCCGGCGCTTCCTGGTCGTGCAGGGAGCCAAGTCGGGAAACGATCCGGACCAGATGACAGACCCCTCCAGCGGCCAGCCCGCGCAGTCCGGGTCCGACGATGGGATGATCGGTGTGGTGGTCCGGGTCGAGTGGTCCAGCCGCACGACCAAGGGCGAGGAGAAAGCCAACCACGTGGAGCTCCGCACGGTGCTGGGCGACCCGTACCGTTTCCTGGGAGGCGGGCAATGAGCGCGCGGCGCGGGTTCACCCTGATCGAGACGATCTTCGTCATGGCGGTCGTCTCCATCATCCTGGTCGTCATGATCCAGATGCTCACCGGTGTGCAGAAGAACGTCGGCCGCTCCGAGGCGACGCTGGACTTCCTGAGACGGGCCGCCATCCTGCTCGACCGCGTCCGCACAGACATCCGCAGCGCCGGCCGCGGCGATTCGGTCCGGCCCGGCAAGACAGCCGTCATCACGCGCGAAGCACCCGGCAAGAGCGACAAGCCGGTCGACCAGACGGTGACCTACGAGTACAACGAAGAGGGCCGCTACGTGACGCGCACGGTCAAGGGCGGCAAGGGCGAAGGCGTCGACAAGTTCGGCCTGGACGGCAAGATCGGGTTCATCACCAACTTCGAGATCGCTTCGCGCCATCCCCGCATCACCGTCAGCAGCGGAAAGTTCACGCGCGAGGTCGACGTGGCCGGCTTCTACGAGGTGCGGCTCTCCTTTGCCACCGAGGAGGAGATCAAGGCGATCGAGGCGGGCGGCAAGCCCAAGTCGGTCCACTCCTTCCGCGCCCTGGCCGCCAAGCGCGCCCCCGAGGTCCGCGACGACCTCTGGAAAGCCAACCACTGAGCCCGGGCAGACCCGGCACCGGACCCGGCCCAGCGGAATCACGCGGCCCGATTGACGCTTTCCGTAAGCGTCCTTAGACTTGAATGGGCGCGCAACAATCCCTCGCGGCCTCCGTAGTGGGAAGAGGATAATCAGAACGCGTGCCCGGATCATGGAATACAGGCGGTGAGCCCAGATGAGGTCCCTGAAAACAGTTCTCCGTGGAGTGACGCTGGCGACGGTCACAGTTGCCTGCACGCTGCCCACCCTGGCCGCGGCCCCGGGCCAGGAGGCCACGGTGGTCACGGTCGGAGACGCTCGCAAGAGCACCCGGGACGCGACCCTCTGGGGCTTCGCCTCGCGCTACGTTCCGCCGGTGCAGTCCGGCGAGGACCGCGACCGCTCGCGCGAGATCCAGCGCTACGTGCTGGCGATCCAGCTCTACCATAACGCGCTTGCCAGCAGCCGAAACCAGGGCCGGCCCATCACGGAACGCGACCTCATCTTCAAGGGCGAAAAGCTCTACCTGCCGCCTCAGGACGTGCTGGACAAGATCGTCGGCATGATGCCGACCGACCCCAAGCAGGGCATCACGGCCGCCAAGCGCGATCTGCTGATGCACACCGTTCTGACGGACGTGTCCAGGAACAAGGACCTCATCGCCAAGTCGAAGGCTGGCACCAACCTGACCACGGAGGTCCTCACCGCAGCCGCCGAGGTCAAGGGCGTCTCGGAGACCGCCGAAGGAATCGAGAACGGCCAGGGCACGCCCGGCAGTGGCCGCACCCTGATGGCCCGCATGACGCCGGACCAGGAGCTGGACGATCGCGCCGAGCCAGGCGAGACCACTCTCCTTGGACCGGACGGCCAGCCGGTGACCCCTGCCGAGGGCCCCGACGCCGGCGCCGCAAGTCCCGTCGAGCCGAACCTGCTGGGCATCACGTTCAAGGAGAACGAGGTCGCACTCGAGCAGGCTCTGGCGATCGCGGAGTCGGGCGCGAAGGACGCCACCAACCCCAACCGGGCCAAGTTCGAGGAACTGGCCACCCGCATCAAGGCCGAGCTGGCCAAGCGGAAAGCCGAGGCCGAGAAGCGCAAGCAGGAGGCAGACAAGACTCCGGCGCCTGCACCCGACAAGGGCCAGCAGACGGCCTCGACGGGGCCCGCCACGGCGGGAGCTGCCGGCAGCACCAGCCGCACCGCGACCGACAAGCCGGCCGGCGATTCAGCGCAGTCGAGCGGCTCGGCGCCGGTGACCGAGCTTCCGCCTGACGAGACGATCGAGATGGAGTACGTGCCGGACTGGTACCTGAAGGCGCTCCAGGAGTGGAACCTCCAGCAGTACTGGCAGACCCGCTCGGCCAAGGCGGACGCGCCCAAGCGCGGCAAGAAGAAGATCCTCGATCCGCTGACCGGCCAGGAGCGGGAAGTAGACGATACGGACGACCCGTTCAGTCAGTTCAGCGACGAGCTGGCCAACTACCAGACTCAGACCGGGCAGGTCGAGAAGCGAACGGACACGAAGTAAGTGCCGGGTGGCCGCGCGCCAGCCGGAAGGAGACCTCGACGGATGAGGAACGAGATTCTGATCGGCGCCCTCTGTCTGTCCCTGCTCCCGGCGGGCCTCGCAGAGGCCGGGCAAGTCGTCCCGTACGAGCGCACCGAGGAATCGGGCGACGCCTCCCTCACGGACCTGTTCAAGAAGACGTATGACGAGCAGGAGCTGGAGACGACGAGCTCTCTGGCGAACAATCGCTGGAACGCCTTCCGCAACCTCCAGAACGCGCTGACGGAGATGATGGTCGATCCGGCCGAGAGTGCGAAGAACCGCCAGGAGTTCCAGGCCAACCGCCAGGTCTGGGACGACTACAACGTGAACCCCGAAGGCTACGGCTACAAGTACATGTACTGGAACCGCGGCGACGGAGTCGAGGCGAAGGTCCCGCTGGCGGACGGCACCGGCAAGGTGGCGCGCACGACGGTCTTCGCCAAGGAGATCGGGATGGAGGGCAAGAACCTCTACCTCCCCGACAAGGCCTCGCTGGAGAGGATCATGGAGATCCAGAATGCCCAGATGGAGCTGGCGAAGAAGTACGGGATCGACCTGCAGAAGCCGTCCCCCGAGGTGGCCGAGCAGTACAACGCCGAGGCCCAGAAGCTGGAAATGAAGTTCCTGGAGGCCGTGGCGGCCGAGATCCCGAAGTTGAAGGAAGCGGCCAAGGGCCAGAAGGTCTACGCTCTCGGCTTCAAGTACGACGAGCAGGACAACATGGCTCCGCTGGAGCTGAATATCCCGATGATCGAATCGGCGATGCGGCGGCTGGGCGTGTCGATCCCGGACGGCAAGGAGCCGCTCAAGGAGGCGACGGAAGGTCCCTCGGCCCAGACGGCCGCGCCGACCGAGCCGACCATCCGGGTGCGCCAGTCGGCTCAAACGGTCCAGGAGATGAATCGAGAATACGAGGCGCTGACGACTCCCTTCTCCGATGAGACGGCGCGCACGAAGGCCGAGCTGGAGAACGACATGTTCCGGGTCCGTACGCGGGCGTCGGACATGCAGCCGGGCGTGAAGACCTACGACCTGTTGCTCTCGCCGGAGTACGCTACGGGCGCACTCAATCTGCCCTCCAAGCTCCCGCAGGACCAGTGAGGGAGGAACCCGCTCCATCGTGAACGCGAAGCTCGGAATCCTGGCGCTGATGGCCGGCGCGCAACTGACGGCCTGCGCCTGGGCGCAGGGCTCTGACGACCCCAGCTTCGGCGACCTCATCCGACGCAGCGAGTACCTGCGAAATCTCGCCAACCAGCAGTCCACTCGGCCCGCGCCCGAGCCCGCGGCGCGACCGGCCCAGACGACTGCGGCGCCTGCAGCACCCGACTCGGCGCTGGCCGCCGCACGGGCTGCCGAAAAGGAGAAGCGCTTCTCCGATGCAGCGAAGATCGTGAGGCTGGAGCTCGAGAAGACTCCGCGCCGCGCCAAGCTGAGGTACTACTTGGCGTACATCTATTACGCCGAAGCGCAGAACACGAGCTCCGAGGACGACAAACGCAAGCTGCTCGAGCGGGCGCGCGAGGAGATTTATCGCACGCTCGACCTGCAGGGCGACAAGAGCGATCCCGAAAACGCCGTCTGGGTCGCAAACGCCGAGGTGCTGTTCGACCGGATTTCGGGGAGCCCCAATCGCCCGATCCCGCCGGTCCACGGCCGCGTCGTCCGGCCCTTCAGCGGACGCGGCGGCATCCTGGTCGGAAGCGTGCTCGGCACGGACGGTCGACCGCTCTACGACATCTCGGGCAAGCCGGTCGCCAGCTTCGGCAACGGCGTGGTCGAGGACGCCGGGCTGGACCGCAACATGGGATGGGTCGTACGCGTGCGCTACCGCGACGCCTCCGGGCAACCGTTCGTGGCCGAGTACGGCAACCTGGCCGACTGCAACGGCCTGAAGCCCGGCATGACGGTGGAATCGAGCACCATTCTCGGCCACGTGGGCAAGGGCGCCGGCCGCGACGAGCCGACGCTCTTCCTGCAGATCCAGCGGCAGGGAACTACCTACGATCCGGCACTGCTCCTGACCGGAAATGCTCAGAAGGGCTCCACCTTCTGACGGGAGTCGACCGCTCCTGAGACGACTGACAGCCGCGGGTCTGTGCTGGACGCTGTTCAGTGCGGTCCAGCTCGCGGCGGCGGACCAGCCGGCGCGGCCGCTGCCGAAGCCCCTGGCGACGGTGAAGCTCACCGAACCCGGCACGCTCGCGGTGCGAGGACCGGCGCCGGTGGCGTGCGACGACGCCGGAGCGATTTACGTGGTCGACCGGGCCGGGTTTCGCGTCATGACGATCGACCCGGCCGGCCGCCGGGGACGGGACCTGAGCTACCCGGAGCGCGGACCGGACGGCCAGAAGAACCTGGCCAGCGCGGCCTGCGCATCGGGGGGAAACCTCTACCTGAGCGCGCCGGACACCCAGAGGGTCTGCAAGGTCCCGCTGAACGGGGAGGCGGCCAGCTGGCTGGGAGTGGCGGCCGGCGGCATCCCGTTCCTGCAGGTCCCGGCCAGGCTGGCGCCGTCGAAGGGCGGGCTGGACGTCTGGGACCCGGCGCTGAAGATGGTGATCACGATGTCGCCCCAGGGCGGTATCGTGGCTGCGGAGAAACGGGTGGGCCTTACGCCCTGGCCGCATGCGGGCGGGGGGCACCTGTACGTGGCGGAGAACCCGGAAGGCTCCTGGCGGCTAAAAAGTACTCGCGGTGGGTATGATGGCCTGTTGCCGTCGCGCGCCGGAGGACGTCGCACGCTTTCCTGTGAGCTGGTGGGGCCGGCGCCGGCGGGGGGCTGGGTGGCGCACCATTACCTGGGAGAACCGGGCGGCCGGCCGTCGGGGACCTGCCTTCGGTGGCTGGACGAGCAGGGCCGGGTCCGCTCCGAGGCGGTCTTCGAGCTCGGAGAGGGCCAGGACCTTCCGCCGCCGCCGGGCTCGGCCGTGGGTGCCGGGGGGCGGGTCTGTTTTCTATCCTGCGCCGGTCTGGAGGCGTCTGTCATGGTTGCGGGGCCGTAACATTCCGGGCCCGGGTTTCGTAGTGTAATAGGGTCCATCTCTCACGAAAAGACGAACCGAGAGGAGACATCCGTGAACCGGTTCCAGTTCGCAGCCCTTGCCCTGATCCTAGGAGTCCTTTGCAGTGCCGGCGTTCCGCTTGCGGCACAGCCTGCGGACCCGATGGACATCGACATTGCTCCGCCGCCCGGAGCCGGGGGCACTCGGGAAGGCACCGGCGACCAGTTCGACTTCGAGAACTCGGCAACGCGAGAGTCTCCTCGCGCGCCTCAGGACGCTGGGCCCGGCTTCGACGGGCTCGAAACGCGCGAGCGGCCGGAGCTCCCCGTGGAGATGGACTCGCAGCCCAGGCGCGAGTCGGCCTCGACCGCAGATAGTTCCAATCCGCTGGTGCGCCAGATCGAGGAAGAGCTGATCCGGATCGATCTCGACCTGCGGGAGCTGGAAGCGGATATCCGCATGTACCGTGGCCTGCAGCAGAGCTCGCGCAATGGGGCGGATGCGCAGGCACTGGAGCGGACGCTCTTCGACTACGAGGCGCAGCGCCGGGGGCTCATCGCGCAGAAGCGCAAGCTCACAGAGGCCCGGCAGAAGGCCGGTGCCAGCGGACCGGGCTCGCCGGACCCGAGCTTCGCCGCTCGCACCTTCGAGGAAGAGCAGGAGAACCGGCTGCGCGAGGGCTTTGACGGCAACCCGCTCTCGCCCGAGAGCCACGTCGCCAACGCGGCCCGGGACGCGGCCCGCACCCGTGACGTGGTGCGCGACAACGAGATCCAGAAGTTCATCGAGGGGATCAAGGACGAAGAGCTGAAGGAGCGCGTGGCGGAGTTGAACGAGGCCGCCCGGATGGACCCGACGCTCACGAAGCCGTTCGAGGACCTGCTGGCTGCCATCGCGAAGGTGGGCGCCGGCAAGGCCAAGCCCGCCGATGTGGCCGATGCCCTCAAGCGCATGGAGGACGAGGCCAAGCGCAAGGGTCTGGAGAGCAC
>JACQZN010000062.1 GCA_016213845.1 Candidatus Wallbacteria bacterium
CGGCTCTTCACGTCCAGAACGGCCAGCTCCGAGCTGGACGCCGCGATGGCGGCAATTGTAGAGCCGTCGGCGCTCACGGCGAAGCTCGAGACGCCGCGCCGAGCGAAGAGACGCTGCGACACGCCGGTGCGGAGATCGAGCAAGATGAGATGGTCCCCCTGCGTCTCACTGAGCACGGCCTCTTGTCCGCCAGGAAGCACCTCGGCAAATGAGGCCGCGGCCGGAAGCGGCAGAGATGTCTGGCTTCCAGAATCCAGGTCGATCACCACGGCCCGGTTGGCCGTCGACTGGCTGGCAACGAGCACTCGCCGGGAGTCGGGGAACACTGCCAGCGACCGGCCCTGGCCGATCGCGCCGAGCGGCACGACGCGCGTCGTGCCCGAGGACAGATCAACGCTCGTGACCTGCTGCGACGACCGCGCCACGGCCCTTCGTCCATCGGGCGTGAAGGCGACCGCCTCGGTGCGCGGCCCGGTCGTCACGGTACGGACGACCACGAGCTGCGCCAGGTCCACGATCAGCATGCGCCCCAGTCGGGTGGAGCGGATTGCGATGGCCGCCGTTCGGCTGTCCGGCGAGATCGCCAGCGTGAACGGGAAGACACCCGCTGCCCTGGGACCCGGCAGTGTCAGCGCGCGCGTCTTTCCGGACTCGATGTCCAGCACGGTCAGCACGTCGGCGGCGATCCCGCTGATCGCCACGACGGACTTGCCGTCCGGCGTCACGGCCAGTTGCAGCGCCAACGCAGGCACGGTGGTCTCCGTCACTGGCGGCGCCGAGCCGCTCGCGGACTGGCCCTCTTCGGGCCCCCCCTGCATTGGACTATCGAAACCGGTCTCCCGGGCCGCTTGCGCCGCTTCCTCGCCCGGCGCGGCAACTGGCAAGGTCGAAGAGCTCGCGACCGTCTCGTAAGGCGCCGGGCCCGACGTCGGCGTCTTTGCCGCGACATCGGCAGGGGCCACGAAGAGGTAGAAAAAGGCTGCCTGGCTACGGCCCCGGGCGTCCCGGGCTCGCAGCGCCACGGTGTAGGGAGCAGCCCCGGACTCCTGGCTGGGTGTGCCCCTGATCGCGCCGTCGGGCGAAAGCGAAAGACCGGGGACGAATCCATCGACCGTTGCCAGTCGGCCCTGCTCGGTGGTCCGCCGGACCAGCAACGACTCGTAGGTGAAGGGACCTTCGCCCTCGGCCTCCAACTGAGTGGAGTAACTGGAGCCGATGACTCCATCGGCGAGCCGGGGAAGGGTCCTGATCCGGAACGGGGCCGAGGTGAGGACGAACGGCCGCGAATCGCTATCGCCCGCGCCGTCGCGGACCTTCAATCGCAAGACGGCTCGCGCAGGCCCGGCCGGTGTGCCCGCGAGCAGCCCGCCGCCGGACAACGTGAGTCCCTCGGGCAGTGTCGAACCCGGCTCCAGAGACCACGTCAGCGGCGGTGTCCCGCCAAAGGCCGCCAGCTGCTGCCGCGCGGGGACGCCCACAACCACGGGCGCAAGCCCGGCCGGCATTGCGATGGTGAGCGGCAGCGGAATGCCCTCGGCATCCAGATTCCCGAGAACGTTCAGCGCCAGGGAGCGCGCCTCACGCGCCGGCTCGGGACTGTCGCCGACGGCGCGCCGCAGCATTGTCGTCAGCAGCCGCAGGAGCCGGCCGTCCGCGCGCGAGGCCGTTCGCGTCTCCGATGAAAAGAGCTCGGTGAGCAGGGCCCCCAGCCGCTCCTCTGCCAACCGGGCGAACGAGGACGCCGGAAACTCCGAGAGCAGGGCCCCGTACTCTTTCACTGCGCCGCCACGATCGCCATCCTTTCGGCGCAGCTCTGCGAGCTGAAAGCGGGCCAGGTCGCCCACGGGCGCCGCGAAGCTGTGAGCGGCGAGCGACTCGAGGCGAGCGATGGCAGCTGCGCTGTCGTTGTCGACATAGGCTTTGGTCAACGCCAGTCCCAGCTCGGCGCGGGCGTTGAGCTCGGCCGCGGTGATGGCCGAACGTGCGGAGCGCTGGACGACGATCACGATGTCGGCCAGGTCGAGGAAGCCCCCGCTCGGTACGAAGAACTCTCCGAGAACGCGGTGGCGGGACGCCGAGACTTCCGGCCCTGCCGGCGAGCTCGTGCTGGCTCCTGCGGCGGCGAACTCTATGCTGGCTCCGGAGGAGTTTCCTTCTTCGACGAACGCGAGTCCCATCTGGATGTGGGCGCGTTGCGCGTCCATCGACGCCGGCGATCCGGACAGGTACTCGGTGTATGCGGCGCGAGCCTGCGGGAACTGCCGTGCTCTGAAGAAGGCATCTGCTAGCTTGAATCGGGCCTGCTGGCGAGTATCCCGCGAGAGACCGGTGTCCTCTGCGAGGGCGCGGAACGCCTCGATTGCTTCTGCGTTGGCGAGAAACTCGCCCGCGGCAGCCTCGTCCACGAATCCCTCTCGACCGCCATCGAGGCTTTCGAATTCAGACACGAAGGAGTTTCCGACTGCTAATCGGGCCTCGGCTGCCCGCTCCGGGTTAGCAGCGGCCGTCGCTGCCCTGTAAGCGGCGCGGGCGCCTTCGAAGTCTTCACGCGCCATACGAACGTCGCCGATGCCCAGCTGGGCCGAGAACGCCTCCGTGGAGGCCGGAAACTCTGCCAGCAACCGGGAATAGTTCTGCTCGGCCGCGTCCAGGTCGCCGCCGTCCCGGGCAACCTGGGCAAGCTGCAGGAGATCGCTAGCTGCCAGCACCGGCCGTGAAACCGTGCTCCCGCCGCCCCCGCCGCCCCCGCATCCGGAAATCGTCAAGGCACCGACAAGCAGGGCCACTACAACCACTGCGCCTCTGCCGGCACACCACAGGCCTCTCAATTCTCACTCCCTCCCGGGCTGCTACTCGACGGGTATCGACCCGGCACCCCGCGAGGGTCCGGCACTCGAACAGCGGCTCCCGGTGCGCGTGACAGTCTATCCCGGTCCTCCGAGCCTGGGCAAGCCCGGGATGGGTTGCGACCATGTCCCCGTCAAAGTCGGAGCCGCGGAGGCGGAAATCGGGGGCTGGCTCCGAAACCCCGCATGAAATCTGCCCCATGCCGAACCGGTTGCTTGGGGTTTCGGTGCAGGTACTTGATTTCCGCCGACTTTGCCGGAGCCCTCGGGTTGCGACTTCTACCCGCTCAGTTGCTGGCGCCGGGACCGGCTCGCGGCAGCAGGAAGGAGAACCGGCATCCCAGGCCTGGCTCGCTGTCGACCGAGATTCGACCGCCGTGAGCCTCGACCAGGTCCTTGCAGATGGCGAGCCCCAGCCCTACGCCGTTGGTGTGGCCCTCGGCGCGAGCTCCGCGGCGGAAGCGCTCGAAGAGCTGCTCTCTTTCTTCGTTGCAAAGTCCCGGACCGTGGTCGACGACTTCGAAACGGACCCAGTCTGCCCCGTCGGCGGTGACGCGGATCTCGATGGTATCGTCGGGCGCGGAGTACTTGGTCGCGTTGACGAGAAGGTTGTCCAGGACGCGGTAGATCTTGCCCTCGTCGCACCAGATCATGGGGTCGCCTTCGATGGGCGTCGCCAGGAAGATCTGGCGTCGAGCCTCGGCCTGGCGCTCCAGCTCGGCGATGCACTGGCTGGTGAGCTGGTTGATGTTGACCCACTGGCCTCTCAGCTCGAACTGGCCGGACTGTAGCGTGTAGAGATCGAGTACCGACTCGATCAAGCGGAGCTGCCGGCGGACGGCGCTCTGGATCATCGCCGCCCAACGCTTGCGATCCGGTACCTCGACGGCTTTCCCCAGGCTCTCGGCTGCCAGCAGAATGGTTCCGAGCGGACTGCGCATATCGTGCGCGGCCATCGAGTGGAAGCAGGTGTTCAGCTCGATACGCTCCTCGAGCATGCTGGCGACGTCGTCGAAGAGGCGAAGGGTCGAGGCGCCCTCTGCCGGCCTGGCCCCGGGTGCGGGATGAGCCCTTAGCCGCACGCTGAAGTCCCCGGCAGCGAAAGCCTCGAGACCCTGGTTCAACTCCTGGAGGAGTGCCCGGCTCTGGTCCCTCTCGGCCTGCGCCCTGCGGAGCTCGGCGCGCAGCTCCGCCAGCCTGCCATGGCGCTCCCGGCCCTCCGGGTGTTCATCGGCGTGGCCGGCCGGTTCGGAAAGCGAGCCACGGCGGATCCCCTCCACCATCTGCTCCAGGGAGTGGCGAATCCGCGAAGGGTGCCCTGCGTCAGGCTCACCCGAGCTCAAGAAGGCTTCCACGGGCAGGTGGCCTAGCTCGGAGGACTCTCCTGTCTCACCGGACTCTGACGGATCTGCACACTGCAGCGGCGGTTGCAATTCTGGGCTCTCCTGCTCTTCCATCCTGCTTCCCTCCCTATCGGCGCGGTCGCGCACCCTCTCGTGTGGGCGCCGATCCGCTACGAACTCCGGGAACTGGCCTGAGAGTGTGAAGTTCGGCACGTTCGATCTACCCATGAGACGGACGAGGCCAGACAACTTGCGGGAGGTTGCGAGATTCGCCCGTTCGGACGATCCGGGTCCGCCGCAGGAGGCCTAGCTGCCCGGATCGCGATGAACCGTGGGCGGGATGCTGGCCAGCAACTCCGAGAGGTCGGCGCCGATGTCGGCCTCGCTGACGGCCCGCACCAGGCTTGCGGCCTCCTGGATGCCGAGCTTGAAGTCGCGGGTCAGCCGCAGCGTCGCGTTTCGGACCATCTCGCGGCGGACGCGATCGATCCAGCGGCTGATGCGGCTCTCGTGCACGCGGTAGAGGGCGGCGATGTCTCGCTGCTTGGCGCAGTCGACGTAGACCAGCTTCAGCAGGAGCCGGTCGGACTCGTCCAGGTCTGCCAGGGCGGCCGGAATGGCAATGGAGAGCATCCTGCGGCGTTCATCGATCAGGTAAAGCTGCTCGGCGCTGGGGGCCACTCGAGGCGAGGGCTGCTCCGGCCGGTGCACCTCCGATTCCTGAACGCTCTCCAGGGGCACCTCACGTCCCCGCCGGCGGGCCAGGTCGATGATGCGGTGGCGCAGCACCAGCCAGAGCCACCGGGAGAGCGTGCTCGCTCCCGTGTAGCTCATGATGCGGCTGCGACCGTCGGCCCGGTCGGTGAAGAAAAGGTCGGCCATCACTTCGGAGGCGACTTCGTCGGCCAGCGAGCGGTCCCGGGTCAGGCGTCTGGCCGCCTGCAGGAGAAAGTCCCCGAAACGGGCCGAGAAGATCTCCCACGACGCCGGCTGGCCACCGGCCATGGCGCAGGCCAGCAGCAGGTCCGGGTAGTGCAGCGCTTGCAAGACCTCCTCGAGCGATCCCGCGGGGCCTGTCCCACCGACGACGCGCTCGCAGGCGCTGCGCAGGACGCGTTCGAAAAACACCTCCGGGTCGACCCGGATGGTTCCGAGCTCGGCCTGGGCCTGCGCGTGGGTGGCGGTCAGGCGTTCGCGATGGACCTCGAGCAGCGCGCGACGAGCGTCGGGCGAGCCCGCCAGATACTCGCGGCAGAGGGTGACGTCCATGGGGCGCACCTCGAACGGTAGCATCCCAGGAGTCGCCGGGCAAGCTGGGAGTTGCGGCCGGGCGAACGCGCACCGGGATTCGAGCCCCCGAGCACCAAACTGAAGCCTCACCCCCGTGCCGCTGGCAATGGCTCGGGAGGGGCGGTAGGCCATCAGGCTCCTGCGGTTATCCAGATGGAGGCCACGCGCTCCATGGCCAGCTCCGCGATGTGAACCCAGCCGAGCTGATCGGTCTTGCCGGCGACCTGGCGTCCCGTGTCGAGCTCCAGCTCCGTGACGGCACCGGCAATCGGCATGCCCGAGGTCTTGGTGATGCGGACATACAGACCCGCTCCGGGGCCGGCCTCCACTCGCTTCAGACTGAGCCGGTAGGGCCCCAGGACTATGGAGTTGGCACCCTCGATCTCGGGCGCCCGGTCGCGGAAGGCGGGTGCTGGCTGCTGCAGGTTGCCCAGGTCGAAGGCGCCCTCCAGCAGGGATTCCGCGGCGCCGACGGCATTCGAGAGGGCGATCTTCAATCCTATCCATCGGCTTCCCGGCGTCTGCTGCGTTGGCTGAACCAAAGCGGCCGGGACGGCCTCCACCAGGTCGTCCAGCTCCAGCGAGGACGCGAAGAGCGCGGCGTGCCTGCAGGGAGAGCATCCGGTCAGATGGGTCTCCACCTTGAGCCGCTCCTCCCGGGTGAGCGTGCGCTCCACATAACCGGCAAGCAGGTTCGCGTCGACGCAACCGCCGGTGTCGTCCGACGAGTCAGCCAGCAGTTGCCCTAGTGGAGTCTTCATCGTCAAGGCCCCCTCGTGTGGTCGCCAGTGGCGGCCGGCGTCAGCCGCGGAACGGAGGTTCCGCCAGTCTACCCAACTCTAGGACGGGCTGGGGTTGGAAACTTGCGCCTCCGCGGATGAAGGGCTTCCCTCACCGGCCAGGCGCTGACCCGCGGTGCCCCGTTCGAATGACCTTATCGGAACGAGCGAATCGGACGAAAAGAGGTGTGGAGCCTCGCGCCGAGAGTCCGCGTGCCTCCGCCTACCGGAACATGCCAGATCGCAAGCTCGCAGCCAAGGGGATCTCGACAGGGGGGCTGTGGCGCTACGTCCGGACCTTGCTCATGTGTGTGTTGACCACGGGCCTGGCGGCTGGCCAGGAGGCGCCGGGCCCCAGACCGTACGCCGAGGTGCTGGCCGAGATCGCAGGCATGGCTCGTCCCGCGGCGGTGACGCGGCGTCCCCTGCTGGTCGACCGGCCCATCGTCCTCGACTTCCCGGAGCAGTCGATCGTGCTCGGCCATCGCACGCGGGTAGATGAGCGGCCCGAGCCGGTGTCCGCCGCCGGCTTTCCCGGCCTGACGTTCCAGACCCGCGCCTCGACTCGAGAGGCCTTCGTCGAGGCCCGCCGCCGGCTGGGGGACCGTACCGAGCTCGGAATCCGTGTGCCGTTCGTCGATGCCAAGGAGACTCGCCCTACTCGGATCCAGCCACTGGCCACCGCTCCTTTCTTCACGACGCTGGAAGACGTAAGGACCGAAAGCGGCATCGGCGACGTCACCCTCACCGTGGCCCGCGCCGCGAACCGACCTGGCCTGAGCCGAAGGGTCGCGCTCGACCTCAAGCTAGCGAACGCGACCGCCTCGGTTCCCGATGTGCGGAGCCTGCCGCTCGGCAGCGGGCAGATGGACATGGCGCTCTCCTATGGCGTCAAGCGCACCCGCGGCCGCTTCGCCGCCACCGCTGTCGCGGGCGCCACGCTCCGGATGGAGGGAACGGCCAGTGACCTTTCGGGGCGTGCGCTCGAGCTAGACCCGGGCGATCAGCTCCAGCTCACCCTTCGGGCCGATCGAGCCGTGCGGGACTGGCTGACGGCCTCCCTTGTCCTCGAGGGCCAAGCTGCCGGACGCGAGTCGATCGGCGGCGTGGAGGTGGTCGGCACGTCGCGCCAGGTCGTGACCGCCTCGCCCGTTCTGACCTACCAGGCCTCCGAGGTGCTCGAGGTCATCGCCTCGGCGCGTTACTCGATGCTGGCCCACGGCGTCGCCGACGCGCCGCTCTTCGAGGCCGCCCTGAGGTGGCGCTACTGATGGACCCGCGCGTGGCCACCAACGCCCATCTCCTCCCGACGCCCGCACGACTGGTGCTGCTGGCGGGGGCGGCGCTGCTGGCGTCCTGCGGGCACCTGGCCGCCCAGGCCATTCCGAGCGCCCTGCCGGCCATCGGTAAGCCGCTCGATATCCGCGATACTCGCAACATCACGGCCCCGGATGGGCAAGTGGTGGTGACTGCAAGTCACATCTACCAGGTGGCCACGAAGGCCTTCGACTCCGACGGCCGCCGCCGGGACCTGCCGCTGGATCAGACGGTGCGCCTGCAATCTCTGCCGGTCCTGGCCACCTACGGCCTCACGAGCCGCTGGAACGTCGGCGCCGGTGCCAGTCTCGTCAACTCGATCGAGCGCAAGCAGTCCGTCCTCAATTTCGTCCCGGGGGCCACCCTCCTGGAGCAGGCCCTGCCCGTGGGCAGCGTCAGCACGATCGAATCGTCGGGCGACGGGGTCGGCGACTTGAACCTGGTCGCACAGTACCGGCCGGGCTGGTTCTCCGGCGACCGCGTGGAGTCCCTGCTGGCGGTGGACGTGGTCGCGCCGACGGCCGGCAGCACGCCGGGGGGGCCGCTGGACCTGGCCTTGGGGCAGGGGTACTGGACCTACCGGCTCTCGTACTCGGCCGTCAAGGAGATCTTCCCGATAACCTACTTCGCCCGCGCCGGCTACGAGTGGAACCGGCCGGACACGCTCTCGACGGCGACCGGCGGCACCTTTCGGCTCGACGCGGGTGATGGAGTGAATTACGCCGCTGGAGCCAGTTACTCCATTGGGGCGCGCTTCTCGCTTCAGGCGCTGGCGGTCGGCAGTTGGCACGAGGAGACCGTCCGCAGCAATGTCCCGGCGCGCGGTCCGGCCACTCGCAGCCTCGACTTTCGCCCCGGATACACTTTCCGGCTGGGAAGTCTGCAGCTCACGCAGCAGCTGGCGATCCCTCTGGCCGGCGCCAACACTCTGGCGCCCGAGGGAATCCTGACGACCGTGGAGTACAGGTTCTGAACGCATGACGCACCGACAGAGCGCCCGGATCGCGCCAACGCTGATCGTCCTCATCGGACTGTTTTCCGCTCTGACGGCGCACGCCTGGGACCGGGGCGTGAAGGCTCGGGGCGCGCTTCGGGCGGCGGACCGGCTATTCAACAAGCGCGCCTATAGGGAGGCGCTGGAGCGCTACCGGAGGGCGGCCCAGCAGGCGGAAACTTCGGACGGCGAGGAGCTCTCGAGGGTCCAGACGCAGCTGGGGGAGTGTGCCGAGAAAGCGGGCCTCTACCGCGAGGCTCTGGAGGCCTGGAGCCGGGCGCTCGGAACCCAGCTCGCGCGCGATGACCGAACCGGCATGGCAGAGACCCTGCGCCGCATGGGCGAGGCTCATGCGTTCCTCGGCGAGTATGAGAAGGGGCTGCGGTGTCTGGCGCTCGGGCGCGAGCTGCCGGGCGAGTCGGAGGATGTGGGCCGGAAAGCGCGCGCGCTGAAGAGCCTGGCGGTCGTGCGGGGGGCCCTGGGTGATTTCCCCGCCCAAGGGAAGGCGGCCCAGGAGGCCCTGGAGTTGTTTCGCAAGGCGGACGACGCCGATGGCGAGGCCGGCTGCTGGGTGCAGCTCGCGGCGGTGAGCCAGGCGGGCGGCAAGTTCGACGAGGCGCTGCGGGCCATCGCCGGCGCCCAGACGGCTGCGAAGCGTTCGCCCAATCCCGACCTGGCTCCGATCTACTTGACGAAGGCCGGGATTCACCGCGCCTGGGGCGACATGCGCCAGGCACTCGCGACCGATCAGGAAGCGCTCGAGGCCGCGCGCAAGGGAGGGGTTGTCGAGGCCGCGGCGGTGGCTCAGGCGAACCTGGGGCTGGACGCCATGGCGTTCGGAGAGTACGGGCGAGCCCGAGAGGCGCTAGAGGCCGCCCGCAAGACGTTCCGCGAGTGCGGCGCGGCGGACGATGTCGCGCGCATGTGTCTGGAGCTCGGGCGGCTGCACTACTTCCAGAAGGGCATGACGCTAGCGCAGGCGGAGCTGGAAGAGGCCCGGCGTCTCTTCGAGGCCTCTGCGCAGCCCGTGGCCGTGGCGGTCGTACGAGCAGCTACGGGGCGGGTGCACGAGGCGCAGGGCCGGTTCGTGGAGGCACTGACGGAGCACGAGCACGCGCTGGCGGCTTTCCGCGCCGCGGGCGAGCGGTCCGGCGTCGCTGCCGAAGCGGTGGAGCGGGGGATGGTGCTGGCCGCGATGGGGCGCGGGGCGGAGGCGCTGGCGGCGCTCTCCTCTGCCGATGCGGCCGGGGGCGAGGCCGATGTCGGTTGGCGAAGGTGGCAAGGCAAGGCGCGAGTGGCCGCCCTTCACGGCGACTCGAACGCGGCCGCGGCACACTACCGCAAGGCCGCTGACGAGATCGAGAAACTCCTGGTGAATGCGCGTGTACCCCAGTTCCGTTCGTCGTTCCTGGGGGGCGGCGATCGGCTGGCCCTCTACGACGAGGCGATCGAGCTGGCCGTGCAGAGCGGTCGCGCGGGCGAGGCACTGGAGCTGGCAGAGCGCTCAAGGGCACGCGCGTTCCTGGACCTGCTCGGGGCGGGAAGCGTGAACGTCCGGCAGGGGGCCGGGGCGACGCTGCTTGCGCGCGAGAAGGAGCTCAAGGAGCACATCCTGGCGCTCTCCCGCCGGGTCGCCCGAACGCCGGAGGCTCCGCCCGCCGGGCAACTGCGGGGCCTGGTCGCCGAGCCGGCCGAATCCGAGCTGCTGGCGGCTCGAGCGGAGCACCACGCGTTACTGGAACGTATCGCCACGGAGAGCCCGGCGCTGGCGGGGCTGGTCGCAGCCCAGCCGGCGAGCGCCGAGCGGCTGCGGTCGGCTCTTGCCGCCGACGAGCAGGCGCTGGTGTACCACATCGGAGACTCCGCGGCGCGCCTCTTCCTGGTCGAGCGCCGGGGCGTCACGGTGGCGAAGCTCTCGGCTACCCCGAAGGAGCTGCGGTCGCTGGCGGCCGTCTTCCGCATTCAGCTCGAGCAGCGCATCCCGAGCGAGGCGATGGCGCGGCGGCTCTACGGGTTGCTCATCGCTCCCGTCGAGGGGCGGCTCCGACCGGGCTGTCTGGTGCTTGCGCCCCACGACATGCTCCACTATGTGCCGTTCGCGGCCTTGATAGGACCCGGCGGCAGGCCCCTGGGTTTCGAGCGCGAGCTGCGCATGGTTCCCAGTCTCACGGCCTCGGCTTTCACCCCGGCTCGGCCGGCAGTCGCGGCCCCGATGGCGCTGGTCGCGGGTGCGCCGGCGTCGGGAGCGCCCGAGCTTCCCAAAGCGACTGAAGAGGTCCGGCGGGTCGCGTCGCTCTACCCGGGCGCGACAGTGCTGACCGGTGAGGCCGCCACCGAAGAGGCTGTGAGGCGCCACATGGAGACGGCCGGAGTCATCCATCTGGCCTGTCATGGAGTCCTGGAGGGCGAGCTCCCGCTCTACAGCGGCCTGCTGCTGACACCGGGCGGCGGCGAGGACGGGCGGCTCGAGTTGCACGAAATCTTCGGCCTGCGGTTGAGCGCTAGGCTGGCGGTCCTCAGCGCCTGCCAGACGGCGCTCGGGTCGCTCTCGCGAGGCGACGAGCTGGTCTGCCTCTCGCGGTCCTTCCTGCAGTCGGGGTGCCAGGGCGTCCTCGCCTCTCTGTGGAGCGTGCCCGACGAGTCGACAGCGCAGCTGATGACCGAGCTGCACCGCCGGATCGCCGCGGGCGATCGCCCCTCGACTGCCTTGCGTGTGTCAGCGCAGAAGCTGGCCGCTGACCCGAAGTTCGCCGAGCCGTACTTCTGGGCCGCCTTCGCTCTGTTCGGCCGCTAGCCTTCACGCTGGCGCGCACCGGTGGGGCGGGGTTATGACTCCTGGCATGGAGGAGGCCAGAGAGTCGGTTCGGACACCGACGCGCTCGTGGAGATCGACCGCCGCGATCGCCGTCGCGGCGTGCGTCGCGGCCCTGGCTGCGGATTCCCTCGTGCCAGAGCTGCACCTGTGGTTCGGCGACCTCGGCGTGAAGGCCCGCGAACGCCGGCCGCTCGATCCGCGCGTCGTGCTGGTAGACCTGGAGTCCTGGCCCAGGCCCAGGGGAGTCCTGGCTGCGGCCCTGCGGACCATCGCCGCGATGAAGCCCCGCGTCATCGCGCTGGACGTCTTGCTCGACGTCACCCGCGACGATCCCCGGCAAGATCGCGAGCTGGCAGACGCCATCGCCTTGTGCGGCCGGGTCGTGTTGCCGACTGCCGTGGAGCAGCCGGGCGCCGCGGGGACGCCGACGCCGCCAGAACCTGCACGGGCGAGCGCGCCGGCCCCGACCCCGCTGGTTTCGATGTTCGCCAGCGCGGCCCGTGCGACAGGGTTTGCCAACTTCGAAGTCGATCTGGACGGAGTCGTGCGCCGGTTGCCCCTCACGTACTGGCCGGCGGGAAGCTCTCCCGAGGGCGGTCTCCCGGCCTTCGCCGTATCCGCAGTCTGCGCGTACGCCGCACAGACCGCCGGCAGCCAGTTCGCCTGGCCCCGCGAAGACAGCTGGCAGATCGACTGGTGTGAGACCGCACGAGAGCGGCTGCCCGTCGCCTCGATGAGCCGCTTGCTGGCCGACCCCGAGTATCGCCGGGCAATGGAGGAGCTGGGGTTCTTCCGGGACCGGATCGTGCTCATCGGGTACCTGGGCATCCGCTACGTCGGCGACGGTTTTCTGACGCCGCTCTCGACAACGGCCATGGACCGCACACCGGGCGCCGTCGTGCACGCCAACGTCCTGTCCAATCTGCTGACCGGCAATCGGCTAGTCGAGGCCGGGCCCGTGCACGTCGGGGCGCTGGCGCTCCTGGCAGCGCTGGCGGGCGCGTTGATGGGCCGAGTGCGCGTGAGCGCGCGGATGGTGCTCTTTCAGCTGCTGCTCCTGGGCGGCGTTCTGGGACTGGGCGTGCTCTCGACGGCCCAGCGCGGCGTTCTGCTGGACGTGCTGCCAGTGACGGCGAGCGCAGCGCTGGCGCTGGGGATGGCCAGCCTGCTCTCGGCTCAGGCGCTCATGCGGCTCACCCTGGTGCGGCGCGTCATGGCGCTCTTCGGACTGGCGCCGAGCGCGGATGTGGCGGTTCTGAACGTGGCATCCGACGGCCCCTCCGAGGGCGGCTTCATCCGGTACTCCATCCAGCTGCGTGAGGGCGTCGGTCTGGGCGCCCCGGTTACGCTGTTCAGAACGGCCGTGTCTGCCGACAGCCACCGCAGGCTGCTCCACCGGCTCGACGAGCTGCTCTCCCCGGTCAGCCCCACGGCGCCAGAGGAGGAGCTGATCGATCTCGGACTCGAGATCCGCAGCGAGCTGCTTGGCCGGGGCGTCGAGCGAGCGCTGGCGGACCTGACCGTGCAGAACGTCCACCTGGAGCTGGGCCTGGCGGACCTGGGCATCCCCTGGGAGCTGGCGAACATCGCAGGGCGACCGCTGCTGGAGCGGTTCGGGGTGAGCCGCAGCGTTGTGACGGAGCGCGACGGCGCCGATTGGCCCGCGACACCGAAGGGCCGGCACGCACGTGAAGACCGCGAGGAGGGTTTCCTGGCGCTGATCGTCGCCAATCCTCGACCGCTCGGGCCGGAGTGGGACGCATTACCCGGGGCCCAGGACGAGGCGGTGGCGCTGGCGGAGTCACTGGCGCCGCTTTCGAGCGAGCCGTCCGGTCTGCGGGTGGAGCTCCTGATGGGCGAGGAAGCGACCCGTGCCGCGGTGGTCGAGCGCCTGCGGTCGCGGACGGTGGATGTCCTTCACTTCAGCGGCCACGCAACCTTCGATCCGCAGGCTGGCGACTCCACCGGATTCCTGTTCCCCGAGGGGACTCTGGGGGCACCGGCGCTGGCGGAGCTGGCCCGGGAGGGCTCTCTTCCGCCGGTAGTCTTCGCCAATGCCTGCCACACGGCCCGCGGCTACGAGCACGCGGCGGGCGGCGACGTGTCGCTCCTGACGTCGCGGCTGTCGTTGCCGGCAATCTTCACGGCGGCAGGCGCGCGCTTGTTCGTGGGATGTCTCTGGAGGGTAGAGACGCAGGCCGCCGCGCGATTCTCGCTCGAGTTCTACGGCGGGCTGATGGCCGGGGCAACCGCTGGGGAAGCGATGCAGCGCGCGCGCCGGGCGGCTGCGAACTACTGGATGACGCACGCAGCCTATATAATGTATGGCGATCCCAGGTTGAGGTTGCTGGCGGGCGCGCTGGGTGCTCGCGAAAGGGGGACACGGTGAGAGTCCTGACGCTGGTTCTGCTTCTAGGGTGGTTGCATTTCGACGCGGCGGTTGCGGCTGGCCGTCCGGCAGTGGCCGTGCTCATGAGCGCCTCGGGGCGCTGCGAGGTGGCCCCGGTCGGAGCGGGCAACTTCGAGGCCGCGCGGGTCGGCATGACGCTCACGGCGGGAGACGTGGTGGCCGTGCGCGAGGGAAGCGCGACGCTGCTGCGGGCCGATGGGCGGGTCGAGACCGTAGAGGCCGGCAAGAGCGTGCGGCTGGAGCCTCGAGTGGGCGGCGACGCGCCGTCGGGGGCGCTGGGACGGCTCTGGCAGGCGCTACTCAACCGTGCAACCACCGTGATGTCGGGAACTCGCATCTTGAGCGAGGCCGGCGCCGTGCGCGGGCTGCCTGCAGGACGGATCGATCTGTTGAGCCCGCGCAACACCGCACTGCTGGCGCCGCCCGCGCGCGTGGCGTGGGAGCCGCATCCGGCCGTCGGGACCTACCGCGTCCGGATCTCCGACGGCAACGGGAGCGTGGTCTGGTCCGCGTACACGAGCGGGACGCAAGCTGCCGTTTCGGCGTCGCCGGGTCTGTTCGAAGCGGGCGCGTGGTACTTCGTGCGCGTCACTGACGGCCGCCGCGGGGGCGTGGCGAGCGACGAGGCATACTTCCGCGTGATGACGGACACCGAGAAGCGCCAGGCTCTCTCCGATGTCGAGACCGTCAAGGGCGCGTTTTCCCGCGCCGTGGGCGGGGAGGCCGTGGCGCTGGCCGTGGGCGGGATCTTCGAGCATCATGAGCTCCTCGACGACGCCCTGGCGACCTACCGGGGGGCCGGGGCCGGCGCCGATCTGGCGCGCGCGATCGACTTCGTGCACCTGAAGAACGGCCGGCGGTGGGCGATGCGCTGAGGGAGCCCCGGCGGGCGGCTTGTGCCCGGGATCAGGATACTCAGTTCCTGATTTGGTTCCGAATCGGCCGCGCGCGGTCCGGCGAAAATCAGTTTCGCGTCCCGCCGGTACGCGGTATCCTGTGCGCGCGATGAAGGTCCAGATTTGTTTGATCCTGGTGGCCTCGCTGGCCGCTCCGACTTCGGGGGGGGAGCCGCTGCCCGTGACGGCCACCGCGCCTCTGGCGCCGACGGCGGTCGAGAGCGTGGCGCTCGACACACTGGTGGCCCGCGCGATCGAGCCGGCCACGTCTCCTGCGGTCAAGCTCACGCTGCCCGAGGCGCTGGCCCGGGCGCTCGAGAACAACCGGACGCTGGCCGTCAGGCGGCTGGACCCCGCCATCGCCCGCGCCCGGCTGATGCAGGAGGAAGGAGCCTTCGACGACGCGCTCACCCTCCAGGTCCAGCGCCAGCACGCGAAGAATCCGACAGCAAGTTCACTGGCCGGAGCCAACGTGTCCGAATCCGACACCCGCACCGGCAACCTGGGCTTTCGCACCCGCCTCCGGGACGGAAGCGCCCTCACCTTCAATGCCAACAACCAGAGAAACGAGTCCAACTCGCGCTTCCAGACTCTCAATCCCAGCTTCGTGTCGAACCTATCCGTGAGCCTCACGAAGCCGCTGCTCAGAGACTCGGGTGACGCGGCGACGGCGGGCGTCTCGGTGGCCGCCAACGCCGTCGAGCAAGCCAGGCTGCGCCTGCGCAAGCAGCTCATCGACACGTTGGCCGCCGTGGAGCGGCAGTACTGGGATCTCGTCTTCGCCCGCCAGGACCGGGAAGTGAAACGGTTCAGCCTGGAGGCCGCCAAGTCGCTCTTGGACCTGAACCTGGCGCGCCGGCAGTCCGGCCTGGGCAGCGACGTGCAGGTCGTCGAGGCTGAAACCACGCGCGCCACGCGGACCGACGATCTCGAGGTGACCGGCCGGATCGTGGCCGACGCCCAGGAGATCCTGCGCCGCCAGCTCTCGCTCGCCGACGTTCCGCCCGGCGCCGAGCTGGTGCCCGTGCAGGTGCCGGCTCAGCTTCCCTCGGAGGCTCCGCTCGACGCGTCGCTCGTTGACGCGTTCCAGCGCAGGCCCGACCGCCTCGACGCCGTCGTGGAGCTCGCGAATCGAGATATCCGGCTCGAGTTCCTCCGAAACCAGAAGTTGCCGCGCGTCGATCTCGTGGCCAGCTATGCCCAGAACGGGCTGGCCGGGGGATTCGGTAGCGCCCTCGACACGGCGGCGGGAGGCGATTTTCCCGGCTACACCGTCGGCCTGCAAGTGGAGATTCCGCTCGAGGGACGGTCCGCCCGAGGAAACTACCAGGCGGGTGTCCTCGAGAAGAAGCAGGCGCTGTTGAACCTCAAGGCGATCGAGGACCAGATCCAGGAGGAGGTCACGCGGGCAGTCCGCACGCTCGGCACGGACTTGAGACGGGTGGAGGTCTCGCGGCGAGGCGCGGAGCTGGCCCAGCGCCAGCTGGCGGCCGCCGAGGAACGATACCGCCAGGGGCTGATCGCCAACTTCGACCTGCTCCGCTTCCAGCAGGATCTGGCCGATGCCCGCTCCCGGGCCTTGCGCTCTGTGGTCGACGCCAAGAAGAGCGCGGTGGCTCTCGACGCGGCCACGGGGCGGTTGCTGGAAGCTCGCGGCGTGCTGGTGGAGGAGCCTTCGGAGTCGAAGGCTCCGGCGAGGTGATATGAGCCGGGGGAAGCTCATCGCTGCGCTGGTCGCCGTCCTTCTCACCGGCTGGCTGGGATACTCCAAGTTCGTCAAGAAGAGCGAGCAGAAGGTCGTCTACCGCACGGCAAAGGTGGAGCGGGGCGACCTCGTCGCGACCGTGTCCGCGACCGGCACGCTCAACGCCGTCACCACCGTGCAGGTCGGCAGCCAGCTCTCCGGCATCATCATGCGGCTTCACGCCGACTTCAACAGCCAGGTGAAGAGCGGCCAGCTCCTGGCCGAGCTGGACCCGGCGACCTTCGCGGCCTCGGTGGCGCAGGGGAAGGCAGATGTCGACGCTGCCCAGACGGCGATCCAGGCGGCCACCACTGATCTGAAGATCCTGGACGCCGAGGTCGGCGCGGCCCGGGCCGGGATCGCCACGGCGCGGGCCAACCTGGCCAAGGCCGAAGTGGCGCTGGTGGACCGGGAACTGATCCTCAAGCGCACACGCGCACTGCGCTCCAAGGCCTTCGCGGCAGAGCAGGACCTCGACACCGCGCAGGCCAACCGCAACACGGCGGCCGCAGAGGTCGAGGCCGCCAAGGCGGGACTGGAGAACGCGAAGGCCAAGCTCGAGACCGCCCAGGCGCAACGCATCAACGGCGACAGCAAGGTGGCCTCCTCCCGGGCGCAGCTGGCGCAGAAGCAGGCGTCGCTGGAGCTGGCGCGCGTCAACCTGGGGCGCACGCGCATCCTCTCGCCGATCGACGGCGTGGTGGTTAGCCGCAATGTGGACGTCGGTCAGACGGTCGCCGCGAGCCTGCAGGCGCCTGTCCTCTTCACGATCGCCAACGACCTGAGACGCATGCAGATCGACGCCAACGTCGACGAGGCCGACATCGGCCGCGTGAAACTCGGGCAAACCGTCGAGTTCACGGTCGACGCCTACCCGGACGATCGCTTCGACGGAAAGGTCGTCCAGATGCGCCTGCAGCCTATCGTGAGCCAGAACGTCGTCACCTACGACACGGTCATCGAGGTGGCCAACGAGGCGATGCTCCTGCGGCCCGGAATGACGGCCAGCGTCCGCATCCAGATCGCCAGCGTCAAGGGCGCGCTCAAGGTGGCCAGCGGCGCGTTCGGCTACCGCCCGGCGCCGCCACCGGGCAAGCCGCCGGCGGCGCCTGCGCCCCTGGCGAAGGGAAAGCGGCGGTTGCACGTTCCTCGGGACGGAAAAGCCGAGCCCCTGGAAGTGGCGATTGGAATCGCCGACGGCACCTCTACCGAGCTGCTGGACAAGCAGCTCTCCGAGGGGGACGCGGTCATCGTCGGAGACGACGGCGAGAGCGAGGCCGGCCCGTCGGGCCCGACGAATCCGTTTGCTCCGCGCCGGAGGTGAGGCGGCGTGACGAACGACGTCGTTCGGGTGGAGGAGCTGCGCAAGGTTTACGACCTGGGCGAAGTGCAGGTCGAGGCGCTCTGCGGCGTGACGCTCTCCATCCGGCGCGGCGAGTTCGTGGCGGTGATGGGCGCCTCGGGATCCGGCAAGTCGACCTTCATGAACATCCTGGGTTGTCTCGACCGCCCGACCAGCGGCCGGTACTTGCTCGAGGCCAAGGACGTGTCGACGATGGCGCGCGACGAGCTGGCCAGCATCCGCAACACGCGTATCGGTTTCGTCTTCCAGGGCTTCAACTTGCTCCACCGGATGAGCGCGGTGCAGAACGTGGAGCTGCCGATGCTCTACGGCGACGTACCGAAGACCGAGCGACGCAAACGAGCCGTCGAGTCGTTGACGGCCGTGGGGTTGGGCGAGCGCCAGGGCCATCACCCCAACCAGCTCTCCGGCGGCCAGCAGCAGCGCGTGGCGATCGCGCGGGCGCTGGTCAATCGCCCTGCCATCTTGTTGGCCGACGAGCCGACCGGCAACCTCGACAGCCGCACCTCGGTAGAGATTCTGGAGCTCTTCCAGCGGCTCCATCGCGACGGCGCCACCATCGTGATGGTGACGCACGAGCCCGACATCGCCGAGTACTGCAGCCGCCAGATCCACTTCAGGGACGGCGAGCTCGTCGACGATCGGTCGAACCCCCGCGTGCGCGACGCCGCGGCCGATCTGGCGGCGATGCCGCCGCCGCACCGGCGAGCCTGAGGCCCCGCAGATGACGCTGGCCGACGTCCTGGGAACGGCGCTCTGGAGCCTCTCCCGCAGCCGCACGCGCACGGGGCTGACGATGCTCGGGATCATCATCGGCGTCGCCGCGGTCGTCAGCGTCGTCAGCCTGGGGCAGGGCGCCATCGCCAACACTGAAGCCGATATCTCCGCGATGGGCATCAACCTCATCACGGTCTCTCCGGGCGCCAAGATGTCCGGCGGGTTCCGCACCACCGGCGTGACCACGCTCGTCCCCGACGACGCCCTTGCGATACGCTCGGAGTGCCCGGCCGTGGCGAACGTTTCCGAGGGCGTCAAGACCACGGCGCAGGCCATCTATCAGCAGAAGAACGCCTCCACCACCGTCGAGGGCGGCTCCGACGAATACCCGCTGGTGCGCGGGTGGCGGCTGTCGTCCGGCGGGTTCTTCGGGCCGGAGCAGGTCCGCCAGGCCGCGAAGGTCTGCGTCATCGGTGAGCTCATCCGGGAGAAGCTCTTCGGCTCCGACGAGCCGATCGGCAGGATCCTGCGTGTCAACCGCGTGCCGCTGGAGGTGATCGGCGTCTTCGCGCCCAAGGGGCAGACCAGCTCCGGCCAGGACCAGGACGACGTCGTCGTCGTGCCCTGGACCACGGGGCTGCGCCGCATCATCGGCGCCAAGCACCTCAATTCCGTGCTCCTCTCGGCGCGGTCGGCAGAGCAAGTGCCGAAGGCTGTGGAACAGGTCACGTCGTTACTCGAGAGGCGCCACCGCATTCCGCCGGGCGGTGAGAACGACTTCAGCTGCCAGACGCAGCGCGAGGTAGCCGAGGCGCAGGAGGCCGCGACGCTCCTGATGATGACGCTGGTGTCCGTCGTGGCGTTGATCGCACTCTTCGTGGGGGGCGTGGGCGTGATGAACATCATGCTGGTGAGCGTGCTCGAGCGGACCCGGGAGATCGGCATCCGGATGGCGATCGGGGCCCGCTCGCGCGCCGTGATGTGGCAGTTTCTGGGGGAGACGGTCGTGCTGACCAGCCTGGGCGGGTTGATCGGTGCGGCCCTGGGGATCGGCGTCGCGCACCTGATCCCGGTGGCGATCGGGTGGCCGACGCGGGTGACCGCGGCCCCGGTGGTCGTGTCGTTTCTCTTCAGCGCGGCAGTGGGGCTCTTCTTCGGGCTCTACCCGGCCTACCAGGCCAGCAAGATGGACCCGATCGAAGCCTTGAGGTACGAGTGAAATGAGACTGGCCGAGTCGCTCGAGATCGCGCTGGAGGCCGTGGCGCGCCACAGGCTCCGCAGCTTCCTGACGGCGCTCGGCATCATCATCGGCGTCTTCTCCGTCATCACGATCGTCGCGGTCGGCGCGGGCGCCCAGCACATGATGCAGGAGAGCTTCAAGAGCTTCGGGACCAACGTGCTCTGGCTCTTGCCCGGTTCGCACGTCCTGGGAGGCGCGCGCATCTCGATCACGATGAGCAACAGCCTCACGCCCGAGGACGCCGAGGCGATCGCCAAGGAATGCCCGGACGTGATCTACGTCTCGCCCGCGGCGTTCACCGGCTCGCCGGTCGTGCACGGCAACCAGAACTGGTCGACCGTGGTGAACGGCGTAGGGCAGACCTTTCCTGTCGTTCGGAGCTGGTATCCCGCCCAGGGCGCCTTCTTCACGGAGGCCGAGGTGACGATGGCCGCAAAGGTCTGCGTGCTGGGGCGTACGGTGGCGACCAAGCTCTTCGGACGCGACGACCCGGTGGGCCGAACGGTGCGGTTGAAGAAAGTTCCCTTCCGGGTCATCGGCGTGATGGCGGCGAAGGGACAGACCGGCTGGGGGCAGGATCAGGACGACATCGTGCTGGCGCCCTACACGACCGTGATGAAGAAGCTCTCCGGGCAGACGCACCTGGCTGCGGTGTCGTGCACGGCTGTCAGCGCGTCCCGGATGAAGCAGGCCTCGGAGCAGATCACGGCGCTGTTGCGAAGGCGCCACCGGATCCAGCCCGGGGCCGAGCAGGACTTCTCGATTCTCTCGGCCAAGGACGTGCTGGCGATGGTCGACAAGATCTACGACACGCTCATCCTCTTCCTGGGTTCCGTGGCGTCGATCGCGCTGCTGGTGGGTGGGATCGGGATCATGAACATCATGCTCGTCTCGGTGACGGAGCGCATCCGGGAGATCGGGATCCGCCTGGCGGTCGGCGCGCGCGGCCGGGACATCCTGCTGCAATTCCTGCTCGAGGCGTTGCTGCTATCGGTGTCGGGAGGTCTTCTGGGTCTTCTTGCGGGTGTCGGGATCGCGCAGGCGATAGCCAGCACGCTCAACTGGCCCATCCTGATCGACCCCGGCAGCTCCGCCATCGCCGTGCTTTTCGCGGCGGGCGTGGGGCTGGCCTTCGGTTTCCTGCCGGCGTGGCGGGCCAGCCGACTCGATCCGATCCAGGCGCTGCGAAGCGAGTAGCGGGGCTCGCAGGGAGGCTAGAGCTCCCGCGACGGTTCGTTGCGGGAGGAGCCGCCTTCGGGGAGGAACAGGCCCAGCCTGTGGTTGGTGTAGATGGCCGCGAGGCCACGCAGGCTTCCTAGCACGTCCTGCAGCAGGCGCACGCGCGTCGCCGGGTCGTTGGACCACTCGACGGGCACTTCGGCGATCTTGTAGCCCGAGGCGTGCGCCAGGTAGACCAGCTCCGGGTCGTAGGTCCAGCGATCCTGGATGGCCCTGGGGATGATGTCCTGGCAGACGTGGCGCTTGAAGAGTTTGAAGCCGCACGTGAAGTCCTGGACGTGGGGCACGAGGAACTGGTGGCAGAGCCAGCTATGGATGCGCCCGAGGAAGACGCGGTAGAAAGGCTGAGGGACCTTTACGTGGTGGCCGGCGGCCCTGCGTGAGCCGATCGCGACGTCGAAGCCCTCGTCGATCCGGGCCATCAGCCGGTCGAGCTCACCGATGGGGGTGGAGAGGTCGGCGTCGCAGAGCAGGAGGAGCTCTCCCGAGCCGGTGAGCATTCCGGTGCGCACGGCGTGACCCTTGCCGCGGTTGGTGCCGTAGGAGAAGATTCTGACTGGTGCGCCCGCGGCGCGGCGCGCCTGCGCCACGGCGATCGTGGCGTCGGCGCTGCCGTCGTCCACGACGACCAGCTCCCAGGAGTAGGGTTTGCTTCGCAGGAACTCCGCGATGGTGTCGAGGGTCGGTCCCAGCCGCCTTTCCTCGTTGTAGCAGGGAATGACGACCGACAGGCGCGGTCTCTGCGTCGTGCTCTCGGGCGTCGCTGGGCTCGAAATGAAGGTCCTCCGTCGGCACCGGCCGGTGCCGGCTTTGGTATAGGGCAAGCGCCTCGAGCCGGTCAAGCCCTCGTCACGCCAGGGGAGCACGCGGTAGACTGGCGCGCGATGAGAGCCGACGAGAGGCCTGCGAGGCTGGTGGGTGTGCTGGCGCTGCTGGTGGCAGCCTGGTACCTCTACACCTTCAACCTGACGCCGGGCGTTCTGGTCGGGGACGACGAGGGGGAGTTCACGTATGCGGCGTGGCGACAGTCGCTGGGGGAGCGGGTCTACCGGGACGTCGCCTTCGACGCGGCGCCGGTGCCGATCTACCTGGGAGCGATGGCCTACAAGTGGGCTGGGGCGACGCACCTGACGACCAAGCGGCTGACCATCGCCTTTTCGCTGCTGGCCGGGATGTTCACGTACCTGCTCGGGGAGCGGCTGTTCGGGCGGCCGACCGGACTGCTGGCGGCGGCGCTCACGCTCTCGAATGCGTACTGGCACTTTTTCTCGTGGTTCTTCACGGCCGACGCGTTCTACATCTGCTTTTACGTTGCCAGCGTCTACTTCTTCGCGTGTGCCTGGCAGAATCCCGAGCGCCGCGGCGCGTGGCTGATGGCCGGGGCGCTGGGCGCGATCAGCTTCTTCAGCAAGTTCTTCGGGCTCTTCGCGTTCGGCGGCGCCTTTCTTTTTGCGGCACACCAGCTGTTGGCCGACGAGCGCCACGAGCTGGATCGGCGGGCGATCCTGGCGGGGCTGGCCTGGATGGCGGCTGCCGGCGTGGTATCGGGGCTCTTCTTTTTGGCGCCGATGTCGGACTACCTTGACCGCTTCCTGGCGCTCACGGTGGAGCACCACAGCAAGGCGGTGCCGACGCTCAGCCCGTTCTTCGTCTTTTACGCCTTCTTCGCGGTGCTCTGGTTCGAGCCGACGCCGCTGGCCCACCGGCTGTTGGTGTTCATGGGTGTGCTGGGTCTCACGGGGCGCGGCCGGCAGGCGCTGCCGCTCAGGGCCCTTCTGGTCTGGCACTCGGTGCAGGCGCTGGTGTTCCTGGTGGTGAAGATGGAGCTCTACGCGCGCCATCTGCTGTACCTTGTGCCGTTTCTCTCGATCCTGGCAGCCGACCAGCTGGCGACGATGGCGTCAGAGCGCGGGGAAGCCCGGCGCGCCTCGGTGTGGCTCGGGTCCTGGATCTTGCTGACCGCGCTCGTGGGCTTCTCGAGCGAGCTGCCGACCTACAAGCACCAGAAGCTGGTGGAGCTGGTGCAACGGCTGGTACCGCCAGGAGGGACGGTGCTGGCGGAGCACGGCGAGATTGCGTTCCTGGCCCAGCGCCGCAACGTCCCGCTGCGTGACGTGCCGGCCAGCGGTACCAATCCGGCGGCGCCTCGAATCGACGCGCGCGAGATCGTGGAGGCGATCCGGATGGA
The DNA here is from genome assembly GCA_016213845.1 of Candidatus Wallbacteria bacterium. Lineage (GTDB taxonomy): Bacteria > Muiribacteriota > UBA6191 > JACPRK01 > JACPRK01 > JACPRK01. Next base: position 23,183 of record JACQZN010000062.1, read on the forward strand.
GCAGCCGGAAGTGGCGCTCGTGATGAAGCGGACCCGCGATCGCTCCGAGGACAACCATTTCCTCGGGCAGATCAAGGACGAGCACCTGCTGATGGAGCACCTGCAGTCGACGTACGCGACGTACCGGACGACCGACCCCGAGCTGGGCGACTACCACATCTTCACCCGGCGGGATGTCGAGTGAGCCGCGAGGCGAGGCCGGCTAGCGCGGGCCCAGGTTGATCCAGACCGACTTGACGGCCGTGTACTGCTCGAGGGCGTGGACGCCCATCTCGCGGCCGAAGCCCGACTGCTTCACGCCGCCGAATGGGGAAGCGCTGTCGAAGCAGTTGTAGTCGTTGATCCAGACCGAGCCCGCCCGGATGCGGCGGGCCAGCCTGAGGGCGCGCGTGACGTCGGCCGTCCAGATGGCGCTGACGAGGCCGTAGACGGTGCCGTTGGCCATACGGATGAGCTCGTCCTCGTCCTCGAAGGTGAGCACCGAGAGGACCGGGCCGAAGATCTCTTCCCGGGCGATGGTCATCTCCGAGCGGACGCCATCGAAGATGGTCGGCTCCACGAAGTAGCCGCGGTCGAAGGTTGGTCCCGAGAGCCGGCCCCCGCCGCAAACCAGTCGGGCCTGCTCGGACTTACCGGACTCGATGTATCCGAGCACTCTTTCGAGCTGGCGCTGGCTGATGAGGCTGCCGACGTCGGACGCCGGGTCGAGCGGGTCGCCCACGCGTAGCGCTCGCGTGGCGTCCGAGAGTCGCTCGAGGAACTCGGAATGAATTGCCTTGTGGAGGAAGAGCCTACTGCCCGCGCTGCAGACCTCGCCCTTGTTGGCGAAGACGCCCCAGAGGGCGGCGCGCACGGCTGCGTTGATGTCGCAGTCCGGGAAGACGATGTTGGGCGACTTGCCGCCCAGCTCGAGCGACAGGCGCTTGAGATTGGAATCGGCGCTGGCGTGGAGCAGCTTGCGGGCCGTATCGACGGAACCCGTGAAGGCGACCTTGTCGACTCCCGGGTGGGCGGCGATATGGCCGCCCGTATCGCCGAAGCCGGTGACGACGTTGACGACGCCGGGGGGGAGGCCGGCCTCGGCCAGGATGCCGGCCAGTGCCAGCGCCGTGAGCGGAGTCTGCTCGGACGGCTTGAGGACCACGGTGTTGCCGGTGGCCAGCGCAGGCGCCAGCTTCCAGGAGGCGAGCAAGAGGGGGTAGTTCCAGGCGACGATGGCGCCTACCACGCCGACAGGCTCCCGTACTGCGAAGTTGAGGTAGTGACCGTCGACCGGGATGACCTCGCCGTGGAGCTTGTTGGCCCAGCCGGAGTAGTAGTGGAAGACGTCCCAGGAGGGCGGCAAGTCGCCTCGACCGGCCTCCTTGACGGTCTTGCCGTTGTTGGCCGATTCCAGGCGAGCCAGTTCATCTTTTCTGGACTGGATCAGGTCGCCCGCGCGGCGCAGGATGCGTCCCCGCTCGGAGGCGTCCATCTTCGGCCAGGGCCCTGATTCCAGGGCGGCGCGTGCGGCGGCCACGGCGCGATCGACGTCCTGGGCCGAGCCGTGCACCACGTCGGTGAGCTTCTCGCCCGTCGCCGGGTTGACCACGTCGTAACGGTTCGAGGGCCTGCCCTCCTCCCAGCGGCCGCCGATCCAGAGCTGGCCGGGCTGGAGGGGATTCGTCGATGCCGTCATGAGGTCTGCATGGCCTCCTCGTAGAGCTGGCGGAGCTCCGCGGCGCTGCACGTCCGCGGGTTGAGCTGGTGGCAGCCGTCGGCTGCAGCCTGCTCGGTCATTGGCTCAATCATCTCACCCGTGACTCCGGCGGCCGAGAGCGATGGCGGGATGCCGATCTCCGCGGCCAGCGCCCGCACGCGTTCGATCACGGCGCGGGCCTGCTCTTCGGCCGTGCCGCCCGGGGCCAGCCTCAACGCCTGGGCGATATCGGACAGGCGCTGCGCGGCGACGGGGAGGTTGAACTCCAGGGCCCGGGCCAGCATGATGCCGTTGGCCAGGCCGTGGTGCAGTCCGGCCACCGTCGTTAGCGGATGCGCCAGCGAATGCGTCACCCCCAGGCCCTTCTGGAAGGCGACCGCGCCCATCATCGCGGCCATTAGCATGTGGCCGCGCGCTTCCAGGTCCGAGCCGTCCCGCACCGCTCGCGGGAGGTGCTCGTCAATCAACCGGATGCCGCCGAGCGCGATCGAATCGCACAAGGGGTGATAGCCGCGGGCCAGGTAAGCTTCGATGCAGTGCGTGAAAGCGTCCATGCCGGTCGCCGCGGTCAGGTGGGGAGGAAGACCCAGGGTCAGCTCCGGGTCGGCGATGACGGTTGTGGCCAGCAGGTGCGGGGAGAAGATCACCTTCTTGACGCGGTGCGTCGGGTCGGTGATGACGGTGGAACGGCCCACTTCGCTGCCGGTGCCGGCGGTCGTCGGGATGGCGATGAAGATCGGCATGTCGGGCCGGATCAGGCCGCCAGCGTTCTCCTCGTAGGAGAGTACGTCGCCGTCGTGCGTCGCCAGCAGCCGGACGGCCTTGGCGGCGTCCAGGGCGCTGCCCCCGCCGAAGCCGACGATGGCGTCTGCGCTGGAGTCCCGGCACGCACGGCCGCCCGCGTGGACCTCGGGGACGGTCGGATTGGGGGAGATGTCGCTGAACGCGAAGGCCGAAAAGCCCGCGTCGGAGAGCGTCGAGATCAGCCGGTAGCAGATCTGGGAAGAGACCAGCCCGCGGTCGGTGATGATCAGCGGACGGCGGACCCGGGCAGCCTTCAGCAGCGCCGGCAACTGGGCGAGGGACCCCGGGCCGAAGAGGATTCGCGTCGGGAATGAGAACTCGTGAATGGTCATCGGCGCGCTTCCTTCCCTCAGATGATTTCCATGTACCGGGAGAGCTCCCAGCCCGTGACGGCCCGCTGGAACTGGGCGACTTCCCAGCGGCGCGTCATGACGTAGTGATCGATGAACTCGGCGCCGAGAATCTCGCGGGCGGCCTCGCTCCGGTCGAGAAGCCCGGCGGCCTCGTCCAGGCTCCTGGGAAGGGGCGTGGCGTCGTCGGCGGTCTGGGTGTAGGCGTTGCCGCTCACGGGCGGCGGCGGTTCCAGCGCCTTCTCGATCCCCCAGAGCCCCGCGCCGAAGGAGGCCGCCAGCGCGATGTAGGGGTTGATGTCAGCCGCGGCCAGGCGATACTCCACCCGCGTGGCCTTCGCGGACGGCCCCGTGATGACGCGCAGCGCCGTCGTGCGGTTCTCCACGCCCCAGGCGACGTGCGTGGGGGCCCACGTGCCCGGCACCATCCGCTTGTAGGAGTTGATCGTCGGGGCGATGAGCGCCGTGGTCTCCCGCATCAGAGCGCACTGGCCGGCGATGTAGCTCTCCAGCGTCTTCGAGAGCCCCGAGCGTCCCCGAGGGCCGTCGGCGAACGCGGGAGCGCGGGTCTTCCTGTCCCACAGACTCTGGTGCAGATGCCCCGAGCAGCCGGGCAGGTCCTTGTTCCACTTCGCCATGAAGCAGGCCGTGAGCCCGTGGCGCGAAGCGATCTCCTTGATGCCGGTCTTGAAGAGCGCGGCGCGATCCGCGGCCCGCAGCAACTCGTCATAGTGCAGCGCCGCTTCGAAGACACCAGGGCCGGTCTCAGTGTGGATGCCCTCGACTTCGCAGTCGTAGGCCTTCATCTGACAGACGATCTCGTCGATCAGGTCAGTTTGCGCGCTGGCTCTGAGCACCGAGTAGCCGAACATACCCGGCGTCAAGGTCTCCAGGTTGTTGAAGCCCTTCTGGTGAAGGCTCTGCGGCGTCTCCTTGAAGAAAAAGAATTCATACTCGCAGGAGGCTTTGGGTACAAAACCCATCGCTCCTGCCCGCTCGATGACCCGTTGCAGAACCTGCCGCGGCGACACCGAAAGCGGCGTCTGCGCGTCCTTCATGAAGTCCACCAGGAAGAGCGCCGTCCGCTTCTCCCACGGCACCAGCCGGAAACTTCCGAGATCGATCCGGGCCAGCGTGTCGGGGTAACCCGTGTGCCAGCCCGTCACGCGGCTCTGGTCGTAGAGCGCGTCGGCGCAATCCCAGCCGAAGATGACGTCGCAGAAGCCGAACCCGTCGGCAGCGGCCGAGGAGAACTTGGCCGGCGAGATGTACTTCCCTCGCAACACTCCGTCGACGTCGAATCCGGCCACCTTGATCCGCTGGATATCGTTCTCTTCCAGCTTCCGTAGGATCTCATCGAGCACGGCAGCCCTCCCTGTTCGGCCAAAGTGTAACACAGCATACGGTTGTGACCGGGGGGCGGCGGGCCCCAAGTGCGGGCCCCTCGAAGGGCATCCTTCGACAAGCTCAGGATGAGCGGTTCCCGAATGGGCGCGGGACTCCCCCTCCAGCTCCGCTCAGGCTGAGCCTGTCGAGGCCCGCCCTCGAAGGGCCAGAACCCTACGGCATTGCTATACTCGACGCGAGCGAAGTGACGCAGACGACGACCGACACCGATGCGGAGCTGCTCCACCGGCTTGGCTATGCGCAAGAGCTCTGGCGCCGGATGGGAGGCTTCGCCAACTTCGCCGTCTCCTTCTCGATCATCTCCATCCTCTCGGGCGCCATCACCTCGTTCGACCTGGGGCTGGCTTCCGTCGGACCGGCCCAGATGGGAATCGGCTGGCCGGTGGTCTGCCTCTTCTCCCTGGCGACTGCGATGGCAATGGCCGAGATCGCCAGCGCCTTCCCGACGGCGGGCGGGCTCTACCACTGGGCCGCCATCCTGGGCGGCAACGGCTGGGGCTGGTGGACGGCCTGGTTCAATCTGATCGGTCTGGTCACCGTGCTGGCCGCCATCGACTTCGGCGCGGCGGCCTTCCTGCTCGGGTGGGCAGGGCCGCTCGTCGGGCTCGACCTTGCTGCCAGCTCGCCCGCGGCAGCCCAGGCATGGAAGGTGGCCCTGACGGCGGCCTTCCTCCTCTCACAGGGCTGGATCAACCACCGGGGGATTCGACTGACGGCACTGGTGACCGACCTGTCCGCCTGGGTCCACATGGCGGGCGCCGCCCTTCTGACCGCCTCCCTGCTTGGGCTGGCGCGCGCCCAACCGGTCGGCTACCTCTTCGAGTGGATCAACTTGACTGGCTCTCTCGGGGAGGCCGGATTTCCGAGGACCGAATCGATGCCGTGGGCGTTCGTGCTGGGGATGCTCATGGCGGCCTACACCTTCACGGGTTACGACGCTTCGGCGCATACGGCCGAGGAGACCGTCGACGCGGCCAACAAGGTGCCCTGGGGAATGGTGATGGCTGTGGTCGTCTCGGGTGTGTTCGGGTACCTGATGCTTGTGGCGGTGACGCTCTCCGTTCGGGACCCGCGTCAGGCGCTGGCCTCGGGCGGGGCCGTCATCCACGTGATGCGCCAGGGGTTGCCAGAGTGGCTCTCGCTCGTGCTCCTCGGCATCATCTCGCTGGCGCAGTACTCGTGCGGGCTGGCCACGGTGACGAGCCTCTCGCGGATGATCTACGCCTTTGCTCGCGACGGCGGTCTTCCCGGCTCGCACCTCTTCAGCCGAGTGAGCCCTGCGACCCGGACTCCAGCGCACGCCATCTGGCTGGGGTCTGGACTGGCCCTGGCCTTCACTCTCTACACGCCGGTCTACGCGACGATCACCTGCGTGGCCACCATCTCGCTCTACATCTCCTACGCCATCCCGCTCGCCCTGGGGTTGCGTGCGCGCGGCGTCGAGTGGAAGCAGATGGGGCCCTGGACTCTCGGCAGGATCGGTCCGCCCGTGGCCGCCACGGCCGTCGCCTGGGTCGCCTTCGTCTGTGTCATCCTCGTGCAGCCGCCCAATCGGCTGGCACTCTGGACGATGCTGGCGTGCGCGGGCTTGCTCGCTCTCTACTGGTTCGCGTACGCCCGGCGCACCTTCCAGGGTCCGCCTCGCGGGCTTCTCAGCCGCCAAAGGCAGGCCGAGTTGCAGGCAGTGGAAGACCGGCTTTCCGGGCAGACTCCGCAGGCGAAGTAGGACTCGGGCGCCCGTTGCCGGAAGCGAGTCAGCGTTTACTCGTATCCCGGGTCACGATTGTGTCGCCTGGCAGGGCTCTTGCGGTTCGAGTTCGGACGCGATCCCGCGTTGCACGGCGCCCGAAAAGGGGGGCCGAATGATCGTCACCCACGATTCCGCTACGGACTTTGCCCCGCCGATGCGGGCATCCGAGGAAGACCTCGAGCGTCAGCAGCGCCAGCTGCTCGAGACGCAGTATCTGCCGATGCTCTTCGACGCGGTCGACGAGATGATCCTCGTCCTGAACCGCGAGCGCCAGATCGTCTTCGCCAACAACGCGTTCAAGCGTGTGGTCGATGCCCGGGATGTAGAGACGGTCTGCGGGCTCCGGGTGGGCGAGGCGCTCGACTGCATCCATTCCGCCGAGCGCGAATCCGGTTGCGGGACCACGAAGTTCTGCGCCGAATGCGGCGCGGCGCGCGCCATCCTGCAGAGCGCCGAGGGCGGCTCCCGGGTCGAGGAGTGCCGCATCACCCGCAAGGGAACCGGGGAGGCCCTGGACCTGCGCGTCCACGCGGCGCCGTTGACGCTCGGCGGCTACTCCTACACCGTCTTCTCGCTTCGAGACATCAGCAGCGAGAAGCGGCGCCAGGTGCTGGAACAGATGTTCTTCCACGATCTTCTCAACACCGCCACCCTGGTGCGGGGACTGGCCGAGGTCTTCGGTCTCAGCGGGGCCGCCCGTCAGGAGGAGTTCCGTAACAAGATCGTGACGGGGGCGCAGCGGCTGGTGGAGGAGATTGCCAGCCAGAAGATGTTGCTGGCGGCCGAGCAAGGGGAGCTGGTCTGCTCGACGGCGCTGATAGATACTCTCGAGTTCGTGAAGCGGAGCGTCTCCGGCCTCAAGGAGCTCGACCTCGCCCGGGGCCGGGAGCTGGTCCTCGCCCCGGAGTCGGTAGCGGCTGCGATGTCGACCGATCAGGGGCTTCTGTCGCGGGTGCTCGGAAACATGATCAAGAACGCGCTCGAGGCTTCACAGCCCGGGGAGCGCATCGTCGTGGGTTGCGCCCCCCAAGACGGCGGCGCCCGGTTCTGGGTCACCAACGCCGCCGTCATGCCTCGCAGCGTGCAGCTCCAGGTGTTCCAGCGCTCTTTCACCACGAAGGGCACCGGTCGCGGCGTTGGCACCTACAGCATGAAGATGCTGGCGGAGCGTTACCTCAAGGGCCGCGTTGGCTTCGTGTCCGCCCAGGGTTCTGGCACGACCTTCGAAGTCTGGCTTCCGTCGATGCTTCCGAGCCCGTAGCGGGTGGGCGGGGTCATCCCGAGTAGGCTTCGTCCTGTTCGATGGCGGACAGCACCCAGCCGAAACGGCCGGAGGTGATCTTGGAGCCGCAATGCCCGCAGACTCCGGCCTGATCGACCTTCATCGGCGCACCGCAGCCCGGGCAGCTGGTAAAGTCGGAATCCGATGTGGCTGGAGGCGACGCGGGCTGAAAGTCCCCGGTGCCCGAACGGCGAATCCAGGTCCAGTACTCGCTGAACTCCCGGGGGTGCTCCTTGGAGCCGGCCACGAGGCCGCTGCCGGACTCGAGCGTGTAGTCGAGCATCGAGGCGAAGATGCGCACGGTCAGCGAGTCGTAGTAGGCGTCGGAAGAGACCTTCGCCAGTTCGATCTTCCCGACCTTCACGTCCTCGCAGCGATTGGTGAGCGCCGACGAGATGTAGCGTTCGATCCAGAATCGGTGCGTCTGGAAGAGGTGGTCTGTCTCGAAGGGGCGAATCGCCTCCCAGTTTCTTTCACTCCAGGCCTTTTGCAGGGTCAGGAAAGCCGTCTGCACGTGCTTCTGGAACTCGGGCCAGGAGAATCCGGGGTGCCTGGCCTGGAAGTCTCGGCGACGCGCCGCCAGATCGGGCGCCAGAACGGTCGGCGCTCGCGTGCCTGCCTCGGCGCCTCCCAGGCTTTGAGGATCGATCAACTCTCGCCGCTGGCGCCGCCAGCTCCTGACGGCGCTGACGGTCCAGCCGAGCTTGCCGTCGAGTACGGGCTGGTCGCAGAAGGTGCACGTACCGTTGGGTCTCACTTCCACGGGAGAGCCGCAGCTGGGGCAGGTGAGTGAGGTCGCCTCTTCGGGTGCGCGGGAAAGTACACCGGACGCTCGGCGAAAGGTCCACGACTCCTCCACGAAGAGCGACTCGACATAGCTGGTGCAGCCTGCGGGCGCGTGGCGCTCATCGAGGTTGGCCTCGAAGAGGACGTCGATCTCGGCGTGGTGGCCGAACGGGCGGATGTCCCTGAGGTGGGCGCTGCCGATGACGACGGCTTCGACGGCGGACAGGGCCTGGATCCCCTGGGGGCGGGCTGCCGCATGCCACGCCTCGATGACGCGCCGGGAGACGTACGGCGCCAGCGGCGCCCACTCCCGGGTGCCGCGCGCCGCCTGGGCACGGGCGAAGACCAGGTGGACGAAGTCGAGGAAGACGGGCTCCGAGAAGTTCGGGTCCATCTTGCGAAGCCGCTCGAGCTTGAAGGCGAGGTCGGGTCTCGGACGCGAAAGAGCGGCCGAGTCGTTCAGCAGAGCCTCCGGCGGCGTCGGCAGGCGCGCAAGGACCCACCGTCTGACGTCAGCCACGGTGTCGTCGATCTCCGTCTGGAACCTCAGGTAGATGCCGCCGCCGACAGCCAGCGGCAGCCACAGAGGCCAGCCGTAGCGGAAGATCCACCAGACGATTCGGAAGAGCGCCAGGGGATCGAGCGGTTCTCCTGAACCGCCGCTCGAGTATCGGTATCCGGAGCCGCCGTAGGAGCCGCTGCCGTACGAGCGCGAGGAGCCGGACCATCCGCCGCCCGAACGCGAGGAGCTGCTGGAGCTGTAAGAGCGACTGGGGGAGCTGGAAGGACGCGAGTAGCTCTGGCCGCCTCCCAGGCGCGCTTGAAGATTGCCTGCCGAGAGGGTGAGGTAGAGGGCTGCGGCGAGCGCTGCTGCGGTTATGACGCGGCGTGTCACTTGTCGTAGAATCGGGGGCGGTTGGGGAGCTCGTCCGGGTTGGCGGCCGAAGGGGGGAGGGGGCCCGACACCACGGTTCCGATGGCGTCCAGGGCAGCGAGCGCGCGAAGGGTCGCGGGGACGCCAGCTTCTCTGGCCGCCCTGAACTGGTGGACGATGCGGTGTAAGTGGGAAGACTCGATCGCGCTGGCGACTCCAACATCCGGAAGCAGCACGAGCTCGTCCTCGAAGCTCGACTGGAACACGAGAAGCCCTGTCCTGCCACGGGTTGCGGCCACGCTCTCGTCGACGAAGTGGATTCGCGCCTCCCGCTCCGCCTGCCGCCGCATCCTGCCCGTCGAGCAGAACGGCCGGCGCACGGCCGGCACCCGCGCCACCGCCAGCGTCGCCAGCGCGAAGGTCACCGCCAACACGGGCAGCAAGAGCTCCTGGTGCAGCTCCACGGGGCAGTAGACCAGCACGGCCAGGACCACGGCCGTCAGCGCGATCCCCACCGAAAGCTCCACGTCCCGGTAACTGCCGCATTGCCGGCGCCCCACGAAGACCAGCTCCACGCACGTGAGCGCCTCGATCCGCTCGATCGCGGCCTCCACATCTTTCGCGAACTGCGCGTCGTCTCTCATCCCGGGCTCGCTTCCGGAGAACCATACCACTCCGGAAGCCCCAACGAGGCACGGGCGCGCTTCGTGACTGGTGTTACAATTGGCTGGTCCCGCTCCGGCCCCTCCGCGGCCGGCACGCCGACTGCCAGGCCGGGCCCCGCCCCAAGGAGAGCCGATGACCGCAGATGGAATGGAGATCACGACCAGCGTCGTCGGCGCCTCTTCCGGCAGCCGCGAGCTGGCGCCCGATACCTGCCTGGTCGTTCTGTTCGGAATCACCGGCGACCTGGCCAAGCGAAAGCTCGTCCCCGCCTTCTACAACCTCGCACGCGACCGCAAGCTCCCCGAGGGGCTCCACATCATCGGCGTCGGCCGCGAGGAGATCCCCGCCGAGGACGTCATCGCCATGCACCGGAAGACGACGGAGAAGTTCTCGCGCAGCCAGCCGATCGAGGACGAGGTCTGGAACGACCTGGCCCGCCGCATCGACTACGTCGGCGGCGACTTCAACGAGGACAGCCTCTACGCCGCCCTTTACCAGAAGGTCCTGACGCTCGAGTCGTCGGGCGTCACCCGAAACAACCAGCTCTACTACCTATCCGTGCCGGCCCAGCTTTTCCCGAACATCCTGACGAAGCTGCGCAGGAGCCGACTGATGCCCGCCGTTGCCGCGTCACGCCTGCCGGCCTGGACCCGCGTCATGGTCGAGAAGCCTTTCGGACACGACCTCGACAGCGCCACCGAGCTCAACCGCCTGATGGCCGGCTTCCTGGACGAGAAGCAGATCTACCGGCTCGATCACTACCTGGGCAAGGAGACCGTCCAGAACATCCTGGTGTTCCGCTTCGGCAACTCCATCTTCGAACCGATCTGGAACCGCAACTTCGTTGACCACGTCCAGATCACGGCTGCCGAGAACATCGGCATCGAGGGGCGCGGCAACTTCTACGAGCGCACCGGCGCCCTCCGGGACATCGTGCAGAACCACCTGCTGCAGGTGATGTCGCTCTGCGCCATGGAGCCGCCCATCTCGTTTCGCGCCGAGGATGTGCGCGACGAGAAGACCCAGGTGCTGCGGGCCATCCGGCCGATGTCGCCCGCGCAGGTTCGGCAGAACGTCGTCCGCGGCCAGTACGCGGGGTACACCTCCGAGAAGGATGTCGCGCCCGATTCGACTCAGCCCACCTACGTGGCGCTCAAGCTCGAGATCGACAACTGGCGCTGGAAGGGCGTGCCGTTCTACTTGCGCGCCGGCAAGTCGCTCTCCAGGCGGCTCACGGAGATCCGCGTGCAGTTCCAGGCCGTGCCGCTCTCGCTCTTCGATTTCGACCAGAGCCACTGCCACCTGCTGCGCCCCAACGTGCTCACGATCCGCATCCAGCCCGACGAAGGGCTGGTCCAGCAGTTCATGTGCAAGGTGCCGGGCGAGGAGCTGACCGCCGCCGCCGTGACGATGGACTTCAGCTACGACCGCGCCTTCGGGAAGTCGGTGCCGGAGGCCTACGAGCGGCTGCTGCTGGACGCGATGCGCGGGGACGCCACGCTCTTTGCCCGTCGCGACGCCGTCGAGCGCTCCTGGGAGCTCTGCATGCCGATCCTCGACGCCTGGGCCTCCGACCCCGAGATCCCGCTCCATTCCTACGCGCCCAGCAGCGCGGGCCCGGCCGCGGACGACGAGCTGCTGGCACGCGAGGGCCGCTGCTGGGAGCCGCTCAAGCCCTGAGCGCCGCACTCACTTGAACGTCACGCTGCGGCCCAGCTTGAATCGGTAGTGCTTGCGGTAGCGCTCCCAGAGCGTCGGCTCCAGGCTGTCGTTGTAGACGAGCTCCAGCGGTTCCCAGTCGCCGTCGCCGCGCGCGAAGAGGTTCTCCGGTGAGACCTCGAACGTGTTGGTTCCGAACCGGTTGCCCGGAGGAGTCGTTTCACGGAGCAGGCCGTCGCCCAGTTCCAGGTGGTCGACAGCTACCGAGCCGACGATGCGCAGCCGCCCGCCTCCGGGCCCGCGACGGATCGTGCCCGCCTGCGGGTCCAGGGCCACGAGCGAGGCATGGATCTCGGAACCCTTCACGACGATGGCGCCTGTGACGCTCACCACGGCAAATGGCGGGACGGTCACGCGCCCGCGCGGAACGGCCGGTGGCTCCGCGGCCATCCGCACGTCGGATTCCAGCGTCACCGGGCCCTGGAAGACGACGGTCCCCGGCCCGTCCACCACCAGCGGGCGCCCCGTCGCGCCGAGGACTGCCGGCGCGGCCTCCGCGACGTAGACCAGCTCGCCGTCCAGCCTCAGCCGCACGACGGCCGGATCGCTCTCGTCGAGCATCGTGCGCTCAAAGTCCGCGATCGTGGCAAAGAGGTGGGTTGCCTTGCGGCGCAGGTCGAAGCCGGCCGGCGAACCGGCCTGGCTGCCGAGCTGAAAACCGCTCGAGAAGAGCGAGAGCGCCCTCAGGTTGCCCCTGAAGAGCGCCCTGGGCGCGTCGGCCCGCCAGGCGGAATCGGGGTCGGCGGCGTCCGTGAGCCGGGCGCCGCGCAGCTCGAGCGAGCCGCCCGTGTAGACGGGGCCGTTGGTGTCGTAGAAGAAGGCTTCGTCGGGCTCGGCAGCGGCGCCGGCCCGGCCCAGCGTCACCAGCGCTGCTCGCGCCGCGGCATCGGCGAAGACGCGCTTGCTGTAGAGGCTGGAGCGCGGCGGCTGCGTCACGTTGTTGGCGAGGATCGTGTCGGCCGAGTAGAGGTACGGTTCCTCGAAGAATCGGCTCATCGCGAAGTTCTTGTAGTAGATCTGGTGCGGGCCGGCCGGCAGGAACGCCTCTGCCAGGTACCAGGTGCGACGCGTGAAGAGGCCCGGCAGCGCGGGCGGCACTCCGGCTGATGGGTCGGCCTCGTCGACCTGGTTCCAGACCGCCGTGAACTCGGGGGTGGTGGAGCGGTTCTGGCCGCCTGCGTCGATGTCGAACCAGGGAAGATAGGTCGTCTTCTGGCGCGCGGCCTGGGGCGGGTGGGTGAAGGGCTCCGGCGCGCCCGTGGCCGTGCCGCGCTCGTAGTCGCTCTCCTGATGGACCGAGCCGATCGCGAGCGACTTGCGCCGGACCGGGCCCAGCACCATCGTGGGCGAGCGACTGTCCCGGTATCGGCCGGCGTCGAGCTGCTCTGAACCGAAAAGATGCAGCAGAGCTGGATGATGCGTTCGGTAGTCCGACGTCGAGTAGCCGACGTCTGCCGCCGCCGCACGGTAGTAGTTGGAGAACGTGTGCCGGAGGTCTTCCAGTCCAGGCAGGCCGTGCTCCATGTCTCGAGAGACGGAGCAGAAGTTGAAGAACTGGAGCTTGAACCTGAGCGAGGCGATGCCGGGCATCGGACTGGCGGGGATGGTCGCGGGGAACTGGGGACCGGAATTGTCGAACGTCGCTGACTTCATCAAGGGCGAGGCGCCTGTGAAGGTCGTCGCCATCAGCTCCGCGACGTCGGCAGTGTGGAAGCGCTCACCGGCGTAGCGTCGGGCAAGCTCCGGCGGGTAGAGCGACAGGTTCACCTTCCCGCCCAGATAGTCGTAGATCTGCCCCGACGTCAGGTTGAGCACGGTGCCCTCGGGGGCCGGAGTGCCGAGAAAGACCCAGCCCTTGTCGAGGAAGCCGGCTCGCACGTCGGAAGCGTCGAACTGGCGCGCGCCGCCTGCCGGCAGCTCGCCGCCGGCACCGACAGGGGCTCCGTCGGTGTCCAGGTCGGCGCCGGTATGGATCAGCGTTAGTGGCCGCGCAGGAGCGGACTCCGCCACCAGTCCTCGGCACAGGTAGCTGGTGGCGTCCAGGTAGAGGTTGTTCAGATGACGCGGACTGCCCTTGCCCGCGGCGGCGGGGTCCTGGTCGCGGACGAAGAGAGTGAACTTCGTCACCGCGTCCGGCAGCGGGTGAACGAGCTTGAAGGCTTGCTTGACGCTCGACTCCCGACTGAAGCTCTCGTGTCGGACGCGAATCCGGAAGACCGCCCAGCCCTGGCACTCCTTCGGATCGGGAACCACTCGCGCCTGCGTGGCCCAGTCGAGCCCGCCGGCGTCGGGCACGTGGAAGGGCTGGATCTTCTCGAAGTCGACCGAGGCCTCCAGAGTGAGCTCGAGCTCCTCGGCCAGTGCCGTCGATACGGGGAGCGGGGGAGTGAGCGAAAGCGCCGAGAGCCTGGAGGAGTCGGCTGCCGGGTCGTCCAGGAACTGTGCCAGCTCGGGGATGGCGCCTGGGCCGGCGAAGCCGCTCTGGAGCCATGCCGCGGCTTCGGCCATCGCCCCATCCAGGAGGACGTCGGCTTGCACGGTCAGGTAGAAGCGGCGGATGGCGAAGCGATTTTCCCGCGAGAACTGCAGCAACCCCAGCCCGACGACGCACGCCACCAGGAAGACGCCGATCACCAGGGCGATGGCGAACGCGGCGCGGCCGCCTGGGCGCGGCAGGCTCAAGGCTGACCCATCGTGGGGTTGCTGGCGCCGCCGGTGCCCGACGGTGCCGCCGGGGTCGGCGCGGGGGCGGGAGCGGAGGCAGTCGCGGTGGCCGACGGCGGGGCCGCCGCCAGGGCGCGGTCGCCGGAGAAGAAGTCGTCCCAGGCGTACTCGATCGGCGTGACGCGTGTGGAGGTCGCGGCGTAGGCGGTCATCGGGCTTTCGGCCGTTCCGCTTCCCGACTTCTCGACCAGGGTGCTGTAGCTGATCCGGATTCGACGGCTGCTCGGGACGAAGCTGGCTGTGCAGATGGAGCCAGCGGGCGACATCGTGTCGGAGGCACCGAAGACGATGTGGTCGCGATACATCTGAGTGAACCGGTCGTGGTGCGTGGCGAGCGTGAAGTCCGCGCGGCCCGCGAAATCGGCGTAGGCGCGATGGAGCCGGTACGCGCCGTGGAGCCCGCCCATGCAATCGTCCTGCTTGGTCGTGAACGGGACGGTCCACGGAAGGAACCATGAGTTGACGTTCACCAGAAGGTCCTTGGGGCCGGGGTTTCCGTAACAGAACCAGGAACCCGCCGGGCTGCCGGAATCGTCGTTGTAGTCGCCGAAGAGCGCGATGTCGCCGTAGCGGACGTAGCTGCCGGTGCCCCAGGTCGAACTGGCGGCCGTGGACGCGAAGCGGAGCTTGCCCTCCTCCAGTGAGACGCCGTCGACCGTGCGGGTGCCGGTCGATTCGAGCACGGCCACGCCGCAAGCCGGGTCGGCCGGGTCGGCCGAGATCCAGAACCCCTTGTTCGACATCTTGCCGGCGTCGTCGACCGCGAAGGCGCAGACGCCCAGGAACCTGGCGGGTGGAAACCGGCCCAGGCCGATGAACCCATGGATCTCCTCGCGCGCGCCGTAATGGCCCCGGCTGGCGTTATCGAGCCACCAGGTCTTGCCGGCGTAACGGCCGCCGACGCCGCGGCACTTCGCCGAGAGCCAGAGCTCCGGCTTGGCGCGGCTGGCGACGATATCGGCGGATTCGAACTCGAAGAGCTTCGCGTTGGTTACCTTGTCGGCGACCACGTACTTGCCCGAGCCGGCAGGCGATTCCGAGCACTCTCCGAGGAAGGAGCCGTCGGTTACGAGCACGGTGTCGGCCCCACCTGGGTGTTGCTTCGTGGCCCAGGCGAGCCGGATGCGCGGGATGCCGTCGGGACCGGGCTGGTTCGCGCGGTCCCAGCCGACCGTGCGGTAGGTGGCGCCGCCGGGCGTGCCGATCCCTTCGATGACGGCGACGCCGCCGGTCGGTTCGCGGGAGACCCAGCCGATCATCGGCTGGATCGTCGGGATGACGTCGGAGCGCGCCAGGATCGGGTCGAGCTGGCTCTTGATGCCCGCCAGGTCCTTGCCTGCACCGTCGACGGCCTCGAGCGCATCCCGCTGATACAGGAGCGAGGGATAGAACGAGCCGGCGCGGATCGGCGTGATCGGCGCGTAGTTCATCTCGATGAAGAAGCCGGTGGCATTGAGGCCCGTGTGGACGCCGATCAGTCCGGCCCTGGAGTTGGCCACGAGGGCGGCTTCCCCGGGTTCGCTGCTGGCGTAGGAGATGGTCCCTTGCAGGCCGGAGAAGAGTCGCTCGGGATGCGCGTCGACCCAGTCGGCGGAGCGGCTGATCACCGTGGCACCCGCGAGCGGGCCGCCGGCCGTCCGGGAGCCCCACGAGGCGACGGCGGTGCAGCCGAAGCCGGCCAGCTCGACTTCGCACTGCATCTGCAGGAGCTCGTCGCGTCCCACCGGGCGGGGGGCCGGCTTGCCCTCCGCCGTCAGCTCCTTGGCGCGGTCGCGAATGCCCTCGGCCATGCCGCGCAGCTCGTCCTGGTACTTGCGGGGCAGCAGGCTGAAGATGGCGCCGGCCTTGAGCTGGGCGGCCTTTTCGGGGGGGAGATAGGCTCCGCGGAAGTAGTCGTGGTAGTAGCGCGCGATCGACTCGGCCAGCAGGAACCCGTGGGCATAGCCCATCTGGTAGTGCGTGCCCCGGAGCTCCAGGAGGTACTGGCGCGCCGTGCCGTCCGAGCTCGTCACGAGCTCGAGGATGCCGCTGGGTCGCGAGCTCCCCGGCGGCTTGCACGTGGCCAGGACCTGCACGGTCGGACCGGCCCAAAGTGTGGCCGACAAGGTGAGGACGAGCGAAATGGCCAACAGCATCGGGGCAGAGCGCATCGAGGATCGACCTCCCGGAAATCTGGTCCCGGAGCGGGGACCGCGCGCTGCCATGGTAGCAGGCCGTGCGCTGCTACGATGGAGGTGTGCGGCGCGATAGACGAACGTGCGGTGTGACCCTCACGGAGGTGCTCCTGGCCGTGGCGATCCTGGCCCTGCTGGTGGCGCCGGTGATCGACTTGGTGCTGCTCAGCGGCAGGGCGAACGCCGCGTCAATCAACGAGATCGTGTTTACGAACCTGGCCAACGAGCTGGCCGACGGATTGGTTCACGCCGACGCGGCCTTCCTGCAGCAAGCGGTGTCGCTCTCATCGGGCAACTGGGTCAACCTGCTGGCGCTCGAGGCTACGAAGCAGCGGCTTTACCTCCAGAGCGAGATTCCCGAGCAGGCCCACGAGGTGGCCTTCTCGCTTTCGCAGCCGCCGGGACAGGCCGGCTGGGCGCTGCGCGTGCGGGTGCACTTCATCGAGCGTGGGGAGCAGCGGGAGGTGAGGCTGGCGCGATACCTGCGCCAGCCGGTCCCATGACGCGCCTGGGGCGGGCGGGTTACTCTGTGCTCGAGGTGCTCATCGGCGCCGCCATCCTGGCGGTGCTCTTCGGCGCGGCCATCTTCGTTTGGACCCAGAGCGGCCGCATGAGCACACGAGAGAACGCCTCCGTCCACGCAATGCGCGATCTCAACCTCGTGTTCGTCCGGATGCGGGACGACCTGGGCGCGATGGTGCTGGATCGCGAAGTGGCCGCCGGCGCGGGCGCCCCGATCGAGATCTCCTTGTTTCGCACCACGGTCGCGTCGTTGACCACCGAAGTCCGGTTCTTCAAGATTCACGACTCGATTCCTGAAACGAATCAACCGGTGGCCGGCCAGCTCGTCTACCGGCTCGAGGGGCCCGCCGGCGAGCAGACGCTGGTGCGAACCATTCACGACGTGACGGCCGGTGGGATCTCGCAGGCCGCCCTGGAGCGCCGGGAGTACTGCCGCGGCGGGCTGCGCGGCTTCCGGCTCGCCTGCTACAGCCGGGACAAGTCCACCGGCGCGCTCGAGGAGCTTACCGACCCGGTCCTGAGGTACGACGCCGCGCGCCTTCCGGATTGCCTCTTCCTGGAGCTCGCCCACAAGGACGCCTCCCGCATCACGGGGTACGTGACGGTCGCTTCCCGCCACGTCCAGACGCGCGCCGAGCGCGCCCGGCTCTACTGGCTCGACAACTGGATGGTGCCGGCCGATTCGGGCACTGCGGGCGCGCCGGTCGGTCAAGTGACGTACCACCCGGCAAACTCGCTCAACATCGGAGGCACGGGAGTCGTGCTCTCCGCCGCGACCCTCCGATGACGCGCGCGGCGTGAGGCCTCACGTTTCGATACAAGGCGTGTAACGAGTCGTGGCGGGACCGCCGCCGGCCGAGCCGGTCCCTGGCAGGTGACCTGTCTACCCTGGCTCCTCTCGGCCCGGCCGGCACACCTGGCATCGGTCGTGCCTTCAGGTGTCCGCTCCCGGATTCCCGGGGGCAAGACGGCATCGCGAGGTGAGCGAGTGATGGCAGAAGGCAGAGAGCGCGACCTGGTCCTGGCGCCCAACGAGTACGCCTACATCCTGGACGAGACGAAGGGAAACGTCGTCGCTTACGTCGGTCCCCACAAGACCAGCATGGCCAACACCGACCGGCCCGTCGTCTACGATCCGCAGACCAGGCGCTATCGGCGCTCGAGCCTCGAGGAGGCCATCACCTCGTTTCCGTTCGCCGAGGAGGGCTGGTACATCGTGCTGGAGGACCCGGCCCGCCCCGGCGATGAAGAGCACCCGAAGGCTGGCCCCAACAGCCTCCCGCGACTCACGCCCGGCCGAAAGGTGAACCTGCCGGGCCCCACCACCTTCCCGCTCTGGCCCGGGCAGGTCGCCCGCGTCGTCGAGGGCCACCAGCTCCGCTCCAACCAGTACCTGCTGGTGAAGGTGTACAACGAGGAGGCCGCGCGAGAGAACTGGAACCGCGCCGTCATCAAGCCGCAACGCGCCGTGTCAGTGGAGTCGACGGCTCCGGCGACTCCGTCGGCCGAACCCGATCTCCCGGAGCTCCCGGCGCTCACGACCGGCCAGCTCCTGATCGTGCGCGGCACGGAGGTCAGCTTCTACATTCCGCCGACCGGCATCGAGGTCGTCGCGGACCCGAGCGGCTCCCACGTGCGCTCCGCCGTCACCTTGGAGCGGCTGGAGTACTGCATCCTGCTCGACGAGAACGGCAGCAAGCGCTTCATCCAGGGCCCCGCCGTGGTCTTCCCCGAGCCGACCGAGACCTTCGTCGAGCGCGCCGCGCAGCGGAAGTTCCGCGCCATCGAGCTCAACGAGATCAGCGGCCTCTACATCAAGGTCATCGCGCCCTACACCGACGAACGCGGCGTCGAACGCGCTGCCGGCGACGAGCTCTTCATCACCGGGCGGGACCAGATGATCTACTACCCGCGGCCGGAGCACGCCATCATCAAGTACGGCGAGCAGGAGGTCCACTACGCGGTCGCCATTCCGGCTGGCGAGGGCCGCTACGTCCTCGACCGCATCTCGGGCGAGATCCGGCTGCACCGCGGGCCCGCGATGCTGCTGCCGGACCCCCGCCGCGAAGTGATCGTCCGGCGCATCCTGGACGCCGAGACCTGTGCGCTCCTCTTCCCGGACAACCCCGCCGTGCTCGAGCACAACCGCGCGCTCGCTGCCCTCGGAGGCGACCAGGAATGCGAGGCCGCCCCGGCTGCCGAACGCGTCCCCAAGCGGACCGGTGTGAACCTCCTCGGCAAGCGGGCAGAGCCCAGGGACGGCGCGGCGGCCTTCGCGGGCGACGGTTTCGTGCGCCGCCCGGGCTTCACGGCCCCGCGCACCCTCACGCTCGACACCCGTCTGGACGGCGCCGTGGCGATCGAGGTCTGGACCGGCTACGCGGTGCTGGTCGTCGGCCGCTCCGGCCAGCGGCAGGTCATCGTCGGCCCCAGGACTCACCTGCTCGAGTACGACGAGACCCTGGAGCCCGTCCAGCTCTCCACCGGCACTCCGAAGTCGGCGGAACGATTGACCCGCACGGCCTACCTGCGCGCCCTCAACAACCGGGTCGGCGACCTGGTCGAGGCCGAGACCAGTGACCTCTGCCGCGTCCGGCTCAGGCTCTCCTACTGCGTCGGCTTCGAGGGAGACCCGGTCCAGTGGTTCCAGGTCGAGAACTACGTCCAGTTCCTCTGCGACCACATGCGCTCGCTGTTGCGCAACGTCGTCAAGCGCCACGGCATCGAGGCCTTCCACGCGCGCGCCATCGAAGTCGTCCGGGACACGGTCCTGGGCCCCCCGACTGAAGCGGGCCGGCGCGCCGGCCGGCTGTTCGAGGAGAACGGCATGCGCGTTTTCGACGTCGAGGTACTCGACGTGGAGGTCGGCGACGAGACCATCGGGAAGTTCCTGGTGAGCGCCCAGCACACCGCCGTCCAGCAGGCCATCCGAATCGCGCAGGAGGAACGCCAGCTCGAGGTCGCCCGCCGCTCCGAGGAGATCAAACGACTCATCGCCTCGACCCAGTCCGAAACCATCCGGTTGACCCTTGGCCTCAAGGTCGAGGAGGTCAGGAAGCAGCTCGAGATGAACCTGGCCGAGATCGAGTCGCAGGCCCGGGCCGAAGAGTCGCGCCTGTCGGCGACCGCGGCCCAGCAGGACGCCCTCTCGCGCATCACCGATAGCGAGCTCTCCCGCGAGAAGTCCCGCCAGGCCGTCGAGCTCGAGTTCCAGCGCGCCCAGCTCGAGCAGCGCCTCCAGCAACTTCGCGCCGAGGTCCAGTCCGTCGTCGAACGTGCCCAGGCCGTGTCGCCCGACCTGGTCGCCGCCCTCCAGGCCTTCAGCGACCGCCACCTGGCCGCCAAGGTCGCCGAGACCATGGCCCCCCTGGCCATCCTCGGCGGCAAGAGCGTCGCCGAAGTCTTCGGCACCCTCCTGAAGGACACCCCCCTCGAGACAGCCCTGGTCCCCCGCTAGCCCAGAAAAAAGGAAAACCGGGGACACACGACCTATTTTTTAAAAATAGGTCGTGTGTCCCCAGTTTTTTTTCCCTTCGACTAGCGGCGCGCGGCCGAGTGGCCGACGATGGCGGCGCCGTACTTCGTGCAGGCGTCGAGCAGGCCGGAGGGGATCATGCGTTCGGCGGGGAGCTGCGAGTCCTTGTGAAAGTCGAAGCTCTTCACGCAATCGTTGGGCGTGGCGTGGGCGGGGCAGGCGACGGGCGGGACCTGGCCGGGACCTGCCATGTAGCGGTGTTCGCGGCGACGGGCGCGCGCCTCGTTGGCGTCGTTGTCGTGGACGATCTCGGTCAGCGGGTCCTTCATGCGGCGCTTGCGCACCTTCAGGTCGGTGATCGGATCGGTCTTGCGCCGGATCTCGCGCAGCTGCTCGACCAGCGTGTAGTCGTACAGGTGGCTGAACTCGTGCATCAGCTTCTGCCGGAAGTCCTGCATGTTCTTCAGCAGGCTGACGTGGCAGAAGATCTCCCCGAAGAAGTAGTAGATCGGGGTGTCCGGCTCCTCGCGCCAGATGTGGATTTTCACCGAGGGCGCCCCGTGCAGGAGATCGATCGGGCCGAGCTCGGTGTTCTCGTTCTTGGTCGAGTACTGCTCGGCGACGTCTTTCACCATCAGCCCGACCTGGTCGCGCGTGTGCGCGGACACCTTGGTGCCTGCCCAGTAGAGGACGGCAACTTCGGCTTCCGCGGCGCTCCAGGGGAGGGCCATGGCCACCAGCATCGTGCACGCGGCGAATCTCATTCGTGAACCTCGGGGACCTTCAGTCCCTGGTCGTGGGCATAACGGGTCATCCGTTCGTGGGCCCTCTTCTCGGCTGCGTCCTTGATCCGCCCCATTGCGCGCATCGGCTCGTCGAGGCGCTTCTCGGCCACTCGCCCGTCGCCGGATTCCGGTGAGAGCAGGTAGTCCATCATCATTTCGGAGAGCGCCAGGAAGTCGTATACATGGCTGAGCTCATGCACCAGCGTCAGGCGCGCCGCGTCCAGGTCGTCGAGCCGGTCCTGGTTCAGAAAGACGGCGCCCGACAGGTGCAGCCCGCGCTCGCGATTGGTTCCGAAGTCCCGGATCTGCACCAGCACCGTCCGGGCGTGGGCGCGGATGTCGAGCTTGCCCAGGTCCGCGTAGCTCTCATCCAGGAACAGGAGTGCCGCCTCGTCGATACGCTTCTCGATGGCCGCCTTCTGGGCAGGCGTGAACCTGCGGGTGGCGCGGCTCCAGTCGACGTCGATGCCGGCCTGCGCCTGCGCCGTGCAGCAGAGCGCGAGCAGGGCTATCCATGCGAAGCGATGTGGCGACATCCGTGGCCCCTTTCCGTGCTTTCCCCCGTCCAGAAGCGGTCCGTCGCGTCATGAGTTAAAGCGTGCCCTGCATCACGGCAACTCGCGCGGCCCGGGCAGCTTGCCAATTCCCCGCCGGGCGCTTAAATTCCCGGGGTGCCATGACACCTCGTCTCGCGGCCTGGCTGCTGCTACTGGCTTGGGTCGTTTCGGCCGGCACCGCGCCCGCGGGGACTCCCGAGACCTTCACCGACAAGTACCCGGACGGCACGGTGCGCCGGACCGTCACGGGCGGCCGGTCGCTCAACGGCGAGCCGGTCTACGATGGCCCCTGCGTCGAGTGGCACCCCGGCGGCGCAAAGGCCCGCGAGGGCGCCCACAAGGCCGGCAAGATGGAGGGCCTCTGGCGAGCCTCAGACGAGCTGGGCCGACTGCTCGAGGAGGGAAACTGGAAGGCCGGCCTGCGCGACGGCCCGTGGCGCACCTGGCATCCGGACGGCTCGCTCCGTGAAACCGGCGCCTTCGACGCGGGCCGCCGCCACGGACCCTGGAAGACCTACCGGGCCGGCGGCAAGCCGATCGATGAAGGCGACTGGAAGGAGGGTTCGAGGACAGGACCTTGGATCTTCTGGGACTCCTGCGGACTGGCGATCGCGGAGCGCGGTGAGTACCACGAGGGCCGGAGGCAGGGGAAATGGCTTGCCTGGTCGGAGGATCGTCTGCAGCTCACGGAGGCCGAGTACTCCGGTGGCGAGCTCGACGGAGCCTGGACGACCTGGCTGCTGCGGGGCGATTCGCGGGTCCGGAAGCTGGAGGAAGGCCGATACCTGGCCGGGCGCCGCGAAGGCACCTGGTCGGGCTGGTATCCGAACGGCTTGAAGCGGGAGCGTGGCCTCTACTCCGCCGGGGAGCGCAACGGGCATTGGAGCTCGTGGAAACCTGACGGGTTGCCTGCCTGGGAGGGCGCATACGAGGGCGGGGTCCGCCACGGCACC
>JACQZN010000044.1:0-27651 GCA_016213845.1 Candidatus Wallbacteria bacterium
CCCAGCTCGGCGGCCTTGTTGATGATGTTGAAGTCGGTCTTCTCTTCCTCGTCGATCGCCTGGGCGCGCGGGCGCATCTCCTGGTCCACGAAGTCGCGGACCATCTCGCGGATCGCTTCCTGCTCTTCGGTAAACTTGAAGTCCATCTCGATCACCGGTCCTTGAAGGCGGGCTGCCTCTTCTCGATGAATGCCCGGACGCCCTCGCGCATGTCCTCGGTGGCGCAGAGACGGCCGAAGATTGCGCTCTCGGCGTGCATGCCTTCGGCGCGGGACTTGTGCACGGCCGCGCCGATTGCCTCCATGGAGGCCTCGATGGCGCAGCGGCTCTTGGTCGAGATCTTCTTCGCCAGGCCTCGTGCCTGCTTCAGCAGCTCGACCTCGGGGACGATCTTGTTGACCAGGCCGATCGCCTTGGCTTCCTGGGCCGTGACCTGGTCGCCGGTGAGGATCAGCTCGGTGGCCTTCGCGGGGCCGACGATTCGCGGCAGCCGCTGGGTGCCGCCCAGGCCCGGGATGATGCCCAGGTTGATCTCGGGCTGGCCGAACTTGGCCTTGTCGCTGGCGATGCGGATGTGGCAGCTCATCGCCAGCTCCAGCCCGCCACCCAGGCAGATGCCGTTGATGGCGGCAATCACCGGGATGCGGAAGTTCTCGATCTTGTCGAAGAGCTGCTTGCCCTCCTCGCAGGCCTTCTCGCCCTGCTCGGGGCTGCCGAGCTCGGCGATCTGCTTGATGTCGGCGCCGGCGATGAAGGCGATGCTGCCCGCGCCCGTCAGCACGATCGCCTTCACGCTCTTGTCCGCGTCGAGCTCCGTCAGCAGCGCGGCCAGGTCACGGAAAACCGGCTCCGAAAGAGCGTTGACCGGTGGGTTGTTGATCGCCACCACGGCCACTCCTTCGCTGAGCGAGAAGTTGAGCGTCTGGAACTCTGCCATTTCGGGGCGCCTCCCGCGCCTGGGGCCCGCTCGCGGGCCGGGAACGAATCACACGTAGTCGAAGAATCCCTTGCCGGACTTGCGGCCCGTCCAGCCGGCCGCCACCATGCGCTTCAAGAGCGGCGCGGGCCAGAACCTGGGGCCCAGCTTCGAGGAGTATTCCTTGAGCCCTTCCAGCACGACGTCCAGACCGATCGCGTCCGCCCAGTGCAGCAGCCCCTCCTTGGCCATCGGGAACCCGACGCCGGCCAGCATCGCGATGTCGAGGTCGCTGGCGCTGGACACCTTCTCCTGCAGGCAGACGATCGCCTCGTTGAGCATCGGGTACATCAGCCGCTCGGCCGAGAAGGCCGTGCCCTTCACGCCAGTCTCCTTCTGACAATCCGCGATCGTCTTCGCCAGCCAGCTCTTCGCCTCTTCCTCCTCGCCGTCGTAGGCGAAGAAGCCCTTGCCGGTCTTCTTGCCGAAGCGGCCTGCGGCGAACAGCTTCTCCAGGATCAGCGGGTTGGCGAACCGAGGGCCGTAGCTGTCGAGCATGACGCGGCCGGCGTGGACGCAGATGTCGATGCCGAGCTGATCGAGCAGGAAGAACGGCCCCATCGGCCAGCCGAACTCCTTCATCTGGCGGTCGATCTCCTCGGCCGGGGCGGCCCCCTCCGCGAGCGCCATGCAGGCCTCGCCGACGTACGGCATCAGCAGCCGGTTGACCAGGAACCCGGCGCACTCCTGGACCTTCACCGGCACCTTGCGCATGTCGTTGGTGAAGGTCATCAGATCGTCGACCGTCTCGTCGGAGGTGCCCAGGCCCGGAATGACCTCGACCAGCTTCATCACGTTGGCCGGGTAGAAGAAGTGGAGGCCGGCGACCTTCTCGGGCCGCTTTGTCGCGGCGCCCAGCTCGCTGATGCCGATGGCGCTGGTGTTGGTCGTGAGCAGCGCCGAGGGCTGGCAGACGCCGTCGAGCTCGGCGAAGACCTTCTTCTTGAGCTCCGGGATCTCGGGGACCGCCTCGATCACGAGGTCACAGTCCTCGAAGCCGTCCCACGAGGTGGTGCCCGAGATGAGCGCCATCTTCTGCTCGAGGTCCCCCGCGCTCATCTTGCCCTTCTGGACGCGCCCTTCGTAGATCTTGCGGGCCGTGTCGATTGCGAAGTTGACGCGTTCCTGGCTGATGTCCTTCACCACGACCGGGACGGACGGTGAGAAAGAAATGGCCTGGGCGATGCCACCGCCCATCGTGCCGCCGCCGACTACGCCGACCTTGTAGATGTACATGCTGGCTCCCTGGAGCTCGAGGCTCGAGATGTGAGAAGTGAGGCTTGAGGCTTGAGGCTTGAGGAGTGAGGCTTGAGGCTGTCCTTCGCACGGTCCTTCGACACGGCCGCTTCGCGGCCTGCTCAGGATGAACGTGGGGGGGGACGCGGGGGATTGGGTCTGATTGCTGAGGCCTGAGGTCTGACGCCTGAGGCCTGGTACTCAGGCGCGTTCCACGACGAGGCTGGCGCCCAGGCCGCCGCCGACGCAGAGCGTGGCGAGGCCAAGCGAGAGCTCCCGGCGCTTCATCTCCTTGAGCAGGGTCAAGGTGATGCGGACGCCCGTGGCGCCGACCGGGTGGCCGAGTGCGATGGCGCCGCCGTTGACGTTGACGATATCCCGGTTGAGGCCGAGCGAGCGCTCGACAGACAGGTACTGGGCCGCGAACGCCTCGTTCACTTCGATCAGCTGCAGGTCGGAGAGGGCGATACCCGCCTTCTTGAGCGCGATGGGCGTTGCGTAGGCAGGTCCTAGGCCCATGCGTTCGGGCTCCAGCGCGGCGAAGGCGTAGCTGCGGATGGTGCCGAGGGGTGTCAGGTTGAGGGCCTTGGCCTTCTTGGCCGTCATCACCAGCACAGCTGCGGCGCCGTCGCTGATGGGGCAGGCGTTGCCCGGCGTGACGGTGCCGTTTTCCTTGAAGATGGTCGGATAGAGGGCCAGCGTCTGGGCGTTGAGAGCGATGTTGGGGCCCTCGTCGGCCGAGAACGGCTCGGAGGCGACGACCTTGCCAGCGACCTTCTTCTCGATCTGAACCGGGACAATCTCTTCCTTGAAGCGGCCTTCACGGGTGGCCTTGAACGCCTTCTTGTGGCTGGTGATGGCGTAGCTGTCCTGCTCCTCGCGGCTGAGCTTGAACTCCTCGGCGAGGTTTTCGGCCGTGCGGCCCATGATCTGGCCGCAGACCGGATCCGTCAGCCCTTCCCAGAGCGTGTCGATCAGCATCGAGTGCTGCAGCTTCTTGCCGAAGCGGATATCGCGGTTGACGAAGGGGGCCGAGCTCATCGACTCGACGCCGGCGACCATGTAGGCCTCACCGTCGCCGCACTGAATGGCCTGGTAGGCGTTGACGATGGCCTGGATGCCGGAGGCGCAGTTGCGGGCCACGGTGTAGGCGGGCTTCTCTTTGGGGATGCCGGCCTTCAGCGCGATGACCCGGGCGATGTTGGGAGCGTCGGAGCTCTGTCCGACGCAGCCGACGATGGTCTCGTCGATCTCGTTGGGGTCGATACCGGTGCGCTTGAGCAGCTCGGCGACGACGATTTCGCCCAGCTTGTGAGCGGTGCGATCCCTGAGCGCGCCACCCAGTGCGCCCTGAGGCGTCCGCACTCCATCCACGATGACAACCTGTTCCATCGACGTGCGATCCTCCAGCTGTCCAGCAGATCCCCCTGGCCAGTGCAGAAGCCCGTTCCAGAGCCTCTTTCGAAGTTACGGCGATGCTAACAGTTATGACGCAGGATGTCAAGAACCGCCAGCCGCGAAAGCGTCAAAAAGTCAGTCGCAATGGGGTGATCGGAGGCTTACACGAATTTTTTGACGCACCCGCCGTGCCGGGTGATGGCCGTCACCGAAGGCATCGAGGCCTGTTCTCCGCGGATCCCCGGAAACACGAAACCCGGCCTCTGGCGCCGGGTTTCGAGGGAATTCGGTGGCTGAGGAGGTAGGACTCGAACCTACAATCGCCTGATCCAGAGTCAGGTGGCTTACCAATTAGCCGACTCCTCAGCGCTGCCCCAAATGTACCCCGCGTGGCCCCGAAGAGTCAATCCCGCACGCGACTCCCACGCGCTAGCGCCGCGGGAGATCGTCCCAGTTCTCTGGGGCGGGCATCCGGGGCTCCGCTGTCGCGTCGTCGCTGCCCATTCGAGCCAGTGCGGCGCGGACGGCCGCGGCCTGGTTCTTCTCCGCGGGGGCCGTCGGCGAGGCCAGCTCCGTTTCAAACCGGGCGGCGGCGCCCTTGCCGTGACCGGCGACCTGGGCGGCGATCTCCGCGGCCGCAAGTGGCGTCAGCTCGCCACCGCCATGGAAGTAGGCTAGCCGATAGGCGGCCTCGAACTCCTCGGCGGCATCCGGCCCGCTGTCGCGCACTTGTTGCGCCAGCCGGTCGGCGTCCTTTCTCGACAGGTCCGGCCCGGGCGAGTTGAAAGCGAAGCGGTACGCCTTCTCGAAGACCTCCTGGCCCGCGTCCGGCTTCGCCCACGGCGGGTCCATCTTGGCGACGACCGCATCGAACGTCTCGGTGGCGCGCTCCTTGTCCGGGGAGGCGGGGGCGTAAACGGCCAGCGCGCGCTCGAAACGCAGGGCGGCGCCTTTCCCCTGAGCGGCGCGCGCGGCGGCCTCGGCAGAGTGGAGCTTCGAGAGCCGGCCGCCCGCGGCCTGGTAGATCGAGCGATAGATCGACTCGAACTCCGCCGCGGAGCCCGGTCCCTGGGCGGCCAGGATCGCCGCGAAGCGGGCTGCCTCCTTGCGCGAGACGTCCGGTCCCTGGGGGTGGAAGGCGAACTTGTAGGCCGCCGTGTACTCGGCCAGCGCGGGCTCCAGCCCCTCGGCGCTCTGGGGCACTCGGCCTTTCTCGACCTGGCCGGCGACGAACTCGACGGCCTCGCGGGAGCTCTCTTTCTTGCCAGGCGCGGGCGCGTAGACGCTCCACCCGAACTCGAATCGGGCGGCCGCCTGGCTCACTCCCGAGGCCGCAAGGCGTGCCGCAATCCGTGCGGCGTCCGGTTTCGTCAACTCGCCGCCGCCGCACTGGTAAAGGAAAGCGTAGAGCTGCTTAAAATCGGGTGTGCGGTCGGGGCCTCCGCCGACAACCTTGCGAGCCAGGCTCTCTGCTTCGTCGGCGGCCAGCGCCGGGCCCTCTTCCGACGTCAGGAAGCTCAGCGCCGCCGCGTAGTCCGGCGCCGCGTCGCCTCCTGGCGGTTGTGTGTCCACCGCTTCCGACTCCGAGGCCGGCCGCCCGAAATCGGCGAGTTGCTCGGCCCGGGCTTCGGGCCCCAGGCAAGCCAGGCCAGCGGCGAGCAGGACCACAGGGGCGGAGAGGCGAAGCGCGTTCTTCTTCATCATGTACCTCGTCTTGCGCAGGGGGCAGGAAGATCGAGAGGCAGAATCATGCCTCCCGCTAGATTCTACGTGAGCCGCCCGTCCCGGGTTGCGCTACACTGCCGCCGTCATGTTCATAGATGAGGTCAAGATTTTCGTGAAAGCGGGCACTGGTGGCAAGGGCTCCAACAGCATGCGCCGCGAAAAGTACGTCGCCCTGGGCGGACCCGCGGGCGGAAACGGCGGCCGCGGGGGCGACGTGGTGCTGAAGGCGACCCGCCACGCGAATACCCTGGCGTCCTTCTACCGCAACCGCCACTTCGAGGCCGGTGACGGCCGGCCGGGCGGGCGCAACGACCGCTACGGCGCCTACGGCGAACCGCTGGTCCTGCAGGTCCCGCTGGGGACCATCGTCCGGGACGCGGAGACGGGCTCCGTCATCGCGGACCTGGGCGCCGAGGACGATGCCTTCGTCGTGGCGCGCGGTGGGCGCGGTGGCCGCGGCAGCACGGCGCTCTCCCGACCGCACGCAGTGGCGCGCTACGCCGAGCGAGGCGAGGCCGGCGACGAGCGCTGGATTCGCCTGGAGCTGCGCCTGCTGGCGGACGTGGGGCTCGTCGGCTTCCCCAACGTCGGCAAGTCCACCCTCATCTCCCGCGTCTCGTCGGCTCGACCGAAGATCGCCCCGTATCCCTTCACCACGGTTCAGCCCCACCTTGGGGTCGTGCGCCTGGACCGGGACACGAGCTTCGTGATGGCCGACATCCCCGGGCTGGTCGAAGGCGCGCATGAAGGCAAGGGCATGGGCGATCGCTTCCTGAAGCACATCGAACGGACTCGTCTCATCCTTCATGTCGTCGATGCCAGCGGCTGGGAGCAGCGCGACCCCGTCGACGACTGGCGCGCAGTCAACCGGGAGCTGGCGGCCTGGCACCCGCACCTGGCGGCCAAGCCGCAGTTGATTGCCGCCAACAAGGTGGACGTCGGCACCGCCGCCGCGAACATCAAACGACTCAAGAGAGCCGCCAAGGTCAAGATCTATCCCATCTCGGCCGTCACCGGCGAAGGTGTCGAAGAGCTCACGCGTGATCTGGCCGCGATGCTGCCCACGCTGCCTGCCGCGGGGCTGCCCGAGCTGGAGCTCACCTCCTTGGAAGCCCTGGAGCGCCCCCAGGTCCCGCTCGGGGTCGAGCGCGACGCCGGCGGCGTCTTCGTGGCGCACGGCACCCAGCTCGAGAAGCTGGTCGCCCGAACCTACCTCGACAACGAGCACGCGCTGCGACATCTCCAGAGCCGGCTCTACAAGATGGGGTTGGACCAGCTCCTCGACCGCGCCGGCGCGCTCGAAGGCGACGTCGTGCGGATCGGCGAGCTCGAATTCACCTACGTGCCTGGCTTGTGAGTTCCGGCGCCGACGCACCGACCCTGGGTTCACGACCTGCCGCGCAGCGCCGTGTCGGCGTTCTGGGCGGCACGTTCGACCCTCCGCACGAAGGGCATCTCTGCATGGCCCGGGAGGCGCTCGAGCGCGCGGGTCTGGACGAAGTGGTCTTCGTGCCCGTGCGCTCACCGAGCCACAAGGCGGAGGCGTCCGCGCCGTTTGCCGACCGCCTCGAAATGGTGCGCCTGCTGATCGCGGGCGAGCCGCAAATGAGCGTCTCCGACGTCGAGGCCCATCTGGGCGAGAAGAGCTATACCGTGCCGATGCTGGAGGAGCTCCAACGTCGGCTCGGCGCAGATGTCGAGCTCCACTTCCTCATCGGTGCCGATTCGCTCGAGCAGTTCCACCTCTGGTTTCGCTATCGAGACATCCTACGCCTGGCGAAGGTCGTCGCCTTCAGCCGCCCTGGATTCCGGTTGGCGAACCCCAACCTCACGCCCCCCGAGCTCGCCCGCATCCACCTGCTGGACGGCCTCTGGAGCCATGCCAGCAGCCGCCGGTTCCGCGAGCGCCGCGACTGCCCCGTCCCCGCCGCCGTCGCCGCCTACGCCGCCGCGCGCGGCCTCTACGCTTGAAGTAATGGAGGGACACGCTTCCGGGGTCCCGGCAAAGTCTCGAGCCCGGAGGCGGAAAACGGGGACTGGCTCCGGAAGCCCGCTTGAAACCTGGCAGTCGTCCGGTCGGCCGGCCGGGCTTCCGGTGCCTGGACCCGCTTCCCGCACCCATTGCCCGCGCTGCGGTGCGATGGTACGGTTGAGTATCTCCAGGATGTGACCCGGGCTGACGCCCGGGCCGGGGCGGCCAAGAGCGGGGTCCGAGATGGCAAATGAGCAGGAGCGAGGGTCGGTGCCGTGCGCACCTTCCAACAAGACCTTCGCGGCGCGGCACCAGGACGAGTTGAGGGCGCTCCTGACGCGTTTGGGACGGCCGGACCTGCCACCCGGGCGCAAGGCCGCGCTCGAGGACCACCTGCGACGGGTGCTGCGTTCCCCCGCCTTGCTCGCCGACTGCAGCACGCTGCCCACCGATCACCCGCTCCGCACGGCCGCCCGCGAGGTCGCAGCCGCCTTCGACGCTGTCTCCCGTGGCCTCGCTCGGCCCGCCGAGCTCGCTGCGCTCTCGGGCATCGCGGAAGACAGCCCCCTGGCCCCCTGGAAGGCACTCGTCGGCGCGGTCGACGCCTTCCACCGCGGCGACGCGGCCGCGTGCCGCCGCGCCCTGGACCGCATCGACCCCCGCTCCGAACCCGCGCGCCTGCGGCCGGCGTTCGAGCAACTGCTCACCGGTTCCGACCCTTCCGGGCTGCCCCCAGGGCTCCGAGGGCTGGTCACGGCAATCCGCGGGAACTCCAAGGAGCTGGGGCCGTTTCTGGCTGCCGTGGACGCCGCCCTGGCTGCCCGGAAGCTGGCCGACGTGCTCGCCAGCATCGACAGCGCCGTCCGGCGCTGTTCCGACTCCGCGCCGCAGTTGCTGGACGACCTCTGCCGGCGCATCGCCGCCAAGTGTCTGGCCGCCAAATTCCCGCAGGATCGAATCTACAAGGCGCTCGAGCGAAGGCTGCCTCGCAACTCCGAGTATTACCGCTGGATGGCTGCTGCCGCCGAGCGCGCGCGCGATGCCGTCGCCGCGTGTGCCTCCTGGGACATGTTCCGAATCCTGGCCATCGCCGAGGGGCGCTTCCCGGAGTTGAGCCCGGAACACGCGACTGTCCTGCAAGTAATGGCAGCGCACGCAGGCTCGCCTTTCGTCTCGTCAGGCCGCAGGCTGAACCGGGCGATCGAAGGCACTCTCTTCGACAACCCCGATCGCGATGCGCTGGTTCTGGCCCTGGAGAAGCTGGGAATGGAGCCCCCGAAGGCTCGCCCGGAGGATTACCTGGCGCCCGCCCGCCTGCTGGAAGAGGCCTGCCGCGTCGATCCCTCCGACGGGACCTTTGGGCTCTGGCTCGACTGGTGCCTGCGGTTTGCCGACAGCGATGCCGCGGCTCGTGTGGCGCGGACCTGGATGGCGGTCCATCCCCAGGCCGCGCGCCCGGCGCTCCTGCTGGCCACCGATCTCGAGCGCGCCGGCAAGCCCGACCGGGCGCTCGCGATTCTGGAGAAGTCTGAGGCCGCCGGCGCCGAAGATCCTCGGATTCGCGCCGTCCGCGTGCGAATCCTCGCCGCGGCGGTCCTCGATCAGCTCTGCCTGCGGCGCCCCGAGCTGGCCGCGGGTGCCCTGGAACGCCTCCGAGTACTGCCGCACGCCGCGGAAGGCGAGCGGCCCGTCATCGTCGCCGCGCTGAAAGAGATGGTCGCCCGGGCGCTCGGAGACTCCGCAGCGGCCAGCCGCGCGCGCCGTGAGGTCGAAAAGGCACTCGGAGGCAAGCTTCCGGCCGAGCTCTTGCTCCACTCGCTCCACTCGGTTGGCCGGGTCGACGGCAAACACCCCCCGTCCGCTCGAGGCATTCGTGAGCCCGACCTGGCTGCGGCGCTGAACCGGGTGACGCCCGTGCTGCAGGCCGTCGAGGTCGACCTGGAGCTCCCGGGCAACTGGTCGCGGCCGGTGGGACGGCTCTTGGGCCGGGGCGACGGGTTGCTGGCTCCGGCAACCGCCGCGGCGCTGGAGCGATTGCTCATGCAGACCTCCACGGAAAGCTCCGATCTCTTCGCAGAATCTGCCGAATCAGACGACACTGCCGGTAGCGACGAGGAGTTCGCACCACCGGCGCCCCGCTACTGGCGAAAGGGGGACGACGATGTCCCGTTCTGAGCTCCAGGCCCGCCTTCGTAAGGCGCTCGGCCTTCCGAACACCGCTGCCGGCGAGACCGCCCCCGAGGACGCCGCGGACGCCGTCGACTGGCTGTTCGAGCCCGACCTGGACCGGCCGCTCGAATCCCTGGCAGCCGCTGGGGACGGTCGCCTCCGCCACGTCGGCCCGCGTCCCTGGCTGGCCGCCCTCGAAGAGCCCTGGCCGCCGCCCGAGTGATACTCAGGGACACACGACTCGTATCCTTGATCGACGGAGCCCCCCTGTTTGTGGGCGCATCAGAAAACGAGTCGTGTGTCCCTGAGTTTCCAGTTTCTAACCTGGCTGCGCTGGTCGACAGCGGGCATGTGGGGATGTTACAATTCCCCGGTTCCAGACTGCATTCATGGGCGACATCCCGACAAAAGATCAGGCTACGGCGGAGGTCTCGGCCTTGCGAGCGGCGATTCGCGAGCACGACCATGCCTATTACGTGCTCGACCGGCCCACAATCTCCGATGCCGAGTACGACCTGCTGCTCAGGCGCCTGCAGGAGCTCGAGCAGGCACATCCGGACCTGCTCGCGCCCGATTCTCCCACCCAGCGCGTCGCAGGTCAGCCCTCCGAGAAGTTCGGCAAGTTCGAGCACCGCGCGCAGCTCCTATCGCTGGCCAACGCCTACTCCACGGCCGAGCTGACCGAGTTCGAGGAGCGGATCGTCAAGGAGTTCGGACGGGCCCCGCAGTACGTCTGCGAGCCGAAGCTCGACGGGCTGTCGATGGCGCTCTACTACCGCCAGGGCAAGCTCGAGGCCGGCGTCACGCGGGGGGACGGCTTCGTCGGCGAGGACGTCACGCCCAACGTCCGCACGGTCCGCTCCGTCCCGCTCGCGCTCAGGCTGCCTATCGACCTGGCCGTGCGCGGAGAGATCGTGATGAGCCGCGAGGAGTTCGCCCGCACCAACCGGGAGCTGGTCGCCGCGGGCGAGGAGCCATTCGCCAACCCTCGCAACGCCGGCGCCGGCGCCGTGCGGCAGCTTGACCCGCGCATCACGGCCTCACGCCGCTTGAGCTTCTACGCCTACTCGGTGCTCGACTTCGAGGCGCACGGGCTGGGGAGCGAGTGGGCGGGCCTGGAGCTGCTGACGAAGGCCGGTTTCGTCGTCCCGCCTTTCTGCCGGCAGGTGCCCGACCTGGCCGCGGCCGTGGGATTCATCGAGGAGCTGGATCGGCAGCGTGAGGAGCTGCCATTCGAGATCGACGGCGTCGTGCTGAAGGTCGACTCGATGGCGATGCAGCGCACGCTGGGCGCCACGTCCCGCTCGCCGCGCTGGGCCGTCGCTTTCAAGTACCCCGCAGAGGAGAAGGAGACGGTCGTGCTCGACGTGGAGTTCAGCGTCGGCCGCACGGGCGTCATCACCCCCGTGGCGATCCTGGCGCCCGTCCCCATCGCCGGCACGACGGTCAGCCGCGCGTCGGTGCACAACCTGGAGCTGGCGACGGCGCTGGGGCTGGGCATCGGCGACCGGGTCCTGGTGAGAAAAGCCGGCGAGATCATTCCCGAGATCGTGCGCGTGCTGGGCGAAGCCCCAGGGGTGGAGCGGCGGCCGCTCCAGGCGCCGGCGGACTGCCCAGGCTGCAAGGCGCCGCTGATGAAGCGCGAGGGGCAGGTCGCGCTCAGGTGCGTGAACCCGGGTTGCGAGACTCAGTTCATCCGAAGACTCCGGCATTTCGTGAGCCGCGACGCGCTCGACGTCGACGGGTTCGGGCCCGCTGTGCTGGAGGGGCTGGTCGGGCTGGGACTGGTGCGCAGGTACGCGGACCTCTTCCGGCTCGAGGAAGCCGACTTCTTGAAGCTGCCGCAGACCAAGGAGAAGCTGGCCCGCAAGCTCCACTCCGCGGTCCAGGCGCGCCGGAGGGTCACTCTGGCGCGCTTCCTGTACGCCCTGGGGATCGAGGGCGTCGGCGAGTTCGCCGCCAATCTCCTGGCCGAGCACTTCGGCGGCCTGGACGCGGTGCTGGCCGCGGACTTCGACACGCTGGCGGCGATCCACCAATTCGGAGAGATCACGGCCCGCGCCGTCGTCGACTTCCTCGCGCGCCCCGAGGCGCAGGAAGAGCTGCGCCAGCTGAGACAGGTCGGGCTGGAGACCTTCGTCGAGAAGGTCCGCGCGCGCGGCACGAAGTTCGAGGGCAAGGCAGTCGTCGTCACCGGCACGCTGGCCGCGATGTCGCGCCGCGAGGCCGAGGACGCCATCCGAGCGCAGGGCGGCTCGCCGACGGGGTCCGTATCCAAGAAGACGGCGTTCGTCGTGGCCGGAGTCGAGGCTGGCTCCAAGGCGACGAAGGCACGCGAGCTGGGAGTGCCGATCCTCGACGAAGCGCAGTTCCTGGAACTGCTGGGCGCCGGCGAGGTCGCAGGGTCCGGTGATGCCCGATGACGACTAAACCCCGATCGCGAGCCAGCACTCGGCCCGCCCGCCCCAGGATTCGCCTCGAGGACTTCGAGCTGGGACGCCAGCTCGGCGACGCCACGGATGCCGTGCTCGGCGGCACGTGGCCCGCTGCCCCGAGACACTTCGGTTACCCGCTGCTGACCCAGCACCTGGACGGCTTCAAGAACAGCCTCTATGTGCTGGCCGGCGCTTCCCGCATGGGGAAGACCACGTTCAGCCTGCAGCTGGCCTACCAGTCGCTGCGGGACAATCCGGACACGCACGCGCTCTACGTCAGCCTCGACCAGCCCGCCCGCGAGCTCAACGTGCGGCTGGCCGCGATGGCAGGCGAGGCGCCCGTCGACTACGTCGTGCGTCCCGACCCGCTGCTCGAGGAGAAGTACGACCGCAAGCGGCAGGCCGGAATCCGCGCCGTGTCGGAGCTCAAGGAGCGGCTGACCATCATCGACGAGACGCACGGCGGGCTCTCGCTCGACGATCTGAGCAGCCTGGTCGAGCAGAAGCGCCAGGCCTTCGACGGCCCGCTTCTGGTGTTCCTCGACCCGATCTACAAGCTGCGCGTTCCCGGCGTGCTCGATTTCACTCAACGGATGGATTGGCTCTCGCAGGAGCTCAAGACCCTGGCGATGTCGAAAAACGTCGCCATCGTCGGGACGACGCGGCTGGCCCACGGAGCCGGCAAGCGCCGCCCCACGCTGGAGGATCTGGAAGAGCAGGCTGCCCTGCTCTACGAGGCGCAGGTCATCCTCCTGCTCTACTGCGACTACTTCAACAACGCCGACACCACGTTTCTGGAGTGGGAGTGGGGCACCGACGACCTGATGGTCCCCATCTTCGAACTGCAGGTCGGCAAGAACAAGATGGGCGCCTTCAGCGGCCGTCTGTACTATCGCTTCTACAACAGCTTCAGCAAGTTCCGCGAATGCCCGCAGGTCGAGAACGAGAACTACGACCGCATGCTCAAGAACCTGCAGCGCAAGGACCCCGAGCACGAGGGCGGCGAGGAGACCGTCGTCCAGCGCTTCGAGGTGATCGATTGACCCCGCCCTAGCTCAACCCCCCTCGTCCCGAGCCTGCCGACGGACGATCCCCCGGAGGTGCACCATCCCGATCTACCGGCATCCGACATACCAGGTCCCCGACCTCTCCGCCCGCTTCAACCAGGCGCTGCAGCTGCAGCGCAAGGGAGTGCTCGACCAGGCGTTCGAGATCTACCAGCAGATCCTCGCCGAGCATCCCGACCATGCCGGAAGCCACATCAACTCGGGCATCGTCCTCTATCTGATGGGCGAGCTGCCGCGCGCGCTGGCCAGTCTGGAGCGCGCCGTCGAGGTCGATCCCTCCCATGCGGATGCCCGCTACAATCGCGCCAAGATCCTGGCCGCCATGGATCGCGTGGCCGAGGCGCTGGAACAGCTCATGATTGCGCGGGAGCTGGCGCCGAAGGACCAGCACACGATCCAGGAGATCTGCCGCATCTACCTGAAGCTGCGCCGCTACGAGGACTTCTTCGAGGCCGTGGCCGAGGGGCTGGAGCACCACCCGCACGACTCGACGCTCTACATCATGAAGGCCCAGGCGTTCCTCGAGAAGGGCGACCACGGCCGTGCCGCCGATCTGCTGAACCTGCTTCTCAACCACGATCCTAGCCTCGAAGGGGCGCTCTCGCTGCTGTCGGACGTCTACCTGCAAACCAACCGCGTCGACAAGGCCGTCGCCTGCGTGAAGCGAGCGCTCCTGAAGAACCCCGATTCCGCCGAGCTCCACAAGAAGCTGGGCATCTGCTACAGCGTGCGCGGCGATCGGCCGCTGGCACAGGGCGAGTTTGCCCGTGCCCGCGAGCTCGACCCGACGATCATCGTCACCATCGAGGACGCCGGCCAGGTCCAGGAGGAGAAGCCTGAGCGCTGGGACGCTCTGCGCTTTCAGTCCTACATCCTCTCGCGCAGCGAGTACTACGCCCGCTCGGGCGCCTGGCGCGGCGCGGTCAACGAGTTCCTGCTGCTGGCCCGCAAGTATCCCGACCGCCCGATCATCCTTCAGGAGCTGGCCAGCGCCTATCAGAACTCGGGGGAGTACCGGCGAGCCTACACGCTCTACCGGCGGGTGCTCGAGGAAGAGCCGCGCAACCTGGAGGTGCAGCTGCAGCTTTCCCGATTGGCGCTGGCCATCGGCCGCATCGCCGAAGCACGCAAGTTCAGCGAGCAGTCCGCGGCCACGTACCCCGAGGTGAGCGAGGTATCCGAGATCCAGGGACAGGTCTACCTGGAGGCCGGCGAGCTCGAAAAGGCTCGCGACGCTTTCCAGCGCGCCATCGAGCGCTCTTCCACGAACCTGGACGCCCTCACGGGCCTGGGCACTTGCCACTTCCGGGCCGGGGACTTCAAGTCCGCGCGCGACGTCTGGGAACAGGCTCACAAGCTCTTTCCCGGCAGCATCCAGATAGCACTTTGCCTGGCCGACGCCAACGTCGAGCTCGGCCAGAAGGTGGCCGCAATCAAGCTCCTGCGAGAGACCAAGACCAGCGCAGCCGCATCCGGCGCCTTCGTGCGCAAGCGGGCCGGCGCCTCGACGGCCGGTGCGAAGGCGGAGACCGCGCGGGCGGCTTCGCCGACGGGCGCGGCGGGCCGCTTCGGCGCTCCGGCTCCGGCGTCGAGGGCTGCGGAGACCGCCGATGGGCCCGATCCCAGGACCATCAACCGCGGCACGCCGCTGGCCATCGGGGCCGCGCCGCCGTCGCTGTACCCGCTGGCGCGGTTCTCGGGCTCCGCGGTGGAGTTGCTCCACCGGCTCGGGTCGCTCTACCTGGAGTGCGGCTGGCCGAAGAAGGCCCGCGCCGAGTGGCGCGAGCTCCGGGAGCTCTGGAGGGGCGAAGCTGGCGAGGCGATCTACGTCTTCGAGACACTCGTCTTCTTCCGGGAAGTCCGGGAGGCGCTCCGCACCATCCGGGCCTGGGTCGCCAAGCACGCCGCTCCGCCCGAGATCGACTTCCTCCTGATGCTCTGCCACGTGATGCTGAAGGACCAGACGAAGTTCTGGATCTCCTGGCAAAAGGTGTGGAAAGAGAAACCGGCTCTTTTCGAGTCCCGCGCCAATTTCCTCAAGGCCGTCCTGGCCCGCGGCGATGTCAATTTCCTCCTCTCCCAGATGCCTCGCACTCAGGCGCTCTTCAGCAGCCACCCCGAAACCATCCAGCAGATCACCGCCCTCGAGGACTACCTCGGCCGCATCCAGGCCATCGAGCCCATCACCGAGCTCAACCCCGATTTCTTCTAGGAGTGAGGCTTGAGGCTTGGAAAGTGAGAGCAAGTCCTATCTCCTGATCCCCGAGGCCTGATCCCTCACTCCTCAAGCCTCACTCCTCAAGCCCCCATGTCCGATCTCTTCCAGGCAGCGGCCTCCGTCCAGGCAGAGCAGACCGGGCCGCTGGCGCACCGGGCCAGGCCCCAGCTTCTCGACGAGTTCATCGGCCAGGAGCACTTGCTGGCGCGGGGCAAGGTGCTGGGCGAGCTGATCCGCCAGGGGCAGGCCTTCTCCGCTCTCTTCGCCGGCCCCCCAGGTACAGGCAAGACCACGCTGGCGCGCATCGTCAGCACGGCGGCGCGGGCGGAGTTCATCCGCGTCAACGCGGTGATGTCGAGCGTCGGCGAGCTGCGCGAGCACCTGCGCGAGGCCGGCTCCCGACTCGGCCGCCACGGCACCAAGACCATCCTCTTCATCGACGAGCT
Source organism: Candidatus Wallbacteria bacterium (assembly GCA_016213845.1). Classification (GTDB taxonomy): domain Bacteria; phylum Muiribacteriota; class UBA6191; order JACPRK01; family JACPRK01; genus JACPRK01. The sequence continues at coordinate 15,643 of JACQZN010000044.1, forward strand.
CCACCGCTTCAACCGCTCCCAGCAGGACGCGCTCTTGCCCGACCTCGAAGAGGGCAAGGTCTACCTGCTGGCGACGACCACGGAGAACCCGAACATTGCCATCAACACGCCGATCCTCTCCCGGATGCGCGTGTTCCACTTCAGACCGCTCGGGGAACAGGAGCTGGTGCGCGTCATGGAGCGCGGCGTGCACGCGCTGGCCGACCCGACCTTCGCACCGCCGCCTGAAAACCTCCTGAAGCTGGCGCGCGAGGCGCAGGGCGATGCCCGGCAGGCGCACGCGCTGCTCGAGACCTGCCACCGCGTCTTCGGCCGGGTCGACGACGATGCCATCCGGGAACTTCGCGGCGGGTCGCACCTCACCTACGACCGTGCCGGCGACGAGCACTTCAACGTCGCCAGCGCCTTCATCAAGAGCATGCGCGGCAGCGACCCGGACGCCACCCTGCACTACCTGGCCCGCATGATCGAAGGCGGCGAGGACGCCCGCTTCATCGCCCGGCGGATCGTCATCGCCGCCAGCGAGGAGATCGGAAACGCCGACCCGCTCGCTCTGGTCGTGGCCGAGTCTGCCGCCCGCGCCGCCGAGTTCGTCGGTTTCCCGGAATCGAAGCTCATCCTGGCGCAGGCCGCGCTCTACGTGGCGTGCGCCGTCAAGAGCAACGCCGTCACCACCGCCATCGGCGCCGCGCTGGACGAGCTGAAGACGAACCCTCGCGGCCGCGAGGTCCCTCTGCACCTGCGAAACCAGCTCCCGCGCGGCATCAAGTCGCAGCCCTACCGCTACCCGCACGATGCCCCCGGCGGTTTCGTCCAGCAGGAGTACTTTCCGGAGCCCGTCCGTTTCTACTTCCCCAAGGACGCGGGCACCGAGAAGAAGATCCGAGACCGCCTCGCCGCCTGGTGGGGCAAGCAGTGGCTTGAGGGAGGATGATGCGAGCCGCTCCGGCCCTTGCGCTCGTGGCGCTGGCCTCTCTGCGGCATCATCGACCTCTACCGGATGAACGCCGAGGATGACGCGAATCCCGTCCACGGCAAACCGGATCGCGCACCCGCTTGGCTGATGGACGGCTGGAGACCACCGGCGGCTTCGACACGCTCCTGCGCTACCCGGGCGACCGGCGTGGCCAGTGGGACCTCTCCGCGATCCGCACAATCCGCTTCCGCTGCAAGGCCGCCAACGAGCACGCCTTCCAGAACGCCAGTCCCTGGGTACGGTCAGGGCACCACAAGAAGGGCTACTTCGAGTGGCACCCCACCTCCGACCTGCTGAACGAAGCGCGGGACAAGTGGATCGAGCTGGTCGTGCCGATCGAAGGCGACGACGTGTGGAAACGCACCACGGTCGGCACGCCCTCGCTCGAAGAGATCCACTACTTCGAGCTCCACGCGGACACGTGGGACTACGGCTTCACGCTCTGGCTGGACGACGTCCGGCTCCAGTGAACCGGAGTTTTCGCTACTCCTCGCCGTCGCCGTTCGTCGGGGCTGCTTCCTCCACCGGCGCCGACGAGGTGGCTTGCTCCTCACCCGGCCCCGTCCCGGCTGCGCTGGGGGCGCTGGAGTCGTAGCTGAAGCGGATGCGCTCCGGGAACTCGATCGTGCTGATGGCGTGCTTGAAGATGAGCTGCAGGCGGCCCTGGCTCTCGAGGAGGACGCTGTACATGTCGTAGGCGGTGATCCGGCCCTGCAACTGCAAGCCCTTCATCAAGAAGATCTTGATGGGCGTGCGGTCCTTTCGCGCCTGGTACAGCAGCTGGTCCTGGATGTTGACTCGGCTCATGGGGTCCTCCCTTTCTCGCGCTCTGCGCGTGCATGGGCCCTTCCTGAAAAAAGGTTCCCGACGGGGTACGGAAGGGTAGTCTCTAGTTACCGGGTTGGGATGGCTCCTCCTCGGGAGTGTCGTCCTTCGTCGGAGGCGCGTTTGGAGTCAGGTCTAGGTTGGGCAGGTAGGTCTTGTACCAGTTGCCGAGGAGCTCGAGAACCAGCTTCCCGAATCCGAGGACCTTGGATTCGCCGATCACCAGGTCCTCCTCGTGTGAGAACTTCGCTTCGAGCCGGATCTCCTGCGACAGCCTCAGGTGAATGTCCTTCTGGACCGTGCCGAGGAGCTGCTCCAGGTTCTTTCGAAGGTCCTGGGCACCTTCGGCCCGGGCCGGCATGAACACGCTCTCCTCGAGCAGCTCATCGGTGCTCACGACCGTGTAGGCGGCCCCGAAAGCGCGAACGTCCTTGAAGGTCTTCAGGTACGGCTCCGGCAGCTTCTGCGCAGAGGCGGTCTTCGAGAAGGGCATGAAGAGCACGATGTCGCTGGCCTTCGTTTGCCGCATCGCGAACCGCCGGTAAGTCTCGACCCCCGTCAGCCCCTTGTCGTGCTTCTCGACCCGGTCGATCAACCCGGTCAAGAGCGCCCGATCCAGCCCGAACACCGCGTACGGCTTCGACATCAGGAAGTGCACGACCCCCTGCTGCATCGTCAGGCTCCGCACGGCGACGCCCTTGTACTCCCCTCCGCCCACCTTGATCGGCACCGTCATGTTGCCGATCGGAAGAGTCACTTCCTGATTCGGCTCCTTCAGCCCCTCGAGCTGCCCCCAGAGCTCGTCGAAGACCGCGTCCGGCAGCTCCGCGATGGCCAGGAAGTCGGTGGCGTTCTTGGCGTCCACGTACTGCAGCCCCAGCACCAGCCTCGACGGGATCGAGTCCAGCCCCGTCAGCTGAGGCAGGGCAAATCCGTACCGCTCCGAGATCGCCTTGGTGAAGAACCCCGCCAGCTTTGCCAGCCCCGCTCGCTCCACCGAGAAGACCAGGTCGAAGCTGGCCGGCAAGACCTCGCCCAGCGCCTCGAGCTGCTCGTGCAACGGCCGGGCCGCAGAAGAAGCGGCGGTCGTCGCGCCGGTGGAGGCAGCGGCCCGCGGCTGGAAGGCGGCAAACTCGGCCAGGGTCTTCGAGGCGTTTTCGTAATCCCCGGCGCCGATGGCGGCATGGGCCATCGCGTCGTAGAAGATCTTGAAGTTCTCCTTGCTGGCCCCGACGCCGCCGATGCGCGAGTAGCGGTCGAGCGACTCGCGGATGCCGTTGAGCGTGAAGAGGTAGGCCAGGTCCCGTGCGATCTTCGTATTCTCGGGATCGTAGCTCAGCGCGCTCTCGAAGCTCTTGACTGCGCGATCGAAGTCCCGCGTGGCCAGGTAGACCTTGCCCAGATGCAGGTGCAGCTCCGAGGTCTCCGGCGACAGATCGACCGCCTTCTGCAGGAACTCGATCGCCTCCGGGTACTTCCGCATCTTGAAGTAGATCCAGCCCTTCGTGTCGAGGAACGCGGCGTTGTCGGGCTGGCGCTCCAGCGCCTCGTCGGCCAACACCAGCGCCTCTTCGAGCCGCAGGTCCTTCTCGCTGAACAGGTACGCCAGGTTGTTGCGAGCGAAGGCGTTCTCGGGCTCCAACCGCAGCGTCTCACGGAACTCCCTGGACGCGTTGTCGACGTCGCTCTGGTCGTAGTACACCGTCGCCAGGTGGAAGTGCGTGTCGGCGATCTCCTGGTTGAGCGCCAGCGACTGCTTGAGCGTCTCGATCGCCTTTTCGAGCTGGCCGTTCTTGTAGTGCGCCCAGCCCAGCGTGTCGAGCAGTAGCGGATCGTTGGGCTTGAGCTGGTTGGCGATCTGCGCCTCTCGCAGCGCGTCCTTGAGGTTCACGCCGTACTGCGAGTAGAGGAAGCTCAGGTTGTTGTGCGCCGACGCGTTCGACGGATCGAGCGCGATGATCCTCTTGTAGACCAGCTCCTCGAACCAGAACGGCTCCTGCGCCTGGCGCTTCTGCAGCGCCTCGTGGATCTCCACGTAGACGGCCGTGACCTCGGCGAAGAGCTCCTTGTTGCGCCGCTGCTGCAACAGGCATTTCTCGAACTCGGTGGCGACCTGCTTCAGGAAGTTGGATACGTCCCGGCGGTCGAGGTACTCACGCAAGAGCTGACCGATGAGGAAGTGGATTTGCGCGTCCTTGAGCGACAGCGCGCTTGCGCCGGAGAGGTACTCCTCCGGGCTCTTGTCGAGCTCGGTCTTGAAGCCCCGGCGGCCGGCCAGGTCCCGGTGCAATGCCAGCAGCACCGGCCCCCACGGCTGCTTGGAGAACCGGTTGATGTAGCCGTTCAAGTCCTTCTCGAGGGCGGTCGCGGCCTTCTGCAAATCCTTCTGATTCTCGGGAGGCGCCTTGGACAGCGACCTCATTCTCAGGTAGAGGAGACAGAAATCGATCGTCTCGGGCGTGAGCTCCTTCTCGCTGCGCCAGCTCTCCAGCCACTTCGACAGCTTCGCCACGCGCGAGAGCAGGATCTTCGCCTCGGCGGCCTTGTCCGTCGCGTCGCTCTCCTGCTCGAGCATGCCGGCCATCGCCTCGAGCAGCACGCCGAACGTCTCCTTGTGCTCGAGCAGCGTCTTCTTGAAGAAGTGCTCCACCAGGTTGTCCCGATCGAGCGCGCCTGGCTTGGCGATCCGTTCGCCGAAGAGCTTGCTCGAGGGCTTCAACGCCTCGAGCATCGGAGGCAGCGCCGCGGCGTCCGGCTCAGGCTCTTCTGCGGCGGCGCCGGCCGGCTCGGCGGCGGGCTCCGTGGTCCCGGTCGTCGGTGGCGTGGCCGTCACGGGAGTGACCGGCGGCTGGGAGGGCGCCTGGGGCTCGGTCGCTGTCGGCGTGGCGGGCTTGCTCTTGGCGGGTGCGGCAGGCGGCGCTGCCCGGAGCGGGTCAGCCGCGATCGCCGTGAGCGCGAAGATGCCGAGGATGAGAAGGCGTATGGTCAAGAAAACTCTCCTGCTCCGAGGGGTCCGACTGTCCGATCGAGTGCTGACGCGCAAACCCCGACCGGCGAGGGCAAGCAATACTATCACCGGCTTTGCGGGCAAATCAATCCGACCTGGCCGCGCGGCCCGGGTTCAACGCTGGCCGCCCAGGGCGCGCTCGACGCCGGCCCAGTCGGAGATGCGTGTGGCGCCGGTCGCGTCTCCTTGCCCCATGAGGACGGGTCGCAGCCCCTCGGCGCGGTACGCCTCCATGTCGGCTTGCGTGGCCCCGATCCCGACGCGCAGCCCAGGAAACCGCGATCGCAGCCCCGCCAACACTCTCCGCTTGAAGGCGACCACGTCGTAAGTGGCGAAGTCGCTGGGATCGAGAAAGTAGGCCGGGCCGCGGGGAAAACCATAGCGCGCGAGCCACGAAATCGTGCGCTTGCGAAGCTGCCGCGCCCGGCCGGTCACGTAGACGATCGTGTGACCGCGAGCCAGCCGCTCCATCACCTCCGGAGCGTCTGCCATCGGCGCGCAGTCGGAGCCGCCCAGCGCCGTGTTCAGGTTGTCCGTGTGGCACAGAGTCCAGTCGAGCGCGACCGCCAGCAGCGGCTCCTCCGCCTTCCGCACGGCCAGAAGCGCCAGGTACTCCGCCCGCATCCGCTTCGCATCGCCCGGGAAGACGGCCTTCACCACATGGTCGCCCGGACCGGGAGCCGCGAGCTTCAGGAACGCGCGGCCCCGGCTGTCGGTGGTGCGTTCGCCGATCGGCTTGCCATTCAGCTTGAACCGGATCGGGACGCCCGCGATGTTCACGCCCTGCGGCCCGGCTCGTTCGAGCTTTGCGCTGAGCTCGATCGACTCACCGGGCAGCGCCAGGAGATCGGCCACCTGCAGGTCGAGCCGCTCGGGCTCCCCGGCTCCAGCTTGCGCCACCAGCAGCGCCAGCGCCAGAAACGCGCCCCCTGCGATTCGAGCTCTCTGCGTCATGCCCTTCACGATACCGGAAGTCCGGCGTCGACCTTCACGGCTTTGTGATTTTTCTGCGAAGACTCGTGCAGGCTCCCGGCCTTTCGGTACCTTGATCGGGATGCGTCCTTTGAAGATGAGCCGTCGGAGAGCGTACTTCGTCCTGGCGATGGCGGCGGCGATGCTCGGTGGCTGCGGCCCCGCCGGAGGCGCGAAGTCGCGGCCGCCGGGCGGCAAGAAGCAGCTCAGATTTCCGGTGGAGCTGCGCCGGGTGCAGGCCTATCCGGTCGAATACGCCATCAGCGCCGTCGGCACGGTCGACGCCTTCGAGCGGGTAGAGGTCGTGGCTCGCGTGGCGGGCGTGGTGGACCGGATCGCCTTCCAGGAGGGCGACCGCGTCACGACCGCGCAGGTGCTGGCCGAGGTCGATCCCGAGCGCTACCGGCTGGCGCTGGCCGCGGCGAAAGCCTCCAAGGCGCGCGCCGACGCCGCCTTGGCGGAGGCTGACGAAGCGCTCGAACGCCGGCGCAGACTCCAGAGCCGCAACCCGGGCGCGATCACGGCCGAGGAAATTGCCGGAGCCGCGGCCAAGGTGCGCATCCTGACCGCGGAGGCCGTCGAGGCCAAGGCCGCCGTCGACCTGGCCGAGCTGGAGCTGCGCGAGTCGTCGGTCCGCTCGCCCGTTGACGGTGTGGTGCAGGCGCGCCCCGTCGCCACGGGGCAGTTCGTCGGGCGCGGTGCGACCATCACGACGCTCTTGCGACGCGATCCGCTGCTCCTGCGATTCAGCGTGCCGGCAGTCGAGACGGCCCGCCTGAAGAAGGGGATGACCGCTCGCTTCACGGTGGCCGGCCACGAGCGTCCGTTCGAGGGGATCATCAGCTACGTGGCCGACGCGGCCGATCCGGCCTCGCGGATGGTGGGTGTAACGGCGCGCATCGAGGAGCCGGGTCGCGCGTCGCTGAAGCCGGGCTCGTTTGCCGAGGTGGTCGTGCCGATCGACTCGGGCACGGAGCGGCCCGTGATCCCGCAGGCCGCAGTGCGGCCGAGCGAGCGAGGGTATCTCGCCTTCGTCGTCGAGGGCGGCATCGCGCGCGAGCGTATCGTGACTCTGGGGTTGAGGACAGCCGACGGCTTCGTCGAAGCTCGCTCGGGTCTGGAGCCGGGGGAGTCGCTGGTTGTGCGCGGCTCCGAGGCGCTGCGGGACGGCGCGCAAGTCGAGGTCGAGAAGTCGGGAGTCAGCGCCGGCTCGCGCGGAACCTCGGCGGGCACCTCCAACCCAGCGGGCGCGGCGCAGGAGCGTGCCCCGTGAACTTGACGCGAGTCTGCGTCGAGAAGCCGGTCTTCGCCTGGATGATCATGGCGGCGACGCTGCTCTTCGGCGGCATTGCGGCCACGCGCATAGGCATCAGCCAGTTCCCGGACGTCGACTTCCCGACCATCAGCGTTTCGCTCGGCTGGGAAGGCGCCAATCCGGAGGTGCTCGAGCACGACGTCGTCGACGTCCTCGAAGAGGCGCTGGTGCAGGTCGAGGGCGTGCGCGCCATCCGCAGTACCTGCCGCCAGGGCAGCGCCAGCATCACGCTCGAGCTCGAGCTGACGCGTGACGTGGACCTGGCTCTGCAGGAAGTGCAGACGCAGGTGGCCCAGGCCCAGCGCCGGTTGCCGCGCGACCTCGACCCGCCCGTGGTCGGGAAGACCAACCCGGAGGACCAGCCGATCATGTGGATCGGCGTGGCGGGAGCCTTTCCACGCCAGTTCCTGAGCGACTTCACGCGATACCGGTTGAAGGAGCGGCTCCAGGGCATCCCGGGCGTCGGCGAGGTGACGATGGGCGGCTTCCTGGAGCGCAACGTCCGCATCTGGCTCGACGCTCGCAAACTCGACCAGGTCGGGATGACCGTCGCCGATGTGACGGGAGCCCTGGCGCGCCAGCACGTGGAGCTGCCGGCGGGACGGCTCGAATCCCCCGGCCGGCAGATCAGCGTCCGAGTGATGGGCGAGGCGCTGGACCTGGAGTCGGTGCGGCGCATCGTCGTGGGGCGGGTGGCGGGCAGCCCCGTGCACCTGGCGGACGTGGCGCTGGTGGAGGACGGCTTCGAGGACGTTTCGCGCATCGCGCGCGCCAACGGCTCGCCCGCGCAAACGATGGGGGTGCGCAAGCAGCGGGGCGCCAACGCGGTGGCCGTGGCGACCGCGGTCAAGGCGGCGCTGGCCGAGATCGAGAAGACGATGCCGGCCGGCCTGAGCGTCACCATCGCCAACGACGCCACGCGCTTCATCGAGGAGTCGGTCCACGAGATCGAGATGGAGCTCGGGCTCTCTATATTGTTGACCGGATTCGTCTGTTGGCTCTTCTTGGGGTCGCTCTCGTCGACGCTCAACGTGGTGCTGGCGATCCCGATGTCGCTCTTCGGCACCGTCGCCATCCTCTACTTCCTCGGCTACACCCTCAATACCTTCACTCTGCTGGGGCTGGCGCTGGCGGTCGGCATCGTCGTGGACGACGCCATCATGGTGCTGGAGAACATCGTGCGTCACGCGGAGGGCGGCAAGCCCAGGCGCCAGGCCGCTCTCGAAGGCACCGAGGAGATCGCCTTCGCCGCGCTGGCGGCGACGGTGGCGGTGGTGGCGATCTTCATCCCGGTGGTCTTCATGTCGGGCGTCATCGGGAAGTTCTTCGTCCAGTTCGGTGTGGCGCTCTCGGTGGCGGTGCTGCTCTCCTACGTGGAGGCCGTGACGCTGGCGCCGGCGCGGTGTGCTCAGTTCGTCAGCGCGGGACGGGAGAACCGCAACCGGTTGGGGCGATGGACGGACGCGGCGTTTGCGGGTCTGGAGCGGCTCTACGCGCGGACGCTGTCGGTTGCGCTCAGATGGCCGGTCACCGTGCTGCTCGTGGCCGCGGCGCTCTGCGTGGCCTCCTTCGGCGTGCTCGGGGCACTGCCGCGCGAGTTCGTGCCCAGCCACGACGTCGGGCGCGTGATGGTGCGGCTGCAGACCGCGGTCGGCTCCGACATCTGGGAGACCGACGCGATGACCAAGCGGGCCGAAGCGTTCGTGTCCGGCCGCTCAGAGGCCTCGAGCTTCCTGGCCATCGTGGGCGGCTTCGGCGGAGGCCAGGGCGGCGCCGTCAACACCTCCATCCTGATGGTCAACTTGGTGCCGCCCGCTGAGCGCAAGCTGGCGCACGACGAGTTCGCTTCCGTGCTCCGCAAGGAGCTCAACGGCTATCCCGGGTTGCGCGCGGTCGTGCAGGACCTGTCGCAGCAAGGCTTCACGGCCCAGCGCGGCTTCCCGGTGGAGTTCTCGATCCGCGGCCCGGAGTGGCCCGAGCTGGTCCGTCTGAGCCAGGAGGCGATGCGGAAGCTGGCTGAGACCGGCGCGGTCGTGGACGTCGACACCGATTACCAGGTCGGCATGCCGGGCATCCGCATCGTGCCCGATCCGGCGCGCGCGGCCGACCTGGGGGTCTCGATGGAGCAGCTGGCCACGACGATCAACTCGCTGGTCGGAGGCGTTCGCGTCGGAAAGTTCACCGCGGGCGGGCGGCGGGTCGACATCCGTCTGCGGCTGCTGGCCTCGCAGCGCACGCGCCCCGAGGATCTGAACGTGCTCAAGGTCCGGACCGCCGGCGGCCAGCTGGTGCCGCTGTCGGCGCTGGCCCGGTTCGACGAGATCCCGGAGCTGCAGGCCATCACCCGCCGCGATCGTGACCGCGCCATCTCGGTCTTCGCCAACGTGGCGCCCGGGCACTCGCAGGAACAGGCTCTGGCGGCCGTCGAGGAGATTGGCCGCGAGCTGCCCGCGGGGTACAGCCTGGTGCTGGGTGGCGCCAGCGTCACGTTCCGCGAGTCGACGGACATGCTGCTCTTCGCGCTGGCCGTCGGCATCGTCGTCGCCTACATGGTGCTGGCGTCGCAGTTCAACTCGTTCCTGCACCCCGTGACGGTGCTGACCATTCTGCCGCTGTCGGTGGCCGGCGCGGCGGGCGCGCTCTGGCTGGCCGGCAAGAGCCTCAACATGTTCAGCATGATCGGGCTGCTTCTGTTGATGGGGATCGTGAAGAAGAACTCCATCATCCTGGTCGACTTCGCCACGCAGCTGCGCGAGAGCGGTGCGGTGGTCGACAGCGCCGCCGCGGCGATGATGCGGGCCGGTCCGACGCGCTTGCGGCCGATCCTGATGACCTCCATCGCCACGCTGATGGCCGCCCTACCGCCCGCCCTGGGGTTGGGGCCTGGTGCCGAGACTCGCGCGCCGATGGCCGTCGGCGTCATCGGTGGCCTGCTGGTGTCGACGCTGCTCAGCCTGCTGGTCGTGCCGGCGTTCTACGTGCTGACCGACCGCTTCGTGCAGAAGTCGGGGCGCGGCTAGGGAAGGCCGGGTTCGGCGTACAGCTTGAAGCACTCCGGACAGACGCCGTGGCTGAAGCGCAGCCCCGAGTGCTTCAGCAGGTAGTTCTCCACCTGCTCCCAGTAGTTGCGGTCGTTTCGGACTTTCTTGCAGTAACTGCAGATCGGGAGGATGGCTTGCAGCTCCAGGTTGTGAGCCAGCGCGGCTTCCAGCTCGTGCACGCGCGCCGCCAAGGTCTGCTGCAAGCCCAGCATGCGAATGCCGACGTTCACGCGCGCGCGCAGCTCCACGGCCGTGAATGGCTTGGTCACGTAGTCGTCGGCGCCGGCCTCCAGCGCCTCCACCACTTCCTGCTTCGACGTCCGGCCGGTCAACAGCATCAAGTAGGGCTCCGGCACGAGCTTCGCGGCCCGCGCGCGCCTCACGACGTCCGGTCCTTCCAGCCGTGGCATCGTCCAGTCCAGGATGGCCAGGCTCGGCCCGCCGGGTCCAGACAACGCCTCCCACGCTTGCGCGCCGTCGCCGCAGGACACGACCTGGTGCTGCCACTGTTCCAAGTGCGCCTTCAGCATGGCTCTCGCCTCTTCGTCATCGTCGGCGATCACGATTCGCATCAGCGACCACGCCTTCCTCTCCCGCTGCCTATCGTTCTTGTTGGTCCGAATCGGGTATACCACGAAGCCGGCTTCGAGTGACTTGTGCGCTCAACCGAAGCGCCAGTGGCCAGTGAATCGCCATGGGCCGCCTGCCGGCCATGCCATCGCCAGGGGTAGCCCGGCGTCGAGGCGGGTCAGCGGGAGCCGGAAGAGATCCAGGAGCAGCGCCGTGTCCGCCCGAGGCGCGGAACTTTCGATCAGCGCTGCGAGGAAGGCGGGGGAGGGGAGCGGCTCCCTGCGGAAGGCGAGCTCGAGCGCGTGGCCCAGGCTGGCGCCGTCCAGGGGCAGTGCGCGCGCTAGCCGGGATGCGCAGGCCAGATGCGGGCTGGCTTCTTCGGGAGCATGCTCCTTCAGCGCGCAGGCCAGCGCTTCAGCCGCAAGAGTCTCGCGCGAGACGGCCCGCACCCGCGTGTCCGGCAGCTGGGCCAGCGTGAGATCGACCGACTCCGGGGAGACGGGATCGGCCCCGCGAATCACCAGCGCGAGGGTCGAGCCGCCAACGTCGACGAGCCACTGGCCACTCCCGGCGTCACGGCGCAGCGAGGCCGGGTCGAACCCGGGCGACCCGAGAGCTGCGGGGCGTTCGCAGATCTCGCGGAGCGCCCCCGCCAGCAACCGCTCGTCGTCAGGGCCGGTCCAGCGCAGCTCCAGCATGCCTTCTGACTTCGCTTCGGAGTCGGAGCGGTGGGGGCCGGAGTCTCGAGGGTGTTGCAACTCGGCAGAGGCGCTTTCGGCGAGGTGGGACTCGCCGGCCGTCACGCCTCGACCCAGCCAGGCATCCAGAACACGGACGCCGGTCAGAAGGAGCTCGCAGCGGCTCCCCAGGCTGGACATGCCGCGCAGGAAGAGGGCCCACGCCGGCAGCGAGCCGGCCGGCCGCGGGCGAGCCGCCCGAGAACCTGTGGGGCGGCGGACGAAGGGGGGCCGCATGGAGCCTGGCGAAAGGGGCTGTCAGCGCGGGCTCGCGGCGAGCAGTTTCAGGATGGCCGCGCCGTAGCGGACGGCCTTCGTCGGGCCGAAGCCGAAGACAGCTTCCAGCTCCGCGGGCGTGCCCGGTCTGAGCCGCACCAGCTCCGCCAGCGACCGGTCGTTGAACACGATGTAGGGTGGGACGCGCGACTCCCGCGCCAGTGTCATCCGCAGCGATCGCAGCTCCGACTCGAGCGCCACATCGGCCGGCGACAGCGTCTGCGGCACTATCGAGAACCGCGCCCCCGGCCGGCCCCCGCCCATCCCGGGCCGCCCCTCCGCGCCCCCGC
>JACQZN010000044.1:27661-79800 GCA_016213845.1 Candidatus Wallbacteria bacterium
TCCCCGCTCATCCCGGGCCGTCCCTCCGCGCCCCCGCTCATCCTGAGCTTGTCGAAGGATGACCCCCTGGGGTTCCGCTCCTCCTGTGCCCTGCGACGAAGGGCCTTCGCGGGATCGCGTTCCGCCACCGCCCCGACCGGGCCAGCCTGGCCGGCGCAGACGTCGCAGACTCCGCACGTGCCGCTCATCGAGTGATCGCCGAAGTGGTCGAGGATGAACCGGCCTCGGCACCGACGCGCCGTGGAGTAGGTGATCATCTTCTGGAGCTTGCTCTCCTCGCGCCGGGCGCGGCGGGCCAGCTCGGCGAAGTCGACGCGGATTGGCGTGCCGGCGGGTTCGTCTACCAGCTCCACGCCGCGCCCGCGGAAAGGCGGCCGGTACTCGACGACCCCGGCCTCGTCCAGCGTCCCGAGCGCGCTGCGCAGCGACTCCTCGGGCATTCCGAGCGAGCCGGCGCAGCTACCCAGCTCCAGCGCCAAGCCAGTCGCTGAGTTCGCTAACCCCATCGCCAGCAACCCGTCCAGCGTGGCGCGCGCGGTCTTCTTGCGGGCGTCGATCTGCCGGCGCGACTCGGCGGCTGGCAGCAGGAGCTTCACGTGAGCGCGATGTTCGTCGCGCCACAGGCGCCGCAGGTGTCCCGCTTCCTCCAGCAGCTGCAGGCTGGTGCCCACGGCCCTCTCATTGACGCGGCCTGGCAAGAGCCGGGCAATCTGTGTCAACGTCATCTCCCGCGCAGCCGGGCCGGCCTCCCGCACGGCGTCGAGCACGTCCCCTACGAGCGACTCCGGCGGGTAGTTCCCTTCGAGCATGAAACGCTGCACGTGCACGTCGCCGTGGCTGAAGAGGAGCAGGCAGCGCGAGGGATTTCCGTCGCGGCCGGCGCGGCCGACTTCCTGGTAGTACGCCTCCAGGGTTCTGGGCAGGTTGAAGTGGATGACAAAACGGATGTCCGCCTTGTCGACGCCCATCCCGAACGCGTTGGTGGCGACCACCAGGTCCGCCCCGCCGCCCATGAAATTCTCCTGGACCTCCGTGCGCTCGTCGTCGGCCAGGCCCGCGTGGTAGAGCAGCGCCTTGTAGCCCGCCTGGCTCAGCATGCCGGCGGCTTGCTCGGCCGCCTTGCGAGTGGCGCAGTAGACGATACCCGGAAGCCCCGCCCGCCGGATCTCTGCCCGCATCGCGGAAAGACGCTCCGGCGCGGCACCGGCATCGGCCACCGATAGGAAGAGATTCGTCCGGTGAAAGCCGGTCACCAGCATCTCGGGCGTCCGCATCGCAAGCTGGGCCGCGATGTCGCGCTGCACCTCCGGCGTGGCGGTCGCCGTCAGCGCCACCGTCGGCGGGTGGCCCAGCTCCGCGCGAATGGGTCCCATGCGCCGGTAGTCGGGCCGGAAGTCGTGACCCCACTGTGAGATGCAGTGCGCCTCGTCCACGACGAAGAGGTCTATGGAGCTGCCCGCCAGCGCCTGGCGGAAGAACGCGTTCTTGAAACGCTCGGGCGCCACGTAGAGCAGCTTGTACTGGCCGGCGCGCGCGGCGTTGATTCGACTGGTCTGCTCTGTCCCCGAGAGGCTGGAGTTTACGAAGGTCGCGGCGATACCCCGCTCCTGGAGCGCGTCGACCTGGTCTTTCATCAGCGCGATCAGCGGCGACACGACCAGGGTCAGACCGTCCAGCATCAGCGCCGGAAGCTGGTAGCAGAGCGACTTCCCCGCGCCTGTCGGCATCACCCCGACCACGTCGCGCCGGGCAAGCACGGAGCGGACGATCGCCTCCTGTCCTCCTCGGAATGACTCGAACCCGAAGCGGGCGCGCAGTACCTCGCGCGCTCTTTCCATCGAGAGTGTGGACATTTCGGACGGCATGGCGTCTTTGGTGGAAGCCGCGGATGTTAGCACGCCCCGCACCCTACGGCAATGTCTCCTCCAATGGCGCTGAAATCAGGTGAAATCTGGCCTGCGATTCTCCACCTTCCCGATTCCACCTTCCGACTTCTGCCTTCTGTATAGTGCCCCCGTGCGATCGCTGCTGCTGGCCTTGCTCCTGGCCTCCCCTCTTGCCGCCAACGATCCCGTCGCCGCGGTGACGGCCTGCTTCGAGTACGAGTTCACCCAGGTCGGTAACCCGGTCTCCCGGAGGACAACGGAGTGTTTGCCGCTCGAGATCACGGGCGAGAATCCGCGCGCCCTGCTCGAGCGCCGCTGGGCCGTGATCCTCGATGCCGGCGGTGAGGCCCCGGGACTCTGGGAGACCCTGCGGTCGCTGGGTCGCGAGAAGAACTACCTCACGATCGCGCTGCGCTCGGCCAGGCTCTCGCTCGACTCGGGCGGCGCCACGCTCAGTGCCACGATGCCGGCGATGGGCCCCGAGGCGCTCCGCTACGAGCGGGTGCGCGTCTGGCTCCGCGACGGCTCCCCGGGATTCGACTACTTCAAGAGAGGCGGCAAGGGCCCCGAGCGCCTCTTCGACATCGGCCGTCCGATCGGCGCACCTTGAGAAGGGACCTGCCGTCATGCTGAATCTCCCCGCAAAGGACCCCGCCACGCTCGACGAGGCGCTCGAGCAGATCCGGCTCTTCCGGGAAGAGCTGGAGCACAGCTGGGCCAAGCTCCGGCTCTACGGCGACGGCAAGCCGGGAAGCTTCAGCCGCTCCTTTCTTCAGGTTCCCCGTACCGTGATGGAGACGCTGGACCCGCTGCTCTGGGTGGACTGCGAGTCACGCATCGTCGACGTCAACTCGAGGATGTGCGCGCTGCTCTTCGACGGGCGCGACCGGGCGCCCGCGCCCCACGAGCTCAAGGGCCGCCCGCTGGCCGAGATCGATCGTCTCCCCTGGGCCCACGGCGTCCTGGCCACATTGCTGGGCGACGCCCGGCGGCAGGGGTTTCCCGCCGACTTCGCCGCCCAGCGCCGCGACCCTTCGGGCCGCACCTTTCACTACGTCTTCCACGCCGAATCGACGCCCAAGGGCGGCCACTTCCGCGTCGAGGACGTCTCCTCGAAGGTCCGCATCGAGGAGTACTTCTCGCGCTACGTCGGCGCCGAGGTCATGGAGATGCTCAAGCAGCGGACGGAGGAGGACTTCTTCCGCACCAGCCGCTACCGGATGAGCGTCGTCTTCGCCGATCTGCGCGGCTTCACGCGCGCCTCGTCCACGCTGGCCCCCGAGCAGGTTTGCGAGTTCATCAACGAGTTCCTGGAGGCGATGATAGAGGTCGTCGACCGCTGCCGCGCCACGGTCGACAAGATCGTCGGCGACGAGGTGATGGTCCTCTGCGGTGCGCCGGTGCACACGCCGGACCACGCGGCGCTTGCCCTGCGCGTGGCCATCGGGATGGTGGAGGCTCAGTACGGACTGCTGTTGCGGTGGAGGCAGAGCCCCGTCGTCGAGCTGCACGACCTGCAGGTCGGCGTCGGCATCCACACGGGTGAGATGGTCGTTGGCAACATCGGCACCCGCCGGCGCAGTGACTACACCGTCCTGGGCGCGAACGTGAACCTGGCGGCACGGCTCTGCTCGCAGGCCGGCGGCGGGCAGATCCTCATGTCGCGCGAGACCTTCGACGCCGTCAGGGACGTCATCCGGCGGGACCCCGCCTACTTCGATCCGCCGCTCAAGGGCTTCCGCGAGCATCCCGCGCTCACGGCCAAGGGCTTCGCGGAGCCTATCCCCGTGGTGCTCTACACGCACCAGCCCACGCTGAGAGGGTGAAGCAGGCTTGGACGACGACGGCCGCGAGCTCGACCTCTACTCGGGCGCCGGGGAGCCCAAGGATTCAAAAGAGCCGGAAGCCCCTTCGACTCCATCGGAGGCGCCTCTCGACCTCTACGAAGGGGTCGAACCGCCCGTTCCCACCGGTGCGCGGTTGCTGGATCGACCGAAGGACGAGGGCGCGGACACCTTCCGCAAGAAGGCGCCCGACGCGGCCGGCGCCGGGCGAGCGCCCGACTGGTTCGACTCGCTCTGGGCCCTCTTCCCGGCTAACCTGCGCGACCGCTACCGCCCGAGCGGCGTCATCGGCGAGGGCGGCATGGGCATCGTCATCGAGGCCCACGACCGTCACCTGAACCGCACCGTCGCCATCAAGGGCCTGCGCGACCCCGGCGGCGTCAACGCCGAACAGCGCGCCCGTCAGGCAGGCGAGGCCCGCATCACGGCGCGACTTTCGCACCCCAACATTCTCCCCATCTACGACCTCTGGCGCGATTCGCGCGGGAACCCGTGGTGCTCGATGATGCGAGTGCCGGGAGATTCGCCGACGATGGCCCGGGAGCTCCGCCAGCTCGCCAGCTGCGGCTGCATCGAGGAGCGGCCGCTCTCGCGACTGCTCGTCACCTTTCTGGAGATCTGCCGCGCCCTCGCGCACGCGCACCGCCTGGGCATCATCCACCGCGATCTGAAGCCCGAGAACATCTTCATCGCCCCCGCCGGCGAGGCGCTGGTCGCCGACTGGGGCGTGGCGCTCGACCTGAACGATCCCGCCGCGGCCGGCCCGGCTCTGGTCGGCACGCCCGGCTACGCCGCCCCGGAGCAGCTCGGCGCTTTCGGCCGCCCGTTCGCCGACGCCCGCTCCGACGTCTACAGCCTGGGCGTCATCCTCTTCGAGCTGGTCGTGGGCCGCCGCTTCACCGATCTGCCGACCATCGACAGCGACAAGGTCGTCCACCGCCGCCCCCACGCCGAGCTCGCCGTCATCCCCGAACGCATCCCGCGCGAGCTGGCCGCCATCATCCAGAAGGCGACCAACCCGGAGCCCGCGCAGCGCTACGCGGACGTCGGAGCCTTGATCGCCGCAGTCGATACCTATCAGATGGGCGGGCTTCTCGAGGGGCTGGCGTACACGCCGCGGGAGCGTCTGGTGAAATGGGCGCGGGCCCGGCCGGCCGCGACGGCCGGCGTGGCGCTCCTCGTCCTGGTCACGCTGGGAGTGCTCCTGAACATCAGTTTCCTCAACTTCCGGCATCGCCGCGAGAAGGAGGCGCTGCGGCTGGCACTCGAGGAGACCAACTTCAACTCCGCGCAGCTCTACGCCGAGAAGGCCTCGGGGGCCGCGGCGCGCAAGACCTTCGACCGCGCAACGCACTTCGCGGCGCTGGCGCTGGAAAAATGCCCCGAGGGACGCGCGCTGCCGACCGCAACGGCGTGCTCGATCGTGGCCGGCCGCGCCGACGCGGGGCGGCTGCTCTGGACCGTGCGGTCGCCCGGCCGGCGGCCGCAGCTGGCCGTGGCGTTCTCGCCCGATGGCCGGGCGGTGGCATTCGCCGGACACGACGGGGTGATCCGGGTGCGCGATATCGAGACCCAGTCGGAAACGGCTGCGCTCTCCGGGCACGCCGGATGGGTCGGCGCCCTGGGGTACGCTCGCGCCGGCGAGCTGCTCGTGAGCGGCGGGGAAGACGGAACGCTGCGCGTCTGGGACGCCCGCTCTGGAGCAGCCCGGGCCGCAGTCCGCGCACACACGGCGCCGGTGCTGGCCCTGGCCATCGACCGCGCGGGGGCGAGGGTCATGACGGCCGGCGCCGACCAGACGATGGCCTGCTGGGAGCTGGCGGAAGGAACTTCCTCGCAGCCCGGGCTCCTGTGGCGCCAGCAGCAGCCCGTGGCCGGGCTGGGGGCGCTCGACATCGACCTGGCCGGCTCGCGTGTGGTGGCGGCCAGCGGACAGCAGTCCGTGCCGCTGCGCGACGTGACCAGCGGCGAGCTCAAGATCGCAGTGGTCGACACGGCGTCACCAGCCAGAATCGCGCGATTCAGTCCGGATGGTACTGTCCTGGCTCTGGGCGGTTGCCCGGATGAAGACGGCCGGCACGTGCTGCTTTGGGATCTGGAGAAGTGGCAGGCCGCGGCGGTGCTGGCCGGCCACCAAGGGCCCGTCACCGCGATGGCGTTCGGCCCTGGCGGGGGGCTGCTGGCGACGGCGTCCGACGACATGACCATCCGGGTGTGGACGCTCGGCAACCGCCAGGAGGCGCTGGTCCTGGAAGGTCACGCCGATGCCGTTCACGACCTGGCCTTCTCGCCCGACGGCCAGACGCTCGTCAGCGCGGGGCGCGACGGGACGATGCGGCTCTGGGACGTGCGCGTCGGGTCGGCGGCCGCGGGACGCCTGGCGATCGAGCAGGAGGTGACGGGCCTCGACTTCCAGCCGGCGGCAGCGTCTGTGGGCGGCCCGGCTTCTGGCGTCGACTCGGCTCTCTTCGCCACGCTCGACGCCGGCGGAGTGGTCCGTCTCTGGGACCTGGAGAGCCGCTGCCAGCTCTCCCGGACGAGCGCGGCGGTCGCGGCGAGCCGAGGACCGGTCTTCGAGCGCTCGGGACGGACCGTGCTCTTCGAGAACGCCGCGGGCGAGGTCGTGACCTGGGATGTCGTGACCGGCCGGGAGAGCGGCCGGCGCGCGGTCGGGCGCAGCCGCTCCAGAAGCCTGCGAGCGATGCCGGACGGGCAGGTCCGGGCCGCGACACTCTCGCACGGTCAAGTGCGCTGGGAAGAGCTGGGGGGGGCGTCGAAGGTGCTCGGCGCCGAAGGCGGAGTCGCGTTCACCCACGTCGCCATCTGCTCCCGCGGCCGCTTCGTGGCCGCCGCCGAGGAGGGGAGGGGAGTCCACGTCTGGGATGGGGAGACCGGCCGCGACCTGGGTCGGATCGAGGGGCCCGTCGAGGGGCTGGACCAGTTGATCTATAGCCCCGATGCCCGCACGCTCATCCGCGTCGGCGGCGCGCGCGCCTTCCACGTCTGGGACCTGGTCGCGGGCGACCGGGACGCCACGGCCCTGGAGGGACACTCGTCCCGGATTCTCGCAGCCGCCTTTTCGGCCGACGGCAAGTCACTGGCCACCGGCAGCAAGGACGGCGAGATCGTTCTCTGGGACATGACCGCCCGGCGCGTCAAGGCACGGCTCAAGTCGGGCGAGCGCGGCGTCGGTGCGCTGGCGTTCTCGCCTGACGGTAGATGGCTGGCTGCGGCCATCCACGACTCGTCCCTCGTCTTCTGGGAAATCGGGCTGCTCGAGGACCCGAAGGCTCTTCTGTCTCGTATGAAGGGGCGCTCGCCCTTCGAGCTGAGTAATGTGGAGCTCGTCGTCAACGGCCGCGAGGTGCCTTCGCCTGTTCTCTATCCGTCGGATCACGCCTTTCGCTGGCTCGCCGCCGCCCGCGGCGGCGACCGCCTGGCGATGCTGCGCGCCGGATTGCTCATGGCGGCCGTCTGGCGCCGCGGGGAGGACCTGCCCCGCGGCTGGGGCCGGGAAGCCCGAGCCTGGCTCGAGCGCGCCGGCCGCCCGGACCTTGCGATAGGAGTCGAATGATGAAAAAGGGCTGGTGCGTTCGATTGGTTCACGCCGTCCTGCTGGGTGGCCTCGCGGTCGCGACCGCAGCGCCGCCCGTCCGCGCCGCCGAGCCCGCCCGGCACGCAGCCTTCGATAGGCTCAAGACCCTCGTCGGCAGCTGGGACGGCGTCGCCGACTTCGGCAAGGAGAAAGTGACAGTCACCCTCTCCATCAAGACCATCTCCCGAGGCACCGCCCTGATGGAGACCCTCACCTTCACCGGAGAGTCCGAGATGGTCACCGTCTACCACCCCGTCGGCGACCAGGTGATGCTCACCCACTACTGCTCCTCCAACACCCAGCCCCGCATGCGCACCGACTCCATCCCCAAGGACGTCCGCGAGCTCTTCTTCAAATTCCTCGATGCCACCAACATGATGAACTCCACCGTCACCGCTATGCACAACCTGAAGGTCGTCTTCCTGTCCCCCACCCAGTTCCGCCAGGAGTGGTACCCCCAGGACTCCGCATCCCAACCCGTCGTCATCACCTACCGACGCAAGTGACCCCGCCGGGAAAGAGGCTTGAGGAGTGAGGCTTGAGGCTTGGGGCTTGAGGCTTGGGGCTTGAGGAGTGAGGCACAGGCTTCAGGGGGCTGGGAGAGCGCAGAGTCGCAAGCGGCAAAAGCATAGGCTGCCACATCGGCCGCAGCCGTACCTCCACCGCCCCTACTGACTACTGTCTACTGGCTACTGACTACTCCTTCCACCTTCTACCTTCTATCTTCCATCTTCTATCTTCGCCCCCCCGATGCCTATAATTCGCCGCCCGCCCCTCCCATGACGAACGGTCCGGGCAGAAGGAGCCGATCATGACACCCTCGAGAGTCGCCACACGGGTCCTGGGGGCCTGCGCCGCCCTGTTCCTGGCCACTTCCATCGCGCGCGCCGCCGATCCTGCGCCCGCTGCCGCCACGCCCACGGCCGCGGCCCCCGCTGCCGCGGCTCCGAAACCGGCCGCCGGACCCTTCAAGATCGGCATCGTCACTGGAACCGTCAGCCAGGGTGAGGACGAGTTCCGCGCTGCCGCCACGATGGCAGAGAAGTACCCCGCCATCGTCAAGCACGTCACCTATCCCGACAACTTCATGCAGGAGCAGGAGACCACCATCTCCCAGGTCGCCGGCCTCGCAGCCGACCCCGAGGTGAAGGCCATCGTCATCGCCCAGGCCATCCCGGGCACCATGGCCGCCATCCAGAAGGTCAAGGCCAACCGGCCCGACATGAAGTTCCTCCTCGTCGAGCCTCACGAGGACGTCGACCAGATCAACAAGGCCGCCGACGTCGTCTTCAACACCGACAACCTCGCCCGAGGCGTCAACATGATCAACCTGGCCAAGAAGATGGGGGCCAAGAAGTTCCTTCACTACAGCTTCCCGCGCCACATGTCGATGCAGCTTCTGGCCCAGCGCCGCCAGAAGATGGAGGAAGAGGCCAAGAAGATCGGGATCGAGTTCTTGAACGTGAGCGCCCCCGACCCGATGGGCGAGGGCGGGCTGCCCGCCACCCAGCAGTTCGTCCTGGAGGACGTGCCGCGCAAGATCGCCGAGCACGGCGCCGACATCGCCTTCTTCAGCACCAACTGCGGCATGCAGGAGCCGCTCATCCGCGCCGTCTTGGACGGCGGCGCACTCTATCCCGAGCAGTGCTGTCCCAGCCCCACCCACGGCTACCCGGGCGCCCTGGGCATCGAGATCCCCAAGGAGAAGTCCGGCGACATGAAGTTCCTCGCCGACCAGATCCGCGAGAAGGTCAAAGAGGCCGGCCGATCAGGCCGCTTCGCCACCTGGTATGCCCCCTTCAACATCATGGCCATCCAGGCCGCCATCGAGCTCGCCAAGGCCTTCCTCGAAGGCAAGGCCGATCTCCAGTCTCCCTCCGACGCCAAGAAGTTCCTCCAGGACCAGGCCCCAGGCCAGGCCTTCGAGGTCAACCGCTGGAACGAATCCGTCGGCCACTTCTACAACGTCGTCTGCGAATCCCAGATCTTCTGACCCGCAGGCGTCAAGCGTCAGGCCGCAGAGCCCCCCCCTCACCCCTCAAGCCTCAAGCCTCACCCCTCAAGCCTCAAGCCTCACTCCTCCCCCATGCCCCCCATCCTCGAGATGTCCGCGATCGCCAAGGAGTACTACGGCAATCGCGTCCTCAAGGGAGTCGATCTTTCCGTCGACGCCGGTGAGATCGTCTGCCTGGTCGGCGAGAACGGCGCGGGCAAGTCGACCCTCATGAACATCCTCTTCGGGATGCCGGTCGTCCACGCCACGGGCGGGTTCTCCGGGGCCGTGAAGATCGCAGGCCAGCGCGTCGCCATCGACTCGCCCTTCAAGGCCATGGAGTGCGGCATCGGCATGGTCCATCAGGAGTTCATGCTCCTGCCCGGCTTCACGGTGACCGAGAACATCAAACTCAACCGCGAGCTTACTTCCTCGAACCCACTCTCCAGCGTCGTCGGTGCCCTCTCACCTTCGGCCGGCAAGCGCCTGGAGTCCCTCGATTTCGACTCGATGACGCGGGATGCCCGAGCGGCCCTCGCACGCGTCGGCCTCGAGGTCGAGTCCGAAGCCACGGTCGGCGGCCTCCCCGTCGGCCACAAGCAGTTCATCGAGATTGCCCGCGAGGTCGACCGCCACAAGGCTCGCATCCTGGTCTTCGACGAGCCCAGCGCCGTCCTGACCGAGTCCGAGGCCGACCGGCTGCTCGAGACGATGCGCGCCCTGGCCAGAGACGGCATCGGCATCCTGTTCATCACGCACCGCCTGGACGAGGTCATGGCCGTCGCCGACCGCATCGTGGTACTGCGCGACGGAGAACGCGTCGCCCAGCTCGCCGGCTCCGAGGCCTCCGTCGGACGCATCGCCGAGCTGATGGTCGGCCGCAAGATCGAAAAGCGCGACCTTCCCCCGCGCTCCTTTTCCGTCTCCGACGCCGAGCTCGCCCTCGACATCCGCGACCTCGTCGTCGACATGCCCGGGGAGCCGGTCACAGGCGCCACCCTCTCGGTGCGCCGCGGCGAAATCCTCGGCATCGGCGGCCTGGCGGGGTACGGCAAGCTCGGCATCGCCAACGGAATCGCCGGCATCTACCCGGGCCGCGGAACCGTGTTGAAGGACGGTCTCCCGTTGCCGCTCAATGACCCCGCCGGCTCGCTTGCGCGCCGGGTCGCCTTCCTCTCGGAGGATCGCCGGGGCGTGGGCCTGCTGCTGGACGAGTCGATCGAGCTCAATATCGGCCTTACTTCTCTGCAGGTCCAGGGCAAGTTCCTTCGAACCTGGCTCCCGGGGCTGAGCCTGCTCGACGCCGCCGGCCTGCGTGCCCACGCCCGCGAAATGATCCGCTGGCTCGACGTCCGGTGCGTCGGTCCCGAGCAACCTGTGCGACGCCTCTCCGGAGGCAACCAGCAAAAGGTCTGCATCGCCAAGGCCGTCACGCTCGATCCCGATCTGCTCTTCGTGAGCGAGCCCACCCGGGGCGTCGACGTCGGCGCCAAACAGCGAATCCTGGACGAGCTCGTCTCCCTCAATCGCGACCGGCGCATGACCATCGTCGTCACCTCCAGCGAGCTCGCCGAGCTGCGCAGCGTCTGCGACCGCATTGCCATCGTCGCTCGCGGGAAGGTCTCGCGCGTGCTGGCTCCGGATGCCGCGGACGTCGACTTCGGCCTGGCGATGGCCGGGTAGCCTATGCGAGAACGCGTGCTGGCACTCTACGAGAAGTGGTTCCTGGGGCGGGTGGCCGAGATCGGCATCCCCAGGCTCCTGATCACGGCGTTCGTCCTCACGCTGCTCGGCGTCGCCTACTTCTACGGAATGAACCTGTCCTTCCTCCTCTCCGACTCGCTGGTGCGAGTGGGTAGGAATGGAATCCTGGTCCTCGCGCTGCTCCCCGCCGTGCAGGGCGGACTGGGCCTCAACTTCGGCCTGCCCGTCGGCGTGGCGGCCGGCCTCGTCGGCCTCCTCATCCCGATGGAGTTCGACCTGGGCGGCTGGAAGTGCTTCGTTGTCGCCACGGTGCTCGCAGCCCTCTTCGGCTGGCTCGCCGGACTGGCCTACGGCTGGCTCCTCAATCGCGTCAAGGGCCAGGAGATGATGGTCGGGACCTACGTCGGCTTCAGCGTCGTCTCCGGCATGTGCATCTTCTGGCTGCTCGCCCCCTTCCACAATCGCAAGCTCATATGGCCCATCGGCGGCCAGGGCCTCCGGACGACGCTGCCGTGCACCTCGGGGATGAGCCGCTTCCTCGACGACGCCTGGCGAGTGAAGTTCGGCGACTTCTCCATCCCGACCGGGCTGCTCCTGTACTTCCTCGTGCTCTGCGGCCTGGTGGCTCTCTTCTTCCGCACGCGCGCCGGCCTGGCCATTCGCGCCGCCGGTGAGAACCCGCTCTACGCCAAGGCATGCGGGATCTCCGAGGATCGCTCCAGACTCCTCGCCGCGGCGCTCTCCACCATGCTCGCCGCCGTCGGCATCGTTGCCTTCTCCAGCAGCTACGGGTTCGTGCAACTCTATCTGGCGCCGCTGATGGTCGCCTTTCCGGCCGTCGCCGCCCTCCTCATCGGCGGTGGCTCCGTCAACCGCGCCTCCGTCTCGCATGTCCTCATCGGCACGCTGCTCTTCCAGACCCTCCTCACCATCGCCCTACCGGTGGCCAACAAGGTCGTCAGCGGCGACATCAGCGAGGTCGCGCGCGTCGTCGTCGCCAACGGGATGATCCTCTACGCCCTCACGAGAGGTAGCCGATGAACGCGCCCGCGGAGCACCGCAACTTCGACTGGATGGCGCTCGCTCGCAAGCAGGCGGTCCCCATCACCTTCGTCGCCCTCTGCTTGACGCTCTGCGTCATGTCCGGCCAGGGGCCGGCATTTCTAGCAGGCGAGGTCGCCACCCGCCTGGCGCGCAACTCCTTCACCACGCTCTCCCTCATCGTGCCCGTCCTCGCGGGTCTGGGGCTCAACTTCGGCATCGTCCTCGGAGCGATGGCCGCGCAGATGGCCATCATCACCGTCGTCCACTGGAACATGGCGGGGCTCTCTGGCTTCCTCGCCGCCGCTCTGCTGGTCGTGCCCATCGCCATCGCGTTCGGGTGGCTCGTCGGACTGCTCTTCAACCGCGCCAAGGGCCGGGAGATGGTCACCGGCCTCATCGCCGGGTTCTTCGCCAACGGCCTCTACCAGCTCCTCTTCCTGTTCCTCGTCGGAACGCTCATCCCGTTCCACAATCCCGCGCTGCTCTTGCCCGAGGGCTACGGCCTGCGCAACACGGTGAACCTCGCGCCGGTCAACTACGCCCTCGACGACATTCTCTCCGTAACCTGGAAGTCCGGCCAGGGCATGGCGTGGACCGTCGGCTCGGCCGACAAGACGCAGCCGGCGACCGGCGCCGTCCCGTCCACCGGCCCCGAGAGCGCTGGAGCTGGTTCGCCCGTCAAGATCCCCATCAGCACCTTCCTGCTCATCACCGGCCTTTGCCTGGGCATCGGCTGGCTGATGGCCACGAAGCTCGGACAGGACATGCGCGCGGTAGGCCAGGACATGCACATCGCCGAGGTCGCGGGCATCCCCGTCGACCGAACGCGGCTGATCGCAGTCGTCGTGAGCACCGTGCTCGCCGCCTGGGGCCACCTGGTCTACTTGCAGAACATGGGAACCCTCAACACCTATAGCAGTCACGAGCAGATCGGGATGTTCGGCGTCGCCTCGCTCCTGGTCGGCGGCGCGTCCGTCTCGCGAGCCACCGTCTGGCAGGCTCTCCTCGGGACCCTGCTCTTCCACACGCTCTTCGTGACGTCTCCGCTCGCCGGCAAGACCCTGATGGGCGACCCGCAGATCGGTGAGTACTTCCGCGTGTTCGTCGCCTACGGCGTCATTGCTCTCGCGTTGGCGCTGCACGCCTGGAAGGGCGGCCACCAGAAGTAGAGCGCCGACGCCCCGGGTAATGGACAAGACGAGGCCCATCGGCCGCTCCGCCCTCCTGAGGCAGGGCCTCTCCCAAGTTCCTGGCCACCTGCCAGCGGTGCAACGCCTGTGTCCGGGCCTGCGAGCCCGGCATCCTCATGGTCCTGCAGCCCGGTTACGGAATCGCCTCCGGAACGCCGCACCTGGAGCCCCACTCCGGCCCCTGTCAGATGTGCCCCGAGCTCCCCTGCATCGGTGCCTGTCCCAGCGGCGCCCTTCGGCCCATCCCGCTCGAGCAGGTTCGCATCGGCATCGCTCGCCTCGACCCCGCGCGCTGCATCGCCTTCCACGGGCAGGACTGCCACGTCTGTCTCGACGTCTGCCCGCTGCCCGGCAAGGCCATTGCCATCGAAGCCGGCCGCCCCGCCATCCTCGACGCCCGCTGCACCGGCTGCGGCGTCTGCAGCTTCGCCTGCGTCGCCCAGCCCACCGCCATTCGCATCGAAAAGCTCTGAAGCCCGTTAGCTGCGGATGGACCCGGTCCTCGCCCGCACGAAACTTCCGAGCGACCTGGTGTCCCCGAACTCACCGCAGCGCCGCAGCAATCCGTACCACTCGACTTGCCCCAATTTCCGGAAGCTTTCCGCCCTACCCTTGGTCCCCCGCGTGCCCCGCCGCCGCCACGTTCGCCGGCGCGCGCTTCAGCACCAGCAACGCCGAGCTGATCGGTCGTTCCCGGCGATCGCTCGGGCTGTTGACCGTGCGTCCGGCGATCCAGCAGGTGGTGCTGCCTCCGCCGTCCATGTTGAGCGCGTCAGTTGCGCCCAGGCTCTTGAAGATGTCCGAGAGCTCCGGCAACGAAACCCCTGCGTCCACGCCCCGCCGCCGGCCGTCGACCGCCACGAGCAAGAGTTTGCCGGTTGCCGTAAGGCCGACACCCGTGCGCGGCGCTCGGGTCATCGCGAACTGGCGCGTGAACCGCTCGGCTTCGTAGTCGCGCACGAGTGCGCCTCGCTCCAGAAGTCGAGGTCCTCCCCCAACGGCCACGATGCTGCTGTTCCAGGGCGGGGTGAGACCGTACTGGTAGGCAATCGGGTCGCCCGGCCGCAGGCGTGCCAGTTCTCCCGGGAGCGCGCCCTGCTTGCTGAGGACGTAGCCGTCGGGCGGGATGGGGAGATCGCACTCTCCCACGGCCAGCACGCGCCCGCCGGCAACGGAGGCTTCGAATCCCGGCCCCTCGGTGCCGGTGCTGGAACCGTAGTCGTGGGTGTAGAGAAGCAGCTTCTCCGGCTCGCGAGCCTGGTTCAGACCGTCGATGCCGAGCTCCGATCTGCCCAGGATCACCCGGCCCGAAAGCTCGGGATTGCCGAACAGGACTCGTCCGCCCGGGAACAGTCCGATCGCCGAGCGCGCGAAAATCGGCGCGGCCAGCAATCGGCCCGCGGAAACCAGGAGACCGAGCGGGTCGCCGTTGCCATGGATGGCAAAGTAGCCTGCGTTGATGCCGCCGGCGGCTCCCCGCGCGCGAGCCATATCCGAGAGCGGCTGGCGGGCGTGAATCCGGTCGCGCGCCAGGGCAAGACCCACGTCGAAGTCCCCTCGAGTCGAATCGACCCGGTGGACGAACACGTCCGAGCCCGAGCCGTCCCGCGCCAGCCACCGGTACTCGTAGAAGTTGTAGCCTCGGCCGATCGTGGCCTTGCGCCCGTCGCTGAGCCGTCCCGACTCGACCGGCAATGGCAGCTCGGCCGCGGGATCGGGGCCCGAGACCTCGAATGCCAGCACCAGCGATCGGTCCTGGCCCGAGGCAGCGCGGGTTTCGCGGGACGGCGCGATCCCTTCTCCCAGCGTCAGCCAGAGCTCGTGATCCCGATCGGAGGCGGACTGGACTTCGATCGGACCGAAAGCATCCTTCAGCGCCTCGATGCGCACAGCCAGGCTCGAGCGGTCGACCGGAGAGATGCGGACACCCAGCCGGTGGGCGCCCGCGTCGTAGTCCGTCTGGAAGTCGACGACTCCGCTGAAGTCGAGCAGCACGGCCAGGCTGGCGTCGCGCCGCCCGACGTGGACCCGGCGAAGGCTGGCAGCCGTTTCGACCGGCGAAGCTGCCGGCGTTTCTGCGGCGAGAGGGGCGGCTGTGGCAACGGGTCTGGCGCCAGCTAGCGAGCTCGCCGGCAGCGAGAGCGACTCGGGTCGCGGTATCGCGCTCCCGGCGCCGTCGGCGCTGGCGAATCCCTGCATCGCCACGAAGAAGAAACACCCCAGGACGATGAGGCAGACGGTGGCGATGAAGTTGAGGAGGAGTTGCATCAGCCGTCGATGCGAACGGGAGCGCGACGGTTGCGCGCGCACACAGAGGTGCCGGCGCCAGGGGGCGCTCGGGCTACTTACTAGATATCGGGAAGGCAGCGGACCCGCCTGAGCAGTTGTGCTATAACGTCTGCCGCTATGGCACGTAAGAAGAGGCGAGAACGCTCGTCGGCAGGCGATCCGATCGAGTTCATCGGGGAGCGCCTCGAAGCCCTGATTGGCTTCGTGGCTGCGCTCAAGGTCCACGAGTGGGCCATGCTCGCGATCGCCTTCGTCCCTCTCGTCTGGGTGCCGCAGGTCCTCGATCTGTACGATATGCCCAAGCGCATCGTCCTGAACGAGATCATCCTGCTGCTGGTCATTTTCCACTGCTTCGCCAGCCTGAAGGAGGCTGGCGGCGTGCTCGTCCCAAGGTCCCGGCTCACAGCGCCCATCCTCGCCTATCTGGGTGCCACCGCCCTCGCGTGCATTCAGGCCCTCAACGGCGCCGATGCCATCGACGGTGCGATGCAACAGGGACTGCCGTGCGTGCTGGCGCTGGTGCTGCTGGTTCGAGGTGTCTCTGCCCGGGCAGCAGAAGGGTTCGTAACCTGCTGTCTCATCTCGGGATCGATCGCCGTCACTGTCGGGCTCGCCCAGTACTGTGGCGTCGAAACCGAGAGCTGGGGAATCCGGCAGGTCATCAAGCCAGCCTCCATCTTCGGAAACAAGAACATGGCGGCCGAGTACCTGCTCGCCGTTCTACCCTATGCCCTCTATCGATGGGAGCAGGCCGCCTATAGGGGATTCCACTCGGTGGTCGTCGCGGCGCTCTTGGCCTTTCTCTTTGTCTCCAAGACCAAGGCGACCTGGGTAGGAACCGCCGTTCTGCTCGGCCTGTTTGCCTGGCGCGCGATGGCCTCGGCCAACCTGCGCGGCCGACTGAAGGACGCCGCACCGTCGATGGCGGCCGTGGCGTTCCTCTTCCTTCTGCTCGCAAACCTGCCATCGATCCTCGCCGACAATCGGGAGCTGGGACTGAAGGCGGTCGCCGCCGCCGCCAAGGAGACCGAGGGATCGGCGCGAGTGCGGTTGGCTCTGTGGGCCAACAGCATCCCCATGCTCAAGGAGTTTCCGTTGCTGGGGGTCGGTCCCAACAACTGGTATCTGCACTATCCCAAGTACGCCTTCGCGATGATGCACGATCCCACCTTCAGCACCGCGGCTCAGGCGGAGCATCCGCATAATGATCTGATCCAGGTCGTCGGCGAGGTCGGCCTTCTGGGGGCTGCGGCCTCCGTCTGGATCGTCGTCGTACTGGGGTTGTTGGCACTATCAAATCCGCATCTCTCCACGGACGATGAAACGCCGGCCACCCGGAGAAACGTTTTCGTGTCGCTCTCGCTGCTGGGAATCCTGATCGACGGCATCTTCGCCTATCCGCTCCACTTGGCTCCGGGCGCGGGCTGCTTCTTCGTGGGGGCGGCCATCCTTACGGCCTTTTCGCCCGGGTCGGAGGTCAAGCCTTGGCGTATCCCGGGCGGTGCGCCCGTCGTCGTCGCTCTGGCTCTCGCCTGCGCGATGGCCGGTCTGCGTGATGTGCGCATCCTCAGGGCCAACTACCACTATCGGCTGGGTGCCATCTCCATGGCCGGCAGCCAGTGGAAGGACGCAGAACGGCACATCAGCGATTCGCTCGAGTTCGACGCCACCCGATATCGCACGCACTCGGTGCTGGGTCGCTGCCTGGCCATGCAGGGAAAGCTGAAGGACTCCATCGAGCAGTACCGCCAGGCTCTTGCTTGCCATCCGAACCAGATCAACGTCCTCTACAACCTGGCCCACTCGCTCAGGGGAGCTGGCCAGATCGAGGAGGCGATGAAGATCCTCGAACGTTCCCTCGAGGTCGTACCGCGGTTTACTGAAGGGCTCTACCTGCTGGGCTCGTTCCAGAAGGAGACAGGCAAGCGCGAAAGCGCCATCACGACCTTCAAGAAGCTCACGGAAGTCTCGCCCGCCTACGCGGACGCTCACAACGAGTTGGGGAACCTCCTGAAGGACCAGAAGAAGTATGCCGAGGCCGAGGCCAGCTACAACAAGGCCATCCAGGCCAGGCCCAACTACGGCGAAGTCTTCAACAACCTGGGGGTGGTCTTCCTGGAGCAGAACAAGCTCGCCCCTGCCGCCGAGAACTTCAAGAAGGCCATCCAGCTCTCACCGAGCTACGCCGGAAGCTACTACAACCTCGCGCGCGCGGAATCGGGGCTCAACCGCTTCGCTCAGGCCATCGCGGCATATCGGGAGTTCGTCAATCGCTGGACGGGCGACGAGACGATGGCCAAGGTTGCCAAGGCGGAGATTGCCCGTCTGGAACAGCTAGTCGCCACCATCTCCTCTCCGACGTCACCCTAGAGTCGCTGACGAGTGAGGTTTTTTTTCGTTACCGGATTGACGTTCGGCGCGGGTTCCTTATACTTTCGCGCAAATCGGGCGCCGTTACCGGAAGCGAGCAATCAAGACGCTCTAATCCGATAGGGACCAGGCCCTCGGAAATGTCGCCCAGCGGCTTTCCGGGTCCGAGTAGACAGCCATTGTCTGGTCCCGGCGGACATCCGTGGGTTGGCCGTCAAAGGCCGCAGTCTGTATCGAGCGATGGCTCGGTCCTCTGTTACCCCCTTCAATCCTGTAACCCTTGCACCCCAGAAAGGAACCCGTGGGCAAAATGATTCAGCGAGAACCCTCCGTCAATTGCAGACTTGTCATCAAGCACGGCCTCACCGCAATTCTCTCCCTGGCCCTCTCGGCCAGCGCCTTCGCCGATGAGGCCGTCAAGGCCATCACTCACCTGGTGCCGGCCGGCAGGGCGGGCGCAGCCTTCGTCAGCGTCCAGAACATCATGAGCAGCTTCGGCTCTCACTTCTCCACCGGCAGCCTCGCTCAGGAGCTCGACAAGTTCGTCTCCCAGGGCCTCCCCGATCCCAGAAAGCAGATCCAGGAAGTCGGTATCGCCTTCGACCTCGAGAGCAGCTCCGACCGCTCCTTCGGTCTGGTCGCTCGCGGCCAGGTCGACCTCGCCAAGGCCATTGAGTTTCTCAAGGGCCAGGGCGGCGAAATCACCCAGGAGGCCTACCACGGCGTCATCCTCAACCACGTCAAGCTGCCCAACGAAGACGAGACTCTGAAGGTCGCCGCCCTCGATGACGCGCACTCGATGTTGACCGGCGACGAGACCGACCAGCACCTTCTGGCCAAGGGATTCGTTGACACCTTCGCCGGCCAGGCCCAGAGCTTCGGTGAGGCGCACAACACTGTCCTGCCCAAAGGCTACTTCGCCTGCCTCTCCTTCGACCTGCCGGCCAGCCTCCGCCAAGAAGCGGCCCAGAACGACATCACCGCCCCCCTAGCCGCCGTCAAGAACGTGACCGGCACGCTGCGCGAGGAGCAGGACCTCACCGAGAAGCTCCAGCTCGACGCCACCTGCGATGACGAAGCCGGTGCCCAGGCCCTCGAGGCCCACCTCAAGGCCATCCTCCAGATGCTCCTGGCCCGCGTCCCCGCCGACAGCGAGTACGGCCAGCTGCTCCGCTCCATCGTGATCGCCCGCCAGGGCGCACTCGTCAACCTTACGATGCAGGTCCCCCGCAAGGTCGTCGAGGACATCCTCATCGGTATGAACCGCTAATCCCCTCCCAGAACCCAAAGTTCAAGAGCCGGCCCGAATCGGGCCGGCTCTTCTCGATCTCCCCCACCCCCGCCCGAGCCCCCGCCCCCGCCCGACCGCGAACCGTCGCGTCGAAGGCTCGCATCGAAGGGCCTCGGCTTGGCGAGAATCACCCGCTTCAGCCGAGAACCCTTCCCTGGCGCCTCTCCCGACAGGTCCTACGGAAAGACCGACGGGGCCTTGTCCTGGAAGCCCTCGCCCGACAGCGCCTTCATGAACGCCACGAGCGCCGCGGCCTCCCTGTCGTCGATCGTCAGCGGCTCCATCTTGGGCGACAGATGCGGATTCTTCGTGCCTCCCTTGCGATAGTGCGCGACGACTTCCTCGAGCGTGGCCAGCGATCCGTCGTGCATGTAGGGCGCATGAAGCGCGGTCTCCCGAAGCCCGGGCGTCTTGAATGCACCCAGATCCTCGTCCTTCTTGCTCACCGCATTCCGCCCCTTGTCGCTGAACTCCTTCTTCTTCTCGTCCCATCCGATGCCCAGATTGTGAAAGCGCGAATCGGTGAACGCTACACCCACGTGGCACCGCGTGCAGTTGGCCTTGCCGAAGAACAGCTCCTCGCCCAGCTTCACGTCCTCTCCGACCGCCTTTGCGTCACCGGCCTTGTACCGGTCCCAGGGCGAGTTGCCCGACATTCGCGTCCGCTCGTAGTCGGCGATCGCCTGCGTGATGCGAGCCAGCGTCACAGTCTCATCACCGTACGCCTTCTTGAAGAAGTACTTGTAGTTCGCATTTGCACCTACGAACTTCACGACCTCTTCGTGCGTGTTGCCCATCTCGATCGGATTTGCCATCGGACCGGCGGCCTGCTCTTCGAGCGAGCCCGCGCGACCGTCCCAAAAGGTCTCCGGGAAGAAGGCGAACGCTGCGTTCACGAACGAAGGCGCCTTCCGGTTGCCCTTCTGTCCCTTGATGCCTGTCGATACGGGGGTCGGTTCGCTGAAACCGTTCTCGGGACGATGGCAGCTGGCGCACGCGATGGTCCCGTCCGCCGATAGCCGCTTGTCGAAGAAGAGCCACCGGCCCAGTTGCACCCGCTCGGGCGTGGGCGGCGCTTTCAGCTCGGGCAGCTTCTGTTCGATCCCCAGTGGCGATGCCGGCAACGCCTCGACCGGGTTTGCCTTCTCGAGCTCCTCGATCGAGGGAGCCTTCTCCGCAGCCGGCTCCGCTGCACCGCAATTCGCCGCGCCCAGGCTGCAAAGCCCAATGATGGCACTCCCCGCAACCCACCTCTTGATGCTCACGATCGCTCCTCCTGTCTGCTCACGACGTTCCCCCCCCTTGCGACGACGACATCTTACTACGAACGCCCCAACCAGTCTCGCATCGACGAGAGCGCCCTGGCCCGATGGCTGACGCGGTTCTTCTCCTCGATCGATAGCTCTGCCATCGCTCGCCCGCTCTCCTCGACCAAGAACACCGGATCGAATCCGAAACCACCGGTACCCCTCGGTGATTCGAGAATCCGCCCGGCGCAAACGCCCTCGAAGAAGTGCTGCTCCCCGTCCGGCAGCACCAGGGCAATCGTGCAGACGAACCTCGCCCCTCTCCGTTCGCTCTCGACTCCATGCAGCTCTTCGAGTAGTCGAGAGATTCGCCCCCCATCCGTCTCCCCGTATCGCGACGAATGCAGTCCAGGCCTTCCCCCCAGTGCCTCGACCTCCAGCCCCGAATCGTCGGCCATCGTCGCCTGGCCTGACACCCGGTGCAACGCCCTAGCCTTCAGCAGCGCGTTGCCTCGGTAACTGTCCGCCGACTCCTCCGCCGGCCCTGGTGCCCCCGCAACCTCCCCCTGTCCGACCACCTGCCCGACGTGCCCCCGCAACGCCTCCGCAATTTCCCGCAACTTCCCCGCATTGTGCGTCGCTACCAGCAACCTATCCAGCCGCATTCCCACTCAACCTTCCCCCCATCCCCCCGAGGTGCTCTGACCATGCCCGAGCCCGAG
This sequence comes from Candidatus Wallbacteria bacterium, assembly GCA_016213845.1. Taxonomy (GTDB): domain Bacteria; phylum Muiribacteriota; class UBA6191; order JACPRK01; family JACPRK01; genus JACPRK01. The sequence goes on from JACQZN010000044.1 coordinate 48,837, forward strand.
CCCCGACCCCTCCTCCCGTCCCGCTCACCCGGGCTGACGGTGGAGCGGTCGGGAGCTGCCCTCCAGGCCTCCCCCCCGCGGCCCGCGCCCAACTCTCCCGCCCCGCCGCCGCACCGCCTTCCCCGCTGCCCTCAAAGCACCGGAAAATGCTTCCTCACGATTGCCTGGTTCTCGAGCTCCTCGATCCAGCCCTTGAGCACTTTCTCGCGCTTTTCCGGAAGTAATCTCTCTCGGATCTTCGCCTTCGCCGAGTCGAGGCTCGCAGGCTTCGCCGCATCTCGGCTCACGAGCTTCAGCACGTGGAAACCCAGAAACGACTTGACCAGCTCGGGATGAACCTTGCCGGCCTCGGCTCCCTCGATCGCCTTGCGGATCTCGGGGAAGACCTTGTCGCTCGTTACCAGGCCGCCCTTTTCCTTCGTCGCCGGATCGCGTGAGTACTTCTTGGCCAGATACTCGAAGTTCTCGCCCTTCATCGCCGCGTCCAGCACTTCCTTGGCGACCTCTTCTTCGGTCACCAGAATGTGCTGCAGCGTCACCTTGGCTGGCTCTTCGAACTCGCTCTTGTGCTCATCGAAGTATGACTTGACCTCGTCCTCGGACACCTCCGGATTCAGCGTGTTGCGAATCTCCGCCGTCAACGCCGCATCCAGCGGCTTGAAGGCCACCGGCTCCCGCTTCTCCATCAGGAACAGGTGTTGTGTCCTCCCGAACACGACAGGCTCCGAAATCTTGCCAGGCTCCAGCGATTTCAAGGCGTCCACGATCTTCCGGTGCAAGCCCCGCACGGAGTACACCTCGCGCTGCACGGCGTCGGCTACCGTCGGAGCGTCTTCCTCGGAAAGCGAAACATCCTTCCAGAGGCCGCCCTCCTTCGCGTCGCTCCCGTCGCTCTCGGCTTTGGCGATCTCCTCGAACGACCGCTTCTCGGCAGGCTTTCCACCCGCGCCCGGGGCAAGGTCTTTTCGCAGCTTGCTCATCGCTTCGACCACGAGTTGCTCCGCCTTGGTCTCGGTCAACCGCTGCTCGATCTCCTTGCGGACCTCCGTAAGCGCCTTGTTCTCGCTCGGCAGGACTTCCAGCAACTGAACCAGATGCAAGCCCTTCGCCGACTTGACCGGCCGGCTGATTTCTCCGGCCGACAGCTCCGTCACGATATCCGTGATGCTCTCGTCGACGTACCCGTTCGCCCCGATCTCGTCGATCTTCGCGTTGTCCTTGTTCTCGCCCAGGATGACGATCCCCAGGTCGCCGCCTTCGGTCGCCGATTTGGCGTGGCTCGACTTCTTCGCGGCCTCGGCAAACGCAGTCGACTGCGTCGTATTTGCCGACTCGCCCAGGCTCTTTGAAAGCTCAGCAAGCTGGGCTCGCGCGGCGTCCTCCCGCTTCGTTCTCTCGAGCTCCCGCGTCAGCTCGTCACGCTTCTCGGCGAAGAGCTTCTCTCGTGCCGGGTCCTTTTCGAGCAACGGCAACTTCTGCGTCACCTGCACCAGGTGAAATCCGTCTTCCGATGGCAAGACCGGGCTGACCTGCCCCTCCTCCAACTCCTTGACCGTGCTAGCCAGCGGCTCGGGCAGCTCGCTCGGCTTCAGTGTCCCACGGTCCCCCTTCTTGCTCTTGAGCTCCGCCACATTCTCGTCGGCTGCAACCGCGGCGAAGGACTCACCCTTCTCGATCCGGCTTCGGAGCTCCTCGGCCTTCTTGCGAGCCGCGCTCCGCTCCTCGTCGGTCTTGCCCAGCGCCACCCGGATCTCCCTCAGCGCCACCGAGGCCTCGGCCGGTTGCGTCTCGTCGAAGTGCTTTCGCAGCTCCTCCGGCGTCGACTTGGCCGCGTCGCGGAACGAATCATGCGCCGGGTCGAGATAGATGTGTCGGAGCCGCACCTTCTTCGGCGCCTTGAAATCGGATGCATGCTCCTCGTAGTACTTCGCTACCTCCGCATCCGCGATCTTCACCTGCTTCTTCCACCGATCGGCTGAAGGGTCCAGCATCAGGTGCCGCAAGGAAACCTTGTCGGGGACCTTCCACCGCGCCTTGTGGCTCTCGTAGTACTCCTGGATCTCCTTGTCGCTCACCTGCGCCCGCAACTTTGCCACGATGTCTCCGCGGACGGCCGACAGCGCCTTGACGCCCTTGCCGTCGGCTGCTTTGAACTCGGCCTGGTGCGCCTGGTAGTAGTCCTCGACCATCTTGTCTGTAACGGTCTTGCCGCCCGTGATCGACTGCACCACGCGCTCCTGCTTCACCTGCCGCTCGACATACTTGCGAAGCACCGGCTCTGTCATGTTGACCGACGACAGCAGCTTCTCCTTGCCCCCCGCCTTCTCGAAGTTCTTGGAGAGGATCTCCTCGACGTCCTTCGACACGTCCAGCTTCAGCGTGTCGGCTTCCATCATCACCAGCCGCTCCTTGACCAGGTTGTCCAGGATGACCTCCCCCATGAGCGTCTTGAACGCCTTCGCCGAGGCCGTGCTGCCACGGTAGATCTGATTGTTGTTCCGCGCGTTCACGACCGCCCGGTTCAACTCGCCCTCCGTGATCACTTCGCTGGCACCCTTGTAGACCACCGTCGCCACCTGCCGACCGTCCGTGAAGTCCAGCTCGGTCTGCTTCTGCTCGTCCTCGGTCCGCTTCTTCGCGGCTTCCTGGGCGGCCTGTTCGGCCTGCCGGCCCGACCAGATCGAACCTGCGGCGATGAAAAAGATGGAAAGTACGAACGTGGCAATGATGAGCCAGATGAAGCCCTTCATCTTGCGTCGGAAGAAATCGACCATCATAGGAACCAGGATCTCCTTGGAACGGCGAAAGTCGCGAATGACAAGGCAGCGCCACCGCCCTCCCGGGGCGCCGGAGCCCGTGGATTCTACAATCTCCCCCCCGGAATGGCAAGGACGCCGACGTCCGGCTACCGAAGTACCCATGCGCGTCTTCCCCACGGTCGCGCTGCTCGGTCGGCCCGCTCCGTCGATTTGACACGATTTAAGGTCCGTTTGAGACCCTGCCGCCCTATCTTCCTGCCCGCGACCGGCTCCCCTCGCCGAACGCGAACTCGTCACTCACCTCAATTCCCGAGCCGCCCAGGCGGGCTCTCGGTTTGTAGCAGGAGGATCAATGCCCGTGAATCACCAGTTCCCAACTCACGACCAGCTGGCGCCCCGCCGCTCCGAAAGCCCGATCGAACGACTTCGACTGCTCGTCCGGCAGCGCAACTACAGCCCGGCCACCGAGAGGGCCTACGTCGGCTGGGCTCGCAGGTTCCATCAGTTCTGCGGGCGCCGGCAAGCCTCCGAGATCACCGACGAGCACGTGCGATCCTTCTTCTCTCACCTCACGTCCTCCCTCGAGCTCAGCGCTTCCAGCCGTAACCAGGCCCTCAGTGCCCTCCTCTTCTACTTCGAGTTCGTCCTCGAAAGACCCATCGACCGCGAGGGTAAGGACACCCGCGCCAAGCGCCCTCAGACCATTCCCGTTGTCCTCACTCGCTCCGAGGTTGCTCGCATCCTCCGCACCCTGACCGGCGTCCACCGACTCATCGGCTCGCTGCTCTACGGCTCGGGACTCCGCCTGATGGAGGCCCTCAGGCTCCGGACCAAGGACCTGGACTTCGAATCGGCGGAGCTCGTCGTGCGCGACGGCAAGGGAAGAAAGGACCGAAGGACCATTCTGCCGGTCAGCCTCCACACGGTGCTGAATGACCACCTCCTGCAGATCAAACGCCAGTTCGTTGCGGACCTCGATGCCGGCGCAGGCTCCGTTCAGCTCCCGACGGCCATCGCTCGTAAGTATCCCAGCGCCGCCACCGACTGGGCCTGGCAGTGGGTCTTCCCCGCTCCAAGGCAGTACGTCGACCCTGCCTCCCGAGAGCTGTGCCGCCACCACATCCATGCAACCTCGGTCCAGCGTGCCTTCCGGGACGCTGTCCTCCGATCCGGCGTCGGCAAGCTCGCGACCTGCCACACCCTCCGCCACTCCTTCGCCACACACCTGCTCGACGCCGGCTACGACATTCGCACCATCCAGGAGCTCCTCGGACACTCGGAGCTCCAGACCACCATGATCTACACCCATGTCCTCAATCGAGGCGGCCGCGGCGTTCTGAGTCCTCTCGACGTTCGTCATCACGACTCCCTTCCGACTCGACTCGCGGTCACTCCGGCTCTCCAGCCGCCCGCCCCGCCCTCGGCGCCCTCCCCAGACGATTCCCCTCTGCCTCTTCGCCCCGTCCGCAAATGACCGGGTTGCTCGCACCTCGCTAGGCCGTCCTTGGAGGCAACTCCCCCACGCGCACATCTTTCCGGCTACACTCCCCCATGCCGAGAGCACTTCTGATGTTCCCTCGTCCCGCCCGCTCCGCTTTCGGCCTCATTGAGGCCTTGGTTGCCTTCGTCCTCTTTGCGGTGATCTTTATTCCTCTCATGGGAGTCTTCACCGACACCGGAGGCATGCAAATGGAAGTGGTGCGCGATTATGCCGCAGTTCTCAACGTCTCCGAGCGCTTCCTCAACAACTCGCTCGATATCCTCGAGAGCGGCCGGACCGATCTGGCCGGCGATCTCGAGATCACCGCGCTGCTGGAGGGCGATCCCTACGCCAGGAACACTCTTCAGGGCGTCCAGCGCCTTCGCGCCTGGCTCTCGGTCGCTGCCGTCCCTGGGAACCCGCGACTCTTTCGGGTCACCCTCAGGTTCTCATTCGGCCAGAGTCCCCAACGCACCTTCGAGCTCTCCACTCTCAAGTATGCGCCGGACTGCTGAGAGTGCCGCCTTCACCGTCGTGGAGGCCATCCTCTGGGCGCTGGCCCTCATCGTGATCACCGGCTTGGCCGCTTCCGCGGTCCACTGGACCCGACTCTCGTGGACCTCCGGTGTCGAACGACTCGACCAGTTCGGCGCTCTCAGACTAGCCTCGCTCAAGATCTCCCAGGAGCTCGCCTATGCTCGCCAGCTCCTCTATCCTCCGGTTTCTCCTTCGGGAGCCTTCCATCAGGTGCTCTTTCTGGGGCAACACAACCAGCTCGAGGCCTGTTTCGTTGATCCACAGAAGCGGTTGATGCTCCTGACACGGGACGCCGTGCAGCGCGTGGAACCCCTCACTCGGCAGACGATTCGCCTCGACGTCCGCCGGCCAGGCGTGAACTACCTCGAGTACATGGTCACCATCGCCGACGAACAGGGGCGGGAGCTGCGTCTCGGAAATGGTATCTGGGTCAAAAATCATGACTGACAGGCGAGGACTGTCCACCGCTGTCGCAATGACGGCCCTGCTCCTGATGGGTATCTTCGTCTTCGCGTTCGCGACCTATTCACGCAACGAGGTGCAACTCGTGCGCCGTGCCATCGAGCACAAGCGCGCCGAGTACCTGGCCCTGGGCGGCATCGAGTGGGCGCGCGACCAGCTGCAGAAGCGGCGCTGGTACGCGGCTGAAAACAAGTACTGGGGAGTCCATTCCGAGACCGACCCGTTCGGCCCTGGAACCGGCATTCTCCGCGTCGTGTGCGAAGACATGCGCCATCCGGAGATCCGCAAGTACACCTTTCGTGAGGCCGCCATGCTCAGCCACGTCAATGTCTACAGCCAGGCCGTCTGCGGCCGCAGAACCGTCCTCATCTACGGTCGCTTCATCATGTCCCCCATGCCGTGGCTGCGCTCCGAGACGACCGACGGCGCTCCGGACCCCGAGGACGTCAGCTCGCTCGGCGAGTTCCAGGCCGGCGAGCTTCCGGTACTCGTCCCCAAGTTCCCCTTCGAAGGCGGCTTCCTCGACGGTCGCGTCGAGTCCGTCTACGTCACCACTGGCCAACCCGTGGCCATCAATACTCCCCTGGTCCGCGTCATGCTCCTGGGTGCCGGCGAGCCTACTGAAGTGACTGCCCCCGCTCCCGGAAAGGTCAAGCGTGTTCTGGTCAAACAGGGAGACGTACTCCCGGCAGGCGCCCCGCTCGTCGTCATCGAGCCGGACGATTCCAGCACATCCCGAACCGTTCCGTTCACGCTCAAGACCATGGCGCGTATCACCAAGATCTCCGAATCGAACCTGGCAGAGCTAGATGTCGAGGGCCCCGACGCTCGCGAAACCGTTCGGGCCTTCATCGAGGCGCACTCGAAGGACTTCATCGAAAACCATGTTCGCACCCAGCAGCTCACGTCGGGCGTAGCGATCAATCCCTTGCCAGAAACCGTATCTGCGCAGGATGTCCTGCGATTGCTGCCCGCCGGCTCGACACCGGCCGTTCCCGACCCGCTCGCCGCCGGAAACACCTTCATCCGAAACCGGCTCCTCGGCTTCGCGTGGCCGTGCACGCCGCCCGAGCAGCTCGAGCAAGCTCGCAACGACGTAAACTTCGTCCTCGATCTGCAGCCTCCCAAGTCCAATCCGCTCGTTCGGAAGCTCTTCGATGCCACCGGCACTCCCTACAAGACCTCAAGCCCCGTCAAGTCCGTCGCCGGCCCTGAGGCCGGCAAGGCTCTCCTCGACGTGACGGCTGTTCCTCCCACGGATTCGGATTTCGTCAATCGCGCCGGTATCTGCCGCGAGGCCCAGTGGAGCCACAACTGCCGCTGGACCGGCAAGTTCGCAACCGGCGCCGGCGGGTTCGACACTTCCACGCTGGGTCCCGGAGTTACCGTCGACGGCGTCTTTTACCAGGGCGTCTCATGCTCCCAGCGATCCTATGACCGCCCGTACATCCTGTTCACCGAACCCGGAGGCCAGGGAAAGAGCATCAAGGTCGGACACGTCCTGAACTTCTACAGAATGTTCTTCACCGAGGCTGGAGCAGTCGCTCCTACTCAGCAGATTCGGCTTGACCTCGACATCATTGACCGGGTCGTCTATCCGCCCCCAGGCCCCACCCCCATGGGCGGCGGTGCCGGCGATTTCGGCTGATGCCGCAGACGCGCGCCAAGTGCCAGAGCGCCACCGCTGCAAGCGCAGTCCCGTCAGCGGCGGCGAGCCAGGGTGCCGGCCGGTGGAGGTAGTCCTCTGGCTTCGACTGGCTTCGTCTTGGTTGGCCCTTCCCAGCGAATGGGCGCTCCCCTCGGTTTGGCCCTGAGGCAACGCGGGCCGCCGAGATCGTCGGGTCTTTCGCTTGCGTTCTTCCTGCCGCAACGCTCCAGGCGGCTGCGCCCGCGCTGGGCGTCCAGCCTCCTGCATTGGCCGCCGACACGAATGGCTTCCCGAGCAGCCGCCAGCTGCTCCCGCAACGCTCGCGCGCTGGACGGCCTCGCCTGGGGCTCGAAGGACAGGCATCTGCGTATCACGCTCCAAAGCTCGCCAGGCAGCTCTTCGCCGGTCGCCCTCTGGGAGCCCGGGGGCCCAATCAGCGTCTCGGCCTCCTCCGGACCCTATCTGTCCAGGCGCACGTACTGTCCGGCCTCCACAGGCTCTCTTCCCGTCCACACTCGGTAGAGCAGAGCGCCCAGCTAGTAGATGTCTGTTTCCTCACCATCGGGAACTCCCCGACCGCGCATCTCCGCGCCGAAGTGTCGTGAAGATTCGACTCCATCCCCAGGCTCCGGCGCACGACACCCTTCGAATGGAGATACGCAAGCACATCTCCGAGTTGGTCGCTCAGCTCGAACAGATCGCTCGCTTCGAAAGCTGCACCGGCTGCTTCAAGCTCTCGCAGACTGCTCATCGAACGCCTCTCGGTCACGTAAGTACCTTCTGCTCGAGCCCCCCCCAGTCCAGGACCGTGTGCTTCGCGCCGCTGGCACGCGGATGCTCCGCCATTCAGGCGGAGTGTAGTACCGCTCGCTTCGCTTCGCCTTGACTTCGCCCTTCTGGTAGGCTTCCGCCCGATGGGATTCGATGGCAAGAAGATTGGCAAGTACGCCCTCAAGGATAAGCTTGGCCAGGGCGGCATGGGCGTCGTCTTCCTCGCAGTCCAGGAAGGTCTGGAGCGCGAGGTCGCCCTCAAGGTCCTCCCCGAAAAAAATCTCGAGCGCAGCAAGGATCTACTCAGACGCTTCATGAAGGAGGCAAGCGTCTGCGCCAAGCTCTCTCACCCCAACATCATCAAGGTCTACGACTATGGCTTCGAGCAGGGCCTCTATTACTACGCGATGGAGGTTCTCCGCGCCACTAGCCTCGAAGACGTCCTCAAGAAACAGCCCGTCCAGCCCGTCGACTTCACCCTGCGAATCGCGCGCGAGATGGCAGGCGCCTTTGAGTACTACCACCCGATGAACATCGTCCATCGGGACATCAAGCCCGCCAACATCATGCTCGACGGCGAGGGGAAATCGATCCTCACGGACTTCGGACTCGTAAAGGACCTCCTCTCCACCGGCATCACCCGAGAGGGAGCCGCCGTCGGTACGCCGTACTACATGGCCCCGGAGCAGGTGACCGGCCAACCAGTCGACGGTGCCACCGATATCTGGCAGCTCGGTGTCGTTCTCTACCGGATGCTGACCGGAAGGCTCCCGTTCAAGGGAGAAGGTGGCATGGACGTGCTCAGGGTGATTCTGACGGAGCCTCCGGCTCTTCTGACGTCACTCAATCCGAAGGTCCCACCCTCCCTCGAAAACCTCGTCATGAACTGTCTCGAAAAGGACCGCGGCGTGCGGTACCGGTCGGCCCAGGAGCTCGCAGCCGACCTCACCACCGTCTCGAGGAGAGGTTTCGTGGCCCGACGGCGCGAACTGGCGGACGGCGGCGCTGCGCCCGCGTTGCCGTCCCCGCAGCCACTGCGCTCCACCCGCTCGCTGGCCGCCGCCAGGTCGCCCTCCCTGCAAGCGGCTCCCCAACCACCCAGGTCCTCGTCATGGATAGCCCCATCCATGCGCATCGCGGCCATCGTGCTCCTCATCCCCGCAGCCTTTGCGCTCGTCTGGTGGCGTGGACGACACGCCGACTTTGCGGCGATGGAAGTGCTCGTCCGCGCCGGGTCGCGCAGGGCCATCGTCGACTGGCAAAGCCCCTCCGAGTACGCCGGCCAGATCGAGTGGACTTCGGCTTCGGGCGATGCCGCTCTGCGCGTCTCGTCGGTCGACTCCCCCGGCAGACTCAAACACTCCATCGTGCTCGAACCGCTCGAGGTCGGACGAGAGTACCGCTTCTGCATCCTCTTCCCCGACGGCCGCCGCTCCCTCGAGTACAACTTCCGGGCCCCCGATGCCCCACTCAGCGTCGATGACCTCCGCGTCGACGCAACGTCTCTCGAGCTGACGTTCTCGACAGCCGCTCCGGCAGTCGCATTGCTGCGCTCGGGCGAACACTCCGCCCGCGACGCCGAACCCGCCTCCAATCACCGACTGAAGCTCGAAGGCATCGACCCGGTCTCCGCCCCACTTGAGCTCTCCTTTACCGACGCCGCAGGAGACGCAGTCCATCTGGAGCGAGAGGAGCTCTTGACTTACTTCAGGCGGCAACTCTTGCCACGGCGACTCCCGGCGTGGACGGCCGCCCTCGAATCTTGGTCGCCCGACTCGTTCCTCTTGCGCCAGATCGATCGCAAGCTCCCTCCCGCCGTCTGCTCCGGAGCAATCGCCACTATCCAGGCCGTTGGCATCGACGGAATCTTCAAGGGGCAAAGCGCAGGACCCAGACCCAGCTACTCCCACTTCACCCCCGGCGATCCCGCCGCTCTCCCGCTGGCCACCGAGATCAGGTCTCACCTCGAGTCCAGGCCCTTCGCCCCTATCCTCAGAGAACTGCTGGTCCTTGGAAGGGGTGTCTTCGACGATCGCCGCATCCCGGCGGACTCCACTGCAAGGCTCCTCCAGCATGTCGAGAAGTTCCGCAGCCTAGACTATTTCGCTGCGTTCCTGGCAATCCCGTACTCCTCGGGCGTCGATTCAATGTTCGTCAACGACTGCAGACCTGCCCTTCAGCCGGCCATCTCAAATCCCCTCGGCGCCCTCGAGGAAACCCTCCCCGAAGGCACGGCCTTCGCCCACCCCTACAAGGAGTACCTGCTCGGAGAAAGAACCGGTCTCGACAAGCGGAGTATGAAGCTCCTGGGATCATTCGACTGGAACCCGGTCCTCGGCTCACCCCAGCGATGGAGCCGATCGGAGCTTTCCCTCCTGGACCTTCGCCTCGAGCCTGAGCTTCTCTTCCGGGTCACCATCAATCGCCAGCTCGTCCTCACCTTCAGGAATGATCCTCTCGCAATCGTGCAGGACCGCGCCGGCCAGATGCCTACGCTCTCGGTCACCTTCGACCCGCGTTTCCTGAAGCCCGGCGAAAACCACATCCATCTCGAAATCTCCGAAACTCCCGGCACTCGCTATCTCGGTCTGCGCACCGCCAACGGTCTCCGCGCTCTTCGCCTCACCTGGCAGTGACCCACCCACCCCACTTCAAGGACAGAATGTCCCTCGCTCCCACTCCCCCCTGCCCCAGACTTCGCCCTTCTTCCGTCCCTCCCCCCAATCCGGAGCTTGGCACGTAGGTTGCGCTTCTCCCCCGCAGCGCCGGTCCGAGAACCATGCCCACAACCTTTCTAGCCGCACTCCGGGAGACCTGGCCTCGACAGCACGGGGCCTGGACCATCCTTGCCGCCAGTTCCATCCTCGGCCTGGCAGCCGCCGGTACATTCACGGCTCCGTGCGCCCTGCTGGCTACTTCGGTTCTGTCAGGCTTCCTCGCGCGCCAGGCCGTTCAGAGCTGGCTTGGCTGTTCCGGCCACGACCCGCGCAGGCAACCGATTCTTGCGGTGGCGCTGACGTACCTCGCGCTCTGCGCCGTAACCGGGCTATGGCTTGCCTTCGCTCATGAACTCTGGATTCTCCTTCCCATTGGGGTAGGCGCAGCCTTGGCGGCGGCCCTTTGTCTGGCACTCTCCCTCGAAGGTCGACGGGTCTCTCTTGGTGTCGATCTCGTCGGACTGCTCGGCCTTAGCCTGATCGCCCCGGCCTTCGAGTATGTCGCCACAGGCACCTTCTCGGAGCGTTCTCTCGCTCTCTGGATCCTGTGTGCGCTCTTCTTCTCGGGTCGCCCTTTCCAGGTTCGCTTCTTCACACGCCACCGCACCGGCCACTCCTCGTTGCGTCAGCGCGTTGCCGCAGGCTGGCCAACCCTCGCCTATCAGCTCGCTTCCCTGACGGCCGCCACCTGGCTCGCTGCAGCTTCTCCAGCCGTGAACCCTCCCCTCGTCGTCCTGGCATTTCTGCCCGTGCTTGCACTCGCGGTCCTCTCCGTTGCCAAGGGCCCGTCGACGCCACTCAGTATCTGGAAGATCGGCTATCTGGAAGGTTCCCAGGCCGTCCTCTTCGTCCTCTTCGCCTCCCTCGCCTTCCGCCTCGCCTGACTTCCCCCCCCCCTCGCGGCCGCGCTGGGGTCCTTCTCCGTTCCCCAGGCTCTTCGCCCGTTCCCGCACGCTGGATTCGCACCTCTCCAGAACTCCAGCGAGCTTCGCCCCCGCGCCGGCGTCCCATCCCACGACCAGGCATGACCCGGAAGCCCCACGATGGCTCGGGCATGCCGGAGGGTTCCGCGAGAGGTCTTCCGCCCCCCCCAGTGTCCCCTTGCGTCCTCTTCCGTCCTGTCCTCCCTAACATTCGGTCCTACTCCGCCGTCGCAACCTGGGTAACCGTTGCGTGGGTTTTCATGACGCACACGTGACGCGCGTCGCGCTCACCCGCTTCGCAGACGCCGGGTGGCTTGCGCCTTGCAATGTCAATCGGCTTGGCTGGAGCGTGCGGATACCCGGCCGTCCCGTAGTGACGTCGGCGCCCCCGAGCTCCGCTCGCGGCCATAGCCCGCCCCTCGGCAGATCCGACACGGTCTCTGTTTCGAGTCTCATTGGCAAGCGCTGGCGCTTGCCGTCCCCGTCTTCCCTCCGGATTGTCGCCTCGCAACGGCGGGTCAGGAGCGCCCATGAACACGGCCGAAATCCAGGCGATCGTTACAAAGCACCAGGGCAAGCCCGGTGAGGTCCTCTCGATCCTCGAGGACATCCAGTCCCGCTACAGCTTCCTTCCGGAAGATGCCCTCCGCTTCGTCGCGGACCGGACCGGTCACCCCCTACGCGACCTGTACGGCGTCGCCACCTTCTACAAGATGTTCAGCTTCCGCCCTCGCGGCAAGCACCTCGTCAGTGTCTGCCTGGGGACCGCCTGTCACGTCCGCCGGGCCGCCCTCGTAGCCGAGGAGTTCGAAAGCAAACTCTCCGTCCGCGCGGGCGAGACTACCCCGGACGGCGACATCAGCCTCGAATCGGTGAACTGCGTCGGCGCCTGCGCCCTCGGCCCCATCGTCGTGGTCGATGGCCACTACTTCCCAAACGTCAAGAAGGCCTCCGTCAAGAGCATCATCGACCGCACTCGAGGCGGCCTCGACCGCATCGACCCCAATAAGGACCCTCGAGTCTTCCCCGTCGAGGTCCGCTGCCCCAGGTGCAATCACTCCTTGATGGATCCAGCCTTCCCCATCGAGGACCACCCCTCGGTTCGCGTGACCATCAGCTTCGGCGCCTGCCACGGCTGGCTCCGCCTGTCGTCGCTGTACGGCAGCTTCACCATCGTCTCGGAGTACGAGACCCCCGCCGACACCGTCTGTCACTTCTTCTGCCCACACTGCCATGCCGAGCTCCTCGGCGCCACCAGCTGCATGGAGTGCGCCGCCCCCATGGTCCCGATGGTCATCGAGGGCGGCGGCATCGTCCAGATATGCTCCCGTCGCGGTTGCCGCGGACACCTGCTCGACCTCTGATACCGGAGCTCCCCCAGCCATGAACAAGTTCACGGACGTCAAAGAATTCGAGAGCTTTCGCCGCTTGGTCCTCCAAGAACGCGCCAGAGGGGACTCCTCGCCCCGTCTCGTGACCTGCGCCGGCACCTGCGGCCAGCTCAGCGGTGCTAGCGACATCATCCGCGTGGTGAAACGCGAAATCTCCCAGCGGAACCTCCAGGGCAAGATCTCACTGCGTATCACCGGATGCCAGGGCTTCTGCGAGCTCAATCCCTTCATCCTCGTCGAGCCGACCGGCAACTTCTACCCCAAGGTCAAGATGGCCGACGTCCCCCGGATCATGGATGCCGCTCTCATGCAGAAGGTCGTGCCGGAACTGCTCCACAGGGGCCCCGATGGAGTCGGCCCGTTCGTGACGCAGCGCGACATGCCCTTCTACGCCCGTCAGACGCGCCGCGTCCTCGGCGCCAACCAACACATCGATCCGATCCGGATCATGGACTACATCGCCCACGGAGGCTACGGCGCGGCCCTCCGCGTCCTCGCCTCGCCCGATCCCGATTGGATCATCGATCAAGTCTCCCGCTCGGGTCTGCGTGGTAGAGGCGGCGCTGGTTTCCCCACGGGCACCAAGTGGCGCCTCGCCCACCGCGCCGGCGACGGCTCCCGCGACAAGTACGTTGTCTGCAACGCCGACGAAGGCGACCCCGGCGCCTACATGGACCGCGGCCTCTTGGAAGGTAACCCCCACGCCATCCTCGAAGGCATGCTCCTCTGCGCCATCGCCATCGGCTCCGACAAGGGCATCCTGTACGTCAGGGCCGAGTATCCCCTCGCAATAAAGCACTCGCTCATCGCCATCCGGCAGGCCCGTGAATTCGGGCTCCTCGGCCAGGATCTCCTCGGCTCAGGCCTGGACTTCGACGTCGAGGTCGTTCGCGGAGCGGGCGCCTTCGTCTGTGGCGAAGAAACCGCCCTCATCCGCAGCGTCGAGGGCAAGCGCCCCGAACCGCGCGAGCGTCCCCCCTATCCCATCGACTCTGGCATCCGCGGCCGCCCCACGTGCATCAACAACGTCGAGACCCTGGCCAACATCCCATTGCTGCTTACCGAGGGCCCTGAGGCCTTCGCCTCCATCGGCGTCCCAGGAAACACCGGCACGAAGATCTTCTCGCTCGTCGGAAAGATCAAGAACACCGGCCTCGTGGAGATTCCACTCGGAACGCCAATCCGCGACGTCGTCTTCGACATCGGCGGCGGGCCCCAGGGAAAACGCCCAATCAAGGCCGTCCAGACTGGCGGCCCCTCCGGCGGCTGCATCCCCGCCCACCTCTTCGACCTCCGTCTGGACTACGACACGCTCGCCAAAGCCGGAACCATCATGGGCAGCGGCGGCATGATCGTCATGGACGAGTCGACCTGCATGGTCGATGTGGCCAAGTACTTCACCAAGTTCCTGATGGAGGAATCCTGCGGAAAGTGCTTCACCTGTCGCAAGGGCATCCAGCGCATGCACGAGCTCCTGGAGGATATTTCCAACGGAAACGCCTCGATGGAGCATCTCTGTCTCTTGGAACAGCTCGCTCGCACCGTCAAGGACACCACGCTCTGCGGCCTCGGCAGGACCGCCTCGAACCCCGTCCTGTCGACCCTCCGCCACTTCAGAAAGGAGTTCGTCGCTCACATCGCCGAGCGATACTGCGAAGCCGGTGTCTGCCGAGACCTCGCCCGATTCAAGATCAACTCCGCCTGCAATGGTTGCACTCTCTGCAAGCGCGCCTGCCCGGCAGGCGCCATCGCGGGTGAGCTCAAGCAGCCCCACGTCATCGACCAGTCCGCTTGCGTCCATTGCCGCGCTTGCGTCGACGCATGCAACCGCGACGCCATCGATATCCTCGGCCACAACGACGCCAGCCTCCATTGACACCCGGCCTAGACCTCACGTCCGATCCCATCTCGCTCCAGCCCCGGAGGCAACCCAAGTGATCTCATTCAAGCTAAATGGCCAGAGAGTGACGGCTGAACCGGGCGCCACGATCCTCGAAACGGCCCGGTTCTTTGGAGTTCCCATTCCCACGCTCTGCGACATGGAGGGGCTGACTCCCTTCGGCGGTTGCCGCCTGTGCGTCGTCGAAATCGGCGATGGAGAGGCTTCTAAGCTCGTCACGGCTTGCACGCATCCCGTTCAGGAAGGAATGCGCGTCAGAACCGCGTCACGTCGCGTGGTCGACGCCCGCAGAATGGTCGCCGAGCTTCTCCTGGCATCCTGCCCGCAATCCAAGACTGTACAAGACCTGGCTGCGTCCATGGGCATCCACCGCCAGCGATTCCGCCAGGAGCACGAAGACTGCATCCTCTGCGGCCGGTGCGTACGGATGTGCTCCGAGCAGATGATGTCGGGCGCCATCGGATTCCAGGGCCGCGGCCGCGAGCGCCGAATCTCGACTCCCTTCGATCGCGCTTCGGAGCTCTGCCGTCGCTGCGGTGGCTGCATCCAGGTCTGCCCCGCCTGCGAGCTTCGATGCACCTTCAACGAACCCGAACGCGCTGTCTGCGGTGGCTGCGCCAACCTCAGCCCGCCCTGCGTTGACCACGGACAGTTCGATGACATGCAATGCTACATGGACCCTTGTGCCGCCTGCCGGATGTCCGGGGCGTGACCTCTATCGGAGGAGTTCGCTATGACGCTCTCCAGAACTAACACTTCCGCCGCCACGCTCACCAAGAACAGGACCGAAGGCAGCGTCGTCCCAGCCTCCGGCATGTGTGTCACATGTGTCGATGGATGCATCGGCATGTGTGAGATCGGCAAGTCCGCCTTCCGGGGACACGAAGTCATCTACCCCCAGCCGTTTGGCGTCATCACAACCGCCTCCGAAAAGGCCTATCCCGTCGACTACTCGCACTTCAACATCATGGGAACCTGCGTCGGCGCCCAGGGCATCCCCGCCGATAGCGACCAGGCCATCTTCCCGCGAGTCCGCCTCGAAGTTGCCTTCGGAAAGGACGATAAGATCCGATTCCGGTATCCCTGGCTCATCTCCGGTATCGGCTCCACCGACATCGCAAAGAAGAACTGGGACGGCCTGGCCGTCGGTTCCGCCCTGGCCGGTACCGGCCTCACCATCGGCGAAAACGTCGTCGGTATGGACCCGGACGCCCGGATCGAGAAGGGCCGCGTCAAGAGCTCCCCAGAGCTCGAGCGCCGCGTCAAGCTCTACCAGAGCTGGCAGCGCGACGGCTTCGGTGCCATCATCGTCCAGGCCAACGTCGAGGACACCCGGCTCGGTGTCCAGGAGTACGCCATCTCAGAGCTCGGCGTCGAGTGTGTCGAGCTCAAGTGGGGACAGGGCGCCAAGGACATAGGCGGCGAGGTCAAGATTGCATCCCTCGAACGCGCCCAGCTCCTCCAGCAGCGCGGCTACATCGTACTCCCAGATCCCACCGACCCCGCCGTCATCGCTGCCTACAAGCGTGGCGCCTTCAAGGAATTCGAACGGCACTCCCGTGTCGGCATGGTCAGCGAGGAAGCCTTCGCGCGCCGCGTCAAGGAGCTCCGAAAGGCCGGTGCAAAGTACGTCTTCCTCAAGACTGGCGCCTACCGCCCCGCGGACCTCGCACGCGCAATCCGGTTCGCTTCCCGCTACAAGCTCGACCTCCTCACCGTCGACGGCGCCGGCGGAGGTACCGGCATGAGCCCCTGGCGCATGATGAACGAATGGGGCGTCCCTGCAGTCGAGCTCCACTCGCTCCTGCACCGCTACGCCACGTATCTCGCGGGTCGCCGCGCAACCCTCCCGGCCCTCGCCCTGGGCGGCGGATTCGCCTTCGAGGACCAGATCATGAAGGGTCTCGCTCTCGGCGCTCCCTTCGTCAAGCTCATCGGAATGGCCCGCGCCCCCATTGCAGCTGCAATGGTCGGAAAGACCCTCGGAAGGGCCATCGATGACGGCGCCATGCCCGTCTACGTCCAGCGCTTCGGTAAGACCCGAGAAGAGGTCTTCGTCACCGCTTCGGACCTCAAGAAAGACCTCGGCGCCGACACCTTCGACAAGATCCCCTCAGGCGCTCTCGGCCTCTACACTTACTATGAGCGCTTGGCCCAGGGTTTGCGGCAGTTCCTCGCCGGAAGCCGCAAGTTCGATGTGTCCCAGGTATCTCGTGACGACATTGCCTCTCTCACGCCCGAGGCCGCAGCCGTCAGCGGAATCCCCTTCGTGATGGACACAGACCACGAACTGGCCAAGAAAATCCTCGATAGCTAAGTGTAGCAAGCCAGCCCCGGTGCGCGACTCGACACCGCCCCGGCGTTGGGAAGGTCAATGGGAGAGCGCCGTCGTCAGACGGCGCTCTTCCTCTCTGCGCAGGACTAGCAGGAAAGAGTGCAGCGAAGCTTTCGTGACCAAAGGTCACGATCTGCAAGTGCGGCAGCCGCGCGCAGTTAATGTAGGCCTTACCTGGGAAGACTCGCTCCCCGCAGCGCACCCGTCGGACAGAACTTCGCACATGCCGGCTCGCCCCTGCACAGATCGCACTTCACCATCGCCGGCCGGGAATGCTCTAGCTCCATGTTCCCGAACGGACACGCCGCCGCGCACAGCCCGCACAGCGTGCAGCGTTCTTCGTTCACCTCGATGGCCCCCGTCCTGAGGCTCCGCTCCAGAGCTCCGTACTTGCACGCACCAATGCACCGGGCCTCGTCGCACTGAAAGCACAGCATCGGCACGAATGCCCGCGTCCCCGTCACGGATACCCGCACGCGCGGCAGCCCGGGCCGCAATCCCCCGAGACCGCCGGCCACCCTTGCCTCGACTTCGGCATGCGCGTATGAGCACGCCATCTCACAACTGCGGCATCCCGAGCACAGCTTGGGGCTGACGTGGAGCCGGATCATCGCGCAACTCCTTTCATCGGACCCGATTCGGACAGCCCCTCTCGAGTTCGCCTCGCCGGCAACTCTCCAAACTTCTCCGCGCTCGACCGGCGCTTGCAAGTCGGACAGTGGGTCAACTCGACCAAAGTTACTCCCAGCCTCCTCGACTCGAGCTCTGCAAGCTCCCGAGGCAGCGTCGCTTCCCCGCAGCCTCCGCAACGAATCATCTCGAACCGTCGCCCCCAGATCCGTCGCACCCCCCCTGACTCCGCGAGCAGTATGTGGCCGGTCGGACACGCCCGCGCGCACACTCCGCATCCCGTGCAAGCTTCAGGCGGCTCGCCGCCTGGCCCAGATACCCTGGCCTCCGCTCCCCGCCCTTGAATCGAGATGGCATCGTACCCCGCCGCCGCGCAAAGCCGCGTGCAAATCCCGCACAACACGCACCCCGCCCCCCCCGCATTCTCCTCGCTTGCCCAAACTGCCCCACTCGACTTTCCCCAATTTATTTCGGCCGGCTCGGTCGGCTCTCGAACCGCCTCACTCGACTTTCCCCCAACTTCCTCGGCCAGAGATCTCAGCGCCGCCGATTCGGGCGCTCGCCGCAACAGCAGTCGCACGACTGTCTGTCTCACCAGCTTTACTTCTTGTGTGACCGTCCGGACATCCAGGCCAGGCTGCACCCGCTCCAGGCAGCTCGGCACCACTCGGCCCGGTCCTTCGGCCCGATCTCGCACTTCGACCACGCACAGCCGGCAGGCGCCCTCCGGCTCCACGGCCGGATGGTCGCAAAGCGTCGGTATCCTGCGGCCCACTCTGCGCGCCACGTCCAGCAGCCGCTCGCCCTCCGAGGCTAACACCAGCTCCCCGTCCAGTCTCAGCTCGATCACGATGCCACCTCCATCGCTGCTTCCTCCAGCTCCCGCCTGCTCAGAATGTCGATTCCCCCGCGATGACAGACGTCCAGGCAGGCCCCGCACCGAACGCAACTCTCCTGCGCTATCGCGTGTGGCGAGCGCGTCTCCCCCGATATGGCGTTCACAGGACACGCCTCACGGCACAGTCCGCACCCATTGCAGCGCTCGTTAACCCGGAATCGGGCCAGCTCGCGGCAAACGCCCGCTGGACACTTTCCGTCCTCGACGTGCGAGAGGTACTCGGCCCTGAAGTGCCGCAACGTAGACAGCACGGGGTTCACAGCCGTTCGCCCCAGCCCGCACAGGGAGCCCAAGCCGATCGCGCGCGCCATCTCCTCGATCTCATCCAGCCCGCCGGCCGTCGCCCTTCCGAGTGTGACCGTCTCGAGATTCTCTCTCAGTTCCCTCAAACCATCTCGGCACGGCGTGCACTTCCCGCAGGATTCCTTCTCCAGGAAATCTGTGAAGTAGCGTGCAACGTCGACCATGCAGGTCCGATCGTCCATCACGATGATTCCCCCGGAACCCATGATCGCACCCGCTTCTCCCAGTGCCTCATAGTCAACCGGTCGGTCCAGCTCGCTCTCCGGCAAGCACCCGCCCGAGGGACCGCCTATCTGAACTGCCTTCAGCTTTCGCCCTCGAGGTACGCCTCCGCCTACCTTCTCTACCAGATCCCGGATCGAGGTCCCCATCGGAACTTCGACCAGGCCCGTGTTCCTCGCCTTACCCACCAATGAGAAGATCTTGGTCCCCTTGCTCCGCTCCGTTCCAATCGCGGCGTATGCCGCCGCCCCCATCTCCAGTATCCTGGTGACGGACGCAAGCGTCTCGACATTGTTAATGACCGTTGGCAAGTCGAACAGCCCCCTCTCGGTCGGATACGGGGGCCTCGGGCGAGGTCTGCCAGGCTTCCCTTCGATGGAGGCTAGCAGCGCGGTCTCCTCCCCGCATACGAAGGCTCCGCCCCCCCGCGTCATCGACACGTCGAAGTCCATCCTCGAGCCCAGGATCGCTCGCCCCAGAAGTCCCGCTCGCCTCGCTTCCGAGACAGCTCTCCCCATCTGCTCAAGCGCCAGCGGATACTCGTGGCGAATGTAGATGTGCCCCGTCGTCGCCCCGATCGCGTAGGCACCGATGATCATGCCCTCCAGCACCGAATGCGGGTCGGCTTCGATCAGACTGCGATCCATGTACGCCCCCGGGTCTCCCTCGTCTCCGTTGCAGACGATGACTCGATTTCCGCCGACGGCCTCCGCGCACCGCTTCCACTTCAATCCCGTCGGATAGCCCGCCCCGCCCCGCCCTCTCAGCCCCGAGCGCGCGATCTCCTCTATCACTCCCTCGGGGCTCATCGTCCGCAGCACTCTCGAGAGCGCATCGTACCCGCCCGACGCCACGTAATCCGTCAGGCTCGCAGGGTCGATTCGTCCCGCATTCCGCAGAACCACTCGCCTTTGTTCCGCGTAGAACGGGAGCTCTGGCCAGCGTAACACCCGCCTTCTGGAACTCGCGTCCGCGCACAGCAAGCGCGAGATCGGCTCTCCCCTGGCCAGCGTTCGCTCCACAATCTCGCTTGCGTCGCTCTCTTTCACTCCTACGTACAGCGTCTCTTCGGGTCGAACGACCACCAGCGGACCCTTCTCGCAGAATCCGTGACAGCCTGTCTCCTTCACTTCGAGACCTATCCTCGACTCCGAACCGCTTGCCTCGATCCAGCGTGCCAGCGCCTCAGAGACCTTCACGGCTCCCGCCGCTCGACACCCGGTTCCAGCGCACACAAGCGCCTGCCTGACTGGCCCGCTGGCCCGTCCCCGAGTCTGGTTCCGCCAGCTCTGAAGATCTTCCGGACTCTTCAACTCCGGCAGCTGCTCCACGCACTCGCCCCCAAGAGCCCGGGCCCCCTCCTGGTTGCCCCGCTTCAGCTCCTCGAGCGCCTTGCCGACCGCTCCCGCCTCCAGGTGTCCAATCACGACACTCCCGCTCACCATCACAGGGCCCAGCGCACACGCCCCGAGACAGTTGACCGTTTCCAGCGTCATCTCCCCGTCTGCAGTCGTCTCACCGCTCTGGATGCCCAGCTCCCGCGTCGCTTCCTCCGTTACCTCCCTGGCCCCTCGGACGTAGCACGCCGTCCCCATGCAGACCCGGACGATTCTCCTCCCACGCGGGCGCGTCGAAAACGCTTTGTAGAAAGTCGATACGCTGGCCACCCGGGAGAGCGGCACTCCAAGGCCATCCGCCACGAGCCTTAGACTTTCGAGCGGTAACCAGCCCAGCTCGTCGTTCACATCCTGAAGTACGTGGATCAGCTGCCCGGACTGTGCTCCTCGCTTCTGGAGTATCCGGTCCACACGCTTCGCAATATCAGAACTCATCGCATCAATGGAGTCCACAGGCGCTCCCATCGCTGTCATTGCCAGCACCTCCAGCCCCACCCGAGCCATCCAGGCCCTTGCCTCGCCCCTTTGCCCCGGCCCTCGCAATCTCCACTTGCGCCAGCGCATGACCCGCTTCCAAAGCTCGTAAGTTGACCTCCAATGCCCTTGGCTTCTGCTCGAAGGCGTGCTCCACCGCCCTTCGTATCTGCTGTAGTCCGACTAGCGCACTCAACCCCGCCAGCGCGCCAAGGACGATCATGTTGGCGGCCTTCACGTTACCCAGCTCCTGTGCCATCTCCAGCGACCGCACGTTCACCACCAGAAGATCTGTCCTCTCCGCTCCGCGATCGACCATAGAGCTGTTGATGACGAGGAATCCCCCGGCCTCTACGCTTCCTTCGAACTTGTCCAGCGACGGCCTGTTCATCGCCACCACCCCCCGCGGATGGTCCACAATGGGCGACGCGATCGGGTCGTCACTCACGACGACCGTGCAGTTCGCGGTCCCTCCACGCATCTCCGGCCCGTAGGACGGTAGCCACGACACCTCCCTCCCGGCATCCAGTGCCGCCTGAGCCAGTAGCTTCCCGATTAGCAAAACGCCCTGTCCTCCGAACCCTGCAATGACGACCTCTTCTCTACTCACGACGCCACCTGCCCCGTCGCACTCTCCGGCCTCTTCAGCTCCCCGAGCGGGTAGTACGGAATCATCCGATCTACTACCCACTGACAAGCTGCCATGGGCGTCAGCCCCCAGTTCGTCGGGCACGTCGAGAGCAGCTCCACGAGTCCGAAGCACGTCCCGGCTACCTGGTGTTCGAACGCTCGCCTCACCAGCCGCTTCGACGCAACGATCGCCTCCGGTCCATGGAGCGATCCCCGCGCGATGTACCCGGGTGTTCGCAAGGTCGCCAGCAGTTCCGCAACGCGCAGCGGATAGCCCACCTGCTCGACGTCCCGCCCCCCCGGACAGGTCGTCGTGACCTGCCCGGGCAGAGTTGTCGGTGCCATCTGTCCCCCCGTCATTCCGTAAATTGCGTTGTTCACGAATACCACCGTGAACTTCTCCCCTCGATTCGCTGCGTGCAGGATCTCGGCCAACCCTATCGATGCCAGATCGCCGTCCCCTTGATACGTAAAGACGATCAGCTCCGGCCGGACTCGCTTCACTCCCGTCGCAAACGCCGGGGCCCGGCCGTGGGCTGCCTCCAGGAAATCGCAGTTGAAGTAGTTGTACGCGAACACCGCGCAGCCAACCGGCGCTACTCCCACAGTTCGCTCCCGGATGCCGAGCTCGTCCAGGACCTCCGCCACCAACCGATGCGCCGTCCCGTGTGTGCAGCCGGGACAGTAGTGCGTCGGTGTCCTTCGCAGCGACTCCGGCCTCGAAAAGACTACCTCTCCTCCAGTCATGCCGCACCTCGCTTGACCAGGTCGCGAAAGACTCGCGTGACTTCGTCCGGTGTCGGAACCATCCCGCCCGACCGCCCGAAAAATGCCGAGCGCCCCAGCTCCCCCAGCGCCAGGTTCACATCGTCGATCATCTGTCCTTGCGACAGCTCCACCGTCACCACTCCGGCCGCTGAGTGACGCGCTGCCGAGTGGACTGCGTCGACAGGAAACGGAAACAGCGTGATCGGCCGCACGAGCCCCACCTGCAGTCCCTCCTTCCCCAGCCGGTCGATCGCCGTCTTGCAGATTCGCGCCATCGTCCCGTATGCGACCACGACGAGATCGTGCCTCTCCCGGACGTTGTAGAGCTCCACCTGGACCTCGTCGGTCTGCATCTTCGCGTACTTCTCCGCTAACCTCCGATTCATCCGCTCCAGGACCTGCGGGTCCAGGTAGAGCGACTTCACGACCACGGGCTCCCTCCCGCCGCACCCTTGCGTGGCCCACGGTTTCTCCACCGGCTCACCTGCTGCCAGACCCTCCAGCATCACCGGTTCCATCATCTGCCCGATCATCCCGTCTGCCAGCACAATCACGGGGTTCCGGTAGCGGTCCGCCAGCTCGAAAGCCGCCAACGTGAGCTCCGCCGCTTCCTGCACCGACGATGGCGCCAGCACCGGACATCGGTAGTCACCGTGCCCGCTGTTCCGAGTCGCCTGCCAGTAGTCGCTCTGTGCCGCCAGTACTCCCCCAAGGCCGGGCCCGCACCGCATCACGTTGATGAAGACCACCGGCAACTCCGCGCCGGCTATGTAGGACATCGCCTCCGCCATCAGGCTGAACCCGGGACTCGAGGTCGACGTGAACACCCGGGCTCCGGTCGCCGCGGCTCCGAAGAGCATGTTCGCCACCGCCAGCTCACTTTCGCCCTGCAAGAACACGCCGCCCACCTCCGGCATGCGCCTCGCCAGATACTCGGCCACCTCCGTCTGCGGCGTGATCGGATAGCAGAAGTACGCCTTCGCCCCGGCCCGGATCGCCGCCTCGCCGATCGCCTCTGCCCCCTTCATCAGTAGCTTGCGCGGCTTCGCCGCGGCCTCACTGCCCGAGAAAATCATAATGCACCCCATGGACGCGAACCTCGATCGCCACGTCCGGACACACCACTGCGCACATGCAGCACCCCATGCAAAGCGTTCCGTCGCCGACTTCGGCCGGAAAGTACCCCTTCGTGTTGATCTGCTTCGCCACACGGAGCACCCCTTGCGGGCAAACCCGGCAGCAGAGCTCGCACCCCTTGCAACGCGTGCTGTCTATTGTTACGGCAGACATGGCCTCCTCCTGCTTCAATCCTCTCCGTCCGCTAGCGGCCACTCCCCCCCAAGTCGCTCTTCCCGCAACACGCGCCGCAGCTCCAGCACGGGACATCCCACCGCCTGCGGCTGCAGTCGCCGAGCCAGCTTCTCGCTGCACGCCAGCATGCGAACCGGAATTCCGAGCAGAGCCCCCGTCTCGCGGACCGCCCCAAGCCCCTCGAGTACCAGCTCCAGTCGGGTCTCGCCTAGAAGATGCGTGTTCGCGACCAGCCCCGTCGGCACGAGCCCCCCCGCCGCGGCAATTCCCCGGACCATCTCCACCAGGCCGCGCACGTCCCGCGTGAACGGTCGGCTCGTGTTCAACACCACCAGCAGTTCGTAGCCCCCACTCACGAATGCGTCTCCCAGCGACGAGAGCACCCGGGAACCGGCCGTATCTCCACCGACGTCTATCACCACGACGCCGTCCGGTTGCCGAAGCAGACTCCGGATCTCCGGGAGCACGATCGGCAAGTCGGAATGGAACAGCTCTCCCTCGGGTGCTACTAATCCGATCCCCGCAGCCGCCAGAAAGCCGCGTGCCTGCCTGCTGCGAAAAAACGGCTTCACGATGTCCAAGTCCACGAGTCGAACCCGCTCCCCCCCGGCCTGCAAACCCATACAGAGATTCAGCGCTAGCTCGCTCTTCCCGCTTCCGAACCCCCCGGCGATCACTACTACAGGCTGTCTGGGGCGCAGCCCCTCCCCGAGCGGAGGCCACCAGGGGTGATCGGCCTTCCCTCCCCCCGGCTGGGTGTGCTCCACCCTCGCTTGCTCGCCATCGAATTCGATCATCGGCCGGTCTCCTTCGGCCTCCCCATCCTCTCCCCCGCCCGAGAACGAGAAATGGGGCCCCTCCTGCCTGTCGACTCGGCCGCAAGTTGCCCGCCACACGCGGCGTGCTAGCGTCCATCAAGCGACTAAGAAGGGTCGTTGGTGACTTTGGTGACGCTCGGGGCAACTCCACTTGGCGCCGTTCGCTCCCTTCCCGGCCACATTTTCCGGTCCCGAACGGCCGGCTCCCGGACCCGGCCGGACATGCTCCTCCGCCTCTTCGCCTTGCCAAGACTCGCTTCCCACTGTAAATAGGAGAGCCGGGGCCAATCGCGGCCTCCAACTCTGTCATGGATGATCTGAAGCGTATGCTTGCGCTGACGGGCGACCCGGATCCCCAGATCCGCCGGTACGCCCTGTCCCAGATCGAGTTGCTGGCCGACAGCGCCGACGAGGAAGAGATTCTCGAAACTCTCCGAAACGCCACGCGCGACCCGGTCCCGATCGTCAGCCACCAGGCTAATCGCAGTCTGACGGCGCTGCTCCAAAAGAGCATGGCACGACCTTCCCGCGGGCTCGGCGCCGGTACCTCCGGTGTCCACGATGCCGTCGAAGGCGGCGCCTTCGAAGGCGTGCCCATTGCTCGACTCCGTGAGGCCGGCTTGCAGGTCCTCCAGCCATGCCTTGAGCACCTCCACTCCTTCGCTACGGGCTCCAACCCCGATCTCGCCAAGAAGGCCATTCTCGCTCTGGGCAAGATCGCCAGCCCGACCTCTCTCCCCATTTTCCGCAACTCCGTCCTGACCACTTCACTGGCGGAGGTCACCGCTCTTGCCCTCTCCGAGCTCGACCACCCGTCCGCCATCGATCTGCTCCTGCAGGCCGCGGCGTCCAACGACGTCCTCATCAAGCAGCACGCGGTCCTTGAGCTCGGTCGTTTCAATGACAGTCGCGCCCTCGAGCTTCTGCTAGCGCACGCCGCGTTTCCCGACCCTGCCGTCCGGGCCAACGTCGCCACCGCCCTGGGCGAGCACGAGGACCGCAAAGCAACCTGCGAGCCCCTCATCCGCCTCATCGGGGATCCAATGGTGTGGGTCGCCCTTTACGCGCTCAAGGCCATCGGCGCGGTAAAGGACAGTCGCGCTACCGAAGCAGTCGTCGCACGATTCAGGACCACGACCGATCGCCACATCAAGGCCAGCGCCATCATGACG
Organism: Candidatus Wallbacteria bacterium; assembly: GCA_016213845.1. Classification (GTDB taxonomy): domain Bacteria; phylum Muiribacteriota; class UBA6191; order JACPRK01; family JACPRK01; genus JACPRK01. Next base: position 74,383 of record JACQZN010000044.1, read on the forward strand.
CTCGGCTTCATCGGAAACCTGGCTGCCGTTCCAGCCGTCACCGCAGCCCTGCGTGACCCCGATGACCGCGTCCGCGCCAACGCAATCGAGGCTCTCGACCGGATGGCGCTCGCTCCGAAGGAGAAGTCCCAGCAGATTCGGCCGCTACTGTCCGATCCCAACAACCGGGTCGTCGGCAATGCCGCCGTTTCCATCGCCCAGGAGGATCTCAAGCTCGCCCTCACCACCATCGCCTCGATGCTCAAGAACCCCGACAAGTGGTTCCGGGCCAGTGCAGCCTGGTGTCTCGGCAAGATCCAGAGCCCACAGTCTCCCCAGTGGCTTCTCCGACTCACCAAGACCGAAGCGGAGCCCGAAGTCCTGGCGGTCGCCCTGAAGTCCCTCGAGCATTACCCTTCCTCCGACGTTGCCGCGCAGGTCATTGGCCTCCTGGAGCACGAGGAACCCTCCATCCGCTCCCACGCTGCCCGCCTCTTGGGGCTGGTCGCCGATACGTCGAATCTCAAAACCGTGTTCGACACCTATCAGCGCGAAACCGAGCCCGTAGTGCGCGCGGCCCTGGTCAATGCGATGGGCCGATTGGCTGGCCCTTCGGATCTGCTCTATCTCACCGAGTGCCTTCGCGACCAGGAACCCCGAGTCCAGGCCAACGCAATCGAGGGCATCATGGCTTCTGCCGGTGCCGGTGGACCCGATGTGATTCCGCATATTCGCCCATTTGTCGCCAGCACCAACAATCGGCTCAAGGCCAATGCAGTCCTCGCTCTCTGGCAGCAAGGCGAGGTTGCTATCGTTCGCGAGCTTGAAAAGATGCTCGATCCCGCCAATTCCCGGCAATGCTTCAGTGCAATCTATGTCGTTGGCGAAATCGGCAAGTCTCTCAGATTCCTCGCCAGCGGCCCCCGGAAACCCTTACTCCTGTCCGCCCTGAAGAGTGTCTCCGGCCTTCTCGACAAGGGTCCGAGCACCGAGGATGCTCTGCGAAAGCTGGGTCGCGGAGGGCGGAGCCTCTACGTGCGGGAGCGGGCCGAGGCGATCCTGGCCGAGCTCCAGGCCGGCCGCGCCGAAGAAGCCCGTCAGCTCTTGGGTGAGGCAGTCTCCGAGATGCCTGGCGAATGGGTCTGGACCTACCTGCAAGCTCGGATGGATCACCCCGGAAAGACCTCCGAAGCGCGAGGAGCAATTCTCGAGAAAGATTCCCAGCTGCGAAAGGACTTCATCGGCCCCAATCTCGAGCTCGCGACCCTCTATTCGTCACGCCAGGAAACCGGGCGCCTTGTCGATGCCTACCTCAAGGCATTCGAGATCAGGCTTTCCCTCCTCGAAGAGCAGGTTCGGATCTCTCGCTGGCTCCTGGAGAAAGGACGAGTGCAGGAAGCCTACACGACTCTCAAGTTCCTCGTCAGCCAATCGCCCATTCCCACCGACACGCATTTCCAGATTGGAAAGATGCTCCTCTTTCAGAGCCGGCCTGAGGACGCTCTCGATCACCTCTTCCGCGCACACGTGGAGGACCCGGCGAGCGCCGAGATTGCCTACTACTACGCACGTGCCTGCGCCAAGTGCGGCCATACCGGCCTGGCGCGCGAGCTTCTTCGGCGTGTCATGGACTCCGTCAAGGAGCGTGAAGCCCCGATCTATCAAAAGGCCCATAAGCTCTATCAAGGAATGGAGACCGGCGGCGTGAATGGCTCCTGACCCGCGTGCTATCGAGGCGCACTCCCTCTCAACTCCTCGGCTACCGTTGTTCTTGATGATCCGGGAACAGTGAAATCTCTGCAGTGAACGAGTCCGGCGATCAACACAGCAACCCGGCCCAATTGCGTGCCCACGGATTGAGGCTGCTCGCTCGCTGCACGGAGAAGCTCGCGCGCCTGGCCGCCGACCCCGAGCCCAACATGGCGTGCTCTGCTGTTCAGGCGCTCGGCAAGATCGGCAGCCCCGCTTCCGTCGACGCGCTGCTGAAACTGCTGCCGACGGAGCGAGTTGCCGAGGAAGCCGTCCTGGCCCTCGCTCGTATCGAAGACTCTTCCATTGGGGACAGATTGCACCTGGCCTTGCGCTCCGCCGTGCCGGCGCTCACGGCGTCCATCGCCTCGGTGCTCCATCGCTATCCGGGGCCAGTCACCGTCGAGTGTCTTGTAAGGCTGGCTTCCTCCTCGCACACTGCCGTCCGGCGGGCTGCCCTCGATAGCATCGGCAAGTTGCGGGACGCGGCCGGAGTTCACGCCCTCGTCTCGGCTCTCGACGATTCCGAAGAGGAAGCGGTCATCTCGGCCTTGAAGGCCCTCGAAAGCGTCAAGGTCTCCGACCCGGCACGAATGGCTGCGATGATCGGCGAGCGCTTCGAACGTATGACGAGCGCCAAGGTCCGGGCCACCATGGTCCAGATCTTCAGCGGCTGCGAGGGTGAGGAGATCCTCGCCCTGATGAAGAAGGCGCTCAAGGATGAGAACGCCAGGGTCCGTGCCAACGCGGTCGAGGTCGTAGCCGCAATGCAATTGCCGGAGAAGCGCAAGCTGGGCATTCTCAAGCCCCTGGTCATCGATGGCCAGAACAACCGTGTCATGGGCAACCTGGCCATTGCCTTCGGTGACGTCGACCCCAAGGCCTCGATGCAGATCTTGTCGCAGCTGCTCAATAGCCCCGAGAAGTGGGAGCGGGCCAGCGCCGTCTATGCGGCAAGGTTCATCCGAAACGACAGGATCGCTGGCTGGCTCACCACCATCTTCACGACCGAGGCCGATCCGGATGTCCTTCGAAATGTCATCGAGAGTCTGAGCTTCTTCAGTGGCGACGAGGTCACCTCCTGCTTCGTCAAGGCCCTGACACACGCGAATCCCCTCGTTCGCAGTGGCGCCGTCAAGAGCTTGGGGCGCATAAGCGATCCTTCCATCGGCAGCTACCTACTCACCCTGCTCGAACGCGAGGACGATCGCAATGTGATCGGCGAAGCTCTCACGGCTTTGGGCAAGATCGCCGATGCAAGCCGCATCCCCGTCGTCAGTCGCTACCTGCAGCACACCGACTTGCGCGTCCAGGCCAACGCCATCGACGCGTTGATGCACATTGGCACGGTCGAGATCATCCCCCACGTCGAACCGTTCCTCAACAGCAGCGACAACCGCGTGAAGGCCAACGCGGCCGTCGCCCTCTGGCGTTCAGGAAATCTTCAGGTCGTCGACGAGCTCGAGGGCATGCTCGATGGTCCCAACATCAAGCAGCGCTCCAGCGCCGTCTATGCCGTCGGCGAAGTCGGCGAGTCGCTTCGAGACCTCGAAAATCTTCAGCGGTACCTGCTCCTCGTGAGCGCCCTCGAGGAAGACCTCCGCAACAGGCGATCCGAGGACGCCCATGGACCTGGCGGCTCCTCTCCCGAGCCGAGTTCCACTGCCTCCCCGTCCGACGTGATGGCTCCTCTCCCGATCGAGTCCCTCGAAATTGCCATGGCTCTCGCCTCCGGCGGCAAGGTCGACGCGGCCCTCGCCAGCCTCTCCCAGTCTCAAGGCTCGTTTATCGATAATCCATACATTGCCTTCTTGCGCGCCGACCTCTACCGCCGCCGTGGTGAACTTGCTCCAGCCATCGAGGACTTCTCCTCCGTGGCCCGCGCTCTCTCCTCCTTCGTCCATCCCCACCTGCACCTGGCCAACCTATTCAATCGGACACAGGAAATCCCCCGCTCCCTCGAAGAGTACTTCGCTGCCATCGCCGCCCAGCTCGATGTCCTTTCCGAGCAAGTTCGCCTGGGACGGAAACTGCTTGCCGAAAAGCGCGTAAATGACGCGTCCCTGCTCCTCAAGGACCTGGTTAGCATTATCGCCATTAACCCCAAGATCCACCATTCCGCCGGCGGCGAGTTCCTCCGCTACCGATGCTACGAAGACGCCTTCCGCCACCTGGCGCGCGCCTACCTAACCGAGCCAGCCTCCCCCGAGATCGCCTTTAGCCTGGCCGTCGCCTGCTACAAGACCGGCCGTACCCATGAGTGTCGTGCTCTCTGCAAAAAAATGGAGTCACAGTTCGCCTCTGACCCCATTCTCAGCAAAAAAGCCCAGGATCTCCTTCGACTGCTCGACAAGTCTCCATCAACAGCCCCCTAACTCCATCCGAGATCCCCACCCATGCCAGCAAAACTCTCAAAAGAAGAAGAAATTCACCTCGAACGTGCCATCAAAGACGGCAAAGTCCATTCCCATACGCGCGGCCTCTGCCCCCAATGCAAGGCCCCCAAGAAGGAACTCCGCTTCCGCGGCAAGCCCCTCACCCACTGCCGCTGCGGCTACCACTGGGCCTGACCCCCCCCAGCTATCCCGTCCCCGCTTCCCACTCCTCCCATCCGCCATCCGCCCCGATTCACCCAGCGCCCCACCCCCAACCCTCCTCTCACCTTCTCGATAACACGCTCACCCGCCCCCATTCCATCAATGACGAGAACAAGTGTTCCTTATACAGTATGTTATGTTGACTTAGCCGTGTACAGCGGACACAATGAACACCACCCCCTAAGGCTCTTTGTCCCTAGAAGCACTGGTTAGGTTTGCCGCGAGTCACGAATTCCTCACGCACATGAGATGCCGGATTATCCGCCCCTAGAATCTCGGCCTTCGCGTCCAGATGATTCACGGAAACAATCCTTAGTATTGGCAACACTCTCCCATTGGCGCGACATAGTGTCATGCCAGGCTTCAGGCCGATGCTGTTTTGAGAAGTGATCCTCAGTAACATAGTAGCTGGTGCCTCAAAACCGGTGGCTACTGTTCTAAGTGGTGACTTGAGCAGCAAGCACAACTTGTCCATTGGTAACTCCGGCTCACCTTGAACTGTAGCCGTTTCAGCACCATCTTTCAGATAGAATCTTCCACTGAGATCTGACCGCGGTTCACAACCGGCGTTGACTCTGTCACAAAAGTTGTCGACTTCATCTTCAGCCAATAGATAGGTCCGGCGGGACCAGCGCACGATGAGAAACCGGGTTGAATCTCTGGTCTCTACTCTCTCAGCCGTTTGCCCGTTCATGGCAGAAGACCGATGCTTGGAAGTGAGCGTCATCGCACTGCCCGAGACCAAGTACTTCCCAATTTCCGCGGACCACGCCACGCAACCACCCCAGTGTCTTCGATACGTACCGTCAGCGTTCAGTTCGAGCGAACTCCCATCCCTATAGTACGAGCCGTCAAGACGAGTGAGGCCGGAGGACTTACCTTTTCGACTCTGCCCTTCCTTGTAGATCTTCGCATGATCAACAAGATCAATATGAGAGGGGGCGACTTGACGCGGGAGCAACCCCGAAAAGATGGAGAGTTTCCGGCCGACGCGAGCATGACTTTTCCTGAGAAGTGAATGCGAGGAGATCTCCTCGTCGGTAGTGAGTGTTGTTCAAAGACATTCGCGACCAACAAAGGAGATCCCCGTGCT
>JACQZN010000091.1 GCA_016213845.1 Candidatus Wallbacteria bacterium
CTCAACTACAAGAAGGAGCTGCCGGGCCTGGTCCAGAGCCTGGGATTGGCCTACCACGCCGACGACCGCGTCGTCCTCATCCGCAAGGAAGGCATCGCCCGCCCCATCCCCGCTGTCTCCAACAAGAAGGACGCCGGCTTCTCCGGCGGCCAGTTTCGAGGCGGTCTGGCCGATCTGTTCACGGCCGTCGAGACCCAGTTCCAGAAGACCTTCAAGGCCAAGACCGAAGGCCTGGTAGCCACCGTTCACAGCGCCGATCTCACACCGGAGGAGCTGGCCGGATACCTCTCCTCGGCGCTGGATACCGAAATCGCCGACGAGACCCCCAAGGCCGATCCTGCCGCCGCCGCTGTGCCGGCCGTTCCTCCGGCCGCAGAAGCCGCCTCAACGGCCGAAGCAGCAGGGGCCGCCGACGCCATCGAAGCCGAGTTTCAGCAAGCCGTGCAGGTGGCCCGCGCGGGCGACTACAAGAAGTCGGCGGGCATGCTTCTGAAGTCCCTCCGCTCCCACAAGGACGTGCCGGCCAAGGTCACCAACCTCCTCGGCAAGCTTCTCTGGTCGATCGGCAAGCGCGACATGGCTCGCAAGGCCTGGGCCCACACACTCAAGCGAGAGCCCGGCAACGAGTTCGCCCGGAAGGCCCTCGCCAAGACCGCTCCCCGCGCCACCGGCGGCGCCTGAGAGAAACCGGTAAGAAAACCCGGTACGGGTAAACGCCACGGGTTTCTCGGAGCAGGCGTCACCTCGGTGACGGAAGTTCCCGGTTTCGAGGCGGGAAGGCTCCTCAGGCGGGGGGAGGGACGGTCATGCTCTACAAAGGAGGTGGAGCATGGCGCAGCGGACTTCAGGCACGTCGCGGCGAGACGGAGGGAGGAGCTCGGGGGGCGTGCGCTCCCGGCGGGGCTTCACTTTCGTCGAGATCTTCGTCGCCATCGCGCTCTTTGCCGTACTCCTCGGCGCGTTGTACGAGGTCTTCTACTCCGCCACGCGGCTCAATCGCGATACCCAGGGGCGCGCGGACGCCCTGCAGTCGGCGACCCTGGCCCTGGCCACCGTCCAGGCGGACCTCAGGCGCCTGGTAACGACGCCGGTGGAGCGAGACGCGCAGGGCCGCATCAAGAACCGCTTCGGAGACCACCAGGTGCCGGTCTGGATCTCGCCCGGAGGCAAGCACCTCAGCTTCTATGTGCCGTCGTCGGACCCGGGCCGCCAGGATCGGGCCACCCGCGACGCCGAGACCGTCACTTACTCGCTGGAGCCTGCCCCGGTCGGCGGCCTCTACCGGCTCTGCCGGCGGCTGGGGGCAGCTGAAGGCGAGCCCGCCTCCGAGAGCGGCGAAGTCGGCGGCATCCAGCTGCGCGCGCTCGAGTTCAAGCTGCGCGAACCCAGGGCGGACGACGCCGAGCTGAAGTCGCCCGACGAATCCTACTACCTCGAGACGACCGTGACGGGCGCCGACTCCGACGGGCGTGAGAGCTTCACCCTGCGCAATCTGGCGCGGCTCGACTTTCCCGCCAGCCACAACGTGACCGCCAGTCGGAACCTGAACGAGGAGATTCGCTATCAGCCCCGTTCGCCCCTCACCAAGCCGGTCGAGAAGCCGAACTACACGCGCGAGGACGCCGCGACGCTCGACAAGCTGCGCGACCTCGCCGAGCGCTACGAGAAGGGGGAGCTGCCCGCACCGAAGCTCGAGCAGGCCGTGGCCGAGGAGCTCAACCGGCTCGCAGGCCGCCCGGGGAAGAACCCCGTGCTCGTCAACCCTGGCAAGGCCACGCTTCCCCCCGTTGCCTCCGTCCGCGCGCTGCCGCCGCAGCCCGGCAGGCCGGTCGAGGTCGAGACCGATGGCGGCGACCGGGTGCTGTTGCCCACGTCACCCGGCCCGCTCCGCGACCGGCTCCGCGAGGAAGCGGCTCGCGGCAACGGAAGCGGCAACGTCGGCTTCGTCATGACCGTGACGGAGCGCCGTTACGTGAACGGGCAGCTCGTCAGCTCCCGGTCTCACGACTCCGGCGGCAACATCGGCTACAACTGGAACAACCCGGCCGACTACGACTCCGTCCACACCGCCGCCAAGGACGAGAGCCAGCGTCAGATCAGCACCTTCTTTCGCCGCTACGGCCTGGATTCGCCGTTCAGCAACGCCCAGTGAGGATGTGCCCGGCGGTGCGCGAATTCCGGCGTGTCGAGTGCTGGCGGGCCGGCGCTACTTGTTGGACCTCCCCTGAGGTCCGTGTTTGAGGAACAAGTCGGTCCGCGCCGACGAGCAGATCGCGGCAATGCCGGGGTGCGTTATGCGACGCTCGAGCGAAATGGCGTAGAAGTGCTCCTGAATCTCATCGGCTCGCCCCAGGATCGAGACGTCGTACTGGCGGCTCACGGCATCCTCCACGGCCGAGGGGGATGCGAAGACGCCAAGACTGTCTTGGCCGAGAGCCTTCATCAGGGCGCTGTCCTCGAACTCTGCGACGATCCGCGGGCGGATGCCCTTGGCGTGGAACCAACGTTCGAGGGCCGACCTCAACGTTGTGCCCGCGCAGGGAAGCAACATCGGGGCGTCGTGCAAGGAGGCGGGAAAGTCCCCTCCGTAGGTTTGGGCCAGGGCTCTGGAGGCGAAGAAGCTGACTCCGCACTGCCCGAGCAAGTGTGAGAAGACCCGCCTGAAACCTTCGCCCGAAATCGGCGCATCGCTGAGGATCGCGTCCAGGTCGTGGTGGAGCAGCATCTCGGCCAGGCCCGCCGGACTGCCCTCGCGGCAGAGCAAGGAGATCGATGGAACCAGCTTCCCCACGGGTAGAAGAAGCTTGCTCACGAGTGTCTTGGGCATCACATCCGCGATGCCGACCACCAGACGCACGGGTTCGTCGCCGGGACGTCCGCACATCACCTCCAGCAGCTCGTTGCCCAGCCCGAAGATCTGATCGGCGTAGACGAGCACGGTGCGCCCCGTGCGGGTGAGCCTCAAGTTGCGGCCCGAACGCTCGAAGAGCTTCTCCTTGAACCGGTTCTCGAGCTGGCGAATCTGGATGGCCAGTGTGGAGTGAGAGAGCCTGAGCTTCTTCCCCGCGGCAACAACACTGCCTTCGCGCGCGACGGTCCAGAAGTAGAGCAGGTGATGGTAGTTGAGCCAGCCGATGTTCTCGATCGCTTTTCCCGCGGCAATTGGTTCGGGCATCTCATCTCACCTTTCCCAGGAAGCGAGCTCACTTCTCAGGTCGTCGAGTGCCCGACTGACTTCGGTGCCAGGCAGTCCCAGCTCTGCACAGGCGAGCTCGAGCTCTCGTGCGAACCGCACTTCAGGTGAGCTCCGGATCAGGATTCTCGCAACCGACCGCAGCACCTCCAGTCCCTGCTCACGTGTCAGAACCGCTCCAAGGACGGGCCGGCCGGCAGGCCTGGCATCCCTGAGCGCTGACACCAGCATTCTGCGGCGCATTGCGGTCAGCTCGCCTTCGAGCACTCCAGGCTCCATCCGCCATACGGCCGGAAGCCGGGCTACCTCTCCCAGCAGCGGGCCGGAGCGGCGACTGTCGACCCCTGCGCGGATCGAGGCTCTGACCAGCAGTTCGACCACGGACATGCAAGCTTCGTCCGACAGTCCCTCGAAGGCAGATGCGCAGAAGACGAGCCTTCCGAGGGTGCTCGCACGGCGCCGGTCCATGGCCCTGGGCGAGATCCCGAGTGAGAAGGCTCTCACTTTGCCACCGCCTCTGCGCGGGCTTCCAAAGGCGACGGCTGCTCCTGTGCCACCATCCACCTGGCGCCTTCCAGCCGCCAGCGGCCGCCGTTATGGAACAGCTCACGCAGCCGTTCCCAATTCACGTGGACATGACCTCCGGTGGACTGGTGCTGTACTTGCCACGTTCTCAGGAGGTCCAGGCACGCATGGTCGACATAGTCGACCTGTTGGGTGTGCACATGCACCGTGGCGCCCGGAGGCACGCGCTCGAGATCGAGCGCGAGTACCGGCAGCACCAGGAAGGTGGCGAAGCCTTCGACATGGATGTGAATCTCGGACGGCGCGCGCGATTCGTCGACGTGAATACCGACGTGAGAGAAGATGTAGAGGAGCTTGACCGCCCCCAGCGCCAGGCCGAAAAGAACGCCTTTCAGGAGATCGGTGCAGACGATGGCGCCAACCGTCAGCAAGTAGATGGCGAGCTCAGAGCGGCCATGCGCCGCCATGGCCCGGATGTGCTCGGGGTTGACGAGTTTGTAGCCCGTGAATACGAGGATCGCGGCCAGGCTTGCAACCGGAATCTTGCCGAGGAGTCCCGGGAATGCCGCCACGACCGCCAGTATCCAGAAGCCGTGGAGCACAGCCGATCGTCGACTGGTTGCTCCGGCGTCGACATTGGCCTTGCTGCGAACGATCACGCCCGTAATCGGCAGCCCGCCAATCAGGCCGCTGACGAGGTTCCCTGCTCCCTGGGCGAGCAGCTCGCGGTCATAGCCGGTGCGTGGGGCACGCTGCTGCATCGCATCGACGGCCACGGACGTCAGAAGAGTCTCGGCGCTGGCGATGATGGCGATTGCGAGTGCGGCTCCCCAGACGGCGGGCTGCCAGAGCTTATCCAAGAGCTCCGCATCCGGCAGGCGTATTCCTGCCGTCAAGCTGTCCGGAACCGCCACGTAAGCAATTGGTAGCTCGAGAATCCAAGCGCCGAGTGTGCCCGAGGCAACCGCGACGAGAGGCGCCGGAACGAACCGCAAGCTTTGTGGTGCCAGCGCACCCCAGAGAACCAGGACCGCCAGTGTCGTCAGTCCGGTCATCGCCGCGAGGTTGTGGCTACTGCCGTCGAGAGCGAGAATGCCCTTCGCGACTGCCGAAGGGATACCCATCAGGTTCGCCAGTCCCGAAGCCAGCGGCTTGTCGTCGACCATGACGTGGAACTGGCCTGCAAAGATCAAAATGCCGATTCCGGCAAGCATCCCGTGAATCACGGGCGGCGGGACAGCACGGAACCACTGCCCGATCCGCAGGATACCGGCCGCAAGCTGCAGCACCCCCGCGAGTGCGCAGATCACGCCCAGCGTGGGCAGGCCATGGCGGGAAACGATCTCGAAGACGATCACCGATAGGCCCGCGGCGGGTCCGCTGACCTGAAGAGGACAGCCCGCCAGGGTTCCGACGATGATGCCGCCCACGATCCCCGAAAGCAGCCCGGCCGATGCAGGCGCTCCCGAGGCAATCGAAATGCCCATGCACAGAGGGAGCGCAACCAGGAAGACAACGACCGATGCGAGCGCATCCGACCAGAACGCAGATGTGGTGCTGGAGGTTGGTTTGGAGCCGGAGTGGGTCATAGGATTCATGAGTTTGCCTTGGGTCAGAGGGGTGTTCGCTGTTGCGGGTGACAGGTTTGCAGGCGTGACTGCGGGACCGCAGCGCTGCGCTTGCGGGAATCGGGAAGCCACGCGGTCGACGGAGCGCCGCCCGTCGATTCGATGGGCTGCGGTACCGGCTCCAACGGGCACCCACCGATGGCGAAGGCGCATCAGGGCGGCCGCCGGGTGGAAAAGGCCGGAGGGCGTTCGCCGATGTCTAGCAGAGCAGCGGAAGTGTCAGCGCGTGTGACCGTGAGGCCGCGTGCGGGGACTGCGGGCCTACCAGCCCGCGCGCCCTTGTCTGCGGCCCCTGGCTGCCGGCTGGCCCACCAGGGCTCGGAACTCTCGGGGCTGCGCGGCATGACCGAGTCGTCCTCGCAACGTGCGCTACAGTGACACTTCGCGCGCAAGAGAGCAGTTCAGAGGTGCCTTCAGAGTGCCCCGTCGGCGCCGGGAAAGGGAGGGCTAGAGCCCCGACGAGCAGGCTGGCCAGAACGGCCACGGCCGCAACCAGCAGCCTGCCCCTCGATCTTCTCGAGGTCTGGAGCAGCTGATTCACGGCCGAGCCTTCCTGTTGGTTGTAGTCAGATGGAATCTTCACGGGTGCTCACGACACCGACCTCTCGGGGGCGCTCCGATCGAGACGGGCCAAGTCTGTCAGCAGCCTACAACGTTACTTCCGTCACGACTTCTTCGACAAGCAGATACTTTCCGCTGTCGTGTTGAGATTCTCAACAAGGCGAAGCAGGCACGCCCGGCGGCGGCGCATTTCCCTCTCACGGACCCGTTTGTGGACGGTCCGTCTGAAGCGGCGCGAGGGACGCCTCGCCCGACTGGTCGGTGAAGTAGAGGTACCCGGTTCCGCTCCTCAGGCGCGCGGCCAGGGCGGCCTCGGAGGCACCGACCAGCGTCCGGAACTGGTTGCGGCCGCCCGACAGCGGGACGCTGACGACGGCGAGCCGCGCACCCAGCACCTGGATCAGCTCGGCCACCGACCAGCCCAAGCCGGGCCGGCCTGGAATCGCCATGTTGCCGAAGCCCTTCTCCACCGCCAGGCCCGTCGACTGCGCCGATGGCCACGGCCTGCCGGCGAAGGTGACGACGACCGGCTGCGTTCCCGCGACGTTCACCAGATAGGCACGGTCGCCTCTCACCTCGGGCGAGGGCAACCCCAGGCCAGGAACGAAGATGCGCCAGCGGCTGCCCGGCGCCCGGCCGAAATCGTAGCCGACGTAGCTGGATCCCGTTCGGGCCGCCAGCGCCGCCAGGTCGAAGGGGGTGCCCGTGGTCGACGGGTCGAAGGGTACGCCGATCAGGTTGAGGCCCGCCGTCAGCGTCAACACCGACGGGTCCTCGAGCACGGGCGCGCGGGTCACGGTGACGGTGACGAAGTCTTCTTCCGACACGAACGCTCCGTCGTGTGTCTTGAGTCCGAACACGTAGCTCCCGATCGAGGCCGGCGTGAACTCGGGCGACGCCGTCGTCGCGCTCGAGAGCGCCGCAGATGGGCCGGAGATCTGCCGCCACCGGTACGTCAAGAGGCGCCCCTCCGGGTCGGTCCCGGTGCCCGAGAGGCCAACACTCGCGCCGGTGAATGCTCCGAAGTCGGCACCTGCGTCCGCAGCCGGGGGCAGGTTGGCCGCCGAGACGATCGCGATCGTGACGAAGTCCTCCGAAGAGTCGAGAGCCCCGTCCCGGACTGTCAGTCCAAAGACATGGGCGCCGGCCGCGGTCGACGTGAACGTCGGCGACGCGCTCGCGGGGTCCGAGAGCGTCACGCCGGGGCCCGCCACCTGCCGCCACCGATAGGTCACGGGCCGCCCCTCCGGGTCCAGGCCGGCTCCGGCCAGTGAGACCACCGTGCCCAGCAAGGCCGATCGATCCGTCCCGGCGTCGGCCGCGGGCGGCAGGTTCGTACCGGCAACCGCCGCGATGGTGACGAAGTCCTCCGCCGAATCGAGCTCCCCGTCTCTGGCGACCAGCCCGAAGACGAGGCTGCCAGCCACGTTCGCCGTGAAGGTCGGAGAGAGGTCCGTCGTGCTCGTGAGCGTGACCGGCGGACCCGACAGCTGCCGCCACCGGTAGGTCAGGGGCCGTGCCTCCGGGTCCGTAGCCGTTCCCGCCAGCGTCACGACGACCCCCAGGAGGACCGCGCGGTCCGGCCCGGCGCCCGCGATCGGCGGCAGGTTCGTCCCCGGCACCGCCGTGATGGTCACGAAGTCCTCCGGCGAGTCGAGTGCTCCGTCGCTCACGGTCAATCCGAAGACGTAGCTTCCCGCCTGGCTCGGCGTGAACGTCGGCGACGCAGCAGCCGCGTCCGAGAGTGCTGCGGCCGGACCCGACACTTGCCGCCACCGATACGTCAGCGCCGTCGTCTCCGGATCGCTCGAACTGCTCGAGAGCGTCACCAGCGTCCCCGCCAGGACCGTGCGGTCCATCCCTGCGCCGGCCGACGGCGGCCGATTCGAACCTGCCGTGGCCGTGATTGTCACCCGATCTTCCGCGGACAGCACCTGACCGTCGTTCACCCTCAGGCCAAACACGTAGACGCCCGAGTCGAGCGGCCGGAAGGTCGGGCTGCGTGTCGTCGCATCCGACAGCGCCACCGACGGCCCTGAGACCTGCCTCCACGAGTACGCGAGCGCCGCGTTCTCGGGATCGGTCCCGGAGCCCGCCAGCGGCACGAGCGCGCCGGCTGCGACGGACCGGTCGGCGCCCGCATCGGCGATGGGGGCTCGATTGGAGACGGCCGAGAACTCGACCGCAGCCGGTGCTGATCTCAGGTCTCCGGTATCCGCGTCGTCGACGTAGAGCTGGAAGGCGTAGTCACGCGAGGCACTGTCGCCCAGCACCGGCACCACGAAGGTCGTCACGCTTGCGAACGGGTTCGAGAGCTCCACCGTGGGCCCGCGAACCTGCACCCACTGGTAGGCGATCGTCGCACCGTCCGAGGTCGAGCCGCCGGCGTCCAGCCGCGCGACGGTCCCTGGAGTGAGTTCCACCGTCGAGTCCTGTGCCCCCGCCGGCGCGCGCTTCGCCTTCGGCACGCCCTGCGCCGGACCCACGGCAGCCTGTGCCTCGGGCAGCGGCCGCTTCGCATCCTCCGCGATCACACGGATGCGACGCCGCACCTCCGGACCCAGCGGCGTGCCGTCGGAGTTGGCAATGAGCAATCGGCACTCCAGCTCGATCACGCCCGGCTCTACCGGAGTGAAGGTGACTCGCGACCTGATCGGCGGTGTGTCTTGCTGGGCCAGCTGTACGGCCGGACCCTCCAGCTGCTTCCAGAAGAAGAGGCCCTTCTGCGATCCGCGGTCCAGCTCCGCGTCGCCGGCCTGCGCCTGCACGATGACCTCCTCCCCGGTCGAAAGCTCGAGCGACGGCGCATCCGACAGCTCCGGGTCCGCGCCCAGGTCTAGGCCCGCCGAGGTCGTGCTCGGACTGAGTGCCTGGAGCGACAGGGTTGCCGGCGAATCGCTGGGATCGGCGACCACCACGAAGACCTCCGCCGGCCGGCTTAGCAACCCGCCCGGGTCTCGCACCGTCAGCCGGAACCGGTAGACACCCGTCAGCACCGCCGAAAACGAAACCACGGCCCGGGACGCAAGCTGCACCGGCAGCGGCCCTTCGACCATCTCCCAGAGATAACTCAGCGCCGCGCGGTCGGAGGCCTCGAGGTCGGTGGACCCGGATGCGTCGAGCGTAACGGTTGCTCCCGAGGGCGTCACGAACGCTCCGGCCGTGGCCGGCACCGGCTGATCCGGTGCCGCGCTCGAAGCCACCCGAACCTCCGCGTGCGGCGAGTGCTGATTGCCTGTCACGAGGAGGGTGACGACCGAGGTCGGGCTGCTCAGGACCCCGTTACTGACCGTCAGCGCGAAGCGATACCGGCCGGCGCCGGCCAGGGTCGCCGTGGGCGTGGGCGCCGACGGTTCCACCAGGGTCACGCCGCCGCCGGGCGCCTCGAGCAGCCGCCACGAGTACGCCAGCGGCAAGGGTGGCGTGTTGGCGTCATGGCTATCGCGACCGTCAAGGCGCAGGTAGGGCCCGAGCGGCGCACCCGGCAGCACGAAGTCGGGCAGCTGCGCCGGGCCGGCTTGCGGCGTGCGCAGCGCCAGCGTCAGGTCGAGCCCCGCGTCGGCCGTCGGCCGGAACACCGACACGCGCGCCAGCGGCGGTGGCGGCGTGGCCGTCACGGCCAGGAGGTCGATCTGCACGTCGGACAGCGTCTTCGCTCCGATCGGCTTGAACCCGAGCGACACCAGCGACGCCGGCGGCAAGGGCCTGGCCCCGTTGCTGGCCGTCAGCAAGGTGTCCACGAAAGGCAGGCTGAACTGCGCCGCGTCGATCGTGAATCCCGAGGCGCCCGATTCCGCCGTGCGGCTCACCAGCGACAGGTCTGCCGAGTCGTACTCCGTCAGGAACTGGAAGAAGGACAGCGGTGACGAGGTGCCATCGGTGCTGACCGTCGCCTCGAACTGGCCGGAGACCTTGCGAGTGACCAGGCGGGTCCGCGGCGGCCGCGCGAAGCCCTCGTGCACCACGTCGAGCGTGACCCGGTAGGTGCCGCTCTGGGTACCCGCCGGCACGCGGACGCGCAGGTAGTAGCGGTCCGATCGAGGCGGCCTGAACTCCGCCAGCCGCGCCGTCGTCGAGGGGCTCCCGGCCGCCGCCGACAGCACCGTCGCGCCGTCGCGATCGACAAGCGCCAGCTCAGGGTTGGGCACGGTCTGGCTCACCAGGCTGGCCCGGTAGACATCGCCCGGCGTCGCGTCGAACGAGAAGAAGTCGAGGTCGCCAGCGGCCTCCAGAGTCGCGGTCTTGGTGGCGCCCGCCGAAGGGAAGGCCTGCGCCGGATCGACCTCCGCCGCCGTGTTGGCGTGGTCGTCGGCCAGCACCGTGATCGTGCTGGACGAATCGAGCCCGCGCCCATCGAGCGCTCGGAGCACCAGGAAGTACGTGCCCGGGACCGAGGGCGTGAAGAAAGCGGCCAGTGTCCTGCCACCCTGGGCATCCGGCAACGGCCCGGTCGTCACCCCGCTGCCCGCGGGCACCGACGAGAGCGTCCAGCGATAGGTCAGCGCGTCGTTGTCGGGGTCGGAGGCCGATCCCGAGAGCGTCACCACGCGCCCGACGGGAACCAGCCTGTCGGCCCCCGCGCTCACGACGGGTGCCGCGTTCGGCACCGCGCCCGGCGAGACGTTGATCGAGAGCCCTGACACCAGGCTCGCCCGTCCGTTGATGTCCGTGACCACCAGCTGGACCGTGTGGGAGCCGGTCAAAACAGGAACGAACGATGTCCTCGCGCTCGTCGGGTTGCTGAACGTCAGGGAGATGGACTGAGGATCGGTGCCGCTCCAGAGGTAGGTAATCGAGTCGGCGTCCGGATCGGACGACCCGGTTCCGTCCAGCGCCACGGTGGAGCCGGTCGTCGCCGTGAAAGGTCCGACGGCCAGCGCCACGGGCGGGTTGTTCGGCACGT
Organism: Candidatus Wallbacteria bacterium; assembly: GCA_016213845.1. Classification (GTDB taxonomy): domain Bacteria; phylum Muiribacteriota; class UBA6191; order JACPRK01; family JACPRK01; genus JACPRK01. The sequence goes on from JACQZN010000091.1 coordinate 10,811, forward strand.
TGACGACGAGTGTCCGGTTGGCCGGCTGCGCCGCCAGCGGGTTCCTCTCCGCGTCGGCCGCAGAGAGCGAGATGTCATAGGTCCCGTTGGCGAGGAACCCGGCCTCGAAGGAGTACTCGAAGAGCTTCGCGTCGACGTCGCTGGCTCGCCGGCGCAACACGCCGCCGGGCAAGGTCCCCGTGCCCGCCGTCCGGACGAAGGTCACGGCCGGCGTCGCGGCCGAGGAGTTGATCGGCTCACTGAAGTTCACCTGGAAGCTGAAGGGCCCCTTTGTGCTGGCGACTGTCCCCTGTGGATAGGCCAGGGTCGCCACCGGAGGCGTGCCGTCCACTGCAATCGACGCCGTGGCCGTCGCGACGCCGCCCGAGGCGTTCGAGACCGTCAGCGCGAACTGGAGCGTCGAGTCGAACTCCGGAGTCATGAAGGTGACGATTGGCGCCGTGGCAGACGGCGTCAGCGCCACGGTCGTGCCGCTGCGCTGGGACCAGAGATAGGTGATGGCCCCACCGTCTGGGTTGCTGGAGAGCGTGCCGTCGAGCTCGACCGCCTGGGAGGCGCCGGCCGTGGTGTTGGCCAGCACGCGCGCGATCGGGTCGCGCCGCACACGGATGTCGAACTGCTGGCTGGCCTGGCCGCCGCGTCCGTCGGAGACTGTCAAACTGACTGCGTAGGTCGTGTTCGGCGTCGGCTTGAAGCTGGTCACGGCCGTGTTGGCATTGGGCAACGAGGTGCCTGCCGCTTCGACCAGCGGAACGCTCCACAGGTAGGTCAGAGGATCGCCGTCGGGATCGAAGGATCGGCGGGCGTCGAGCACCACCGTCGCCGTCGGGTTGATGGTGCGCGCGCCGGCTGTCACGGCCACCGGCGCGGAGTTGACCAGCACGTGGACCCGCCCTATTCCGCTGACGGCGCCGGAGTCGGTGGCGGTCAGCTTCAGCGCGTACCGGCCACCGGTGGTCGGCACGAACGAGGTCGCTGCCTGGAGCGGAGTCGTCAGAGTCACCGGAGCCGGCGAGTCCTCCACCGTCCACTGATAGGCGAATGGCCCCCCGGCGGGGCTGGACGCCGCCCCGCTCAGGCTTACGGGGGCGCCCAGGTTGGCCTCGCGGTCGAGGCCCGCGTTCACGGATACGCGCGTGGCGGGAGGAAGGTCGAAGCGCAGCAGCCGGCGGTTGTCGTCGGTGACCCAGAGGCTGTCCCCCTCGAACTTGACGTCGGCGGGGAGGTTGAGGCTGAAGGCCGAAAGACGCCTCCCGTCGTTGACGATGCTGGTGTCGAAGTCGGCGTGGCCGATGAGGGAGTCGGCGGGCTGTCCGTTGACGGCCGGAATCGCGTTCCAGAGAAGCACTCGGTGGTTCCCCGTGTCGGCAACGGCCATCCGGACCCCATCGCTGGCCACGTCCTGCGGCATGCGCAGCTTGGCGGGCCCAGGCTGCATAATGGAAGACGCCGTGCCCACCGTGAAGCTGGTCTGCCCGATGACCAGATCGGCGTCCGTAGCGCTCTGGGCCGGAATCGAGTTCCAGATCAACACCCGGTTGCTGTCGGAATCGGTGACCAAGACCTTGCCGCTTGCCAGCGCCACGTTGGTCGGCTGCCTCAGCGTCTTGGCGGTCGTGGTCGAAAACGTCGGGTAGGTGGAGAGGTCTCCGTTACCGAGGCAGATCGTCGCGGATTGAAACGTGGTGGTCGGGATGCTCGTGTAGATGAGCACGCGCCCGTGCGACGTGTCCGCGATGGCGAAGTTCGTGCCGTCGGTGGCGACGGCTTGCGGATTGAACAGGTTCCTGCCGGAGCTCTGCGTCCCGTTGCCGGCGTTGGCGGAATCGGAGGTGAGGTTCTGTTGCCCGAGCACGTAGTCGGCCGAGATGTCGGAGGAGACGGGCACCGTGTTCCACGCCAGGACGCGGTGCGAGTCCCTGGCGACCACGAAGAGCCGGCTACCCGCGACTGCCACGTCGGCAGGAAAGAAGGTGCTCCGGCAGGCGAACGTGGCGGGAGTTCGCAGGCTGATAGCCGTGAAGACGGACTGCCCCAGCAACAGGTCGGCGTCGGCCCCGTCGGCTGCCGGCAGCGAGTTGAAGCTGACGATCAGGCGGCCGCCAGACACCGCGACGCCGCTCGGAGAGAACAGCGCGCTGGCGGTCGGAGTCCCCGGGCTGTTCTCGGGCTTTGCGCCCTGGGCGTCGGGCTTGCCGATGACGTGGTTCATCGACGCCCCGCTGGCTGCCGGGATGCTGTCGTAGATCGCCACGCGATCCGAATTCTGGTCGGTCACGAAGAGCCGCTGTCCGTCGGAAAACGCGGCGCGCGGCTGTCCCAGGCCGGCGGCCCCCGTCTGCGGCTGGACATCGAAGAAGCTCGACTGGCCGACGACGCGGCTTGCGGCCGCGTTTGGCTGCGTCGGCACCGGATCGTGGATCACCACGCGATTGTTCTGCGCGTCGGTGACGTAGAGCTTCAATCCGTCGCTCGAGACCCAGGTCGGGAAGAAGAGCGAGCGGTCGGGCTGGCCGGTCATCCCCATTCCCAGGTTCGGCGTTCCGAGCCCGAACGTCGCACTGGTGAAGCTCGACGTCGGCACGCTGTTCCAGACCAGCACCCGCCAGTTGTTGGTGTCGGCGACGTAGAGCCTGTTTCCGTCGATCCACGCGTGCGATGGGCCGTTCATGCTCCGTCCGTTCACACCGCCGAAGTTGATCGTGTTCGAAGACATCAGGCCCTGGCCCAGGACGAAATCGGCGGGCTGGCCGTTTCTCGTCGGAATCTGGTTCCAGACCAGCACGCGGTTGTTCCCGAAGTCCGCGACCAAGAGTTTCGTGCCGTCGGAGTAGACGCCCCTGGGCTGGTTCAAGCTCGTCGCCGAAACGCCGCCGGCATTGGCGGTCCGGCTCGTGAAATCCGCCTGGCCGAGCACCACGCTGGCGGCCGCGCCAGACACGGCTGGAATCGGGTCGAAGATGAGCACACGGTTGTTGTCCGTGTCGGCGATGAAGAGCCGCCGCCCGTCGGAATGGACCCCTGTCGGCGCTGCCAGAGATCGCGACGAGGTACCGCCCAGGTTCGGGATGTTCGACGAGAGGTCGGCCTGCCCGATCACCAGGTTCGGGGCCGGAAAATCGGTCGATGTCGGAACCGGCGTGTAGATGAGCACCCGGTGGTTGACGGTGTCCGACACGAAAAGCCGAGCTCCATCCGAGTGCACTCCCCACGGGTCCTGCAATCCGCGCTGCAGTCCGGAATCGAAGTCTGCGGTCGGCTGCCCCAGGACACGGTCCGCGCCTTCCAGCACTTTCCAGCTGGTCGTCGCCTGGGTCGAAACCGAAGAGCCCGTGGCGTGGTCGAGTGCGTTCAACTTCACCGTGGCGGAGATCGTCTGGTAGCGAACCGCCGTCGCCCAGGTCCGGACCGCGAATGTGAGCGTCCGACTCTGGCCCGCCGACACGACAGCCGGAAACGCCGGCCGCGTCACGATGTACTGAGCGTCCACGCTCCCGGCGGTCGTGGCGAATCCGACCCCGGCCGAAAGCACGTCGATGGTCCCCGGCCCAGGATTGGTCAGGACCGACTTCAGCTCAAACGGTGCCCCCACGCCCCCGAACCCCGACTGCCGATCGACGATCTCCGGGGCCTCGAGCCTGACCGTCGGCGCCGCCGCTTGCGCGTTCGTCACCGTGCATACCAGATGGACCGTTCCGAGCAGCAGCAGGAAGCCGAGCCGGCCGATTGAACTTTTCATGGGTTGCGGAAGCTCCGTCTTTCCTCAGCCCTGCCCGAGCATCCAGCCATCATGCCGGGCGACTTTTCGCTTCCGGCGACCCGATCATGCTCTCACGCCGAACTCGGCGCGATGCAATCCTGAAGTTAAGCACCAGGCCTGCCCCCTTGCAAGCCCGCGTCCAACCTCGTCAGGGCTCTTCGGGCGAGGGACGGCTGGCGACCGCGTGGCTGCTCATGAACGGCATCAGCCGCGTCCGGCCCCGCATCGCGGTGGCCGTTGCCGGTCCCCGTCCGCGCTTGAGCGCCTTTTCGGCCTCGGCCAGCAGCGACTTGGCCATCTTCAGTCCGGGCTGGTCTGCCACCAGCGTCCGGGCGTGCTCTCGAGCCTGCACTGGATGCCCCTGCGTCAGCAGGATGCGCGCCAGCCAGTAGCGGGCCAGATGGAACGCGGGCTCCCGCGCCAACAGCTTCTCGAACCGGCCCCGGGCGTCTTCGAGCGCCTCCACCGTCCCCTCCGAGTAGCGCTTGTAGGCTTCCCGATAGGCTGCCAGCAGCTCCTGCTGCTCCGAGGTCCTGGAGCTGGCCGCTTCACTCGAGACGTCTCGCTTTGCGGGCGCGGGGCTAGCGGCGACAGGGGTTGGCGCCGGCGGCGCGACCTGGGCGTCGGGCGCAAACGCCACGATCGCCTCGTGGTGCTTGCGAATCTGCGTCCAGGTCTCGATCAGCCGCTGTCTATAGTTGTCCCAGTACTTCCCGTAGTCCGGATAGCGTTGCGAAGAAGTTCCGAGGAACCCGACCGCCAGCCCCTGGATGTCCCGGGCATTGCGGAAGTGCACCTCGCAGAGCCCCTGCAGCTGCGCCAGCTCCGCCGAGTCGCGCCCGAGCTCCCCGGCCCGGCGGACGGCCCCCTCGAGCAGCGTCCGCTTCTCCTCGAGCGAATCCCGAACGTCGGTCATCGTCGCCATCGCTACCAGCAGCGACATGTCCGTCGTCGGCGCAGAGCCGATCAACAGCGGAGACATCGCCAGGGTCAACCCGAGCAAGCTTGACAGGAGCGTCCTGCGCCAGCCCGAACTTCTCGGGGCGCCAGGCGTCCGGTCGCACGCAAATGCGGCCTCCATCTGGCTCGAAGCTTTCGAAATCCGCTGACTCATCGACGGGTCGAGCGGATAGCCCGGACGGCCGCGCCCGCTCGACTCCTGTATCGGTCGTTTCGGGGGCGCGATTTAGAACAACCTGTACGGTCGTTCAGGAGCGGCGCAGCTTCTTCACGATGGCCTGCTCCACGAGCTTGTCGTCGGCCTTGGTGACAAAGAACCGGACGCCGTGGAAGCTGGTCTCGTCGCCCACGGAGGGGATCTTCCGGAATAGCCAAAGGAGGAATCCGCTGAGCGTGTCGTAGTCCCCGGCCGGCAGCGCCAGCCCCAGGCGCCGGTTCACCGTGCCGAGATCGAGCACGGCGTCGACCAGGAACGTGTCCTGGAAGAGCTGCCGGATGCCGGCTTCCTTCGGATCGTGCTCGTCCTTGATCTCGCCGATGATTCGCTCCAGCACGTCCTCGATTGTCAGCAGGCCGATCGCCTTGCCCGGCTCGGCCTCGACGATTGCCAGGTGGCCGCGCGAAGACTTGAACAGGGCCAGCATCTCCACCAGCGTCATGGAGGGCGCCACTCGCAGCGGCTTTCGCAACAGCGCCGACATTTCACCTTGCTGGTCCGCCGCCGGCGGCAGCAAGTCCGTGGCGTGAACGACGCCCGTGATGCGGTCCGCAGCTCCGCTCCAGACCGGTATCCGAGTGAAGCCGCTCTGCACCACGGTCGAGACCAGCACCCCCGTCGAGGAGGTCTCAGGGCACGAGACGATGGAGGCCAGCCGCTGCATCAGCCCCTCCACGCTTTGATGGCGCGCCTCGAGAATGCCGGAGATCATCTGGCGGCCTGCGGCACCGACCAGTCCGGTCTGTTCCCCCCGCGCCAGCAAGAGCTGAAGTTCCTCTCGGGTGGCGCGGATTGAGAGCGGAATCCTGGGGGCGCCGCCGGTCCCACCCGACTCCCAGAGAAGGTGCGACATCAACTCGAGCAGCCACCCGAAGGGTCGGTACGACACCGCCAGGGGGCGCTCCAGCCGTCGCAGCAGCTCCTCGGAGTGCTTGCGGAACAGGTGGCGCGGAAGCGTTTCGCACAGCACGAACAGCACCGGCACCGTGACGACGAAGGCTGCCAACGCGGCTTCGAGCTCCTGTCCCCGGAGGGCGCCGAACCAGAACCCGGCCGCCGACAGGACCGCCGCAGTCGACGCCAGCACGCTGCCCGTCACGGCAAAGGCCAGCAGCCGCTGCGGGTCCGAAAGCGCAGCCGCTTGCAGCCGCGCCTTCAGTCGCGCCATCGCCCCTCTGCCGGCCGAGCCGCTGAGCCGGACCAGCGCGCTCTCCAGCCCGTTGAAGAGGAAGAGCATCCCGGCGCTCAGAAGAAAGGCCACTGCAAGAGCCAGTGTCACTCGTCCACCTGCTGCAGGTTGATCGAACGCCAC
>JACQZN010000092.1 GCA_016213845.1 Candidatus Wallbacteria bacterium
AGCGGACGGAACCCAAACCGGGAAAGGGATAGAGGTAGCAGAGAACAGGAACTCGGGAATCGAACGGACAGGTTCAGTTTTCCGTTGCCTGTTAGCGGTCCCCGGTTCCCTGTTCCCTGTTTGTTTTTCCCCGACGCGCTCCTAGGGTTCCCCGCCGTCGACGTCTCTGGAGCGCGCGCTTTGACGCTCCAGCCGGGCGATCTGCTTCTCCACCTGCGCGTAGAGCTCGTGCTTGCGGCCGATCTGCGCCCGGACGGCCCTGAAGTGCGCCAGGGCCTTGTCCTCCCGGCTGAGCCTCACGTTGATGAGACCCATCTTGAAGCGGACCATAGGGTCTGCCCCGCTCAAGCTCAGCATTCGCTGAAACTGGCCCAGGGCCTCCTCGAACCGCTCTTGCCGGTAGTACAGGTTCCCCAGGTACTCGTAGGCCGGCGTCAGCTCGGGATAGTGCCGCAAGATCGCCTGATACTGCTCCTCGGCGCCATCGAGCTCGTCCTTGCGCTCCATCAACTCCGCAAGCGCGTATCGCGCCGCCAGGTTTCTCGGCTCCTGCGCCACGACCTTGCGGAAGGCCTCCCGAGCCGAATCGTAGTCCTCCGCTTCCATGTAGAGCTTCCCCAGCTCCGACAGACTGGCGACATCGGCCGGTCGCGACTTCACGGCCGTCTCGAGGGCCCGAATGGCGCCGGCGCGGTCTTTGCGGGCGGCCAGGATCGCGGCCTTCTGCGATAGAGACCGTGGATGATCCGGCCGCACTGCCAGCACTCGCTCGTAGCGGTCGAGCGCTCGCTCGAGGTCGCCCTGCGAGTACGCCAGCTCGGCCTCTCGCAGCGCGTCGGCGTACCGTTCGACCGGCACCTCGCCCGGAGCGGCGGCGGAGGACGCGGCCGGCTGTTCGCGGGTCTGCGCCCGGGCGGCCTCGGGACCGGCTGTCTCCGGAGTCTCGCGCACCTTGGTGCGCTGTCGGAGGCCCGGCCGGAGCGAGGGAGCAGCCTCCTCGACGATCGTCCGCGCGCGTATGTGGGAGGGGTCCTGCTTGAGCAGCGCGCGCGCTGCCTGCATCGCCTGGTCGGTGTTGCCAGCCGCCTCGGCCAGCTGCATCGCTTCCTCGAGAAGCCGCCGATCCGACGGGTGCTGCGCCAGAGCCTGTTCGATGGCCTTGTAGGCTTCGGCGGCGCCCCGCTCGGCCTCCAGCAGCTCCGCCAGCACAAGGGCGCCATCCACGCTCGAGGGCTCCAGCTTCAAGTAGCGTCGGACTTGCCTGAGAGCGTCGGCTCGCCGGGCCAGCCGCGCCTCTGCCCGGGCCAGCTCAAGGTGCACGACCGGCTCTGCACCGCTGCGGGCGGCGTACCCGGCGAACAGGTGGCGGGCCTTCTCCCACTCGCCCCGCGCGGCCGCCGCCCGTCCGAGCACCAACCACCCCTGCGTGTCGGATGCGACCGGCTCCAGCAGCTTCTCGGCCTTGCCAGGATCGCCCGCGGCCAGCGCCTCGCCCGCACGGGCCAGAGGCGACTCCGGGGACGGGACCTGCTGGGTCGATATCTCGCGGGAAAGGGCCACGGCGCGCATCAGACAGTCATTGGCCTTCGGCTCATCACCCTGGGCGCTGGCCACCTTCGCCAGGTCCACCAGCGCCTCGTAGCGCAGCCGCGCCGGGGCGTCGAGCGACAGCACGTGCTCCAGCTCCCGCTGGGCAGTGGCAAGCTCGCCTGCCTCATAGGCCGCTTCCCCTGCCCTCAAGCGAGCCTTCGGGTCGTTTGAGTCCGAGGCTGGCCGCGGACGCGCCGGTGCGACGAGGGAAACGGGGGTGACTCGATCGCGTCTTCCCAGGTAGAACGCCCCGAGCGCCAGCAGCGCGGCCGAGTAGAGAATCACGCCGCCGCCCAGGAAGACCGCCTTTGTCGACAGACCCCGATGGAAGCTCAAGCCACCACGGTTGATCGTGAGGTGGCGTGCGACGATGGCCGATTCCTCTTCGTCCAGGGCGGGAAAGGCGCGGTCGTAGATGAACTGGCAGAATTCCGCCATCCGGTAGGCGTCCCGGATGTTGTAGAGCCAGAGGCCGAGCCCGCCGATGGTCAGCGCCCAGAGAAAGGCTCGGTAAACCCAGGGCGCGGTCAGGCCGATGAGCGTCTGGCTGACGGCGAGCCCGCTCGAGAAGTCCCAGAGATAGAGAAAGACCGCAAGCTCCCCTCCGAAGAAGGTGAGCGCTCGCTTGTACTGGCCGTTGAAGAGCTGCCCCAGACCCATCACGAGGGCCGAGAGCACGGCCGCCAGCCGCGGGTCCCGCAGCAGATAGCGCGTCGCCTCCTGCTCGGCGAGCTGCTCGTAGCGCTCCTCTTCGGGCGTGAACCTGCTCTGGGAGTAGTTGCGGAGCATCAGATCAGATCCGCGAAAACTTCATTTGACAGAGCCAGACCCTGCCGCGAAAGGGCCCACCCCTCGCCGCGCCGGTCCAGCAGACCCAGACGGCTATAGCGCTCCAGCGCGCGCAGAACCTCGCCCGTGGCGCGGCCGCCCAGCCCACCGGGCAGGCCGTCGACCCCGCGCAGCAGGCGCAGCCGAAGCATCAAGAGCTCACGCGCCAGGTCATCGCCCGAGAGCTCCGACTCGAGCTCGGGTCCGGATTCGACCGCTTCAGCGTACGCCTCGAAGTCGTCCGGGTTGGACAGCCGCCGGCCGTCCATGAAGCTGGCTGCCGACAAGCCGATTCCGAGGTACGGATCGCCCGTCCAGTACTTCAGATTGTGGCGGCACTCGCGGCCCGGGCGGCACCAGTTGGAGATCTCGTAGTGGCCGTAGCCGGACGCTTCCAGGCGGTCCTTGGCGTGGTAGTAGAGCTCCACCTGCGCGTCCGGGTCGGGAGGCGCGATGCCTATCCTGCCCCAGTGGCTCTCCTGTTCGAGCTGGTAGATGTAGACGGAGACGTGCTCGGGGGCCAGCGCGACCAGCCTGTCCAGCGACCGATCGAGCGTCTCGGTCGAGTTCCCCGGGAAGCCGCAAATCAGATCGAGATTCACGTTGGCGATGCCCGCACCGCGCACCGCGTCCACCGCGGCAGCGACCCGATCAGCCGTGTGCAACCGGCCCAGCCGCGCCAGCTCTTCCGGCACGAACGACTGAGCGCCCAGGCTGACGCGGTTCACGCCCAGCTCGGCCAGCAGCTTGGCCTTCGATTCATCCATCGACTCCGGATTGGCCTCCAGCGTGACTTCCGCGCCGGGCGCAAGCGTGAAGCGCCCGAGGACATCCCGGAAAAGCCGCGTGAGCTGCGCCCCGTCCAGGACCGAAGGCGTTCCCCCCCCGATGAAAACGGTGTCGAACCGGCGCGCCCCGCTCTCCCGGATCGCCTCTCGCTCCAACAAATCCAGGTAGGCGTCGGCTTGCTCCCGGGTTCCCGGCCCCGAGGCGAAGTCGCAATAGTGGCACTTCGCCTTGCAGAACGGGATGTGGACGTAGAGGCCGAGGGCAGCCGTCATGACTTCACCGCGGGCCGCGGTAGGCCACCAGGTCGATTTCGACGGCGGCGCCCTTGGGCAGGTGGCTGACCTCCACGGTGGAGCGGGCGGGGGGACACTCCGAGAAGTACTTGCCGTAAATGGCGTTCACCCGGGCGAAATCCTCCATGCTCTCCAGGAAGATGGTGGTTTTGACCACGCTTCCGAAGCCGAGCCCGGCGGCGGCGAGGACCGCCCGGAGATTCGCCATGACGCGCTCGGTCTGCTCCTCGATGGTGCCGTCGATGAGCTGCCCGGTGGCGGGATCGAGCGGTATCTGCCCGGCCAGAAACACGAAATCGCCCGCTTCGACGGCCTGCGAGTACGGGCCGACGGGCGCGGGCGCGTCAGCTGAGCGGATCGCCCTGGGTGCTTGACTGGCCACGTGGAATCCCGACAAATCTAACACATACAAATTCTGCGGGCAAGCGCCACGAAAGGTCCGTTGAGGTCAGGCGAGCGCCGGACAGCTCACGAATCGCGCACGACCAGCTCGACGCCCAGGTCGCGGGCGCGGTCCCGGGCCAGCGGCGTGACGATCGTCTTGCGGCCGATGCTGATCCAGCCCTTCCCGCTGCGGTGGGCCGTCAGGATGTCCCACTCCGAGAGCACCCGCCCCGCATGGGCGGTGCCGGGCTTCTCGACGCCGCCCCCTCCCGCGCGCGCGCCGCCCCGCCCCTCGCTAGCCAGGCTCTCGAGCACGCGCCGGACGATCTCTTCGATGAGCTTTTCGTCGACCATCGGAACCGGCGCGAGTATAGCACGCTCTTCTCAACGCGCCCCCGGTGCCGTATAGATCCACATGTGCACTTCTGGCCCCATGCATCGATCCGCCGCCTGGCGGCCCTGCTTGCCTTGCTCTGCGCGCCGCTGACGGCGTGCGGCTCACCGGAACCGCAACCGGCCGCCACGGCCGAGGAACCGCAATCCGCTTCGGCCGAGGACCCCTCCGAACCGGAAGAGGGCGGCTCCGTCCCCGCTTCGGCACAGGCAACGGCCTCGCAGGCCGTCACCGCACCGGCCGGCAGCCCCGAGGCCGTGCTCGAAACCTACATCCGCGCCCAGGAAGCCGCCGACTGGGCCGAGACCGCCGACTGTCTCACCACCAAGGCCCAGGACGACTTCGACGACGCCACCGAAAACATGGACGAAGACGACCTGATCGAGGCCGGCCTGCGCATGCGCGAGGAGAACTATCGCCTCGACAGCTCCGACGAATCGACCGCCATCTTCTTCTCCCGCAAGGCCAGCCTCTACCTCGTCATGACGCGCGAGGACGCGCGCTGGAAGGTCGACCCCCATCGCACCGACCAGATGAACCTCGAAGGCGACTAGGAGCGCGTCGGAGAATTCGATCCGGCCCGCGCGTCTGGTCCCAGTCGAACAGGGAACAGGGAGCCGGGAACAGGGAGCCGGGAACCGGCAACGAAGAATCGAGCACAGCGAAGGCTCAACCAGGGAAATGGGTGATCTGTACGCTGGTCTGGGGTTCTGGTAGAGAAGTCCCGTTCGGTGGTGAGGTCTTGGCCGTGCGAATCGAGGCGGCCAGCATTTTGGAAAGCTCGAGGGTCTCCCGCAGCAGTCGAAGCACAAGGCGATGAGCTTCCAGAGGATCAAGAGACGAAAGGCCATCGTGGAACCGGTGTTCGGCCAGATCAAGGAAGCACGAGGCATGCGGCGATTTTCCTTGCGCGGTCTAGAAAAAGTCGCGGCCGAGTGGAGCATCATCTGCGGGACACTCAATCTTCTGAAGCTCTTTCGAAGCGGA
>JACQZN010000045.1 GCA_016213845.1 Candidatus Wallbacteria bacterium
AAAACCCGGTACAGGTAGACGCCACCGAATTTCACGCGGCCGGGATCGACTGGAGCAGCTGGCGGACCTGCTCGGCAGTGAATGGCTTGTCCAGGCAGCGCACCTGAGTCCGCTCGAAGAACTCCTGGGTGCTGGGATTGATCGCATCCCCGGTAGTGAAAACCAGCGACAGCCCCTCTCCCAGCTTCTGTTCGACAATGGCGTCGTAGAGCTGCACGCCGTCCATCCCGGGCATCCGGATATCGCTGATCATCAGCTGGAATCCCCCCGAGCGCACGGCCTCCAAGGCCGCGATGCCGTCGTTCACCACCCGCACGGTGTGTCCCAGCCGTTCGATGAGCCGCCCGAGGAAGTTGGCAACGTCCGCCTCGTCATCCACTATGAGAACTCGCATGGCGCCCCTCCCATTCTCGCGTCATGCCGATGATACCTCGGCCCAACGCCGGTAGCGAGTCGTTCGACGGGGCCGGGAGTGCAGTGCGTACCACTCGACTTGCCCCAATTCTCGTGAGAATTGGGGCAAGTCGAGAGGTACGGATTTCCAGCGCACCCGAACGCCACATCCAGCTTGACTTCTCGGGATGGCTAGCCTAGAGTGCCGGGCCTCGATTTCGGTTGTGTTTCCGAGGGAGAAGAAAGTGCACCCGAGAACTGTTTCTGCTCTTTTGTTGTTGGTGTTGTGTCTTGCATTGACGGGACTGGCGCGGGCGGCGTCCGGTCCCGAGCGAGGCGCCGAGCATGCCCTGTTGGAGGATATCCCCATCGTCAGCTCCGCCGGCAGGCGGGCCGAACCCGTCGCGTCGAGCCCGGGGTTCGTCTCCGTCTTGACGCGCGCAGACATCCAGGCCAGCGGCGCCCGCAACTTGCCGGAGCTCTTGCGCCGGATGCCGGGAGTCGACGTCTTCTTCCACGACGGCGTCGGCTACGAGGTCTCGCTGCAGGGTCTGACGGAACATTACTCCAACAAGACGCTGTTGCTGGTCGACGGCAAGCCGTTCACCTCCACCCTGCGCGGCTCCGACAGCTTCGACCTGGTTCCGATCGTCCTGCAGGACGTGGAGCGCGTCGAGGTCGTGCGAGGACCGGTATCGGCGCTCTACGGCTCCAATGCCATGGCGGGGGCGATCAACATCGTCACGCGCGCCGTGGCGCCGGACGCCCCGGCGGAGTACTGGGCAACCGTAGGCAATGGCAACGAGTACAGCCAGGGAGTGCGCGGCTCGGGCCGTGCCGGGCGCGGCCGCTACTCAGTGGTCGCGGAGCACAAGGTGGCCGGCGGCTTCGGCCCGCAGGTCGACGCCAACCTTTCGCCAGTGCCCACCCGCTTCCGCACGGACCACTTCGACAACGGGGTGGTCAAGGCCGCCTTCGAGACCGTCCTGGGCGAAAAGACCGACCTGCGGCTGGATGCGTCGGTCATCCGGCTCGGTGCGAATTCCGTCACCCTCACGTCGCCTTTCGGCGCCGACACGCTCTCGCAGGCGCTTCGCTTCTCCGCCGAGGCCAGCCGCCGCGACGGCCGCCACCTGCGCAAGCTACGCATGATTCGGGACGCCCGCCAGGTTGGCAGCGACATCGGCCCGGTCTTTTCGGCCGACGAACGTCGCACCTCCTTTGACAATGGTTTCTTCGACCTGGAGCTCTTCGATCAGATTGACCACGGCCGTCACCAGTTCACTTTCGGAGTGGGATTCCGCCATCTCTACTCAGAGGGCTTCCTCATCGAGCCCGACTCCCCGGATATCGATCGCGTCACGGCCTTCGCGGACTGGGCCGCCAGCCTCTCCGAGCGGCTGCGCCTGGACGTCTCCTTCCTGGCCCTGAGACAAGACGACGGCACTCCTTGCTCCAGCGCTCGACTGGCGGCCCGCTACGACGTCACCGACCGGGACACCATGAGATTCGGCCTCGGCAGCTCCTTCCGAGCTCCGGACCCTCTGCCGCTCTTCTTCCACCGCGTCACGGCCATAGGCACCGCGACCGCTGCTCCGCCCCTTCTCGGGCCCAACCCGGGCCTGCAGGACGAGGAGGCTGCCACCTACCAGGCCAGCCTGGAGCACCGGGACTCGCGCGGCCGATTCACGCTGGAGACGGCCCTGACCCGGTTGACAGACTTGATCGATCGGCGCGCCGTTGGGCCAGCGTCGCTCACCTTCCCGAGCGGCCTGGTCGTGCCGACCATGCGCAGGCTCTTCGTCAACATCCAGGAGCCAATGCAGTCACACACGGTCATCGCCGCCGCCGAGCGGCGGCTCTCCGCAAGGACGGGCCTGACCTTTCGGATGACGCACCAGGAAGTGGAGGACAGCCGCGGCAACTCGCCGGCCCTCTTCGCCGCCCCGGCCAGGAAGTACGGCCTGGGTCTCCGCCAGAGCGTCGGCAAGGGCGACGTCCTCGATCTCGACCTTCGCCGCGTCTCCTCGTACTCGACGGCCGAGTCCGACCAGTCGATCCTGGCACCTCGCAGGGTTCCAGCTTACGACGTGCTTGACCTGGCCTACTCGCGAGTTTTCGAGCCCGACCGGCGCCTCACGTTGGCGATCAACAACGTCTTCGATGAGCGCCACGTCGAGTTCCTCGGCGCAGTCAACGCCTTCGGGGCCGACGCGGGCAGCGGCCTGGCCCTGGAGCGACGCGTCACCCTGATGTACCAGGCAACCTTCTAATGGCGCGTTCCCTCCCACTTGAAGCGCTCTGCGCCTGCCTGCTGATCATCGCAGGCAGCGCGTTCGCCGAGCCGGCAGTGCTCTTCGTCGGCGAGGAGGAAGCCCCGAAGTTCAGGGAGTTCGGAACTCAGATTCGCTCGGCGCTGAGGCGTGCGGGCAATCCTGAGATCCTCTCGTGGCCTCTGGACCAAGCGATGGGTCGACGTGGCCCCCTCCCCGAAAGCCTGCATCTGATCGTGGCGCTTGGTACCCATCCAGCCCGCTGGGCCCGGGACAACAGCGGAGGTCTACCCGTTGTCTTCGGCATGGTGCTCAACCCCCAGCCCGACCTTGTGGAGTCACTGGAGCGACCGCCTCCTGGAATCACAGGCGCGTGTCTCAACCTCCCGGCCGAGCCGATCGTAACAGTGCTCCGCAAGCTGTTGCCGCGCGTCCGACGCATCGGCGTGCTCCACACTTCGCGCGAGACCTTGGAGCCTGTCCGGGAAATCGAGGCCGTAGCGGCTAGCGTGGGACTGGCCTGCCGGGCAGTAACCGTCGACTCGCCCAGCGGCATCGAGCCCGCCCTGCGTGAGCTGCTTCCGGCCATAGACTTGATCTGGGCGCTGGCCGACTCCAAGGTCTTCACGCCCGCGGGCGCGCGCGTCGTCCTGGAGCGGGCGATGGCTGCGCGCGTGCCGGTCCTGGGATACTCGAAGCCGATGGCGACTGCCGGGGCGCTGCTGGCGGTCTATCCCGACTTCGCCGAATCGGCGCACCAGGCCGGCGAGCTGGCAGCCGGAGCCCTCCAGAAGGGCGTGGCCACTGTCCGCCCCATCGCTCGCCCGACGAGACCAGTCGTTGCCGTCAACCGCCGGGTCCTGGATCTGCTGGGGCTGAGCCTGTCGGAGGAGGCCTCTTCGCTGGTCCAGGAGTGGATCCAGTGACCGAGTCTCGGCTCTGGCATCGACTGCAGCTCCTCGGACTGGAAGGGCGCGCCGTGCTGGCCGCATCTTCGATCCTGGTTGTTGTCGTGGGGATCCTGGTCACGATGGGCTACGCCCAGGCCACTTATCTGCTTCGGCGAGTGACCGAGGCCCGGCTCGAAAGCCTGGGGCGGACGCTGGCGGATACGCTCGATTTCGCCGTGTTCGTTGGCAACCGAGATGCCATCGACCAGACGATATCCAAGCTGATGGCGCACGACCCCCTCGTCTACTGCGTTGTCGAGGACTCGCACGGCAAGCTCCTCTTGCACAAGAGATCCCCTCGGTACTTCGGTCCCATGCCCGAGAGCTGTACGGCGCCGCCCCGGTTTTCGGCCACGATCCTGGAGCGCATCGACGTCGTGACGTCGCCCGCCCTGGACGATCCGGAGGACGCCGTGCTCGCCGAGGTCCCCAGGCAGCAGGGGGCGAAGCCCATCGGCCGGATCCGGCTCGGCCTGTCCTGCGAGGACCTTCAATCCGAGGTCGAGCATGCTCGGTTCCGGGCGGCCGGCACGGCGCTCTGGATCGTGGCGCTGGTCTTCCTGTTGACCCGAATGCTGATGCGGCGGCTGACGTCGCCGCTCCGGGAGATGGAGCAGTTCGCCGAGCAAGTTGCGGCCGGGGACCTCTCCCTGGCGGCCCCGACCGTGGGTGCCGGCGAGATTGGTTCGCTGGCGAACTCGCTGGACCGGATGGTCCACTCGTTGGCTGCGAGCCGCGAAGAGATCGCCCGGTACAACCGCGAGCTCGAGGACAAAGTCCGCGATCGCACCCGGGAGCTGGAGCAAGCCCACGATTTCACGTGCCGCGTTCTCGACGAAATCCCCCTCGGTCTGGTCGTTACCGGCGCCGATCACGTCGTGCAGTACCACAACCCAGCGTTCGAGGAGCTCTTTGGAAAAACCGGGCCGCGCCTGCTGGAGGGCATCGAGGGCGTGATCGAACCTTCCATCAGCGCCATCAGGGCGTGGCCGTTGGTGGAGGGCCAGGGCGTCGATAGCCTGCCACTGGAAGCCATGTGGGCCCCCAGAGATGGGAGCGCGATGGTGCTGGAGGTGCGGCGCGCCACCATCATGCCCGACCCCTCGACCTCCCACGTCTGGATCTTCCATGACGTCACGGATCAACGCGAGATCCACCGCAAGGTCGCTCAGGCCGGGCGCCTCGCCGCCCTTGGCGAGCTGGCAGCCGGCGTCGCCCACGAAGTGAACAACCCGGCCGACGGAATCCTGGGAATTTCCCGCATCGTCCGGCAACGCTCCGAGAGTGATGAGCGTCTCGTGAAGGACATGCGAATGGTGGAGGACTGCGCCCGAAGGATTTCCGCAATTGCCCAGAACCTGCTACTCTTCTCCCGCCAGGAGCAGACGCAGTTCCAGCCCCAGGGAATCGTCGAAGGCATTCGACGAACCGTCTCACTGATCCAGCGCCAGCTCGAGCTCAGGCGCCAGGTGACGGTGGAGTGCTATCTGCCCCCCGACCTGCCGCAGGTGCGCGTGAGAGGGAACCAGCTGGAACAGATCTGGCTCAATTTGATGAACAACTCGGCCCAGGCCCTCGATGAGCTTCCGCCCGATCGCCCGCGCCGAATTCACGTGTCGGCCCGCGCCGTCGACGACGGTACTGCCATCGAGGTCGTTGTCGCCGACACGGGCCCCGGTATTCCTCCGGCCCTCCTGGACCGCATCTTCGAGCCCTTCTTCACAACGAAGGGCCGTCTCAAGGGCACCGGACTGGGCCTGTCCATCAGCTACGGCATCGCCCGCGATCACGGCGGCGACATAACGGTCCGCTCCGTGCAAGACGAGGGGACCACGTTCGTCGTCCGGTTGCCAGCCGCCCCGGTAGAGGCTTCATGACGGAACCGAAGCCAAAAGTCCTGGTCGTAGACGACGAGCCCGCGCTTCTCGTGGCCCTGCAAGACCTCTTCACACTGGAGGGCTACGAGGTCACGGCCTGCCTGGAACCCCGACAGGCCATGACGGCTCTGGGCCAGGTCGAGTACGACTGTGTCGTCACAGACCTGCTGATGCCGGGAATCAGCGGCCTGGAGATCGTCCGCACCACTCACCAGCGGTGGCCGGAGACGGGTATCGTCGTCATCACAGGGGCTCCCGAGCTGACCACGGCAATCGAGGCGATGCAGTGCGGCGCCAGCGACTACGTCATCAAGCCGGTCTTCGAGCGCGGCGTGGAGTTCGTGGTGCGCCGCGTGATCGAACAGACGGCAATGCGGCGAGCCATCCGCCGCAAGAACGAGGAGCTCTCCCTGCTACTGGAGGCAAGCCGCAGGTTCGGCCTGGCCGAGGATCTCCAGGAGGTGGCCGAGGCCAACGAGGGCTTCGAGCGGAGGCTGCAAGCGCTGGGCGAGCCCGAGGACTGCCGGACCACTTTGTCCAACATGGCAGCCCAGACTCGCGAGCGCGTCATGACGCGCCGGTTGCGCGAGCAGGCACGCCTGGGGGCGCTGCTGGAATCGCACCCCGACGGCATCGTCGTGCTCGACGAGAGCGGAGAGCTGCTGGTCGTGAGCTCCAGGGCCCGGGAGCTGTTGGGCAACGAGCTCGCAGGCAAGTCGTCCCCGGCGATGGCGCGGCTGCGCGAGATCTCGCGGGGCGGCGGCGCCGGCGAATTCCGGAGCCCGGCCGACCCGGCCCGGCTGCTCCAGGTGCGCACGGCGCACGTCATGGACGGCGACAGACCAGCCGGCATGATCGCCACGCTGGCCGACGTCACCGAGAACCGCGATCGAGAGCTCCAGGCCTTTACGAGCGCGCGGCTGTCGGCAATCGGTGAGATTGTGGCCGGGGTCTGCCACGAGCTGAACAACCCGCTCGCCATCATCATCGGCCTCTCCGAGGAGCTGATCTCGGACGCTCCCCATCCCTGGTCCGACCGCAGCCGGCGCATCCTGGAGTCGGCCTCCCGATGCGCCGAGTTCGTGCGCAAGCTGGTCCCGATCGTGCGCCGCGCGCGCGAGGCGCCGTCGGCCCTCGACCTGCCTCATCTGCTGCGCGCCGTCCTGGGCGTGCTCAACGGCCAGCTCGTGCAGCACGGCATCGAGACGGACCTGGACCTGCAGCCGGTCCAGCGGGTCCACGGTCTGGCCAGCGAGCTCAACGAGGCCATGCTCGCCCTGCTCCTCAACGCCATCGACGCGATGCCCAGGGGCGGCAAGCTCTCCGTCGCCACCCGCCCCGACGGCGACGGTCACGTCACCCTGGAAATCAGAGATACCGGCGAAGGAATCGCCGAGTCGGCCCGCGGCCGCATCTTCGATCCCTTCTTCACGACCAAGGCCGGGACCCGCGCTACCGGCCTGGGCCTGACCGTCGTCCACTCGGTCTGCACCCGGATGGGCGCCGCGATCTCGGTCGACAGCACCCCCGGCAACGGAACTCGCTTCCTGCTTCGCTTCCCCGCCGTCCACTCCTGAATCGCACAATCTGTGCGATTCGACGCTCGATCCTGTCGATAGATGGGATGGAAAGGCAGGCAGGGACTGCAGGTCGACGCTTGCCTCGCCGAAAGTGAGGCCAGCCTCTGGTCATCCCCCACAAGCTCGCGGCTGCCGCGCTCGCGCTCCTGGCGATCGCTGGGCTGGGCTGCGCGGATCTCGAGACGCCGCTGGGTCCGATCGTACGGCCCCAGTCCGCGCCGCGCATCGTCGCCATCGAGCCGCGGACCGTGACGCGCGGCGTCGCTTCCACGCTGGTGGTGAGCGGAACCGGCTTTCTACCCGAACTGACGGCCTTCGTCGGGACGGCCGCCCGCGAAACGCCGGAATTCCCGGCGACCGAGGTCCGGCCCGTGGAGTTCGTCGCTTCGACGCGGGCCGTGCTGCACCTGCCGTCAAACCTGCCGGCAGGCCGGCTCGACGTCACCCTCATCAATCCGGACGACGGTCTGGCCCGCTTGACGCGCGGACTGACCGTGGTCGTCCCCGTCGTGAAGGCTCCCCAGGGGGAGGTGCACTTTGAAGCTCCGAACCGGTAGATTCGGCCTGTCCGGCGCGCTCATCTCGGCGGCAATGGCCGCGGGCGGGGTAACGCTGCTCTTCGGCGTATCGCAGGAGGAGATGGCGCGCTACGGGTTCGGAGCCGAGGTCGCGCGCACGGCAGCGACCCAGCCCCAGGGGCCGGCCCAACCTCAACGGCGGCGCATCCCGCCCCCCCCTATCCTGCCTCGGCGGACCGACCTACCGGCGGGACTGGTCCCGGCGCCGACACGCCCGACGTCCCGGATTCTCTTGAAGCCGCGCGGCACGCCCCGCCCCGAGCCACCGGCAAGCATCCCCCCGCGGCCCACGCTGGACGAGGCGCTGCGCGAGATCTTCCCCGATCAGGTCACCGCCCGCTACGCAGGCGACGCGGCTTGCCTCGACTGCCACGGCGAGAAGGGCCACGATCAGCCGCACTCGCTCTACGGCCTCATCAAGAACAACAAGAGCGTCGAACCCGACCGCAGAAGCTGCGAAGGCTGCCACGGTCCTGGCAGCGAGCACGTCGCCAACTTCGGCCCGATCGTCAACCCGGCGAAGCTCGATCACCTCGCCGTCAGCCGGCTCTGCCTATCGTGCCACGAGGACCAGCGGCTGGTGAGGCGGATGGAGTGGCACATCACGGGCCACCAGGAGGCCTTCGTCAGCTGCACGACATGTCACAGCGTCCACAAGCCGAAGGCCAACCCTTCGCTGCGCGACGAGCCGGACCGCCTCTGCCTGAAGTGCCACCAGGACCAGTGGGCCAAGTTCCAGCTCCGCTCCCGGCACCCGCTCAAGCGGGAAGGCTCCGACGCGCTCTCCTCACAGCGCGAGGGAAAGGTCCGCTGCATCGACTGCCACCAGCCGTACTCCACGCGCAATGGCGCCGACCTCACGCGACGCGGAGGCAAGGAGCTCTGCACCAAGTGCCACGCGGAGACGCGCGGTCCGTTCCTGTTCGAGCACGACAGCGTCAGCGGCGACCTGACCCACCAGTGCACGACATGCCACGCCCCGCACGGCTCTCCCAACCGTGACTTGCTGATCGTGCAGGGGCGTGGACTCTGCCTGCGATGCCACACCGACCGCGTCTCTCACCGGCCGGGCCCGAGCTGTTACAACGCGCAATGTCATCGCGACCTCCACGGTTCCAACCTCAACCAGCTCTTCCTGCCGAGGTGAGGCGATGAGCGCTCTGCTGGCGGCGACGTGGTTGGCGGTGGCTCTGGCTGCCTTCGCCGCCCCGACCGCCTGGGCCGAGGAGCCCTCGAGTACGGCCCCTCGGCGTGCCATCCCGCTTCCCGCGCCCAGGCAGGCCCTCCCCGCGGCGAGCCAGGAATCGACGGAGCCCTCGACCGGCGAGCAGAGCTTCGGGGGTGCCATCGGCGTGCGGGCGATGTTCTGGATGGATCGCACGGACAACCTGGTAGAGCAGATGGACTGGTACCGCGAGCCCTACCCGCTGTCGCTCGCGCGGCTGGATCTGTATCGCAACTTCTCCACGCTCACGTCGCTCGACTTGAAGTTGCGCAGCCCCTCGGACCAGGACTGGGGGGCCGGGATGGCGCTGAGGAGCCTGCCCTACTTCACCACGCAGCACAACTTCACAGACTCCACCTTCTACAACCTGCCGATCCCGCTCGAGACCGGGCGGCAGCGGTACTGGGGAGACTTGAAGCTGCGCAAGTTCGGTCAGGTGCCCGTGAAGCTCGCCTACGACGTGCACGCGCTGCAGGGGATCGGCTTCGACAAGGACCGCTCCTACTACGACGAGCAGTACTCTCTCGACGCGCATGCGCACATGCGAGGGTTCGATCTGGACGTCAGCGTCCCGCGCCTGGACTACCACGACCGACACGATCGCTCCAACGACACCGAGACACGCGGCTTCGCGCTCTCGGCCACGCGAACGCTCCTGGACGGAGACGCGGACTTGCAGGCCAGCTTCCGGCGCACGCTCGCCTATCTGGAGTCGGTGGCGCAAGAGAGTCAAGTGGACACGTGGGAGCTGCGTGGACTGATGTACGAGATCTTCGGCGTCGAAGGCTTCAAGCTCGACACCCGCGCTACCTACCGGGACACGCCGCAGGACCTTGGCCTCACTGCGCGCACCGACAGCCTGCTCAACGCCAAGGCGGTCCTGTCCCTGACTCAGGGCAGCGGCTACAGCGTCCAGGTGGGGCGAGAGCATCGGAAAGTCCGCCGCGAGCGCCTGACGCGGGCCGGCTTCGACCGCGTCGGGATGGTCGCCACGGCCACGCGCGACGACCTGGCCCCCTTCCGGCTGACCGACGAGCCACGCTACGACGACCTCTTCGGCCGAGCCTTCTTCCGCTTCAAGCCATGGTTTTCGGCCACCTTCTTCCAGAAGGAGACTTCCATGGAGGACCAGCCGCCCACGGACCTGGTCCGCTTCCACTCCCCGGCGCTCCTGTTCGATCGCCAGCGGGATCGCCGTCTGGATCTGCAACTGCAGCCGCTGACGAACATCGGCGTCAACTTCCGCCTGCACGAGCAGCGCAACAAGAACCTGGCGCGCATCTACCGCGAGGTCGTGCGCAACAAGCAGACCGACTTCTACTGGCTGCTGGTCAACAGCCGCCTGAACATCGGCGGCAGCATCGCCTACCTGGAGATCAGCCCCTCCACCGACGAGGTGTTCGCCGCCCGCGAGAACGCCACGACTCGCGGCGGCTCCATCAGCTACCAGCTCTCGCCCGAGCTGTCCGTGTTCGGAGACTACACGGTCATCGATTCGGAGGGATTCCGGTTCTCGACCGAAAGGATCACCAACATCGGTCTGGAAGCCGAGACCGGCACCCGCCACCGGCTCACCTGGCGATGCGCCTTCACGGTCGACGAACAGCTTTCGCAGCCGCGCAACCTGGAGGACTTCGACGTCCGCGGAATCAACATCAGCGGGGAAGCCCAGTTCTGAGAGGCAGCGGGGCGTCAGGCGGCGGGCTCGGGCAGCTCGACGATCTCGAGCCAGTACTTGCCGAGCGTGCGGACGGTGTCGAGCAGCTTCTCGAAACGCACGGGCTTGCAGATGAAGGAGTTGACGCCCAGGTCGTAGCTGCGGACGACGTCTTCCTCGGCCTCGGAGCTGGTCATCACGATGACCGGGATACGCCGCAGGGCGGGGTCACTCTTGATCTCGCGGAGCGCCTCACGGCCGTCCTTGCGAGGCATGTTCAGGTCGAGCAGGACCAGCCCGGGCGCCGGAGCCGAGGCCGGAGGGGCGAAGGCGCCCCGGCGGAAGAGATAGTCCATCAGCTCCTCGCCATCGGTGACGAAGACGAGAGGATTCAGCAATCGACTCTCGCGGAAGGCCTTGGCCGTCAGCAGCCGGTCCTCCTCGTCGTCTTCGGCCATCAGGATCGTAACGGGTTTGGTCGGACGCGTCATGGAACCTCCGGAGCGCGCGCCGCGGGGAGGCGCACCACGAAGCGCGCGCCCTCGCCGGGCGAAGATATGGCCTGGATGGAGCCGCCGTGGCGGGTGACAATCTTGCGGCAGATGGCCAGGCCGATGCCCGTGCCTTCGTAGGCGTGGCGGCTGTGCAACCGCTGAAACACGCCGAAGATCCGGTCGGCGAAGCGCTGCTCGAAGCCTATCCCGTTGTCCGAGATGGTCAGCTCGCACTGGCCAACGTCGCTCTGCTCGTCGCCCTGGAGCGTGCGTCCCCAGACCTTCACGACCGGAGCTACGTCGGGTTTGCGGAACTTCAGGGCGTTGGCCACCAGGTTCTGCAGGAGCTGGAACATCTGGGTCGGGTCGGCCTGCACGGCGGGCAGCTCGCCGAGCTCCACTGAGCCGGTGGACTCGCGGATCCGCATCTCCAGGTGGTCCAGGACTTCGCGAGCCACATCGCTGAGGTCGACGGCGATGAAGGTCTCGCCCCGGGAGGTGATGCGGGAGTAGTCGAGCAGGTCGCGGATGAGGCTCTGCATGCGGACGGCGCCGCCCTGCATGCGCAGGACGTAGTCGCGGGCCTGCTCGGGAAGCGCAGAGCCGTACTCGGAGCAGAGCAGCTCGCCGAACGCGAGGATCTTGCGCAGAGGCTCCTGCAGGTCGTGCGAGGCCGCAAAAGCGAACTCCTCGAGCTCCTTGTTCGACTGCTGCAGACGCCGCTCGAACTCTGAGCGCGCGGTCTCGGCGCGCTTCTGGCGCGAGACGTCCCGGAAGATGCCCATGGCGCCGGCAATGTGACCGGCGCTGTTCAGGAGCGGCCGGGCGCTGACGCTCAGCCACGTGCCGTCGGGCAGATCGGGCCGCCAGACGAACATCTCGGCGCCGTCGACGGTCTGGCCGCACAGGGCGCGGGCCAGGGGGAGGTCCTCGGCCGGAAACAGCGTGGCGCCGTCGGGCAGATAGAGGCCGTAGCTCCTCGGCCAGTCGTGAGGGTTGCCCGCGTGCGGACCGAGCCCCAGGATGCGCTGCGCCGCTTCATTGAAGAGCGTGAAGCGGCCGTGGCGGTCGACCGCCACGACGCCGGAGGCCATGCTCTCGAGGACCGACTCGAGCAAGGCCGACTTTGTGGCCAGCGCCTGGCGGGAACGCTCCAGCTCCTCCCCGTGGGCGGCCAGCTCCTGCATCGCCGATTCGAGCCCAAGCGTCTGCTCCAGGGCAATCCGCTCCGTCGTCTCGAGCAGCTGCCGCAGGGCCGCAAGCTCGGGTGACGGCTTTTTCCGGGCCAGTCGAGGCGGTCCGCGGCGGTCTTGAGGCAGAGGTGCGGGTTCGGAGGTCATGAGAAGATCGCCCCCCCTTGGAGCGGCAGTAACGCCACTTTCATGTTGAGCGCCACGGTGCGAAACAGCTCCGCCGTCTGATGCGAGACGCGGACGCGCAGGAAGAGGATCACGGCGAAGAGCGTACCGGGACCGAGCATGCCACCGAAGCCGAGCACCGACTCGACCCGGTGCGGTATGACGAACTCCCTCTGGGCGGGCACCAACGGGCTGCCCAGGGCGACCGGGACGTGGAACACGTTGTAATTCTGCGTCGCCAGATCGACCATCAGCTCGGGGCTGGTCCCCAGCAAGGCGGCGGTGGGAACGCCAAGCTGGGCCAGCAAGCTGGCGATCATGGGGGAGCCGGCGATCGCTTGCTCACTGGCCAGGGGGATGGCCTGGTGGCCCTCGGACGAGAGCCTCGAGTTCCACTCGGGTAGCGAGCCGGTTGTCGCCAGGAGTGTGAGGCAACGGGTCGCCTCGGTGAGTGAGTCCTCGACGGGGAAGCGCCGCGCGAACTGCTGCAAGCCGGGCGGCAGAGAGCCGTACGGCAGGGTCAGGAAGGCGCGCGCCAGCACGCAGGCCGGGGAGGAACCGTCGCCGAGCCTCGCGTAGAGATAGTCGATGGCCGCACGGCAGGCGTCCTCCAAGCTGCCGGCCCCGTCACCCACCCCTCGAAGGTCGGCGCCGCACCTCAGCGTGTCGCTCAGCTTGAAGTTGGCGATGTCGTACATCCCCGCTGGACGAGGGGCCGCGCCCCTCGGCCATTCCGAACAGTATCCTTGCCCGCCCGCAACCGCAAGTACCGCCGCCCCCCGCCGTTCGAGGCGCGCGCGCCAATCTGGTAACCCCAGTTGCCCTAGTAGCGATAACTCCCGAAGGCCCGCGCCGGAAATGCCGTGTCCTCCACCCCTACCGCCCTTCCCCCCGCCCCCCGCCCCTGCCCTCTCAAGCCTCACTCCTCAAGCCTCAAGCCTGACTAGCGGGGCCTATACTGCCCGCGTCACATGGGTGCAACGGCGGGGGCGGGCAGCGCGTACAAGCACATGGATGTGGAACCCGACATCGAGGCGATCGCAGCGAGCGTCGCAGCAGGCGAGACGGAGCGGTTCGAAGCCATCGTCCGCCATTTCCAGCGGCCGCTGTTCAACTTCATCTTGAATCGAGTGCGCGACATGGAGACGGCCGAGGAGCTGGCGCAGGAGACCTTCCTGAAGGCGTATCGCAGCCTGGCCAGTTTCGACGGGCGCAGATCCGGGTTCAAGACCTGGCTCTATCGCATCGGGCTGAACCTCTGCCTGGACCACTTCCGCCGGCGCCGCGTGCGCGCGGCAGAAGAGGAGAAGCTCGCGCACGAGAATCGGGCAGAAAACTCGCCAGCGCCTACGGACCGTCTGGCCCAACGGGATCAGCTGATGCGGCTGCTAGGGCGGGTGGCCGGTGACGAGGCGGAGTTGCTCCTGATGCGGTACGCCGACGACCTCACGTATGAAGAGATGGCCGTGGTGACCGGGCTGGGGGAAAGCACGCTCCGCAGCCGCGTGCACCGGGCGTTGCGCAAGCTTCAGGCGCTGGTGGCGCCGGCCGGGAAGGGGGCGGAACGCGATGTCGTGTGAGCGGTATCGGACGGCCCTGGCGGAGCGGGCCGACGGGGAATCGCGGGGCACGCCCGGGTCGGAGCTGGAAGCCCACCTGGCGGATTGCGGCGGCTGCCGCCGCGAGCTCGAGGCGCTGCGGCGAGCAGTCGAGACCCTGCGAGCGGACATTTCCGTGGAGCCACCCGAGTCTATGACGCGCAGCGTCATGGAGCGCGTCCGGGCGGAGGCGCGTCCCGTACCGAGAGTGGGAAGGCAAGGCGGGAGCGCTTCCTGGGTACCCGCCGATTGGTGGCGGTTTGCGGCGGGCCTGGCGGTGGGCGCCGTGGCGACCGTGGCCGCGCTCTGGCTGGGTAGCGTTCGCCCGGGTCAGGGAGTCGCGCCGCAATCTGCGCCCGTGGTTGCCCGGGCTCCGGACGTCGTCCCCGCGCCGGCGCCCGCGCCCATTCCGCCCACGGGCGGTCTCCAGGTCGCCTCGGGCGGCCGCGGCGAATGGCGTCAAGCGGCCCCCGCCCCGGCATTGCGGCCGGGTGACACGGTGCGCGCCGTCGGCGCGGCCGGCCAGCTGCTTCTGGCCACCGGCACGCGGGTGACTGTATCCCCGGACTCAGCCCTCGTCTTCGAGAGCGCCGCCCAGCTCACGCTCACCCGCGGCCGGCTCGAGCTCCACGCGTTCGCCCCGATTTCCGTGCGAACGCCAAGCGCCAAGGTCTCCGTGCTCGGCACGCGCTTCAGCGTGGAGCTCTCGTCCACGGGTCACACACTGGTCCACGTCACGTCCGGCCGCGTTGCCGTCCTCGAGCTCGCCACAGGCAGCAGCAAAGAGCTAGCCGCCGGGCAGTCGCAAGACTGCCCGCCCGCCGCGTCCCCAAGCGCGGCGCCTCCTTCACTCCCCAGCTCGAGCGCGCCCCCCGCGACGCCCCCGCGGCCCGTCACCACCATCCAGGAAGGCTTCTAGGCAGTGCGTCACCGCGCCCGGCGATGGCGCAGGATCTCGTAGAGAACGACGGCAACGGGGTAAATCCCGTGGCGTCTCCCTGTACCGGGTTTTCGGCGAACACCCGGTACAGGTAGACGCAACGGGTTTTCCACGGGTTTTCCCGGGCTCTCCCCCCGCCCGCGACGCCCCCGGGCCCGTCACCACCATCCAGGAGGGCTTCTAAGCGGTGCATCACCGCGCCCGGCGCTGGCGCAGGATCTCGTAGAGGACGACGGCAACGGCGTTCGTGACGTTCAGCGACTCCACGCGGCCCAGCATCGGGACGCTCACGAGCTCGTCGCACATCTCGCGGGCGGCGTGACCCAGCCCGGTGCCTTCGGCGCCGGCCAGAAGCGCAGCGCGCGGTGCGTACTCGGTCTCCCAACAGTTCGACGAACCGCCCTGGTCGAGGCCATAGATCCGGAAACCGGATTCCTTCAGCTCCGACAACGGCGGCTTCAGAGTGCCGACGACGACAGTCGGTACGTGCTCCACGGCTCCCGCAGACGCTCGAGCCACGGACCCGAGCTGGTGCGAGACGGTCGCTTTCGCGGGCAAGAACACGAGAGCCACCCCGGATGCCTCAGCGGACCGGTAGATGTTTCCCAGGTTCTGCGGGTCCTGCACCCGGTCGAGGATGAGAACGGTGAGCGGCTCCTCGGGGTGGTCCTTGAGCAGCCCGCGCAGCGACCCGTTGGAAAGCGGATGCGCCTCGGCGACGACGCCCTGGTGATGTGTGGAATCGGCCATCTTGAAGAGCCGGCCACGATCGCAGAGCGCGACGGGGATGCCGGATGCGCGGGCCTTCTCGCCCATCCGGCGCAGCTGCGGGCTCTGGCTCCCCTGCTCCAAGTAGAGCGCCCGCACGCGGCCCGGCACGCGCAGCGCCTCGGCGACGGAGTGCAGGCCATAGAGGATGCGGACGTGCTCTGCCGTATCGAACTTGGGCATGGTGGGCCTCCGAAGCGGATCCCGCGGGCGTCACCGCACGGGCGTCGTGTACGAGGTGCCGGTAGCGGTGTCCTTGAGCTCGACGCCCAGCTCGGCGAGCCGTTTGCGGATCGAGTCGGCCAGGGTGAAGTTCTTTGATTTCTTGGCGTCCAGCCTCAGCTCCAGCAGAAATTCGATCAGCTTCGGAATGAGCCCGCTCCCGGCGGCGGCCTCCAGGGTCGGCGTGGAAAGCCCGGTGCCGATTCCGAGGACCCCCAACAGCTCTTCCAGGCTCGAGCGAGCCTCGCGCACGGCGGCAGCCAGGCCCGCTCCCAGGCCGTCGGACTCGGAGGCCTGCATTGCCCGGTTGAGCTCGGCGGCCAGCTCGAAGAGCGCCCCCAGGGCGCCACCCGAGTTGAAGTCCTCGCTCATGTGCTGGTGGAACCTGGACCGCGCCCCGGCCGACGAGCGGGAGAGCTGCTCCGCGAGCTGCTTCTGGGCTTCGGGTGAGCCCGCGCCGGCTCCAGCCCCGGCCAGCATGCGGCCCGCGCGTTCGAAGACATTGGCGAACCGCTGGTGCGCCTTCCCGGCCCGGTCGAGCGAATCCTCTTCGAAGTTCTGCGGGCTCCGGTAGTGCGAGCCGAGCAGGTACAGGCGCAGCGCGTCGGGCGAGTGCTTCTGGAACAGCAGCTTGAGCCCCAAGACGTTTCCGATCGACTTGGACATCTTCTCGCCGCCCAGATTGAGGATTCCGTTGTGCATCCAGTGGCGGGCGAACGGGCGTCCGGTGAGCGCCTCGGACTGGGCGATCTCGTTTTCGTGGTGGGGGAAGACCAGGTCGAGCCCGCCGCCGTGGATGTCGAGGCACTTGCCTAGATACTTCATCGACATCGCGCTGCACTCGATGTGCCACCCCGGGCGGCCCTTTCCCCAGGGGCTTTCCCAGCCGGGCTCGCCGGGCTTGGCTCCTTTCCAGAGAGCAAAGTCGGCCGGCTGGCGCAGCCTGGCGTCCGCGGCCACCCGGGCGCCGGCGACCAGCTCGTCGACCTTCCGGCCGCTGAGCTTTCCGTACCCGGCGAAGCGGGTGACGTCGAAGTAGACGTCCCCGTCGACGGGATACGCGATGTCTCGCTCGACCAGTACTCGGATCATCTCGAGCATCTCCGGGATATGTCGAGTCGCTCGGGGGTGAACGCTGGCGCGCTTGACGCCCAGGCGGTCCATGTCCTCGTGAAAGCTGGCGATGTAGCGTTCCGAGATGGTCAAGTAGTCGACGCCCTCGGCGGCCGCACGGTTGAGGATCTTGTCGTCGACGTCGGTGAAGTTGTAGACGTAGTCGACCAGGTAGCCGCGGAACTCCAGGTACCTGCGGATGGCGTCGAAGGTGACGGCCGACATCGCATGGCCCAGGTGGCAGTGGTCGTAGACGGTGACTCCGCAGACGTACATGCCGATCCGCCCCGGGACGGCTGCGGCGAGTGGCTCCCGCTTGCGAGTGAGGGAGTTCTCGATCTGGATGGGGGGCAGTGCGGCGTCGGAGTTCTGCATCGTCCTTCCTCGATTGGACGGGCCGTCCGGCGGGCGCGGGCGCGCTAGCGGGCGGCCGCGAGGAACCGTTCGGCCTCGGCGGCGCTGATGAGGAGCTTGCGGCGCTTGCCGCTTTCGGGACCGGAAATGATCCCGCGAGCCTCCATCGCCTCGATGATGCGCGCCGCGCGGTTGTAGCCGATCTTCAGGTGGCGCTGCAGCATCGACGTCGAGGCCTCCTGCTGCTCCAGCGCGATCCGCACGCAGTCCGCGAACTTGTCGTCGGAGAGTCCCTCGCCGGCCGTGTCGGTCTCGGGCTCCATCACTTCCTCGACGATGTTGGTGTAGTCCGGATCGCCGCAGGTCTTCAGATGAGCGACGAGGTTCCTCACCTCTTCCTCGCTGATGAAGGCGCCCTGGAGGCGGATCGGCTTGGCCTGGCCGATCGGCGAGTAGAGCATGTCGCCGCTGCCGAGAAGCTTCTCGGCGCCCGCGCCGTCCAGGATGACTTTGGAATCGACCTGGCTGGAGACGCTGAAGGCGATGCGGGAGGGGAGGTTGGCCTTGAGCACGCCGGTGATGATGTTGGTCGAGGGCCGCTGCGTGGCCAGCACCAGGTGGATGCCGATGGCCCGGGCCATCTGCGCAAGCCGGGTGATGGCGTCCTCGATCTCCTTGCGGGCCAGCATCATCAAGTCCGCCAGCTCGTCGATCACCACGACGATGTAGGGCATCGGGCCGTCCGGCACCTGCGTGTGGCCGTCGAGCGGCTGCAGGTCCCCTGCCGCCAGCCGGCGGTTGAAGCTGCGGATGTCGCGCGCGGCGAACTTGCTCAGGTAGCGGTAGCGGCGCTCCATCTCGAGGACGGCCCAGCGCAGTGCCGCGGTGGCGTCCTGCGGGTCGGTGATGACCTCCGTGATGAGGTTCGGAATGCCGTCGTAGAGCGTCAGCTCGACCACCTTCGGGTCGATGAGGATGAACTTCACCTCATCGGGCCTGGCCTTGTAGAGGATGCTCGAGATGATGGTGTTGATGCAGACCGACTTGCCGGAGCCGGTGGCGCCCGCGACCAGAAGGTGGGGCATTCGCGTGAGGTCCGCGACGACCGGCCTGCCGGTGATGTCCTTGCCGATCGCAAACGAGAGCAGCGACTCGTGCTTGCGGAACGTGTCGTGGGTGATGATCTCCTTGAACGTGACCGGCGTCGGCTTGCGGTTGGGGATCTCGATGCCGACCGCGGAGCGGCCCGGGATCGGCGCTTCGATGCGGATCGCCGCCGTGGCCAGCGCCATCGCGATGTCGTTGGAGAGGTTGATGATGTTGCTGATCTTCACGCCCGGCGCCGGCTTCACCTCGTACTGCGTGATGGTCGGCCCCTGCGTGATGCGCGTGACCGAAGCCTGAATGCGGAACTGGCCCAGGGCCTCGACCAGCTTCTCGGCGTTGGATCTCAGAGTCGTTTCATCTTCCCGGTCTGTCAAAGCCGGCGGATCGAGGAACAGGTCCTCGCTCGGCTTGCGGTACTCGGCCAGGCGCGCGGCAGCCTTCACGACGTCCCGGGCGGCCACGCCCACCGAGCGCGCCATCGCGCCCAGCAGCGACTGCGGCTGTGCGGGCGCTGCCTCGTGCGCCGGGAAGGTCTTCACCTCGAGGTCTTTCGCCAGAGCCGGCTCCGAGGGCGCTTCCGGCCCGGCGGGCCGCTCTTGCGCCGGCCGCAGGATGCTGTGCATCGCTTCGGCCTGGCGGCGCTCCTCTTCGGTCTCCTCGAAGTCTTCCTCCGGCGCCTCGTCGAGCTCCGGATCGCCTTCGGCCTCCGCACTCAGTTCATCCAGCCGCTCCACTGCCGGCTGATCTGCGAAGACGCGCTCGGCCGGGACAGATCGAATGGCGGGCGGCGTCGGGGAGGTCTTGGCGGAAGGGGCCTCACCCTGGGCGGCAGCGACCGAGGGGCCGGGTTCCGCCTTGCGGCCAGGGTCCGAAGCAGGTTCGGCTCTCCGGGCAGCGCTGCCGATCAGGAAAAGGCCCTGGGTGGAATCGTCCGGCATCGTGCCGGGCGGGGGCAGGTACTCCTCGTCTGCTTCGATCTCGCCCGGCTCTTCCATCTTCGAGGTGGCGGCCAGCTCCTGGGAATCGGCACCCTCGAGCGGTTCGGGCTCCGGCAGAGCCTCCGGCTCGGGCAGCGGCGGCTGGGCCAGCTCTTCCTTCGCAGCGGGGACTTCGGGCCTGTTCAGCTCGACGATGGGCTCCACGCGCGACGTGGCCGCCGTCCCGATGGGCGGCGGCAGCTTGGAAGGCGTCAGTTGCTGCGGCATGCCTCCGCCCTGCCCGGCCAGCGCACCGGCCCCGCTGGCTGCGGGGAGCGCCTCGTCGGTCGTCATGATCCGGTCGTAGAGGATGTCGAACAGCACGACCAGGTCCTTGAGCAGGATGAAGACCAGCATGTGGATGAACGTGAGCAGGTGGAACACCGCCGTGTAGAGCATCACGAACGGGAACATCACCACAGGACCCACGACACCCGTCGCGCGTCCGCCGGCGCGGTAGCCGGACGCCACGATTTGTGTCAGCGGCGTATCCAGGCAAACGACCGTCAGAATGAGGAAGAAGCCGGCCAGCAGCACGCGAGCGCTGAAGGTCCCGGTCAGGTTCTCCAGATTGGTGTAGAGCGTCCAGCCGATCGTGCCCCCCAGGTCGCGGTCGACGGGCCGGAAGCTCTGCAGGAAGCCCAGGAACACGGGAAGCATCACGACCCACGCCGCAAACTGCACCCAGTCAGAGAGGATCGCGCGGCCGCGGAACTTGTTGATGCCCCACAGCGCGAACATCAGGATGAGGTACCACATCCCCGCGCCAATCGAGCCCAGGAGCCACATGGCCACAGAGTGGAAAGCCCCGCTCTGCTCGAATCGCCACCCGACCAGCAGCAGCATCCCGATGGTGAAAAACGTGATCCCGAGGATCTCGTCCACCTTCACCCGGGCAGCCTCTTCCGGCGTTCGTCCCGGGGTCTCGGCGTCTGATGGCTTCATCGAAAGCTCCCATCCTGCCCGCCCTCGGCTGCCGGATCGGACAATCGAAGGGCCGGGCGAACGGGAAATGTACTGTTGTTCCTCAGGATACGGGCTCCGGCGGGTGCCGGGCAATGGGAAGAGAGACTCCACCCGTTTCCGGACAGTGCGCCGACATATCATCGGTCGTCCGGCCGCCTGCTCGAAGGATCAGATAGCCCTTTCGTCGGGCGACGGCCTGGGCCCGTCCCGGGAAAACCTGCTCCAGGTGCGCCAGAAGACTCTTGGCACCCTGCTGGATGCGGACCACGACCCAGACTGTTCCGCCTGGTCGGAGCACGCGCGGCATCTCGGCCAGCGTCTCCAGGATCGGCGCCTTCCCGGCGCGGATCGGCGGGTTGAACAGGACCGTGTCGAAAACTGCCGCCTTGAAGGCCGTGAGGAGTTCTCCCTGAACCAGGCCGGCGCAGGCCGTGAGCCCCAGCCGCTCCCGGTTCTGCCGGGCGCAGGCCAGGGCGTGGTCGCTGATGTCGGAGAGACAGGCCCAGGCTGGAGGCGGGACTACTGTCAGCGCGAGGAGGCCCAGGGACCCCGTGCCGCAGCCGAGGTCGAGGATGCGGCCACCGGACGGGATCACGGCGGTCTCCAGCAGCAGCCGCGAGCCAAAGTCGAGCTGCTCCTTGGAGAAGACGCCATGGGCAGAGACCCAGTCGTAGCTTCTGCCCGCGAACTCGAGACGGTACGTGAACGTTTCGGCCGCAGAATCTGCCGCCCGGGAGAAGTAGTGGCGCTGTGATGGGGCAGGGCGCGTTCGAGGTGCGGACACGGGGTGGGGGGTGAGGAGTGAGGCTTGAGGCTTGAGGAGTGAGGCTTGAGGGATCAGGGATCAGGCTTCAGGGGTCAGGGGTCAAACGAGAGGCGGAGGGAACCGGGACACCACCCGCAGACGCAGAGGCGCAGGGCGAGGGCGAGGGCGCGCCGGGCTTCTGCCTTCTACCTTCTACCTTCTACCTTCCCCCTACTCACTACTCACTACTCACTACTCGCTACTGTCTACTCCTCCTCGATGGCGCCGAGCTCTTCCTCGACCTCCCGCTGCAGAGCGACGGCGGCTTCGGAGTTGATGCCGAAGAGCTTGCGCAGCATGTCGAGGTAGTTCTTCTCGGCCAGGGAGGCCCTGCGGTCGACCATCATCATGGCCATCGCCTGCTTGACGATGTAGCGGCGGTCGTCCTCGGAGAGCTTGCGGACGTCGTCGGAGGTGACGGGCGTCATGATTTCCAGATCGTAAAGCTCCCGGAAGTAGCCGGCTTGCTCCTCGCGGCTGAAGCCGAACATCAGCAGCGAGTCCTTGAGCAGGTCCTCCTCTTCGCGGGGGATCTTCTTGTCGACCTTGGCCATGTTGACCATGACCTGGAGGTAGCACTTCTGGAAGTGCTGGATCTCCGAAACGATGCCGTCGACCTCGCTGTTGCCGGTCTTTCGCCGCTGGTAGTAGGCCTTGGCGTACTCGCCCAGGGAGCGGGTGGAGATGAAGTTGACGCCGCCGGAAAGAAAGATTCCGACGCCCGGGATGAGCGCGATCAGCTTGCGCTTGTAGAAGCGCTTGCCGATCTCCTTGAGGATCTGGCCGATCAGCTTGCGCGACAGGTGCTTGGCCCCCATCATCGCCATCAGCTTGGAGACCTCGGCCGTTGCGCTGGACTTGGGCTCGCCCTCGCCGGTCTTGACGGCAGCCAGCAGACCGATCGCCTCGCGCTGACGCAGCTCGCGGCTGGCGTCCTGGCCGTAGAGATAGGCGAGCTTGGAGAGCATCGCCAGCTCCTCTCGCAGCGTGAGCGTGAAGTCGGTGCCGATGCTGGCGATCATCATCGGCCAGCCGCCCAGCGGCAGCAGGTCCGGCAGCGCAGCACCGCCGCCGATCAGCGCGGTGCGCTTGCAAGAGTCGTAGATGATCTCGTCGGCAAGCAGATCCCGGCTCTTGGCCAGGTCGGCGTCCATCTTCGCCTTGACCTCGTCCTCCTGGGAGTCCATCCCCGAGAAGAGCGTGTCGAACGTCTTGCCGACGGTCTTGTCCAGGTAGTCCTCGATGTCCTTCCAGGGAATCTTGTCCCAGATCATGAGCTGAGCTGCCTCCTTGCCGGGCGAAAAAACACGCTCTTTGCCGCTTGCCGGTAAGCCGGCGAGCCGTGCGCGAAGCCGGGTTCGGCCGGGCGCTTCATTTCCCGTCCCGGACGGCACTCGCGGCCCGGGCCTCGCCGCGGACCATCGGGACGATCCGCTCGTCGGCGATCTCCTCGTCCGACAGCATCAACAGGTCCCGCATCGGCACGCGCGCCAGGTAGTCGTCACTCCATTCAACATACTCGCTGGCGTGGTTGAGGATCTGGTTGTACTTGCGGCCCAGCGTCCGGATTCGGTCCGGTACGCCCAGCGCCTCGTCGATCTCCGGGTGCATCAAGAGCAGCCGCACCACGCGGCCCTGTTCGTCCTCGCCCGGAAGGATAACGATGGGGGCGCCGTCCTTGCCGTAGCCCATCTTCAGACGGCGGCCGGCAGCCGCGATCTTCTTGTTGCCGCGCAGGCGGTTCCAGTCGTCGAACCCGGATCGCGAGCCGACGACACAGCCGCGCAGTGAGCCAGGGTCCCTGAGCGCCAGATGCTCCTCGCGTCCATTCTCGGCTGTGCGCTTGACCAGGTAGATGGCGCTGCCTCGCAGGGATCGGACCGCCGTCAGCACGTTTCGAAGCGTCTCGAGGTTCTCGGCAGTCGCGTCGAGCAGATCGAAGCCGGTGCCCTCGAAGCTCTCGAGGTGCTTCAGCTCGCCGATCATGTGGGCGCGGCTGACCAGCTCACGCACTCGATCCCTCAGCTCCCGCTCCGAAAGGGTCAGGAAGTCCGCAGGTCCGACCCGGGCCGCAACCCGGACGCGCACGGGTTGAGGCAGACCCGAGAGCCAACCATCCACCAGGGCCTGCCTCGACTCGAGGTAGACCGATCGCTTGCCGGCGGCTCGACCGCCCGCCGAAAGTGTGCCCTCGACCCGCAAAGTCTGGTCGGGATCGCCGAACGGGTCCGTCGAGATCGCGGTCACGGCCAGACAGCCGTTCGACCTCTCGAACGCCAGGACGGGCCGCCGCTCGCGGCGCAGCGTCTCCAGCGACTCGGCCGGGACCGACAGCTCCTGCCCCCCCGAGCCGCGCGAATCGGCCGGCTGACCAGCCGTCCCCTGAGCGGGGGCGCCCTCGACGCGGAAGGCGAAGCGCTCGGCGCCCAGGTAGACGGGCGTGGCGACCACGGAGCGGCCGACCGTGACGACCTCGCCGAACGCCTCGAGCCGTCCGATGTCCTCGGCGGAGAACCCCAGGCGCGCCAGGTCGCGCCGCTGGGCCTGCCAGGCGCCGGCTTCGTCGACGAGCGCCCGCTCCAGCGAGATCCCCGGATGGGACCGGCGCTTCCCGGGCGGCAACAGGAAGCTGGCGATGCCCCAGCCCTGCTGGAACTTGGCGATGTTGTCGGGCTTGATCGGGTTGGCGCCGATCACCTTGGCCAGCCCCTGGTAGTGCACGGCCATCCGCGCGCGCTCCGGATTGCCCTGGAACCGCTCGTCGGCGACGCGCATGGCGAGGTTGCGATCCGAGAGCTCCAGCACCAGGTCCCAGAGCAGTCCGTCGAACACCTCGGGTTCCGCGGACAGGTCCTCTTCCGTCAAAAGATGAAGCAAGTCCGACACGCGTTGGCGGGCCTCGGCCGCGCACGCGCTGAGGCGACGGCCGCCGCGATACAGTTCGGCCAGCCGATCCTCGCGCTCCAGCTCGGCGATCGTTCCCGAGACGGCCTGCCGCTCGATCTCGAGCGTCGCCGCGACCCGCGCTTGCGAATCGTGCGCGCCCGCGTCCATCCGGGCAAACTCGCGGCGGATGCGCAGGAGCTCCTTCTCGACCCGGTCCTGCGGCACGGGCCGCTCGGCGGACGCCAGGTCCAGGAGCCGCGCGCCCCAGCCGGCGAGCTTGCCGGCGATCAGGTTCGACTCCTCGATCGTGGCCTCGGTCAGCATGTTGTCGATGAGCAGCTTCGTCAGCAGGTCCGTGAAGAGCGTGTCGGTCGTGCCCTCGGGGGCCGGGATGACGAAATCGGCGCCGCTCTCCCTGAGAGTCAACGCATCTTCCTGGGCGCAAATGACGGCGATCTTGCCGCACCTGGGGCGGTCCTCGCGGATGAGCTGGGCGGTCCAGCTCCCGATCGTCGTGTCCAGGTTGGGAACGTGCAGGATGACCAGCGTCCCCGGGTTGGTACGAAGCGCGCGCAGGTAGGTGGCCCGCTGGCCGTGCTGCTCGTAGGCGCCGGAGTAGAACTTCACGCGGGAGTGCTGCATCATCTCCGCGAACTTGAGCGCGCCCTCGGCGGCGTCGAAGCCCTCGAGCGCTCCGACGTAGGCGATGTCGAGGTTGTTGCCCGCGATCCAGCGCGCCAGCCGCCGCACCTCGTCGCGCGCCGCCGGGTAGGCCAGAGTTGCCCTCGCAACCGCCGGGAAACTGGCCAGCGAGCGGTATAGGTGCCGTGCCCGCCCGGGGCGCAGCAGGCCGCGCGCCTCGTGCAGGTAGACCAGCATTGCAAGCAGGTTCTGAAGCGCCGTGAAGGCCGCGTAGGTGCTGCCAACGGCCTTCTCCCACGGCAGGTTCGTGACACTGGCGCCCAGGCTTCTGGACGCGGAGCGCGCCAGCTCGCTCGTCACCAGGTTCGTCACGGCCCAAACGTAAGGACCGCCCTTCCAGTCGGCGCCGATGCGCTCCAGCGTCTCCTCGGCGAGCGCGACGACGGGCTTGGTGCCGCCGCTGTTGCTGACGAAGGCCAGCAGCGCGCGGCTGTCGACGTGAGGTGATTGCATGCGCGCCAGGTTCGACTCCAGGGCCGACATGTGGACGGCGTTGAGCCCCTCGAGCTGCGCGGCGGAAAACGCCATGCCCAGGACGTTGCGGCTGGTCCCTTCACCCAGTCCGATGACGGTGTCGACGCGTCGCAGGAGCTGTTCGAGCTCCGGGCGCGTCAGGTGGGACGGGTCCAGCCGGAAGAGGGCCGAGGGCTCCAGCGTCAGCTCCGACTGGATGCGGCCCATGGCGTCGAAGCGACCGTCGAAGAGCTGGCGCGTGTTGCGCAGCAACGTGACGAACGAGAGCAGGATCTCGGCGCCGTACTGGTTGTCGACGGCGCAGGTCGCGGGCTCCTCGGTCGGGAAGGCCTTGATCTGCTTGTGGAGGATGGGGGTGGGGCCAGTCAGAATCTCGCCCAGGACGGTGTCGTAGACGACGGCGCGCTCGATGCGGGAACGGCCGGCGAACTCGCCGACGGGCTTCAGCGTCGCGGAACGCTCCTGGCCGCAGAGCCGGTAGTCGATGATGGGCGAGCGGACTGGCGCGGGCTGCAGACGCTCTCCGCTCAGGAGATCGAAGAACGCCAGCGCCGGTTCGCGAGGATCGTCGGGCCGACTTCCCAGCTCCGCGATCTGCCAGTCGAGCAGCGCGTGGTAGTCGACCTCACCTTCGCGGATCTTCACGACGGCGCCGGTGGTGATGTAGTCGACGGGCACGCGCTCGTGGCGCTCGCCGGCGTAGCGGCGGATCTGCGCGCGCAGGTTCGCCAGGCTGCTGGCGAACTTGATCGGCATCTGGGGGTCGTCCTTGTCCTCGTAGAGAACCATGCCGCCGGCCTTTGGCCCGCGCACCAGGGTGGCGACCGGCAAGTGCGAGTCCTCTCGGCTCGGGATGCGGGTCAAGGTCTCGTAGACGTAGACGGAGGTCGGGTCGGCGAAGCTGATGAGGCGGGCCGCGAGGGCGCCCGCGATGGTGACGAGGGTCGCCCCGGCCTCACGAAGCGCCAAGGCCAGCGCCAGCAGCGTCTGGCGCTGTTCGGGGAAGGCGCGCTCCACGACGTGGCCGCGCTCCTCGAGCGTCGAACGATCCGGCAAGACGCGCCGCGCGCCCAGGTCGTCGACGAGCCAGGACAGACAGCGGTCGCCCCCCAGGACGCGATCGGCCATCAGGCACTCGTAGAGCAGACGTTCCAGGCGCGGGATCTCCTTGGAGTCGCTGTCGGCGTCGCTCTGGAATCCCTTCTCGAGGAAGTAGCGCTCCCACCGGATCTTGCTGTTGACGTCCCCGTTGTGGCCCACGTGGAACGGCCCCTCGGAGCCGACGACCAGCGGGTTCGAATCGCGGACCTTGGCCAGCTCGCCCGGCCTCAGGGCGTCGCCCAGCACCTCGCGCGTCATCCGCTCCGTGTGCAGGTGCGCGTTGGCGGAGCTGTACATGTTGTCGCCCTGCGTGGCTGCGCGGGTCTGGGCGCCCGCGACCAGGACCAGGGAGGTGCCGAGCTCCAGGCCTGGAATCCGCTTGAGCAGCTGCGCGACGGTGATGTAGCCGCGCTCGTCGATGTCGCCGGAGGTCTTGGCGCCAATCAGCTCGACCCGGCCGGTGGGGAGGTCGAGGACGGAGAGCGAGATGCCGTGGGAGTCGTAGCCCGCCGCGGAGCCTTCGCTGGTGATGTCGACGACCGCGCGCAGGAAATGGCGATTGTGCTCGACCACGCGCTCGCGGCCGAGCGAGCTGTCGTGCGGGATGCGGGCGACGCCGCCGCCGACCGAGCAGCCCAGCGGATAGGCCGGCGAGCGGCTCCAGGCCTCGATTCCGTCCGGCCAGGCCAGGGCGTTGTCGAGATCGACCAGGCGGCAGCCGGCGAGGTGGCAGGCCGAGGCCTTGAGCGCCGCCGCCAGCGCCGGGCCGGCGTCCGGCCAGAGCGGATCGTTCTCGAGCAATGAAACCGCGAGTTGGAGCACGGAATGACTATAGCAGATGCGGGGTTACGGGGCCTTGGGGGGCTTCGGCTTGGAGACCAGGGCGGCGGGGCGCAGGGCCTGGGTGCCGAAGCGGCGGCGGACGGAGTCGACGGCGGCGTCGACGCGGGCGGCGCGCACTTCCTCGGGGGGCGGGCCGAAGAGCGTGCCCTGCACGGGCTCGCCGCCGGTGCGGAGCTCGCAGGCGGCGACGCCGAGCAGCCGGACGGGCAGCTCCGGCATCGAGGCGTCCAGCAGGTGGCAAGCGGCGCGGTAGAGCGTGCGGTCGGAGGCGGTTTCGCGCGGCAGCCGCATGGCGCGCGTGAAGGTGGCGAAGTCCTCCGTGCGCACCTTGAGGCGGACGGCGATCGTCGTGAAACCTTGGCGGCGCAAGCCGGCGCCGACGTCACCGGAGAGCGCGAGCAAGGAGCGGCGCATCTCGCCGACGTCGCTCACGTCGTGTTCGAAGGTGCGCTCCGAGCCGAGCTGCTTGGGCGAGCGATGCGGCTCGACCCGGCGGTCGTCGCGCCCGGCAGCCAGATCCTGCATGTGGCTCACGGCTGCCGGGCCCAGCCGCGCCACGAGCGCCGCCCGTGGAGCACGCCCGAGCTCGCCGACCGTGCGGATGCCAAGCGACTCGAGCACGGCCGCCGTCCGGCGGCCCACGCCGAACACGCGCTCGACCGGAAGCGGTGAAAGGACTTCCTGGACCCTTTCAGGCGTGATGACCGTGAGACCATCCGGCTTTCCCAGCTCCGTGGCCAGCTTCGCCAGGAACTTGTTCGGCGCCACGCCGACCGAGCACGGCAGCCGCGTCTCCTCGAGGATGGTCTGCTTGATGCGCTGTGCCATCTGCTCTGGCGGGCCGAAGAGCCGCTCGCAGCCCGAAACGTCCAGAAACGCCTCGTCGATGGACAGCGGCTCCACCAGCGG
This sequence comes from Candidatus Wallbacteria bacterium, assembly GCA_016213845.1. Taxonomy (GTDB): domain Bacteria; phylum Muiribacteriota; class UBA6191; order JACPRK01; family JACPRK01; genus JACPRK01. Next base: position 28,151 of record JACQZN010000045.1, read on the forward strand.
CGTGAACCTGCCGAGGATCTCCATGATCCGGCGCGAATCGGCGGCGTACTGCTCCATCCGGACCGGCAGGAACACGCCCTGGGGGCACCGCCGGAAGGCTTCCCGGATCGGCATCGCGGACCGCACGCCAAATCGCCGCGCCTCGTAGGAGCAGGTCGAGACCACTCCCCTCCCCTTCGGATCGGCACCGACGATGACCGGCTTGCCCGCCAGGTCCGGACGATCCCGCTGCTCCACCGCAGCGAAGAAGGCGTCCATGTCGACGTGCAGGATCACCGCTCCGAGTCTATCAGCGAACGCGGTGGGGAGCTGGGCCCCGGCCCGTCAGGGGCCTGGTCATGGAGCTGGCGCCGAGTCCTGGCGGACCAGACCGGCAGAGTCTTCCAGCCAGGCCGAGTGCGGGAGACCCGAGTCCGACAGGCGCGCCAGGCCGCGCCGGCCCAGGACGACCAGCGCAGTCGACCAGGCGTCGGCCATCGCGCCCGAGGAAGCGCGGACCGTCGCCAGGCGGGCGAAGGGCACGGGGAGAGCTGTCCGCGCATCGAGAATCGCGCCGCCTTCGCCCCCGGCTTCCGACGTGGAGAGCGAGGCGTCGCGCAGCTCGATGGGTTCGCCGGGCTCGCCGTTGAGCTTCCGAGCCTGCACGCGCCAGGTCTGTGGGCCGAAACCGGCGATGCTGCTGCGGCCGAAGTCGATGAAGCCGGCCAAGGCGCCGGCCTGGAGCATCGCCTCACGGGCTCGATCGACCGCATAGCCTTTGCCGATGCCCCCCAGATCAATCGCCATTCCGGCCGCCGCCAGTGCCGCCCTGCCTGGGCCGACCCGCAGCCGGGGGGGAAGCGCGTCCCGGCCTGGCAATCCGTGGCGTCTACCTGTACCGGGTTTTCTGAAAAACCCGGTACAGGTAGACGCCACGGGTTTCACCACGAGATATTGTTCCGCCGACCTCCGCTGGGCGAGGATTTCTGCGCCGAGCGTGATGTCGAACGCGCCGGCGCTTCCCCGAAAGACTTCGAGAGCCTGGCGGAAGACGCACTCCAGGTCCTTCGAGATGGCGACGGAACCACTGCCGGCGGCTGCATTGAACCTCGAAAGCTCCGTCGAGTCGCGCCAGTTGCTGAGGACTCCGTCCAGCCTGTCGACCTCGGCGAACGCCGCTTCGAGCGCCGCATGCGCCCTGGCAACCGTCGGAGCGACGGCCGTGATTTCCAGGAGCGTGCCCATCGCCTGCCGGCTTTCAGTGACGCGGTGCTCCGCGGCTGCGCAGCCAGAGGCCGCCATCCAACCCAGGACCAGCAGGATGAAGACTCTCACCGGGGCTCCTCCGCGCGCGGGGTCTCTGGCGCCGTTCGCCTGGGATCGCCCTCGGCGTAGGCGCTGGGAGCACCCGACCAGATTGCCCGCAGCACCAGCAGCATCAGCGCGGCCAGCGAGAGCTGAAGCGCGAGGAAGCTGGCTATCTTGAGCCAGGCGAAACCCGGATGGGCGAAGCGCACGAGCCACCCGGCCAGCTCGTCGGCCACAGCCGAGAGGAAGGCGGCCGCGATCAGCCCGGCCTTCAAGGACGGTTCGATCGGCACGAACAGCACCAGATGGGTCAGCGTCAGCAGCAGCACCCCCATCGAGAAGAGATGGAAGTGGCTCACCTCGAGCATCCCCCGGTAGGTCTTGGGTTGCGTGAACTTCGCCTCGTCGCCCAGATAGTGAGAGACGACCGACGACGGCGTCAGGCCCATCGAGTGGAAGTAGAGCGCACCGTTGCTCACCCAGAAGAGCGCCGTGTAGAGCAGGAACAGCCAGACGATGGTCATCAGCAGCCGGTTTCGGGTCCACTCGCCCGTGACGACGAAGCGCATGTCAGCGGCCGCAGCTCCGCCAGACCGTGTGCAACGCGATGGCGCGGCGCACGGCCGTCGTGATGGCCCGCGAGCTGAGCGTGGAGCCCGCGACGCCGGCGACGTCTCGCCCCACTCGCAATTCCGAGCCGCTGTCCTTGCCCTTGAACTGCTCGAACCAGCGGGCCGTGGGCAGATACTCCTCGGGCTCCTGGAAGGCGCACATCACGGTGCTCTTCACCTGGCCGTCGGGCGTCATCACGACCATCAGCGTCTCGGGCATCGTCTTGACCACCTGGGTGTCGAAGATGGCCAGGCCTTCGACCCGGCCGTCCTTGCGCGCCTCGTAGACGGTCACCAGCGGCGACTCCACCTTGGCCGAAGCCGCCTGCTGGAGGCGCTCCACCTGGGTGGGCGTCAGGAAGAGATCGCGCGCCTCGACGGAGTCCGTCGCGGGAAACGCGAACTTGAGCGCCTCGTCCCGGGAGTAGAAGACGCCGGCCGTCGCCGGGGCCGCAGCCGCCAGAAGGAGCAGGAAGACCAGTGGCCGAGCTCCAAGCGCGTTCATCAGAAGATCCAGCCAAGGCCCAGGTTGATCTCGTCGGGGATGGTGCCCTTGCCGGCCGAGAAGTTGCGGTAGTCGAGCTTCAGGACCATCTGCGGATCGGGCTTGTAGTCGAGACCGACCGTGGTGAGGCGCACGTCCCTGGAGAGATCGTCGGCAAAGCCGAACGGAACCCGGTCGAGCGTGTCGTAGGCTTCGCGACGGACGAAGAACTCCAGAGCCTGGGTCGAGGACGCATTCAGGTGGGGCATCAGATCGTAGGCGGCCTCTACATAGGCGCCGGAGAGACGGCTGCCGATCGGGCCCAGTCCCTTGACTGCGGCGGCCGCGGAGAGCACATCGGCGTCGTCGACGTTGGCGCGCGCGCCAAGCGCGCGCAGCTGCAGACCGCCCTTGCGGAACTGGGCGTGCGCCTCGAAGAGATTGGTGTGAGCATCGGGCCGGGCGACCGCGCCGGCCGCGGAGACCTTCAGCGTTTCACCCTGCCCCTGGTCGCCGCTGAAGACGCTGCCGCCGATCGAGAGCTCGGGAGTCACCTGGTAGTCGGAGCGCAGGGCCAGCGAGTAGTCCTCGGATCGCGCCTCCGAGCCGTTCTGCCGCGCAGATCGCAGGTTGGCGCTCGAGAAGGCCGAGGCCTTCATGCTGCTCACGACATAGGCGCGGTAGTCCCAGTCGTCGTTGAGCTTGCCGAAGATACCGATGCCGTTCTCTCTCCAGGTCGTCGGGATGATCTGGCGCTCCACCTCGGGGCGCTGGTTGCCGTGATAGAAGAGCGGCTCGTGCACTTCGTTTGTGAAGCCGATCGGCAGGAGCAGCATGCCGGCGCGGACGTTGAGTCTCGGGTCGGCGAGGTAGTCTATCTGCGCGAACTCGACGCTGACGCTGCCGGTCTTCTCGGTGGTGCCGTGCTCGTACTCGAGCTCGGAGTTGAACACGAGCTTGTCGCTGAACTTGTAGCCGTTGTAGAGGACCAGCCGTGTCAGGTCGGCGAGGTTCGACTTCGTGCCCTTGTCGTCGACGAAGTTCGTGTACCAGCCCTGACCGTAGCCCCCGACGGAGAACCCCTTCTCCTTCTGATAGACCTTGGACGCCGCCGGTCCCAGGCCGTACTGGCTCTTGAGCTCCTTCTTCTCGGGCAGCACCAGCGCTTCTCGCAGCTTTCGCACCTCCTCGGTGAGAATCTGCTGGCGGCGCTGGTTCTCACGGTCCGCTTCGACCAGCCTGGTCAGCTCCTTCTCGAGCCGCGCCACTCGCTGCTCCGCAGATTCGGCAGCCCACGCGGGGCCAGCCGCCATCAATGCCATCAGCATCCACGACCCGACTCGACCGAAGCTCCTGGAATCCATCTCTACCTCGTCTCCTCCGCCCCGCTCCTGAGAATGAAAGTGAAAATCATTATCAATAAGCTCGTGACGAGGGAAAGATACACCCGGGCGCCAGAGGCGTCAATCATCCAGGCGGGATTATTTTCGCGGTCGGTGACGCAGGTCACGAGAACGGCGAAGCGGCGCTCTATTGGCCGGTGGGCGTCCTTCGACACGACCGCTCACGCGGTCTGCTCAGGATGAGCGGGGGTCAGGGGCGCGCGCCGAGCACGGACAGGGTGTTGGCGTCCGTGTTGGCGACGTAGGCACGCTTGCCGTCGGCCTCGAAGAGCAGCACGTGAGGGATCTTGCCCGTCTTCACGCGCGCAAGCTCCTTGAAAGGCGAAAGCTGCAGAACGCTGACGCTACCGGAGTTGTCGTTGGTGACCAGGCCGAAGCGGCCGTCTGGAGAGATGGCCGTGTCCGAGAACGGGAACTCGCCGATGGCGATCTTCCCGAGCAGCCGGCCCGCGCGGATGTCGACGAGCGCCGCGGAGTCGTCCTCGCTGTGCGAGACGAGCGCCAGCGTGCCATCGGGACTGAGCGCGACGGGCGCCGCCCCCTTCCCCTGGGTCGGGATCTGCTTGAGCACCGTGTCGCTGGCGACGTCGATGAGCGTGAGAGAATCGCTGCTCCAGTTGCTCACGACCAGAGTCTTGCCATCGGGCGTCATCTCCATGTCCCACTGTCCGACGCCCAGCCCATCTTCCAGGATGCGCGCGATGCGCCGGCCCGGCACGTCGATCACCAGGATTCGATCGGAGCTGGAATCCATCACATAGACCTTCTCCTCGTCCGGCGTCGCCAGGATGTGGTGGACCCCCACGCCCGCGTCGATGCGGGCGAACGGCTTCAGACTCCAGGCATCCAGGATCTCCACCTTCCCGGCGAAGTAGCAGCTCACGAAGAGCAGTGAAGCCCGCGGCAACAGGCACATCGCTCGCGGCCCTTCGGCGACGGGCGCCCGCGCGACGACCTTGCCCTTCTCGAGGTCGACCATCACGACCTCATTGGACCGGAAGCACGCGACCGCGGCGCGCCGCCCACCCGGCGCCAGCTCGATTGCCAGCGGCACCTGCCCGACAGGCACGGTCGCGACCTGCGCGCCTGCGACGGGATCGACAATCCCCAGCGTGTTCTCCTCACCCAGGCAGACGTACAGCTTCTGCCCCATGACCATGTGGTTCGGCCCTTTGCCCACCCCGATCTGGCCGATCCGGTCGAACCCGTCCTCGGCCGCGGCCCGGCCGCTAGAAAGGGTCACAAGAACCGAACACAGGGCAACGACTGCAATGGCGCGCACGGGAAGCCTCCCTCGTCTCAGAGGGGCCGGATTCTAGCGCGCCGCGCCCGAGGAAGCAAGCCTGGATGCGACTCGTTCGTCCCTCAGTTTCTCAGCGGCCGGAGCCTGAGCCAGAACCGGTGCCAGAACCGGTGCCGCTCAGGCCAGAGAAGTCGGGCGTGGCGCTCGAACCGCTCCCCGAGCTGCCGGAGCCGGAGCCCGTCCCCGGGCCGGTGCTGGACCCGCCCGTTCCCGAGCCGCCGCTGCCGGTGCCCATCTGCATCGCGCCCAACACGCCCGCCACGACGGTCCCGGGGCCGGCCGAAAGCTCCGTCGAGCGTCCACCCCGATAAACGAAGAGCTTGCCAGACTGACCGCCCACGAACGCAACCGCGTCGTCGGAGACCCACAGCCCCCGCGGCGAAGCGCTGGAGGCTTCTTCCGAGGCGCCGCCAGCCGAGGCGACGAAGAGCTTTCCGCTCGAACCTCCGACGAAGGCCACGACGCCGCGGCCGGCCTCGAACCGCGCCGGCGTCACCGAGGACAGCTCCGTCGCGCCGCCGCCGTCGAACGACGCAAAGAGCGCGCCCGACGAACCGGCCACCCACGCGACGGCACCGTCCCCGACGGAGTAGGCCCTGGGGATCGACTGCGAAAGCTGCACCGGCCCGCCATTGCCGGTCTTCGACCAGAGCACGCCCGCCGACCCCGACGACCACGCCAGCGTCCTTCCGGAAAGCTCGAAGCTACGTGGCGCCGACTGCGAGATGTCGGAGCGCTCGGAGCCGTTCCACCACCAGAGGAGCCCGTTGGAGCCGCTGGTCCAGGCCACGCAACCCGTTCCCGCCTGGAATGCCCGCGGGCGGCTCTGCGAAAGCTCCGCCGGCTCGCCGCCGGTGGACGCCCAGAGCGTCCCGCTGGAGCCGCTTACCCAGGCCACGGTTCCTCCGCCGACGGAGACCTCCCGCGGAGGCGACTGCGAAAGCTGCACCGGCTCCCTGCCGGTCCATGCCCAGAGCATTCCCGACGCCCCCGAGGTCCACGCGACGATGCCCTTGCCGGCCCAGACCTGGCGCGGCACCGAGCCGGATAGCTCCACGGGCGAAGTTCCGGCCATGGCTCCCCAGAGTTTCCCCGAGGCGCCGCTCAACCACGCCACAACCCCGTCCCCAGCGACGAAAGCCCTGGGCGGCGTCTGGCTCAGCTCCTCCACCGAGCTGCCGAACCAGCCCCGCAGGAGCCCGGTCGAGCGGCTGGTCCAGGCCACGGCCGGCGTGCCGCCGCTGCCGTCCCCGGTCCCCGAACCGGCCCCGAACCCGCTCCCTGAGCCCGAACCCGTCCCGGGCCCGGTTCCCGATCCCGTCCCGGTCTGAGCAGAGACCGACTGGGCCGCCATGGCGAAGAGAACGAGTGCCTTCAGAAGCTGCTTTCTGGCCATCTGGAGTTCCTTTCAAGACGACAACTCGCGGGCCGCTGCCCGGCGTTTCCCACTCCTACTCCCCGAGTCGTCTCCAGGTTTCGCCCGCGTCACCTGGGCGGCGATTGCCGCCAGAGACACTCCGGCACCTCTGCTGGCGCCAGGACGGGGCGGATTCGCTTGTACCCCTTCTTGAAGTAGAACGGCTCCGCGATCGCGTGGAGCTTGCCCCACTCCACGGCCTCCTTGAGCTCCAGCAGCCGCTCGGGCGCGCAGAGGAAATCCGCCACGGGCAGCTTGAGCGCCCTGCGGACCGCCGCGCCATACACGTTGACCCACTTCTCGGCGGTGTCGTAGAGCGAGTGGTTGTACTGGAAGACCTTCAGGTGCCGCTGCCCCAGGTAGAAGACGGTCTCGCTGGCCGCGCCGAGCCGCTGATTCATCGATTTGATGAGCGCCATGAGCTTCGCCAGGTCGCCGGGCCTGGCCGGCTCGCTCCTCTCTACGACCGGCTTCTCGGGCTGCTCCACGCGCGGCGCGGGCTTACCCTCCTCCAGCGGCGGCAGATCCTCATCTGCCAGCAGCGGAGCGCCGAACGCCGCCAGGACAATCGCCAGCCACGCGGCCGAGCGCCGCAGCGTCCGGCCCCCCAGGAGGCCCCGGCCTCTAGCCGCGGGCGGCACGATTGCGCAGACTCTCGACGAAGGTGTTGAGACCACGCGTCTGCTTGCCGTCCTTCTCGCCCGGGGCCGGAATGCCCTTCTGGGTCAGCATCGTGAAGCGCAGCTTGACCAGGTTGTAGACCTTGTTGATGTTCGGCACCTCGCGCAGCCGGGTGTAGACGCCGGTCTGGTCCGGGGCGCGCTCGATGCAGAGATCGAAGTACTCCTTGGCCAGGTCGGTGCGATCGGCGGCCAGTGCGCACTTGCCCATGTCGAAATAGATCTCGAAGAGCTTCTCGCGCTTGCCCAGACGCTTGAGCAGCTCGATCATCTTCTCGTAGGTCTCGATGTCGTCGAGCGAACCGCGGAGCCGTTTTGTGTACTCCTCCAGGCTCTCCTCGAACATTCCGACCATGCTGAACAGGCTCACGACCAGGTCAGTGTAGTTGGCGGCCTTGGTGAAGCTGGTCCCCTCCCGGCGGTAGACCTCCGCCAGGTAGACGTGCGCCAGGGTGAAGTTGCGGTCCGCGTGGAGACACTTGATGAAGTTGTCCTTGGCGGTCGGGCGCTTGTGAAAGAAGTCCTCGACCGCCATCGCAGCGAGCGTGTCGCGCGCCGAGGCCGCCTGCCCGATCTCCAGGTAGAGCGAGTAGAGCTTCTCGAGCGCCCGCATGTTGCCCGGGAACTGCAAGAGGAACTGATTGTACGTATCGATGTGCCACATCGGATCGCGCTGACCTTCGAGGCTGCGCATCTCGGCAAAAAACGCCTCGACTTGCTCGACTCGCTTGGCCACCTCGCCCGAGAGCACTTCGTACTCCTGTTGAGCCCGCGAGTTGGTCGGGTCCATCGTCAGGATGGCCTCGAGCTCCGCCAGCGCGTCCTCCAGGTGGTTGGCGTCCAGCTTCTTGTTGATGATCTCGTACTGGATGCGCTTGGCAGCGCTGACAGCACCGCTCTTGAAGAGGAACTGGGCGTAGCCGTGCTGCAGGATCGGCTCGTCCGGGAACTGGTTGAGCAGGTTGTCGTAGGTGGCCAGGACTTGCTCGTAGTTCTCGGCGCTGCCCAGCATGTCCACCAGCCGCTCCTCGACCAGCAAGCGGTGCTTGTCGAGGTTCATCTTCCCGTAGATGGTGCAGATGAAGCTGAAGATCTTGACGAATTCATCAAAGCTGACCTGGAAGGCGCTGATCTCCTCGCCCTCGGCCCGGCGCTTGCGCGTCACGCGCATCACGCTGACCAGGAAGTTCATCCACTTCTCGATGAACTCGACGTAGCGGGTCGCCTTGACCGGCAGCGAAAGCAGACTGTCGAACTCGCCGAGCGCCTCCAGGTACTGCTTCTCGGCCAGGAAGTTTTCAGCCCGCGCGTAGTGCGTCTCCGATAGCTCCAGTTGCGCCAGCCGCTTGCCTCCGGGCGCGTCGGGCTGCTCCTTGCCGGCCGCCGAGGGCGGCGAGATGAACCGGTTGAAGGCGCTGACCAGGTCGCCCGCGTTCTGAAACCGCTCCTCGGGGTTGAAGCGGATCATCTTGAGCAGGATCTGCTCGATCTCGCCCGGGATCTCGCCGACCAGCTGAGACGGAGGGATGAGATTGGCGTCGAGCGTCGCCTGGAACTCGAGGATCTTGGGAAGCGGGCCGTTCGGCAGCACCTGCACCCCGGTGAACATCTCGTAGAAGACCAGCCCCAAGCTGTAGATGTCGCCCGAGAAATCGACGGAGCGGCCACGGTTCTGCTCGGGGGAGTTGTAGCAGGGAGTGCCGATGATGGCGCCCGGGCTGGTGGAGAGCTCGCTTTCGCGGAAACGGATGGCCAGCCTGTCCATTTCCCCGCGGATTCGCTTGTGAACGTCCTCGTCCTTGGACTGCGCGATGCCGAAGTCGATCAGCTTGATGACGCCGTCCTTCGCCAGCATCACGTTGCCCGGCTTCACATCGCGATGGATGATGTTCTGGGTGTGCGCAGCATGGAGGGCAAACGAGATGTCCTGCATGTACGAGATCGCCGTCGGGACGTCGATCTGGCCCTTCTCGCCGATGAGGTCGTCCAGACTTGTGCCGACGATGTACTCCAGCGCCATGAAGTAGTTGTCGTTGTCGAACCCCGAATCGATCATGTTGATGATGTTCGGGTGGTTCAACCGCCGGCAGACTTCCATCTCGCGGATGAAGCGCGCGATGAGCACGCGGCTCGACTGGTGTACGCGCGGCAGCACTTTCAGCGCCACGTTGCGGAAGTTCATCGTGTCCAGGGCGAGATAAACGTCGCCCATGCCGCCGCGACCGATCTGCTTCTGGACCCGGAACCTACCGACTAGCTGGCCTATCTCCATGAGCTCGCCCTCGAAATGCCGGCATGCGACGCTGAAAGGCCGCTGCCGAGGTGACTCATACTAACATGGGACCCAGGCGGCAACTTCGCCGGTCCCGGACCGGCGCCGGCGGCTTCTGTAACGGTACGGAACCGCCGATTCATGGGAGAGAAATGGCCGAACGAACGCGCCGCCCGCCCGCGCGACCCACGCGCCCCATGGTCCGTCGCCGCCGCGCCCCCCGGATCGTCTGCATCGGAGGCGGCTCGGGCCCGTCCTTGATCGTCAAGACGGTGCCGGAGCACCTCGACACCTTCACGGCGATCGTCACCGTCACCGACAGCGGCAGCTCCACCGGCATCATCCGCTCCAACTTCGGCATCGCCGCACCCGGCGACATCCGCGCGACCCTGTCGGTGATGAGCCGCATGTCGGGCACTGAGGACATCCTCCCCCGCCTGATGGAGTACCGGTTCCAGCCTCAGGAGACCGGGCAGCTCTCCAACATGGCCTTCGGCAACCTGATGCTGGCGGCCGTCTGCAAGCTGACCGGCAACATCAAGACCGCCATCATGGCGATGGAGCGCATCCTGAGCGTGCGCGGCCGGGTGCTCCCGGTGTCGCTGTCGAACACGGACCTGGCGGCCGAGCTCGAAGACGGCACGGTCGTCCACGGCGAGGTCAACGTCCGCGGCCGCGACAAGCCGCCCATCCGGCGCCTGTTCCTGGCCGACGAGGCCGCGCGCGCCGACCTGGAGGTGGAAGAGGCGATCCGGGGCGCCGACTTCGTCTTCCTGGGTCCGGGCAACCTCTACACGAGCGTTCTGGCGTGCCTGATTTTCCCCTACATCCAGCGCGCGCTGGCGGAGTGCCGCGGCAAGCGCATCTTCATCTGCAACACGACCAGCTCGCCCGGGCAGACCGAGGGGTTCTCGGCTGCGCGGCACGTCGAAGTGCTGATGCAGTACCTGGTGCCCGGCTCGCTCGACCACGCCGTGCTCAACACGGAGCGGCCTTCCGAACGCGTCATCGCGGAGTACAGAGAACACGGAGCCGAGTTCATCCCGGTGACCCGGCGCGACCTTTCGGCCGTCCGGGCGCTGGGCATCGAGCCGATCGCCGAGCCCGTGCTCGAGCCCGAGCCGGACGGCGGCCCGCGCAAGCTGCACAAGGTCGACACCATCCGCCACGACCCCGCCAAGCTCCGCGCAGCGTTGCGGCGGGCCGTGGGCCTGTAGGCCGCACGCCCTCTGCCGGGCCGGATCGCCCTGAGCGAATCGGGCCGGGATCGGGCCGAAACGCGCAGGCCGCGCGGAAAGGACCGCGCGCCAAGGCGCCCTGGCGCGCCTGGCACACGTCCTGCTTCCTCGACGCCGCTGACTCGAAAGGAGGCACCGTGTTCCCTGCCCCGCTCCCCGTCAAACTCCGCTCGCTGTGCGCTCTGGCCGCAATGGCCGCAACGCTCGGCTGCGCTCACGCCCAGGAGGCCACCCTCCGCGCCGAGTGCGCCGGCCTCAGCGTCGCCATCACCGCCCGCGACGGTGAGATGCCGTCGGTGGCCATCTCATCCTCCGGCGCGGGCGCAGGCTCCGGAACCCTCCCGGACGACACAGGAGCGTCAACGGGTCCATCGAGTGGTTTCGATCCGCTCGACGGCCTCCGGTTGCGCCCCGAGGCGCCCACCACGGAACAGCCCGCCGCGCCGGACGACGCCAACGGCACGCTCGCACCCGCCGTGTCGCCCCAGCTCCCGGGCTCGCCCGTCTTCAACGTCAAGGCGACCGCGCAGGGCGAGATCGGCAGCAAGACCGCCCTGGGCAACCGCATCGCCAAGTGGTCCGAAGGCGCCGCACTGCCTTCCCGCCGCGGTCTTCGCCGCTCGCTCTCCGTCACCTACCTGGCCAATGGACGCAACGCCAGCTGCGATGTGCTCGACGTCGGCCCCTGGAACACCCAGGACCCCTACTGGGAGCGGCCCGACGGCAGACCCCAGGCCGAAACGGGCCGCGATAGCCGCGGCCGGCGCACCAACCGCGCCGGCATCGACCTCTTCAACGCCACCTGGTACAAGCTGCTGGCGCTCCGGGCGTACGACAAGCGGCTCATCGAGAACACCTCCGGCCAGGTCGAGTGGCAGTTCACCCGCTGACGCGCCGCGTCACAATCGAGGAGCACCCCCGATGAAGAGCTGGACCATCGCCATCGCCTGCGCGCTCGCTGCCGCGACGCTCGTCGGAGCCGAGGACGTGCTCCCCGAGCGGCTTCTGGCCGCACCCGCGTTCAAGAAGCTCCTGCCCAGGGGAGCCGTCGCCGGATCTCCCTTCACCACTCAGTCGCCCGTCGTGACGCACGTTTCCGCGCTCCGTCTGCCGGCGTCGCAAGGCGGCGCCGTCTGGGTCGCCGCAGTCGTTGTCCACCCTGCGCCGCCGGCGCACCCGGGGCCAGCAACCGCCGGGGCGCAGCGGACCGCGGCCCGGAAGCCCGAGCTGCGCGACGTCGAAGTGCTGGTGTTCCGCCAGCAAGGAGAACGGGTCACCCCCGAGCTCGCGCGACGCCGCCGCGCCTACGGAGCCCACGCGCTGTCGTTGGCCGGCCTGCCGGAGCCGGGTGAAAACGTGGCCATCGGCGTCCAGTGGGCCGAGAGCACCACCACCCACCAGGGGCCCGTCGAGGTCCACCGCCTGGGCGGCGCCCGGCCGGCGCTTGCCTTTGCGGGCCAGGCCGAGGGGTTCTACTTCGAGTCCGAGGACGGCGCGCCCGGGATGGTCCTGTATCCCAACGACGCCAGCTCCCAGGTCTGCCTGCCCACGACCTACCGCTGGCAGGGACAGCGGCTGCTCCCGACGCCGGCCGGCAACTCGCCCGTGGCGAACCGGCTGCTTCGCGAGTACGACGAGGTCCTGCGCAGCTACGCCGCCGAGCGGCCGTCCGGCGCGGCCCCGCTGATGGTGGTCGACGTGGCGCTCTCACGGGCGCGGCTGCTGGAGCAGTCGGGCCGCCGGCCCGAAGCCGTCAAGGCGTACCGCACCGTGATTGCGCTGGCCTCCGCGCCCGGCGCTGACGGCGAGCTCGCCGCGCGCGCCTCCGAAGCCCGGTCGCGAGGCGCCCGACTGGAGTCGACGTCCGCACGCTAGCCGCCCTGCGGCTCCGCCAGCACGCGCTCGAAGATATCGAGCAACGCCTGGTACTCGTAGTCGTCTGCCATGGCCTGGAGCCGCGCCGCGGCCGGCCCGTGATCCGGCGCCAGGCCTGCGATCAGCACCTTGAGGCGCGACATGTCACCTGAAGCCGTCGCCTCGCGCATCAGGCTCGCCTGGCTGGCCGGCAAGAGGTCGAAGCGAGCCGCGGAATCGGGCCTGCGCGCATGGGCGTCCCCCGCGCCCGGGGTCGCCGGCTCCACATAGCGATACCGCAGCCCGCAGAGCCGGCCGAGCTCTCCGAAGATCTCCTCAGGGCGGAAGGGCTTCTTCACGAACCCGTCGGCACCCGCGTCGAGCACCTCCTGGCGCTGTTCGTCCAGGGCGCTCGCCGAGACCACCACGATCGGCGTTCGCTCTCCACCGGGCAGGGCGCGAATCCTTCGGGTCGCCTCGCAACCGTCAACATCGGGCATCTGCCGATCCATCAGGATCGCGTCGGGGTGCCAGCTCTCGAAGAGCCGCACCGCCTCGCCCCCGTCAGCGGCCTCGCAGGTCTCGAACCCGGCCCCGCGCAAGAGCTCCGTCAACAGGCGCCGGTTCTCGACGACGTCGTCGACGACCAGGACCCTGGGCGCGGGCTCGCCTTCCGCCAGGCCCGCGACCTGCCGGCTGCCCCCCGCGGGAAGCTCGGCCTCGGGACCCGGCTCCACCACGAAATCCAGCGTGAAGGTGCTGCCGCGGCCCAGCTCGCTGGAGCAGGTGACGTCGCCGCCGAGCAGGAGCGCGTAGCTGCGGCAGATTGCCAGTCCTAGCCCCGTTCCTCCGCCGGCGCGCATGCCGACCTCCGTCTGCGAGAAATTCTGAAAGAGCCGCCCCCGATCCGCTTCGGCGATGCCGGGGCCCGTGTCCCGTACTTCTGCAAAGAGCCGCGTCTGCGAGCCTCCGCGGCGCCCGATGGCGAGCGAGACGACGCCGACGCTGGTGAACTTCACGGCGTTACCGAGCAGATTGATGAGAATCTGGCGCAGCTTGCCTTCGTCACCCCGGACGGCACGGGGTAGCCCGGGGTCCCGTTCGACGGTGAAGAGCAGTCCCTTCTTCTGGCAGCGCATCTCGAACATCTGGGCGACGTCGCCCACGGCGCGCTCCAGGTCGAAGGTGGAGAGGTTGAGCGTGGCGCGGCCGGCCTCGATCTTGGACATCTCGAGAATGTCGTTGATGAGCCCGAGGAGGTGGTCGGCAGCACGATCGATCAGCTCCAGGCGCTCCCGCTGGGCCGGCGTCGTCTTCCCGTCCCTCAGCAGGAGCTCGGTAAAGCCGAGGATGGCGTTCATGGGAGTGCGAATTTCGTGGGACATGCTGGCCAGAAACGCGCTCTTGGCGCGATTGGCGGCTTCGGCAGCCACCTTCGCCTCCTTGATCTGCTCGACGAACTGGCGGCGATCCGTGATGTCCTCGGTCACCGCGACGAAGTGCGAGATCTCCTCGTCCTCGCCCCGCACGGGCGCTATGGACGCGGACTGCCAGTAAGTCTCGCCGGACTTCTTGCGGTTGCACATCTCGCCCGACCAGGGCTTGCCTGCGAGCAGTGTCTGCCAGAGCTCCGCGAAGTACGCCGAGGGATGGTGTCCCGAATTGAGCAGGCGCGGGGTCTGGTTGATAACCTCGGCCGACTGGAATCCGGTGATCTCCGTGAACCTGGGGTTGACGTACTCGATCAGGCCTTTGGGGTTGGTGATCATGACGACGGCGGGACTGTCCTCGACCGCCTGGGAGAGGAGCCTCAAGCTGCGGGTCGATTCGCGCAGCTTCTGCCAGGCCTGCTCGGCCTTGCGGCGGTTTTCGTCGGCCTGCTGCATCATGTCGAGCGCCGCACGGCGGGCGGCGTCGAGATCGGCGGTCCGGTCGCGCACGCGGGTCTCGAGCTCGGCGTTGAGCTTGAGCACTTCGTTTTCGGCGTTCTTGCGGAGCGTGATGTCGACGAAGGTGACGACGACGCCGACGACCTTTCCGTCCTTGCACTGCGGGTAGGACCAGTACTCAACCGGGAAACAGGAGCCGTCGTGTCTCCAGAAGACGTCGTCCTCGCGGTGGACGTTGCCGTCTTTCAAGACGCCGTTGATGACGGGACATTCGCGGGCGGGCCGCGGTCGTCCATCCGGAGTCGTATGATGAATCAAGTCGTGCATGCTCCGGCCGAGGACGTCCTCGGGGCTATCGAAGCCTATGAGGCGCAGACAGGCGGGGTTGACGAAGTTGCAGATGCCGGCGAGGTCGATGGCGTAAAGGCCCTCGCCGGCGGAGTTGAGGAGGAGGCTGAGGCGCTCCTCGCCCTGCTTGAGTGCGGCCTCGGCGCGGCGGCGTTCGGCGACCTCGGCCTGGAGCTCTTCCATCTTGGAGGTGAGCTTGCGGAAGAGGGCCTCGTTGTAGCGCCGCAGGACCTCCATCTCCTCCTTGAAGAGCGCCTCGGAGTCGGGCTCGGGCGCCCGGGCGGGGGCGGCGAGGATGGAGTCGAGGGCCCGGATCAGCTCGGCGGCCTGCTGAGGCTTGACGAGGAAGGCGTCGGCGCCGATGCCCTGCGCCAGCTGTTCGGCGCTGGAGTTGGCGTCGGTGGCGGTATAGATGAGGAAGGGGATCGCGCTGAGGCGCGGGTCGGCCTTCCACTTTCGGCAGAGAACGAACCCGTCCATGACAGGCATCATGACGTCGGAGATCACGGCCTCGGGCGGGCTGAGCTGCGCCACGTCGAGGGCCTCCTGGCCGTTGCGCGCGCCGACGACATCGTGCCCGGCGCGCGAGAGGATGAGCGCGAGGACCTCGCGCTCGTCGTCCTGATCGTCGACTATGAGGATGCGGCCCATGCTGTCGGGCGGTGTCAGGGGCGAGGAAGCTCGAACCAGAAGGTGCTGCCGCGAGAATCGGTGCTGGTGAGACCGATCCTTCCCGACTGAGCCTCCACGGCGAGCTTGCAGAAGGCCAGACCCAGTCCGGTCGAGTGTTTGACCTTGCGATCCTCGCCGCTCACTTGGCCAAACTTCTCGAAGATGCGCCCGTGCCACTCGAGCGGGATGCCCGGCCCCGTGTCGATGACGCTGACGCGGGCGTGAGCGCCGGACTCGGAGAGCTCGACGGTGATGGCGCCGCCAGAGGGCGTGAACTTCAAGGCATTGCCGAGGAGGTTGGCGACGACGCGAGCCGTCAGGTCGGGATCGCAGCTGGCCGCGAGCCCGGCGGCGGGAGAGCGCACCTCGAGTGCACACTTTCGGGTGAGCGCGCCCAGGCCGTCGATCGCCTGCTTGACGACGACGGCCAGGTCGGCCTCGCGAAGGGAAACGGGCATCTGCTGGCTCTCCAGACGGCTCACGTCCAGCATCGCCGACACCATGTCGACCAGCCGCGTCGCCGCGCCGCTCGCCGCGTCGACTGCCAGGCGCACGTCGGGTTCCGGATGGCCCTGGAGATCCTCGGAGAGGAAGCTGAGGTTGCCCTGGATTCCCATCAGCGGCGAGCGCATGTCGTGGACCATCATGTGGACGAGATCGTCGCGCATCCTCTCGAGCTTGGCCTGCCGCGCCAGGCTGGACTCGAGCTGGCGATTGCGCTCATCCAGGTCGCGACGGGCGCCAAGCAAGGCCAGGTGGGTCGAAACGCGCGCGGCGACTTCCTCGGTCTGGAAGGGCTTTGTGATGTAGTCGACGCCGCCGGCGGTGAAGGCCTTGAGCTTGTCACTGGTTTCGCTGAGGGCGCTGAGGAAGATGACCGGGATGTCGCGAGTGGCCGGGTCGGCCTTGAGCTGGCGGCATGTCGTGAAGCCGTCGATGCCGGGCATCATCACGTCCAGCAGGATCAGGTCGGGGGGCTCACGCCGGGCGGCCTGTACGGCCAGCTGGCCGGACGGGAACGCGCGCACGCCGTAGCCCCGTTCGCTGAGCATCCCCTCGAGGAGCTTCAGGTTGGCGGGCGTATCGTCGACGATCATCACCAGCTTCGAAGAATCTCGCGCAGTGGACATTCAGCTGCAACCTCCCATTGTCGCCGGCCAGCCACGGAGGACCGAGATCGCGGGCCGACGGGCCTTCGCCCGGGGCCGACGCCCCCCCAACCTGGCCGGACGCGTCGAAGCTACCACGCCGGCGGGCCGGACCGCTGTGACGCGCGGCACTGCCGGCTCCGAGGCGGTCCGTGGCGGCACGCGGATGAAGCAGGGGAAGCATCGCTCGGGGAGGGCGCCTCGGCAGGAATCCTGTATGATGCCGTAACGTTATCCTCGGCGGGAGCGGCTTCCCGCCTGGAAATGTGGCGTTCATGGGACTCTTCGAAATCCTGGCCACGGTCGGCTTTCTGCTAGGTGCGGCGCTCAACTCGGCGCTGCTCCTGATGATGCGCGAGCGCGGCGTTCGCCGGCGTGGGGAGCAGGCCTTCCTGGGTCTGGTGAGCGCCTGCGCGCTGCTCTACTGCGCCTCGTTCGCGAGCCTGTTCTTGAGCCTCGTCTTCATCGAGCCGCCGCCGTTGCCGACACGGCTGCTGGACGGGATCGTGCTGGTCTGCCTGTCGCTGCAGCCGTCGCTCTTGCTCCATACGTTCCTGGAGGCCTACTACAAGTCGCGGTTGAACCCATGGTTCTGCGCGGCGCTCTATTCGCCGGCGCTGCTGGCTCTGGCATCGGTGGAGCCCCCGTCGGGCCGGCTCATGGCGCACCTGGCGCAGCACGGATGGCTGCTTTTCGGCTGGTGGATGCTGGCCAACCTTGCCAGCTCGCTCTTGGCGCTGAACCTCTCGCAGCACACCGTCGAGCTCAAGGACCGCGGGTTCGCCCGGGACATCGGACGGGCGCTCGGGCCTGTCTGGGTGCTCTTGATGCTCACCTTCCCGATGGGCGCGGTCGAGATCCCGGGGATCGGCCGCTACATGGAGCTGGCCTGCCTGATGACGCCGCTGGTGCCGAGCCTGGTGTTCGGCTACTACGTCTATCGTTACAACTACATGGGCTATTTCATCAGGAACACGCTGGTCAATTCGCTCCTGGCGTTTTTGCTGCTCTGCTTCTACATCTTCGGCGTGCGCAAAGCCGGCGACGCGCTGCTGGGCGGGGCCGGCGTGAACCTGGAGGTGCTCGAGGGATTGCTCATCATGGGGCTGGTGTTCGCGTTCAGCACGCTGCAGGGGGCGTCGCAGGAGTTCTACGATCGGCTGCTGATGCGCCAGACGCTGAAGAAGCGGGAGATCTTCGCCTCGATCTCGGCGGAGCTCGGGAGCACGCTGGCAACGGACTTGAACGCTCTTTTGACGCAAGTTGCAAACGGCATCGCGCAGGCGCTGTCTTCGGAGTGGGTGGGGCTCTACTTCCTGACGCCGGAGGGCAAGGTGGCCGCGGGTAGCGGCACACCTGGGCCGCTGCCGCTGACCCTCTTCATGGAGCCGTTCCAGAAGACGGGCGCGGCGGCCGTCGAGTCCGAGGACCTGGAGGAGGGGCCGCTCAAGGACGCGCTCCTGAGGGCTGACATCGTCACGCTCGTTCCAGTGAGCGGCCGCGAGGGGCCGCTGGGCGTGCTCTGCCTGGGCCGCAGGGCCTACAATCGTCCGCTCACGCCGGAAGAGCTGGACATGCTGAAGCTGATTCTCAATCAACTTCTGGGCGCCGCCGAGAAACTCCAGATTTTCCAGCAGAAGCTGGCGCTGGAGCGCAAGCTGCTCGAGGACGAGCGGCTCGCCTCGCTCGGGCTTTTGAGCGCCAGCGTGGCCCACGAGATCAAGAACCCGCTCGGCTCGATGAAGGCGATCATCCAGGTGATGCGTGAGAGCATCCCCCAGGGCGACCTTCGGCGCGAGGATCTTTCGGTAGTGCTGGAGGAAATCGACCGACTGGCTTCCACCGTCACGCGCCTGCTCGATTTCATCCGGCCCAGGGAGCCCGAGGAACGCTACGTGGCCGTGGAGCGCGTGGTCGAGCGGGTCCTGGAGATCTTCAGCTACGAGGCGCGGCGGCGCTCCGTCGCCGTCGTCCACAAGCTTTCGCACGAGCCGCACTACTTGAAGGGCGGCTTGGACGCGCTCAAGAGCATCCTCTTCAACCTGGTTCTCAATGCCTTCCAGGCGATGGAGAAGAGCGGCACTCTCACCATCGCCACCGCCAGCGGCAAGGACGGCCGCGTCGTCGTCGAGGTATCCGACACCGGCCCGGGCATCCCGGAGAGCGAGCTCGAGAAGATCTTCCAGCCCTTCCACTCCTCGAAGAAGTCCGGCACCGGGCTGGGCCTGGCGCTGGTCCGCCAGCGCCTCGACGAGCTCGGCGGCTCCATCAGCGTGACCAGCGGCCCCGACGGCACCCGCTTCGTCATCGAGTTGCCCGTCTACCTCCCCGCCAACCTCCGCGTCCGCACCGCCGCGTAATCCTCCCTCTCACCCCTCAAGCCTCAAGCCTCACCCCTCAAGCCTCACCCCTCAAGCCTCACCCCTCAAGCCTGCCCATGACTCCCGTGAAAGCAGACCGCATCCAGATCCTGATTGTCGACGACGAGAAGAGCGCCCGGCTGGGCATGCGGCGCGCGCTGGAGTCCGCCGGATACGACGTGGCCGAGGCCGGCGACGGCGCCGAGGCAGTCAGGCGGATCCGGGAGGGCGGTGTCGACCTGGTCTTCATGGACATCTCGATGCCGGGGATGGACGGCCTCACGGCGCTGGAAGTGATCCGCGGGCTCGAGGGCGCGCCGCCGGTCGTGATGGTGACTGCTCACGGCAGCGCCAAGGTCGCCGTTGGCGCGATCAAGGCAGGCGCCTGGGACTATGTCGCCAAGCCCTACGACGTCGAAGAGGTCCGCACGCTGGCCAAGAACGCCAGCGAGAAGCTCTTGCTGGAGCGCGAGAACCGTCGCCTCAAACGCGAGCTGGAGCACGTCGGCGTCTACGGCGAGATCCTCGGCAAGAGCAAGCACGTGCAAGACCTGTTGCGCGTCATCGACAAGGTCGGGCCGCTGGACGTCACGGTGCTCATCACGGGTGAGAGCGGCACCGGCAAGGAGCTGGTCGCCCGCCGCCTCCACGCGCTCTCCCAGCGCGCCTCTGGGCCATTCGTATCGATGAATTGCGCAGCGCTGCCCGAGGACTTGATCGAGACCGAGCTCTTCGGACACGAAAAGGGCGCCTTCACCGGGGCTGCAGCGGCCCGTCGAGGTAACTTCGAGCTGGCCGACGGCGGCACGCTCTTCCTGGACGAGGTCGGCGATATGGGGCTGCCGATGCAGTCGAAACTCTTGCGCGCCATCCAGGAAAAGACGTTTCACCGCGTCGGAGGCGAGGCCACCATCGGAGTCGACGTGCGCCTGGTGGCGGCCACCAACCGCGACCTGACCTCCCTCATCGCCAAGTCGCAGTTCCGCGAGGACCTCTACTACCGACTCAAGGTCGTCGAGATGAAGCTGCCGCCCCTGCGGGAGCGCCGTGAGGACATCCAGGTGCTGGCCGAGCACTTCGTGGCGGAGCTGGCTGGCAAGCACGGCAAGCAAATCCGCGCGATCACGCACGAGGCGATGGAGCTGCTGATGCGCGAAGACTGGGTCGGCAACATCCGGCAGCTGCGCAACGCCGTCGAAAGTGCCGTAGCCCTGGCTGAGGGTCAGACGCTGGGCCCGCAGGATTTTCCCGGCATCGGAGTGGCCTCCGGCCGCGACGGCCTGACATTGCCGCGCGGCCTGCCCTTCCAGGAAGCCAAGAAGCGCGTCATCCGCGAGTTCGAGCTGAAGTTCATCGCCGAGCAGCTCCGCGAGAACGCCCACAACATCAGCCGCACCGCCGAGGCCCTGGGCATGCACCGCCAGAGCCTGCAGCAGAAGATGAAAGAGCTGGGCCTGCGCGACAAGGACGAGGCAGAGTAAGCAACCTCGGGAACGCCCGTGGCGGCTGGGTGCACCGGTTCTTGCGTCCTTCGACACGACCGCTTCGCGGTCTGCTCAGGATGACCCTTCGACAAGCTCAGGGCGAGCGGGGCAGGATCGTGGGGCGTCTACTTGCACCGGGTTTTCCTCCGTCCCCCCTGCAACCCGGCACCTGCGGCTGCAACAAAAAACCTGCATCTCCGGGCGTTTCTGGCCGAGGACGATGAAGCCCGTGCGGGCAGCAATGATGCCGCATTTCGGGGGCGCGAGCATCGAAGGAGGCACCCGTGGCACAGCCGTTGCTCCCTGAAGGTCGACCGCGGAGCCTCTCGATGGGGCGCGCGGGCGAACCCAAAAAGGAGCCCACTGAAATGTCTACCAACAGCGTTGTCTGGGTCACGGGAACCGTCATCAGCGAGTCGGGCTATCCGCGCAAGAACGCGGAGGTCACGGGCGTGCTGCTCTCGGGCGGCCGGAAGCTGGGCCGGGCCTGCTCCCAGACGGACTACAGCGGCCAGTACTTCCTGAGCTTCGAGGCCGAAGACGAGCCCGCTGCCGGCGAGCGCCTGACCGTGGAGCTGTCGGCGCAGTCGATCGGCCAAACGACCGAGAACGGCCACGTGGCGCTCGAGCTGGGGCTCGAGCGGGAAGCCGAGCGCGACATCCGGCTTGCCCACAGCCTGCCCCAGCTTCCGAAGGCTGCCTGAAAACGCCGGTCCCGGAGCCGACTTCCCGGTCCCTTCCGACGACATCACGAGGAACGATATGAACCTGAGCGAAATGGTCTTCCACTCCTGCGAACGCTTCTCCGACCGAGCCGCTCTGATCGAGGGCGATCGGACCCTCACGTACGCGGAGCTCGCCACCACGGTCCGGCGCTGGTCGGGCCACCTGATCGAGCAAGGCGGATTCCGAGGCGAGACAATCGGCATCCTCATGCCGAACGGGATCGACTTCGTCGGCGCCTACTTCGGAGCGCTGGCCGCGGGCAAGTCGGCACTTCCACTCAACCCGCTGCTGGCGTTGGAGGAACTGGAGTTCATCCTCACCGACGCCGGTGTGGCCACGCTGGTCGTCTCGCAGGCGCTGATGCCGAAGGCACAAGAGCTCTCCGTTCGTCTGCCCAGGCTGCACCGCATCCTGTTGGGCAGCCTCCCCGATGAGGGCCCCGAGGGGGCCGGCTTCCCCAGAGAGACCGACCTCGCGACGCTGCTCTACACGTCTGGGACCACAGGCCGGCCCAAGGGCGTCATGCTGACCCACGCCAACCTGGTGTCCAACGTCCTCGCCTGCTTGCAGATTCTCGACATCGAGCCCGACGATCGGTTCCTGGCGATCCTCCCCTTCTTCCACGCGTTCGGCCTGACCGGCTCGTTGGCCATCCCGCTGGCCGCGGGCGCTTCGGTCGAGCTAATGCCGGCCTTGCAGCCCGCGCGGATCCTCGCGGCCATCGCGACCGGCAACATCAACTGCCTGCTGGCCGTCCCGTCGGTATTCGGAGTGCTGGCAAGGCTGGCTCCCGAGGGTTTCCGCCACTCGCTGAAGCTGGCCGTGGCCGGAGGCGAACCGCTGCCCGAGCGCCTCTTCCACGCCTGGGAGGCCCGGTTCGGCCTCCCGCTCAGGGAAGGCTACGGCTCCACGGAGACCGCGCCGGTCATCAGCATGACGCCCGACTGCCGGGAGAGTCGCCCCGGACGGGCGGGCGTGCCGCTGCCGAACCTGGAAGTCCGGATCGTGGGGCTCGACGGCCCCCTCCCTCAGGGCGAGATCGGCGAGATCCAGGTGCGCGGCCCGTCGGTGATGCGCGGCTACCTGAACCGGCCCAAGGAGACAGCCGAGGTTCTGGATCGGGATGGCTGGTACCGGACCGGCGACCTGGGCAAGCTGGACGCCGAGGGCTACCTCGCCATCACGGGCCGCAAGCGGGAGCTGATCATCAGCGCCGGCGAGAACATCTACCCAGCCGAGATCGAAGAGCTGCTGCGCCAGATCCCGGGCGTGGCCGAAGCCGCCGTCGTCGGCGTTCCGGACGAGCTCAGGGGCGAGGTTCCGAAGGCCGTCATCTGCCCGGAGCAAGGCCGGGAGCTGACTCCCACTCAGATTCGCGATTCACTCCGAGGCCGTCTGGCCGACTACAAGATGCCGCGGGTTTTCGAGTTCCGCGCCGAGATGCCTCGGACCGCCACGGGAAAGATCCTGAAGCACGCGCTGGCGAACAGGTAGGCTTGGGGCTTGAGACTTGAGGCTTGAGGAGTGAGGCTTGAGGAGTCAGGCTTCAGGGATCAGGGATCAGGAGTCAGGCGTGGGGCCGTGGCGTGGCGAGTCAAGCAGGCGCGGCGCCTACTGAAGGGCGACGGACAAGGTCGGCGGAAAGCGGGTACAGGCACTGGAAGCCGGGCCAACCGACCGGACGACTGCCAGATTTCAGGCGGGCTTCCGGAGCCAGTCCCTCACGCATGGACAGATCTCTTGAACTATCCGTCGGATTCGAATGGGCTGAGCGCATCCGAAACACCCAAAAGCCGCATAAAATGGGGGTCCAGGGGGCCTTCGGCCCCTTGGCGGAGGTTCGGAGGCGGAGCCTCTGAGTGGAATGCCTTGAGTGAGCATTGATGCTGGCTCTCAACGATCTGTCAA
>JACQZN010000059.1 GCA_016213845.1 Candidatus Wallbacteria bacterium
GCAGAGGAATTCAAAGGTGTGCGGATCCCATGTGGGTCATGGGTTTCGGGATCGCTGGGAAACAGATGTGGAGATCGGGGGAAATGGCGCGACTCTTGATGTGGGCCGGAGGAGCCCGAGAAGTCCGTGGCACGGGCGTGCCGTGGCGGCGAACGTACGACGTCCGGCCGTGAGTGCGGGGGGCCGGAACTGACCCGCGACCGATGCTGTTCTTCGCTCCGATTCGTCGGCCCGAGCGGAGCGGCCTCGTGACCGGGGCTTGGTCCTGCGAGGCGGGGCAGGATCGCATCGGCTGCGAGCCCATCCTGGGAGGTTTCAGCAGCGTTCTGTGGCCCGGGTAGGGAGGCGCGGGCGTGTCGAGTGTCAGTGTCCCGGGATGGGCTCTTCGCCTGCGCTAACCACAGCCCTCGCCTCGCAGCCGGACCTCGCTCCTTGCCACTCGGACTCGCTCGGCTTGGGGGGACTCCTCAAGTCGCTGCGAAGAGCATCGGTCGCGGGTCAGTTCCTTGCGCTCGAAGCCAGCCAGCCCGGACCCCGGTGCGAGCCGAGCAGACGTCTCGTCGGCGGGCGACCTGACCAGCCACGAGCAAACCGAGCATGGCCTGGAACGGAGCCAGTCTCAACCCACAGCCGAACAGGCGGCGGGGCTACGTCTGGAGGATTTTGGCCAGCTTGGCCCGTAGCTTGGCGGGGAGTTCGAGCCCGTCTACTGCGGCTTGAACGTCAGCTAGGGTACGTCGGCGCTCGCCAATCAGGGCCAGGCGTTGGTACTCGGTCCCTGGGAACAAGGCCATCGTCTGACCGATGTAAACGGCCAGGGTGACCTTGGCCAGCGGCGTGGGCTCTCCGAGCTTGCGCTGCAACGCGAGGGCCCGGAGGCCGTCGTCCGGGTACTTCATCTGCACGATGCTCATCGCGTTGTAGAGCATCAGCACCAGGGCAGTCCTGGCCTCGATTGCGTTGAGTGAACGACCGGGCAACTGCTCGAGGTGATAGCGCTGTTTGAGCTGGCGGAAGCCCTGGTTCTCGATGCCCCATCGGCGTTGGTACTGCAGGTAGATGGCCAGCCAGTCCTTGCCCAGCGGCTGGTTGGTGACGTAGTACCACTCTTCCCAGTGTGCCTCTTCTCGTTTTCCTCTGACGACCCGGGTCTCCATCCACTCTCGGGCCAAGACGACATTCACGTCGCCGGAGCCAGTTCCATCGGCGCTGTAGCCATTGAGAGCGACGTTCTCCAGACCGCACAACTCGATGGTATGGAGCCGGCCCGTGGTCTGGTCTTCGACCTGGTAGGCGCGGTACTCGGTCTTGCGGAGTTGCTGCTGGGCCTTGGCCTCCTGAAGCAAGTCCAGGTCTCGCTTGCCGGGAATCAGGAACTTGAGCTTGTAGTCGTGCCCCAAGCGATAGAGGAACTGGGCGCCCCAGAAGCCGCGATCCAGCGTGAGGAGGTGAATCATCTGCCTCAGGTTCTGGAGGCCCATCTGGCCGACGAGGCTGTCGAGGCACTGCAGGAGCATCTGCCGTTCGTCGGTGTTGATGGCGGCCAGGTCCATGGCGACGATCCGAGGCCGTCCTTCAGTCAGGTTCTGCAGGCTCATCAGCTTGTAGCCGTAAGCCCACCGCTGCTCATCCTTGTCCCAGACTTTCCCGGCTCCTTCGTGGGTGGTGTCCTTTCCCACCTCCAGCCAAGTCCCGTCCGCGGCGTACTCTTTACCTCGTAGCCACTTCCTCTGCCTCATGTACTGGGCCTGCGCCAGCAGGGCCTTGGGCCCGGCTCCTCGGGGCACCCTCTTGAGATGGTTGCGCAGAGTGTTGGGGCTCACGAAGCCCTCGCCCTGACGGCGGCGATCGCGAAGCTCTAGGTTGAAACCGAGACGTTCGATGAGGGCCGCGTTCTGGAGGACTTTTCCGGCCGAGGCCAGGTGAGTGTCGCCATCCATCAACTCCAGCATCGCCAGGCTACCCAGCATCTGCGGCGAGGGGAAGGCGTTGCCCTTGCCGTGCTTCACGGGCATCTGGGTGAGGAAGGTCCATAGCCCCAACTCGTCGAGCCGGTCGAGTACCTGGTCGAGTTGGCTGTGCGTGCACATCACGACGTCCTCGGCGAGCACGCCCGAAAGCAGCAACGCCTCCACTCGCTCCCGATCGATGCTCCAGAGCTTGCACCAGGCCATCAGGCTCGCCCCCTCTGGTTGACCAGGGAACTCGATAAAGCCGCGAAGTGCTGCTCGATCTCGCGATTGAGATTCTGGTACTCGGCCAACTTCCTCTGGTGCTCCTCGTAGGCCTGTCGGGCCTGGCAAGCGGCAGCCACCTCTGGCCCGGGGACGTACTCCAGATGTCTCTTCCCCTCAGTCAGCTTCACCCGATACAGGTAGGGCCCGTGTCCCTGTCCGTCCTGGCATCGGCATCCAGCCTTGCCACAGCGCCGACGCTGCCAGACCAGTGGGGCGTTATCGAACGTCTGTCCCCGGAAAAGCTCTCGTTCCAGCAGCGTCCGCTGCCGCACTTCCCGCGATACTGCCTGACGAAGTCGGCTGAGTTCTTCTGGCTTCTGCATTGGCTCTCCTCTCGGCTCTGGCCCGTTGCTCTCTCTACCGGGCCAGGGGAGCCGATGCATGCAGAGCCATCGAAATCTCGGCACCCTCGGCAACGGCTCCAACTCCCTGGGCATCGGAGCGAGAAGACGCCGCGGTGCAGTGGGCCGCCGGTGGAGCCCCAGCCGCGTCGGAGACGACCTCGAACCCGTCGAGTACAACGCCCAAGTGGGGTCACCTCAAGGCGAGAAGCACCCTCATCGCCAGTCCCCTTGCTCGACTTCTTCTCCCCCTCGTCCCTCTGTGCTCGCCACACCAGAAGCTCGCCACGCGACCAACCACCGCCTGCGCGTAACCTCTCTGGCAACGCGCCGAACGCCTCGGAGCTACCCGCTGCCGGCGTCTTGTGCCCGGAGGCCCGCCTAGACGCACAAGATTCAGCGCCCCCCGAGCAGTCCCCTCATCATTCGGCCGGGCTCCGCGAAAACCCTGTCTCCGTCATGGATTTCCCACCTTTGAATTTCTCTGACAGGGGTTGGGGGTAAGAGGTTGTGGCTAAGGAAGGCTGCCACGCCCGTGCCTGCCCCCAACCCCTAACCCCTGACCCCTGCTCTGTGTTAACATCCGCCGGACCGGGCAGCGGGCGTTCCGCCGTACAGTTCGATGAAGAAGCCAGACGTCGTCTCCGCCGACGCCCCCCAGGACCGCGCCAGCTTCCTGGCGGGGTATCGCGTCCTGCTCAAGCGGGTGAAACAGGAGTACAACGACCCGGCCGTCCACCTCGAGATGGCCCGCTTCCTCATCCAGCACAATCGCGGCGACCGGGCCTTCTCCTCGCTGCAGGTGGCCCGAGCGCTCCAGCCGCGCCGGGTCGAGACCTACTACCTCCTGGGCTGGTTGCACCAGCGGGACGGCCACCTGGAGCAGGCCAAGCAGGCCTATCGCCAGATCCTCCAGATGCAATCGGACGATGTCCGGGCGCACTTCCAGCTCGGTTGCCTCCTCGAGCAGGAGGGAGA
>JACQZN010000066.1 GCA_016213845.1 Candidatus Wallbacteria bacterium
CCGCCGTGCACGTTGACCCGGGCGGCGTCGAGGCCCAGCTCGCGGATGGTCGCCAGTCCGACGGCTGCGAAGGCTTCGTTCAGCTCGACCAGGTCGAGATCGGAAACACCGATTCCGGCGCGCTCGAGCGCCTTGCGCGCCGCGGGCACGGGCCCGATTCCCATGATGCGCGGGTCGACGCCGGCTGCCGCGGCGGAGACGATGCGAGCCATCGGCCTTAGCCCCAGCGCCCCGGCTCGACGCCGCGAGCAGACGAAGAGCGCGGCCGCGCCGTCGTTGAGCGAGCTCGAGTTGCCGGCAGTGACCGTCCCCCCCGCGCGAAAGGCGGGCGCGAGCTTGCCCAGCTTCTCGAGCGTGGTGTCGCGCCGCGGTCCCTCGTCGACGGCGACGATGGCGGGCGGCCCCTTGCGTTGAAGGATGGTGACCGGCACGAGCTCGCCCGCGAACGCTCCCGCGTCCTGGGCGTCGACGGCCTTCTGGTGGCTGGCCAGCGCGAAGGCGTCCTGATCGGCCCTGGAGAGCCCGAAGCGTTCGGCCAGATTTTCTGCCGTCTCGCCCATGCCCTCGAGCGGAAAGAGCTTCTCCATCGCCGGATTCGGGAAGCGCCACCCCAGGCTGGTGTCGAAGAGGGTTGCCGGCCCGCCCTGGAACGGTTCGGCTCCCTTCATCATGGCCAGGGGCGCGCGGGTCATCGACTCGACTCCTCCGGCGAGGAAGATTTCGCCCTCGCCGGCGCGGATCGAGCGGGCCGCCGTCCAGACCGCCTCCATCCCCGAGCCGCAGAGTCGGTTGACCGTGGCGCCCGGGACAGACTGCGGCAGTCCCGCCAGCAAGAGCGCCATGCGCGCGACGTTTCTGTTGTCCTCGCCGGCCTGGTTGGCGCACCCCATCAGCACGTCGTCAATCGACTCGGGCGGCACCGGCACGCGCGCGACCAGTGCCGCCAGCGCCGCAGCCGCCAGATCGTCGGGCCGCACGTCCTTCAGCGCGCCCCGAATCCGTCCGATCGGTGTCCGGACCGCATCGACGATGACGGGGTCGAGCGGGTTCACGGCGTCACGACGACCTTTCCGAAGACCTGACGCTCTTCGAGGAGCCGGTGGGCCGTGGCGACCTCATCGAGTGGCAGCACGCGGTCGACGACCGGCCGCAGCTTGCCGCTTGCGACGTGGCGCAGGATCTCGAAGAGCTCCGCCCGCGACCCCATCGTCGAGCCCAGCAGCGAGATCGACTTGAAGAACAGGATGCGCAGGTCGAGCCGTGCCGCGGCGCCGGTGGTGGCCCCGCAGGTGACGAGCCGCCCGGCGCGTGCCAGGCAGCGCACGCTCGTTTCGAACGTGACGCCGCCGACGTGCTCGATGACGACGTCGACGCCACGTTTGCCCGTGAGCCGGCGGACCTCCTCGCCGAAGTCCTGAGATCGGTAGTCGATGACCTCGTCGGCGCCCAGCTCACGGGCGCGCGCAGCTTTCTCGGGGGTGCTGGTGGTGGTGATGACCCGGGCGCCCCAGAGCTTGGCGATCTGGATGGCGGCGCTCGAAACGCCGCTGCCGGCCGCCTGGATCAGCACGTCCTCGCCGGGGCGCAGCTCGGCCCGCTCGACCAGCATGTGCCACGCGGTCAGGAAGACCAGCGGGATGGCCGCCGCGGCCTCGAACCCGAGCTCTTCGGGGATCGGAATCGCGTTGACGGCCGGCGCGACCAGGAACTCGGCGCAGGCGCCGTCCCGGGTCTCACCGAAGATGCCGTACCCGCGGCAGAGGTGATCCTTGCCGGCGTGGCACTGAGCGCAGAGACCGCACGAGAGGCCCGGCGCCAGCAGCACTCGCTGGCCGGGCGCCACGGACTTCACGCCCGCGCCCGCTGCCTCGACCACTCCAGAGGCGTCACAGCCCGGGACGATGGGAAGCGGAAACTTGTGCCCCGGCACGCCCTTGCGCACCCAGACGTCCAGGTGGTTGATGGAGCAGGCCTTCACGCGCAGCAAGAGCTCGCCCGGTCCGGGCTCGGGCACCGGCCGTTCCTCGAAGCGCAGCTCCTCCGGGCCCCCGTGCTGGCGGATGACGACGGCCTTCAATCGCGGCCGTCCTTCAGACCGTCTCGCTCGCGCAACTTGATCTTCGCCTGTCCCTTGTAGGCGAAGGACGGGCAGGCGGTGAAGGTGTCGAAATCGTCGCCGGGCTCGATCTTGGTATGCGAGAGCTGCATCTCCTTGTAGACGCAGCGGAAGGTGGTATCGACCTCATCCCAGTGGATGTACTTGCAGTTCATGCAGCAGCGGTCGCTGCGGCGGCTGCGCGCCGTGGACCTGTCGAGGCCGTCCCAGAGCGTGCCGAGGAAGAAGCCGAGGACGGTGCCGGCGAAGCCGAGGCTGGCGATGGTGACGGGGCGGAAGTAGGCGACCTTGTTGACGACGCGCGGCATGCGGTACTGCAGGTCGGCGGCGAGCTTGAAGCCGCCCCAGGCTCCGGCGACGAGGAGGGCGAAGGTGACGATGCCGCGCTTGACGATGCCGGGCCTGAGCTTCTCGATGGTATCGGGGTCGGTCTGGCGCATGTAGCCCCAGATCGCATAGTTGGACAGGTCCTTGGGGAGGAAGGCGGCGCGCGAGTGGATGTCTTCCAGGATGCCCGTCATCGCCTTGAAGGTGATGTTCGGGTGGTGGGAGAGAAAGTTGGTGAACTCCTCGGGGGTGAGGACCAGGTGCTCGGAGCCGGCCGGACCGCTCATGGCGCCGGCGGAGCGCTTGGAGCCCGTGATGAAGGCGATCTCGCCGAAGGCCTTGCGAGGGCCGACGCGCGCCAGGATGTCCTGGGCGCCGCCCAACCTTTGCAGGTAGAGGAAGACCTCGCCGTTGAGGACGAGGTGGAGGTTCTTGTCCCGGCTCTCCTGCTCGAAGACAACCTCGCCGGGGGCGTAGAGCACGTGGTGCATCACGATGAGCACCTCGTGCAGCTCCTCCTGGGAGAGCTCGGCGAAGATCGGGATGCCGCGGAGCATTCCGTAGAGCTCCTCGCGCAGCTCGGGCTTCTCCAGGATCTTGTGGAAGTTGAGATTTCTCTTCACGCAGGGTGCCGCCGTCAGTTCTCGTCGGTCTCGGGCAGTTTCTGCCAGTGGTCGCCGAAGACGAGGAAGCCGGAGAGTTTGAAGTCGTCCTTGTCGGCGTCGAGGACGAAGCGCATCTTTCCGGTGTCGCGGGTGTATTGGGCTTCGAAGTCGAGCTGGTAGTGGTCGCGGCCCACGCCCGGCTCGAGCCAGGCGATGGGCTTGTAGCTTTTCAGCTCCCCCATCTTGCGGAAGGCCTGGGCGTAGGCGAGGGCGAACTTGTCGAATGTCATGATTTTCCGGAAGCGCTCGGAGGTGTGCTGGAGGTAGGCCGCTTGCAGGTTGTTGGCCTGGATCAGGCGGATGTACTTGCGCACGAAGGCCTCGGCGCGGTCGCGGCGCTCCATCTTGCGGGAGTAGTCGTAGGCCCAGAAAGCGACCACGCCGACGATCGCCACGACCAGCAGTAGGCGAAACTTCTCACGGGACACGACTCATGCACCTGCGCGGGGACGGTTTCGAGAGTGTTCGGGGGTCGCCGGCCGGGGGAGCCGCGCCTGCCGGGCGGTGGGGCCGCAGTCCCCGGGACTCATGCCCGCGGACGGCGGTATGTTAACATGGGGTCTTCCCGGTCCGAACCATTCGAATGTGAGGCGTGCGGTCAACATGGCGGCGCGATACGGTCGGCCTGGAGCAGCTCCGGGGGAATCCAGATGGCACTGGTTATGCAAATAGAATCGGCAATGCGACGGCATTCCCTGCGTTTTGCCTTCCGGGTGCTCGGGATGATCACGTTCGCCAGCCTGGCCGCAGCGGCGGCGCTGGCCCAGGGCGGCGGCGTTGGCGGCGGCGTGGGAGCAGTCCCTGAGCCTGCAACGCTGGCCCTGCTGGGCGTGGCGGCCGGGGGCTATGGCATCCGATACTGGCGCAACCGCTGAGAAGCGCGGTGAGGGCGCGGAGCCCGGAGCGTGCGTGGCGGGAAAGCCGCGCATGTGTGGCCGCATGCACTCCGTCGTGCTCGCGGCGGTGGCGATCGCCCTGGCCGCGTTCCTCTACCGCGACTTCCTGGGGTGGCTGCGCTGGAACGTCTCGGTCGGCACGATCGAGTCGCACTGCGGCCTCGTGCCGCTGCTGGCGCTGGGGCTGGCGTGGCTGCGGCGCGATGAGCTGGCCGCTGCAGGAAGATTGCGAGAGACCTGGGCCGATTCGGAGCGCGCCGGGGCGATCGGCCTGACGCTGGCTGTGTGGGCTGCCGCGCTCCAGCTGCTGGCGACGGCCGCGGATTCGCTGGCCGCCAGCGGCCTGTCACTCGTCTTCATGATGCACGCCCTCGCGCTCGCGCTCGGGGGCTGGGCACGCACGCGGGTTCTCTTGCCGTGCATCTACTTCCTCCTGTTCATGTTACCGGTGCGGTACCCGCTGGAGGTATTCCTCGGGTTTCCGTTGAGGCTGGTTTCGACCCAGGCTGCCGAGTGGGCGATTGGCGCCTGCGGACTGCCGGTCCTGCGATCCGGCACGGTGCTGACGATGCCGGGGATCACGCTGCAGATTGGCAGCCCGTGCAGCGGCCTGAACGTCCTCACGGGCGTGCTGATGCTGGCCGCCTTTCACGCCATCCTCACGCGCGCGGCGCTGGTCGAGGGGGTGACGCTGGTGGCGGCGGCCGTGCCCGCGGCGCTGGCGGCGAACACGCTGCGAATCGCGGTGCTGGGGATCGTCGGGACGGTCTTCGGCTCGGAAGCCGCACTCGGAGCGGTGCACGAGTACTCGGGGCTGGGGACGTTCGCGCTGGCCATGGGGCTGGTCTGGCTGCTCTCGGCCGGATTGCAAAGGGTCCGCGCGCCCAGGGCGGCGAGATCTGAAGTCCCGGCGGCGGGCGGGCAGCCGCTGGCGTGGTCCCGAACGGGCGGACGGCTCGCGACGCTGCTCCTGATTGCGGCGACGGCCGACTGGATGGTGGGACGCATCCCCAGGGCTGGCCTCGACCTGCCGGACACGGCGACCTTTCCGCGCGTGGTTGCGGCGGCGCCTTCCGCCGACGAGCCCCTGACCGACGACGAGCGCGAGCTGATCGCGGCGACCGGCGGGCAGATCGCGCGGCGGGCGTACGAGGTGGACGGCCGAACGGTCTGGATGGCGCTGGTGACGGCGGGGTCGAGCTGGCGGATCCACCATCCGCCGGAGTTCTGCTACCTGGCGCAGGGCTGGACCGTCCTGCAGAACGACGTGATCACGCGCAAGGGCGGACCAGGCTACCGGGAGCTGCTGACCGATCGCGACGGGGAGCGCCGGCTGGTGCAGTACTGGTTCACCGACGGGTCTCGCGCCACGACCAACCTGCTGGAGCGCTGGTTCCACGGGCTGGCAACGGCGTTCCGGGGGCGGTCGGCGCGCCCCTGGCTGATGGTGACGCTCTCGGCGCGGGAGCGCGACGCCGAGGCGCTCGACGCGCTGCGCGTCCAGATCCAGGTAGCGGCTGACGAGTGGATCGCGGGGCGCGGCACCGCCCCGTGACCCGGGGTAGGCCCCGGGGCGGTTTCGACAGGCTCGATAGCCGTCAGCGGGCCCGCTTGGCGTCGTAGGCCTCCAGGCCCACTTCGTCGTCCGGGGGCTTTTCCTTGTCCTTATCGCCGCCCTGGCCGCCATCGCCCTCGTCATCGTCGGGGGGCGGCTTGGGTGCGGGCGGGCGAGGCCTCTGCGTGGGGCCGAAGTCCTTGTCGGCTGCGAGCAGGATGGTTGTGGTGTCGGGGCAGACGGAGCTCACCTTGGAGAAGTCGGCGCCGCATTCTCCCAGCAGCTCGCTGGCTTCGTCCTGGTTCAGCCCGCTGCGGGAGAGGTCGGGACCACCGGTGCGGCCCTCGCCGCCCCTGCCGCCGATGGCGGCCATTTCGGAGAGGAAGGAATCGAAGGAGGATGAGGTCTTGCCGTCGACGGCCCCGCCCCATGGGAAGGGGGCCGCGGCCTCGGTTTCGCGGCCGCCCTCGATCACCAGGTAGCGAGCCGGGAGGTGCGAGTAGTGCCGGTTGGCGTCGCCGCGAGCGTCGCCGCGCGGGTTGGCTCTTCCGAGCAGGGTGTACTGGGCGACGTAGCCCTCGTACTCGTCGTACCGATCCTGGGCGAGCTTGTCGTGGACGCCCGGGGCGACCAGCTCCTCCTTGAAGCCGACTCGGTTGGTCTCGAACTGCAGCGCGTGGGCGCCCTCGTGGGCGATCAGGCCGAGCGTCAATCGGCGGCTGCCCATGACTCTGCGGTTGCGCTGCTCCTCCTCGGAGAGGTCGGCGAATCCGGCCACGGTGGCGAAGGCCGCATCGACCGTGCGCGCCACTTTCTCTTTGTTCACGTAGATGTAGAGCCGGTCCGCGCGGCGAGCGTCCTGCTCGAAGTAGGCATCGAAGCCGCGGACGGCCTCTTCCGTGCCGCCCGTGGCGGCGGCGATATCCGCCGTTGTGATGAACTTGACGACGTAGCTCTTGCGGGAGGCGTGGAGCGTGTCGTAGGCATCCTTGCCGAGCGCGATCTTGACCAGCTTCAGGGCGTCGGCGTGCGAGGGCGCTGCCAGCGGCATCTCCTCGAAATCGAGCACGGCCAGCCGGGCCTGGGCGTCAGGTGCGGCGAGCAGCAATCCCAGGAGCAGGGCGGTGGCCGGCAGATTGACCCGAATCATGCGTCCTCCCGATCGTTGTCTTGCGCGAGTTTCGCTTCTCCATTCATTCTCGCTGTCCCGGGGCGCCGCGGCAAGTGGGGACGTGGGGCCGCGGGCTCGGGAGTCGTCCTCATTTCTCCAGAAAACGGCGCGCGACCTGGCAGAACAGCTCGGTGCCGATCGGGAGGCAGGCCTCGTCGATGTCGAAGGTGGGGCTGTGGTGGGGGCTGGTGAAGCCCCGGGAGGCGTTGGCGCTGCCGAGGAAGAAGTAACAGCCGGGGACCCGATCGAGGACGTAGGCCATGTCCTCGCCGCCGAGCGACACGTCGGCCTCGACGACCTCGCGCACGCACGCGAGCTCGGAGGCGCAGCCCCTCACGAACTCGGACATCCGGCGGTCGTTCACGGTCGGCGGGTAGCCGTGCTTGTACTGCATCCGGTAAGTGGCCCCGAACGCTGAAGTGACTCCTCGGACAATCCGCTCGATGCGGCCGGGGAGCTCGGCGCGGATCTCCTTGTCGAAGGAGCGGACCGTGCCGAGGAGCTCGACCTGGGGCGGGATGATGTTGAAGGCCTTGCCGGCGTGGATGCTGGCGATGGTGACGACGACCGAGTGGACCGGGTCGACCTGGCGGCTGACGATCGATTGCAGGGCCGTGACGACGTGCGCGGCGACGACGATCGGATCGACGGCTTGGTGGGGCGCGGCGCCGTGGCCGCCTGTGCCGCAGACGGTGATCTGGAGCTCGTCGGCGGCGGCCATGATGGGGCCTGAGCGCACGCCGATGGTGCCGACGGGCAGGTCGTTCCAGACGTGCAGCGCGATGGCGGCGTCGACCTTTGGAGATTTGAGCAGGCCGGCCTTGATCATCGGCACGGCGCCGCCGGGTCCTTCCTCGGCGGGCTGGAACATGAACTTCACGTTTCCGGCCAGAGAGGCTCGTTCGTCGAAGAGTACGCGGGCCGCCGCCAGCGCCGCCGCGACGTGTCCGTCGTGGCCGCAGGCGTGCATCGTGTTCGGCACTTGCGAGCGGTACTCGGTCTTGTTCTGTTCCTCGAGCGGCAGGGCGTCCATGTCGGCCCGCACCAGCAGCGTCTTGCCCGTCTTGCCGCCGCGCAGGAGGCCGACGACGCCCGTGCCGGCGACGCGCTCCACTTCGAGGCCGATCTCGCGCAGTCGTGATTCGACGAGCCGCGAGGTGCGCTCCTCCTGGAACCCGAGCTCCGGGTTGCGGTGGATGTCCCGGCGGACGGCGACGATATCCGTTACCTGGGCGGCAACGGCGGGGCTGAGGCCTCGGGACGAGGAGGGTTTCTTGGGAGGCATACGGCGGTCACCTCTGAGCGGTTCGATGGGGATGTCGGGGAGAACCAGACTAACAGCGCCGGGCGGCATGCGGTACCAACTTTCGGGATGGGCCGCTCGTCGTAGAATGCGGCCGTGGCCGAAGGCAGCGAGATCGCGGCTGCGCTCAAGAGGCGAGCGCTGGCGCTGGGGTTCGACGACGCTCGTATCGGTCCGGCCTCGGTGCTGGAAGCGGACGGAGAGAGGTTCCTCGAATGGCTCGGGCGGGGCCGCCACGGGGAAATGGAGTACCTGGCCGCCGACGCCGCGGCGCGGTTCGATTCTGCCCGGCACGTTCCGGGCGCGCGCAGTGTGCTGGCGCTGGCGGCCTCCTACTACCGGGGTGACGCGGGCGCGGCGCCGGCCTCCGAGTCGGGCCGAGTGGCCCGGTACGCCTGGGGCCGGGACTACCACCGGCTGCTCGGCCTGAAGCTGCGGGAGCTGAAGGCGGAGCTTGGCCGGCTGGCGCCCGGCGCGCGGGTCCGCAGCTTCGTCGACAGCTCGCCGCTCCTGGAGCGGGCCTTTGCAGCCCGCGCCGGCCTCGGGTTCATCGGCAAGAACACGATGCTGATCAACCGCAAGCTGGGCAGCTGGACGGTGCTGGCGATCATCCTCACCGACCTCGATCTCCCCGTTGACGCCATCGACTCCGGTGACTGCGGCCGCTGCACGCTCTGTCTGGACGCGTGTCCG
This sequence comes from Candidatus Wallbacteria bacterium, assembly GCA_016213845.1. Lineage (GTDB taxonomy): Bacteria > Muiribacteriota > UBA6191 > JACPRK01 > JACPRK01 > JACPRK01. The sequence continues at coordinate 8,727 of JACQZN010000066.1, forward strand.
ACGGGCGCCTTCCCCCGGGCCTACGAGCTGGACGCCACGCGTTGCATCTCCTACTGGACGATCGAGGCGCACGCCGAGCCCCCTCCCGAGCTGGCCGCTCGCTTCGGCGACTGGGTCTTCGGTTGCGATGTCTGTCAGGAGGTCTGTCCGTACAACCACAGGCCGCTCGACGCCGCGCCGGGCGAGCGTTTCGCCGCCGTGCGCGCGGCGGGCCCGTGGGTCGACACCGGTGCCTTGCTCGCGCTCGACGCCGCATCCTTCAAGCGGCGGTTCCGGCGCACGCCGTTCACGCGCCCTGGGCTCGAGCGCATGGCGCGCAACGCCCGCATCGCGCGGGCCAACCGCGATCGCAGTCCCACGCGGGAAGGGTAGAAGCTCCCGCCTTCAGGACGCCGGGGGGCCGGTGCGCGCGATAGGTGTCCCGGCGCGGCCGTCAAGGCACGACCAAAAGAGTACACGGCTCCGCCAGCCGCGCGGTTCTTGGTCTCCAGGCTGGGAGCAACTTCTCGCGCAGCCAGACGGCTCTCCAGCGGCCACACGTCGTCAGAGGATTGGCGCTGACCCTGTCCCTGGTGCTTGGAATAATCGGGCTGATTCTGCTATTGAATCGGTGATGGTGAATCGGACGGGAGGAACCTCTTGAGCATCACACCAGCGCGCGCGATGGTCGCCGGTCTCGTTTTTCTCATCGCAACGGTCTTCGTCAAGAAGGGTATGCTGGAGGACTCCACGATCGTCACCGTGCACAAGAGGCCCGGACCCTTCAAAGTGGAGCAATCCCTGCGAGTTTTCATCCAGAGCGCATCGAACGACAAGTACCTGGCACCCGACGCGGAACTCACCACACTGCTGCAGCAGGGCTTGAGCTTGCTGCAGTCGGAAGGCTTGACCGTCGCCACGTCCTCCATCGACTTCAAGGAGTCCAAGATCTCGTGGAAGAGCGGCGACACAACCTATACCGTGCAGGGCTGGAACGTGGGGGTTCGACTCGAGGGTGAGCTGGATGAGACCTTCACGACTGATTCCATCCTGTTGAGGCTCGAGGAGGATCTTTTCCGTGTATTGCGAGAGACGAACAAGCAGTTGATGGTCGTGGTCGATGACAACAGATCCCCCGAAGTCTGGAAGGGTACGCAGAGAGTGTGCACCGTCCAGTACATGACGCGCACGGCGAGCGTGGTCGGCGAGGTGAAGGGCTGGCTACTGTCCGCGGTTCTGGGGTTGTTCGCCGGAGTCATCGCCCTCTTCGTGAAGGTCTAGGTGAGCCGCTCAGCAGGCCTGCCGCCCGGCTATCTCCGCGCCACGGGGGCGGGCTCCCGCGCGGTGGCGGGGGGGCGTTCTCTGCTCGATCAGAAGGGAGACCAGGGTGAGCTTGCAGGCAGAGGCGCTACCCGCGTCAGGCGCTCAGACTACTTCGAGGCGGAACCGGCCACTCGCTCGAGGGCGAACCACAGAAACGGGACGCCCAATCCGTGGACCCGGTAGTACATCCGACCCAGGTAGAGCTGGGTGCCGGGGATGTGTTGGGGGCCGACGTCGAACCCACGGCCCGAGCGTGGACAGGCGTGTGAAGGTTTCTGCCTGCGCGGGATAGGAATCGCCCGAGTAGGCGTCTTCAGGCAGCGAATCGGATGACGTCGAGCTCCGAATCGGCAGCGATCGATTCCAGAATCGATTCGACCCGCGCCAGGTCGACAGTCGCTCCTAGCCTCTGCGGCCCTGTAAGCGCGCGCCCTGGCGGACCGGCCGGCGAAGGATCCGCGTGCGGCTCATCGACGAACAGGTCCAGGCAGCGGCGCGCGCACAGGCGCTCGATCTGCGCTACCCGCTGACACGGGACGACTTCAATCCGGCGTGCCTGCAGCTCGCCGCGCTCTGGGAGCGAATCTTCGATTCGCGACCGGCTGCCTGCATGTTGCGCTCCGACTGCGACGCGCATCTGGGCGCCGCTTCCCGCCCGGATGAAACGAGTCGAGCCCATGGTATCGTGCGGCCCATGTCCGACTTCGTCAAGGCGATCCTCCTGGGCATCGTGGAGGGCATCACGGAGTTCCTGCCCATCTCCTCCACGGGGCACATGATCCTCGTGGGGCACTGGCTGGAGTTTCCCCAACCGCTGGCGAAGACCTTCGACATCTTCATCCAGCTCGGCGCCATCCTGGCGGTCGTCTTCTACTTTCGCGCTCGACTGCGCGGCCTGATGGCGAGCTTCCAGCCGCGGAGTGCGCTCTCGCACCCCGCTGGCCTGGTGATGGTGGCCTTCATTCCCGCCGCGGCGATCGGGTTTCTCGTGCACCACGCCATCGAGGAGCACCTGGAAAGACCGGTGGTGGTGGCCGGCGCGCTGGTGGCCGGGGCGGTGGCGATCGAGCTGGTCGAGCGAAAGTTCCGGACTCCGCAGACCTTTTCACTCGAGACGGTCACGCTGCGCCAGGCGGTGATCATCGGCTTCGCGCAATGCCTGGCCCTGATCCCGGGCGTCTCGCGCTCGGCCGCGACCATCATGGGCGGTCTCGTCGCCGGGTTGTCCCTACCGGTCTCGGCCGAATTCTCGTTCTTTCTGGCCATGCCCACGATGGCCGCGGCGAGCGGCTACTCGCTGTTGAAGGCCATCCATACCCTCAGCGCCTCGGATGCGACGCTCCTGGCCACGGGGTTCGTGGTCGCGATGGGTGTGGCCTGGGTGGTGGTGGCCGTCTTCATGCGCTTCATCCAGACGCACAGCTTCCGGGTCTTCTCGATCTACCGGGTGCTGCTGGGCGCGGCCGTGCTGGCCTTCGAGTTCTGGCGCTGAGCGGGGTCTCTGCCTCGAGGCGAGCGCTCCGGGTGCCAACCGCTGCCTCCCCGCACGCCCGTGCTAGAGTCTTGCGTCCTTCGAAAGGAGCCCCCTCCCATGAGCGAGCACTACTACGACGCACACGACCTGGCGAAGTTCCCCGAGATCGGCAAGAACTGTCCCGAGCTGGCCGCCAAGTTCTTCGACTGGTACCAGGCGGTCTTTGCCGACGGGGCGCTCTCGGCGCGGGAGAAGTCGTTGATCGCCCTGGCCGTGGCCCATGCGGTCCAGTGCCCCTACTGCATCGATGCCTACAGCAAGGACTGCCTGGGCAAGGGCGCGGACCTCGACCAGATGACCGAGGCCGTCCATGTGGCGGCGGCCATCCGGGGCGGAGCTTCGCTGGTGCACGGCGTCCAGATGCGCGGTCACGCCACGAAGATCGGCATGTGACGCGATGGCGGAAGCGGCTTCCTCGTCCCTCGTCTCCCGCAGCTCCCCTCTCGCCTCGACGGAAGCGCAGCTCGAGGCTCTGGCCCGCGTGCCAATTTCGCGCGAGTTCGACGACGCGCTGACCGCCTGCGGCGCCGGGCCGCTCACGGCGTCGGCCCCCGAGGTGCTGCAGCTCAACGTCGGCAAGCTCTGCAACCAGACGTGCCGCCACTGCCACGTGGACGCCGGGCCGGACCGTCTGGAGGTGATGTCGCGCGAGACGATGGAGGCGTGCCTGGCGTTCCTCGAGCGCTCCGGCATCCTCCGCGTCGACATCACGGGCGGCGCGCCGGAGCTCAACCCCGACTTCCGTTGGCTGGTCGAGCGGTGCCGGGGGCTGGGGCGCCACGTGATCGACCGGTGCAATCTCACCATCCTCGAGACGGGACCGGGTCAGGACTTGCCGGAGTTTTTCGCTCGTAATGGCGTGGAGGTCGTCGCGTCGCTGCCGCACTATCGCGCCACCAGCACCGATCGCCAGCGCGGCGAAGGTGTGTTCGAGCGCTCGATCGCCGCCTTGAAGCGGCTGAACGGCGCAGGCTACGGCGCGGGCGATCCCGCGCGGCGTCTGGTGCTGGTGACGAACCCCGTCGGCGCCTTCCTGCCTGGCGCGCAGGGCTCGCTGGAGGCCGAGTGGAAACGCGAGCTGGCGCGCCGCCACGCCGTGCGCTTCGACGCGCTCTTCTGTATCACCAACATGCCGATCAGCCGCTACCTGGAGTGGCTGATCGCCTCGGGCAATCTCGAATCCTACATGGCCACGCTGGTCGCCGCCTTCAACCCGGCCGCCGCGCGCGGCCTGATGTGCCGCACCACGCTCAGCGTCGGCTGGGACGGCAGACTCTATGACTGCGACTTCAACCAGATGCTCCAGCTGCCCGTCACACCGCCCGCGCTCTGCCACGTCCGCGAGCTGAACGACCCCTCTGCGCTGGCCGGCCGCCGTGTCGCCACTGGCCGGCATTGCTTCGGCTGCACCGCCGGCGCCGGTTCTAGCTGCGGTGGCGCCACGGCATGAGAGAGCGCGGTGCTCCCCGTGGACCGAGGAGCTCCGAGGGGCTGGCCGCTCGCGCTTTGGGTGACTGTCGCTGCGTCATACGATCGCCGCCTTCGGGCGATCGTGCGCAGCCCGGGCTCGGACTAGCACTCATCGGGCCAAGTTACGCGAACATCGAAAGCACGCGGGAACACCGGTTTCCGCGACTTGGGCTCGTATGGGACCTGGGGTGATCTTGCGCGCGGGGAGCTGGGAAGAGTTTGCGCAGGAGTGCCCGCCAACTTCACCAAGCTGACCGCCGCCCTGGAGGAGACCCTGAAGCGCTTGGGCCGAGTCCGGCTCGTCGCCCTGTACACTGGTTTGGGCTACGCGGGTTGGAACTGACCAGTGCCATGAAGTGTCTCGTCATCGGAGGAACGAAGTTTTTCGGCCTCGAGGTGGTTCGAGGCCTCGTGCAGTCGGGGCATGACGTCACGGTGCTGTCGCGACGGGCGCCGCCCCAAGAGCTGGCCTCGCGGGTGCGCGTCATGCTCGGGGATCGTGCGGATGGGTCGGTGCTGGCCCGCGTCCGCAGCGCGGGGCCCTTCGACCGGGTCTTCGACAACGTCTCCATGACACGGCGAGACGTGGAGACCATGCTGGACGCGTTGCAGAACACCGCCGGCCACTACGTGCTCACCAGCACGGGTTCGGTCTACCTGGACTGGGACTCCAAGACGGCCTTCTCCGAGCACGACGCCCATCTCGCAGGGTCCGATCCGGTGCCGGACGGTTTCGTGGGGGCCGCCTACGCCACGGGGAAGCGGGAGGCGGAGCGAGCCCTCCTCGAGCGAGCCGGCAAGATCCCGGCTACCATCCTGCGCCCGACGATCGTCTTCGGGGCCGGCGATCCGTCGCGACGACTGGCCTTCTACGTGCACGCCGTGATGGAAGGCAGGCCCATCGGTCTCGCCGGGTTCCGGTTCAATCCCGTCTACTCGGGCGACCTGGCCGCGGCAGTCCTGCGAGTGCTGGAGAGGCCGCCGCCACCGGGCCAGTGCTACAACCTGGCAGGTGGCGACACGGTCACGATGGCCGAGATCAGCGCTTGCCTGGCGGAGCTCCTCGCGGTGCCGGCCCCCGAGCTGCGCGACCCGCCCGCCGATGCGCCTCAGCCTCCCTTGCCCGCCGCAGGCCAGTGCGTGCTGTCGATCGAGCGCGCGCGGCGCGAGCTGGGCTTTGCCCCGACTGCCTTGCGGGACTGGCTGGCCCCCACGGCGTGGAACCATCGAACGCCGCGGCGATGGCCGGAGTCGGCACGGCTGTCGTTTCGGCCGCTTGGCGAGACCGAGCTCGAGGAGGCCCAGGGAATCTACGAGCGTGCACCCGCCTTCTTTCGGTCCCTGGGGCTGGCATCGCCGCCAAGCGATGGAGCGTGCGGCGACTTCCACGCGCTACCGCCCCGGTTCCCGCGGCAGCGCAAGCACTACTTCGGCATCTGGAGCCGGCCCGACGGCCCGCTGGTCGGCGTGGCCGATTACCTGGACGGCCATCCTGTTCCTGGCGTCGGCTGGCTGGGACTGCTGCTGCTCGAGGAGCCGCACCAAGGGCTAGGCCTGGGCCGGGAGGCGTGCGAGGCCTTGCGGCGGTGGGCCGCCACCGAGCTGGGCGCTCGCGAGCTGCGGCTTGGCGTCGAGGCCCCTAACCGCAACGCCTGGCTGTTCTGGACGGCGATGGGCTTCGCACCGACCGGCGAGACCGGCGCGGGCGATCTCGGACACCAAGTTCTGGTGATGGCGCGGTCTGCACGCTAGCGCGCGTTTGCTGCGGTCAGCGGCCCGATCGATGTTGCTTCGACGAGGGCCCGAGCCCTCGAAGCCTCCCTGACTTGCGAGGGGGTTGGGACCGGACGGGTCGCGTTGATGGCTACCACCGGACGTTCTGAGAGGTGTCCTCGGCAGCCCCGGCGCCGCAGCCGTCGGAGGTCTTGCTTGCTATATGGGTCGTGCAGTACGGTTGACCCATATGAAGACGACCATCGATATAGCCGAGCCGATCTTGGCCCGGGCGAAGAGGCTTGCGGCGAAGCGGCACACGACCTTGAAGGCCGTTATCGAGTCGGCGTTGAGGGAAGCACTCGAGCAGGAGGGCAGGCCCGGGAAGCCGTTCAAGGTCAGGACCCACGTCGTCAAGGGCCGGGGGCTTCAGCCCGGTCTCAGCTGGGATGACTGGAGCACTCTTCGCGAGCTGGCCTACGAGGGGCGGGGCGGTTGATGATAGCGGTCGACACCAACCTACTCGTCCACGCACACCGGGCGGACTCGCCCTGGCATTCGGCGGCGTATGCCTGCCTGGAGATTCTCGGCGAGCGAGAGTGGGGCATTCCCTGGCCGTGCCTTCACGAGTTTCTCGCAATCGTCACGCACCCTCGCATCTTCTCGCCCCCGAGCTCGGTCGAGGATGCGTGCAAGGCGATCGATGGCTGGCTCCTGGCGCCCGGGCTGAGGCTTCTGGCCGAGCCTGACGGATACTGGAAGACGTTATCGAGGGTCCTGCGTTTCAGCAAGGTCGCGGGCCCGAAGGTCCACGACGCTCGCATCGCCGCGCTCTGCGTGAGCCACGGCGTTTCCGAGTTGTGGAGCGCCGATCGCGATTTCTCGAGGTTCCCGCAGCTCCGGATCCGAAACCCACTGCTGCCCCGCAAGTAGAGTCGGCGGCGTCTCGCGATCCCGCGACGAGAAAGTGCGGGTCGACGGCTTCGATGCTCATATAGGTGTTCTTCATGGCCGCTGCCCTCCACAACCTCATCGTGGTCGCCGAGAGGGCCGAGCTGGGCAACGCCCACGTGCAAGTGGACCGCTTCGTCGAGAACCTGATGCAGGGCGCCGCCGCTCGCTGCTATGCCTTCCAGGCGACGGCACCCCGCGGGCGCAGAGGAACTGTCGGACTGGTAGCGTTGCTGAAATGGTGAGAGTCCTTCGGACGGGATGCGAGATGTGAGCATCCCCCAGAGCACGCGTGATCGTAACCGGCCTCGTCTTTCTGATCGCGACTGTCTCCGTCAAGAGGGGCTTCCCGGGCGACCCCACGGTCGTCACCGTGCACAAGCGGCCGGCGGCGGCAGTAACGTTCTCCGTCGGCCCACAGGAAGACCGACCGGACTCGCAAGCAATGACCCTACTCGTTCCAGGCGCCGAAGGCCACGACCTGCTCGAGCGGCCGCCGAGGCAGCGGCGTCTCGAGTCCGTCGGGCCAGCCCAGACCCACGACGCCGGCGACATGGACCCGTTCGGGAATGCCGAACTCGCCGCGCATGAGCTGGTCGTCGAGACCGCCCAGCCAGAATCCCTGGAGGCCCACGCTCAGGCCGGCGAGCAGCAACTGGTGCCCGAAGATGGCGCCGTTGAGGACCGACGAGACTCGCACATCCTTGTATTGGGACCGGATGAATGCAATCTGATTCTCGCGGTCCCCGGGAGCCCATCGTCCATGCTCGACCAGCTCGTCGACCGCACGGGGCGCGTCCTCGTGAAACACCGCGGGGTCGACGGCACAGATGACCGCCAGGCCGGCCGACGCTATCTGGGATTGGCCGAAACAGCATCGTTGAAGGCGCAGGAGGTCGGGCCCCGTGTTGCACACGATGGGTCTCCAGGGCTGCAAGTTGAACTCTGATGGGGCCGAAAGGGCGGCCTCCAGCAGCGCCCGGACAAGGTCCGCGCCGATTGGTTTCGCCGCGAAGCGTCGCGTCGTCGCCCTCAATCTCAACGTCTCCAGCAAGAAGGGATGGGTGCCGGGAGAAGCGGGAAGTCGGCCGAGGAATCCGTTTCCTGGCCGGGCCATGAGCCAGGGGCGCACCTCGGCGGTCTCGACCCCTTCTCTCACGAAGGGGTCGGCTGCTGCGAAGGAACTGGCCGCATCCTTTGACTCGAAGATACCGGCGATCATTCCTCCGTCCTGTGCGTCCTGGAAGGGCCCGGCAGCGATCAGTCTCCCCTCTCCGGCGAGGTCAGCCAGATGGCGGCAGTGCCGGTCGACTAGATCCGCCTCGAATCGAGGCGAACCGTCAACCGGATGGAGGAAGATCACGTACTCGGGCATCCTGGACCTCCTGGGTCGAACGCGGACGGTGACGCCTTTCGGGCAAAGGCGCTCGAACTACCTGGAGGCGGAACGGGCCACTCGCTCCAGGGCGAACCATAGAAATGGGACGCCCAATCCCGGAACCCGGAGGACGCTCGAACCATCCTGGGCTCTGCTACCTACTACAGCCGCGGCCCGGTTGTTTCGCAACGCAATTGCTGCAACACCCACACGGTGACCGGGGATACGAACCGGCCGTCGTGTGATCCAAACCATGTCGAGCCAGCTTCCTCGGGCGCACTTTCCCCGGGGGCGTTCTGGGGGAGCGGCCGGCCCTAGACGGCCAGCCGCTCGATGGCCGCTCTTACTTCGCCGCGCGCTTGGCCTTCTTCTTGGGGGCGGGAGGCTCGCAGCAGGCGGCGGCCTCTTGCAGCTCCTCGGGCGTTACGTCCTTGACGTGGGTCGAGAGGTGCCACACGTGGCCGAAGGGGTCGACGACGGTCCCCGAGCGATCGCCGTAGAACTGGTCTTCCACGGGGCGCTTCTTCTTGGCGCCGGCGGCAATGGCCTTCTTGAAGGTGGCATCGACGTCGGCGACGTAGAGGTGGATCGTCACGGGCGTGCCCTTGAGAGTCTTGGGGCCCACGAAGCCCATCCCGGGGAACTCATCGGCCAGCATCACGACGGAGTCTCCGAGCTGCAATTCCGCGTGCATCAGGCTCTTGCCGTCCGGACTGGGCATCCGGAAGCGCTCGGTGGCGCCGAAGGCGGTCTTGTAGAAGTCGATCGCCTTGGCGGCCCCCTTGATCGCCAGGTAAGGAGTGACGGCGTGGTAGCCCTTGGGAATTGGCAGGACTTTCTTGGCCATGGTCAGAGCCTCCTCGACTGTTCGAGCTCGTCCGGTCGGCGGACGTCGACAGAGGGTAGCACGGCCGCAGCTGCTACTGCGCGCGCTGCATCAGGAGCGCGAGCGTGCCGCCCTCCAGGAGCTGGGCGCCGATACCCCAACCGTCCGGGAGCATCCCTTCGACTGTGGGATTCGCGGGCCCGACGTCGGCTCCGAGCGGGGCCAGCGCCCGCCGGGTGCAAAGGCGCAGGTGCTCGGGGTCCCGGAACCTGAGCTTCGCCCGCTGGTACCCCTCGGGGGTCTCGAGTCCTCCACTAGGAGTCGATGGCTCCACCAGCTCCGGTGGGAGCGTGGCCGCGAAGACGTCGGTCGGCGAGACGATGTAGATGGCCAGCACGGTGGGACATCGCAGGAGCCGCTCGAGCGGGCCGCGGCCCTCGCAGTCGTCTGCCAGGGCCTGCAAGAGCTCGGTCTCTCGCATCCGGAATGCCTCGGGCAGACGCAGGCCAGGCAACGCCTCCCGCGCCCGCTCGGTCAGCAGCCGGGCCGTGCCGCCGGGCGGGCGGCGCTCCCAGAGCTGCTTCGGCTCCAGCAGATCGAGCGTGGCGGCCAGCAGACGGTGTACGGCTTCGTCGAAGGTAGCGGGGGGCGGCGCGTGAGGCACCTCTGGCATCTCGTAGGGCTGCTGGAAGTTGAGCAGCCGGTACGGGTCGAGCGGGCTCTTGCCGGTCGCCAGGTGCTCGACAAGGACGGTCACGATCTGGACGGTCTCGGCAGTCCTCACGCGAGTGGCGAACCGCTCGAGCGCCTCCGTGAGGCTCAGTCCCAGAGCGTGTTCTCCGAGTATCGCCATCAGCTCCTCGGCCAGGGGCGAATCCGATTTTTCGGCGAGCTTCCGCAACGCCTCGGCCAGCGGCTTGCCTTCGTGGACGGCCTGGGCCAGGTCGAGCCCGGCGTGCTCGAGCTGGCGCGCGACCTTGGCTTCCCGAAATCCGCCGGACGCCTTGCAGGCGAAGACCGGGCCGGCGCTGCCCAACCCCGCGAGGATGAGGGCGATGATCGGTCCGCCGCTGATCAGACCGATCACGGCGCCGAGCCCGCCCAGGACCATGCTGGCGCCCGCGAGCTCCTCGGGCTTGACGGCCAATCCTGAGCCCCGCAACGAGGACGCGAACACCTTCACGAGCACAGGCGGCGCCTTCGCGCCGATGGCCGCGAAGTTGTCGAGCATCTGTCGTCGAGCGCTCATGCGGTGCGGATCGGGACGAGCATAGCAGCCGCACGCGGTGCTGTCAGCCTCCGTTGATCTGGAGTCGCGCCGTCGCCCGGCGGTAGATGGCGTGCGAGAGCCCTACGAAGACCGCGACCCAGGCCGCCTGCTGGAGGAGCAGGCCGGAGGCGAAAGCAGGATCGTGGCGGACGGCCAGCCGTGCGGGCGCGTAGAGGATCGAGGAGAAGGGCAAGAAGTCCAGGAGTTGTCGGAGCCAGCCCGGAAAGAACTCCATCGGGATCATCAAGCCGCCCGCCGTGAAGAGCAGCTTCTGGTAGATCCAGAAGAATGGCCGGGCTTCCTCGAGCCAGAACGCGATGAGCGCCAGGCAGGCCAGGACATGGAAGTGAAGCGCCAGCCCCAGCACGGTCGCCGCCAGCGCCCACGGCACGCCCGCCAGTGGGGCCGGCGGCGGTCCGCCCACCAGCAGCCCGAACGGCGCCCCCACCAGGAGGTTGAGCCCCAGCCGCACGGCTGCCTCTCCCAGGAAGGTCGCGAAGTGGTGGCCCAGGTAGCTCACCGGCCGGACCATCAGGTAGGCGACCGAGCCCGAGCGGATCTCGTCCTCGATGGCGCCTTCGAACGGCGGCACCGCCAGCATCAGGGATTCCGTGAAGACCAGGTACCAGACCAGGTCGCGCTGCGCGAGCCCCTCGACCGTTCCCGTCCCCAGCAGCTTCTCCCAGACGCTCGAGAGAATGAACAGAATCAGCACGAAGAACCCTGTCCGGCCCGCCATGTCTCCGAGATAAGCGGTGCTGGAGCGGGCCGAGATCCGCGCGATGGCCAGGTACTTCCCCAGTCCGCGCAGCGCGGCCGTCAAGGTGGCTCACCCGGCATCTCGCCCGAGTAGATGGCGCCGATGATCTCCTCGAGCGGCGGGTCGCTGACGACGATGTCGGCTACCGACAACGTCCGGAAGAGCTCGGCCAGCGCGCGATCGATCGGCACGCGCGTCGTGTCGACTTCCAGCTTCAGGCCGTGACCCTTGTGCTTCAGCACCTGAACGCCCTCGACGGCGGGCGGCTGGCACGGCTCGTTCAGGCGCAGATCGATCACCTTGACCTGGAGGAAGCGGTGTTTGAGCTCATTGACCGGGATGTCGAGCACGAGCTCCCCGCGGTTCACGATCGCGACGCGCCTGCAGATCTGCTCGATGTCGTCGGCCTCGTGCGAGGTCAGGAAGGTGGTGATGCCCTCCTGGCGGTTGAGCTCCAGGAGCAGCTCGCGCACGCGGGCGCGCGCCAGGACGTCGAGGCCGATGGTCGGCTCGTCGAGGAACAGCACCCTGGGGCGGTGCAAGAGCGAGGCCACCAGCTCGCAGCGCATGCGCTGGCCCAGCGAGAGCTTGCGGACGGGCGTGTCGTAGAACTCGTCGATCTCGAAGCGCCCGACGAGGTCCGCGGCGCGTTGCCTGAAGTCGGCGCGGGGGATTTCGTAGACGTGCGAGAGCAGCTCGAAGGTGTCGCGCGGGGGCAGGTGGTACCAGAGCTGGGAACGCTGGCCGAAGACCGTGCCGATCCGGCGGGAGAGCTCGGAGCGGTGCTCCCAGGGGACCACGCCCAGAACGCGCGCCTGGCCGGCGGTCGGGTGGAGGATGCCGGTCAGCATCTTGATGGTCGTGGACTTGCCGGCTCCGTTGGGTCCGATGAACGCCAGCAGCTCGCCCTCCTCGACTGCCAGGTCGATGCCCTTGACGGCTTCTACGTCGCGGTACTCGGGTCGGAAAAGGGCCTTGACGCGGCCGGCGAAACCTCGGGCCGGTTCGGCGACCTGGAAGACCTTTCGCAAGCCGGTGACTTCGAGCGCTAGGGCGGGCATATAATCGTCTTACGGGGGTTCGTTCAATCGACGGAGGTCGACCGATGAGTGTGCGCGTTCTCGTTCCGCTGGCCGCGGGATTCGAGGAGATCGAGGCCGTGACCGTGATCGACGTCCTCAGGCGCGCGGGCGCCGAAGTGGTGGTGGCAGGTCTGGAGGCCGGGCCCGTGAAGGCGAGCCGAGGAGTGGTGGTCGTGCCCGACACGACGATCGCCGCTGCGCTCGAGCAGAGCTATGACGCGGTCGTGCTGCCGGGCGGCATGCCGGGCGCAACGCACCTGGCCGCCGACCCGCGGGTGCGAACCGCGCTGGCGCGGGCGCGCGAGCAGGGCCGCGTAATCGGCGCCATCTGCGCGGCGCCGGCCGTGGTGCTCGGGGCGCTCGGGTACCTCGACGGCAAGCACGCGACCTGTCATCCCAGCTTTGCCTCGCAGCTGGCCCTCCATGGCGCCGGCCGCGTCGTGATCGACGGCAACCTCGTCACCAGCCAGGGCCCCGGCACGGCGCTGGAGTTTGCGCTGGAGCTGGTCCGGGTTCTGATGGGTGGAGAGAAGGCCGACCAGGTGGCCAAGCCGATGATCGTGGAGTGAGGCGGGCGGGTCGGGATGGGGATTGGTACTCATTCCTGTCCGGGGCTTCGCCCCCGAACCCCCACCAAGGGGCCAGTGGCCCCCTGGACCCCCGATGTCTTCCGGTTCTCAGGCTCCTCGACAGCTCGCGGCAAGTCTCGGGTTCGCACAGTATGCTCCGGTGAACCGTGTGCGGCGAGCGGCTATCGCTTGTAGTCCTTGATCCACGGGATGCCGGAGTCGACGGGGCCGGCGGCGGGGCTCTTGACGGTGTCGATGAAGACGGCCTGGGCGGCCGTGGCGGCGCGGTGCATGGCGTTCAAGTTGTCGGGTTCGTTTTCGAAGAGGCCCGTCAGCTCGTGGGTCTTGCCGATCGCCTCGGTGCGCTTGCCTTTGAACTCGGGCGCGGGCTTGTGGGTATCGTTCATGGCTAGGATGGCCCGGGCGTCGAGGGGGAAGCCGAAGTGGACGAGCGCCTTCTTGGTGCCTTCCATCATCCGTTCCGGCGAGCGGGCGGTGATGTAGTAGATGGTGGCGCCTTTCTCGCGCAGCGCCTGGACGAAGGCGAGGGCGCCCGGGATGGGCCAGTCGAAGGTGAGGTAGTCGTTGCCGAGGAAGCGGGGGAGCCAGTACTTCTTGATCTCGGTCTTCTGCTCGTCGGTGGTGATGCCGAGGAACTCGAGGGTCGGCACGATGCCGTGGGGGCCGGTCAGCGGGTCTAGCCTGGAGACGCGCTCGAGCAGACCCGGGAAGCGCTCGCCGTGCTTGCCGGCGAACTCCAGGAGGATCGCCTTGGTGCGGGGGGAGGTCCGCATCAGGGTGTCGTCGATGTCGAAGGCGGCAGCGGGTGATTTGCCGGCGGCCGCTGCCTGCGCGGTCCGGTCGAGGATGGACTGGAGTAGCTTCGTCTGTTCGGCCGGAGAGAGCGTCTTTTCAGCTGCGGACGCGGCGAGGGCGGTCGCCAGCGTGAGGAGCAGTAAAAGGCTCTTTTGGATGAATCGAGTCGAGCGGGTCGGAAGCACGGGCGGACCTCCTTCTAGGAAATGGAGCGGAGCGCTCGGCCGGTAGCCCGCGCCATGGTAGCAGGTGCGGGGGGCACCATCGCGATTGCAGCCAACCTTCCATTGCGGTAGCATCGAGCGAGGTGCGCGGGCAGGCGCGCCGGACACTGGCGGGACCAGCCGGCGCTGGCTGGCTCGCGGACAAGCTTACCGGAACTTCCGCGATGGAGAGGTGCCATGGATCGTTCGACACGAGCTTTCGCTTCGTTGGCATTCACGCTCACCTTGTGCTCGGGAGTGGTCGCGGCCGAAGAGCTGCGGCGGGGACTGAACCTGGTGGGCGTTCCGAATCCACCGTTCGGTCTCGACGCCGCCGGGCTAACCAGCCTGACAGGCGCGCTCTTCGTGGCCAGCACCGAGTCTACGGGCAGCGGCAACGAGTTCCGCATCTACCTGCCCGGCAGTGGAACACCTGCTTTCCCGATTCGACCCCAGAAGGGCTACTTGCTGGCCATGCCGGCCGCCCGGCAGATCGCGCTTTCGGAAACAGACGGCGTACTTCAGGGCCGTCTGGTCACGCGAGGTTCGGTCCCTGAGAGTGGCGCCTTCGTGTACGCTCTGGGCCAGGATCGCATCGCAGTCAGCGGAGCTGACGGACGGTTCTCGCTTCCACTGCCCGCCGGTGCCCACGAGATCCGCGTCCGATCCACAAGTGGCCGGACCATCTCGCGGCCCTCTGTCACGGTCACCTCGGGGACGTCCACGCCGCTGGCAGAGATCGACGTTTCCGGGGACGTGGTCCCTGAGGTCAGCATCGTGCTCGCGGGGAGCCCGACTACCGAGATCGTCGAAAGTCGCATGGTCACGCTCCAGGTCGTGTCGACCGACGCGGAGCAAGCCGTGCTGACCGTCGAGGGTGCCCCCTTGGAGAACGTCGAGTTTCCGATTTACGACTTTCCGGTGCCGAGTACTCCCAAGCCGGTCTTCCCGTTCCTCATCAGACAAGGTGATCCGAATCCAGTCCTTCTCGATCGGCCAATCGCCATTGCCACCAACGTGGTTCACACCCTGGATCTTCGATGCAACGGTCCCTACACGTTGCTGGTCACTCTCACGAGTCAGTCCGGGCTTCGTCGTGAGGTCCGCAAGCAATTCGGTTGTGTGGTTCTGGCGGGAGCCATCCGCGGTCGGCTCGTCACCCTGGCAGGAGACCCGGTACCGAACCAGTTCATCCGGCTGCGCTCGCTGCAGACCGAGGGCAGTTCCACGAACACATCTGCCAACGGTGACTTCGAGTTCACGTCCCTGAGGTCCAATCTCGCCGGCGAGCCCATTCCGATGGGAGCGGGCCGATACTTGCTGACCACTGCTACGGCGCTGATCACGAGCATCCAGCACCTGGGGCCAGGCGATCTCGATCTGGGCTCTGTGAGGCTCAATGCCGTACCCCTGGGCGCACTGGCTACCACTCCGGCCTTCGGAGCGGGCGGCATCGTACGCATCAACCGCGGCGACTCCGTGCGGCTGGATGCCTCCGGCAGCAGCGACCCCGACGGCGACGCTTTGCTATTCACCTGGTCGTACATGCGGGTCGACTCGCTACTGTACAAGTACTCGTTCCCGATCACGTCGAGCAAGAACCCGGTGCTGGTCTTCACTCCGCCTTCCACCGGCGTCTACAAGCTAGACGTCCTCATCGCCGATTCCATGGGGGCTCTGGCGAGTGGCGCGGCGATCGTCGCCGTGAGGTGAAAGTCCTCGGGACGCGACGAGCTTCCACCAGACCATCGCATCTTCCCGGGCCGGACGTGGCTCCAGTTAGCCCTCGAGACTCATTTCCCCTTCACCGGCGGATTGCTGCGCATCGACAGCGAGATGCGCTTGCGCGGAAGGTCGACTTCGCAGACCGTTACGGACACGCGCTGCTGCACGCGCACGATCTCGGCCGGGTCCTTCACGAACCGGTCGGCGAGCTGGCTCACGTGCACCAGGCCGTCCTGGTGCACACCCACGTCCACGAAGGCGCCGAACGCGGTCACGTTGGTCACGATGCCCGGGAGCTTCATCCCCGGCTTCAAATCTTCGATCGCGTTCACTCCGTCTGCGAAGGCGAACGCCTCGAAGCTCGCCCGCGGATCACGACCGGGCCGGGCCAGCTCCGCGAGGATATCTCGAAGAGTCGGAAGACCGACCGTGTCCGTCACGAACCGCTCGAGGATGATCCTCTTGCGGCGTGATTCATCCCGCATCAGGTCCGCGACAGCGCAGCCCTCGGCCTTCGCCATCTCGCGCACGACGTGATAGCTCTCGGGGTGCACAGCGCTCGAGTCGAGCGGGTCGTCCGCTCCGTGAATGCGCAGGAAGCCTGCGGCCTGCTCGAACGCCTTGGGACCGAGCCGAGGCACCTTGCGGAGCTCCTGGCGCGAGCGGAACGGACCACTCTCACGTCGCCGCGCCACGACCGCCGCGGCCAGCGACGGGCTCAGCCCGGACACGTACGCCAGGAGCTGGCAGCTGGCCGTGTTGACCTCGACGCCGACCGCGTTGACGCAGCTGGCCACGACTTCCGCCAGGCTCGCCTTGAGCGCCTTGGCGTCCACGTCGTGCTGATACTGGCCAACCCCGAGCGACTCCGGCTCGAGCTTCACGAGCTCCGCCAGCGGGTCCATCAGCCGCCGGCCGATGGAGATGGCGCCGCGCACGGTGAGATCGAGCTGGGGGAACTCCTCACGGGCGACCTCGGAGGCGGAGTAGATCGACGCGCCGCTCTCGTTCACCATCACGATCGTCACGGACGGCGGCAGTCCGACGGAGCGGACGAAGGCTTCCGTCTCGCGGCCCGCAGTGCCGTTGCCGATCGCGATCGCCTCGACGCCGAACCTGGCGCAGAGCTCGCGCAGTCGCCGCGCCGAATCCTCCGAGCGGGACTGCGGCGGGTGCGGGAAGATCGTCTCGTGATGCAGCAACGCGCCTTGCCTGTCGAGCACGACCAGCTTGCAGCCCGTCCGGAAGCCGGGGTCCAGCGCAAGCACCTGCTTGCGGCCCAGCGGCGCCGCGAGCAAGAGCTCTCTCAAGTTCGCCGCGAAGACGCGGATCGCCTCGGTCTCGGCACGCTCGGTCAGCGCTCCGCGGAGCTCGGTCTCGAGCGACGGCGCGAGCAGGCGCGAGTAGGAGTCGTCCGCCGCCAGCCGGAGCTGCTCGGCGACGGGCCCGCCGCCGCGTACGAACATCCGCCGCAGCAGGGCGAAGGCCTCCTCTTCCGGGGGCCGGAGCTTCAGGGATAGGCAGTTCTCGCGCTCGCCCCGGAGCATCGCCAGGATGCGATGGGAGGGAGCGCGACTCGCTTCCTCCGTCCAGTCGAAATAGTCGCGGTACTTCGCGGCCTTCTCCTCGTCGGCGCCGCGCTTCCTGGCGGATTCGAGCTTCGCCTTGTGCGTGAAGAGGTCACGCAGGGCCGCGCGCGCCCGCAAATCCTCGGCGAACTGCTCCGCCACGATGTCGCGAGCCCCTTCGAGCGCGGCGTTGACATCGGGCACCTCGCGCTCGGGCCGGACAAAGTCACGCGCAGCCGTCAGCGGGTCGAAGGTCGCACCCGAGAGCAAGAGCTTGGCCAGCGGCTCCAGCCCGCGCTCGCGCGCCTGCGTCGCGCGCGTTCGGCGCTTGGGACGATACGGCAGATAGACGTCCTCGAGCAGCGCCAGGGTGCTGGCCGCGCGGACGCGCCCTTCGAGAGCCGGGTCCAGGAGGCCGCGCTCGCCCAGGGACTCGAGGATCGCCTCCCGCCGCTTGTCGAGCTCGGCGAGCTGCTCCAGCCGGTCCCGGACGGCGGCGATCTGGACCTCGTCGAGTGAGCCAGTTCGCTCCTTGCGGTAGCGCGCCATGAACGGAACGGTCGCGCCCTCGCCCAGAAGCTCGGCGACGGCCTGGACCTGGTACGGTGCGAGATTCAGCTCGGAGGCGACGTGAGAAGCGTGGTTCGACATCGGCGCCATTGTACCGGCCTCGGGGGGCGGCCGAGGCGATCGGGGCGGCCGGTGTTCCGGAATCGGCGAGGCCCAGGGGCGGTTCCAGACGAGGGAAGTGCCTGCGTCGTGGGCAGCCTCACTTATCCTCTGGCCAAGCTTCGTCTTCGTCGGGGGTTTCTGCGAGCTTGGCGCCGGAGAAAAAGTCGCTGGCGGCGCGGAGCTGGCCCTTGGCCTTGTCGCGCTCGTCGAAGGCGGCCAGCGCGGCGCGGATCTTGTCCTCGGGGATTCCGGACTCGCGACCGGCCTGGGCGCAGAGCTCGAAGAGCTTGCGCTCGATCTCCTTGATGGGAGTCCGCCACTCGTGCATGCGCTCGAAGCGGCGCGCGCGCCGGCAGGTCTCCTCCAGCGCCAGGAGCACGGCCAGACGGCCGGCCAGGTGCTCGGGTTCCAGCTGCGCCAGCGCGGTCTCCAGGATCTGCAGCGCTGCGTCGGCGGCGCCGGCCTTCATCGTGTCGCGCGCGCGGGCGATGTCGTAGCGGTAGGAGTCCTGGTGGTAGTCGAGCGCCATCAGGTGAATGATCGGTTTGGACTTGATCCCCTGCGGCGCCAGCGCGATCGCCATCCGGTCCTCGATCTCCGCCAGCGTCGCCTCCGGTGTCGTCTCGATGGCTCCGCCGCCGCCGCCCGAGTACGACGGGAAGTCGGCCTGGGTCTGCCGCCTGGTCGTCGTCTGGAAGACGATGCGCGATTCGGGCGGCGCGGGCGTGACCGGCCCGCCGAAGTCGACGCCCGCGGTCTCGCGCGGTCGCTCCCTGGGCCAGAGGGCCACGAGGCCGACCACGAACAGCGCCGCCAGCAAGGCGCCGCCGGCTGCCAGGTGCTTCGACTCGAGGGCGAAACCGGGCGGCGCGGCGGAGCTGGCGCGAGGCCTGATGCGGGACGGGAGCGGCGGAGGCTCCGACGTCGCCTGCGGCGCGAGCTCCGCCGGGAAGCGCGCGCTGAACGTCTCGGGCGGCGTCCCGAGTTGCCTCGAGAGCTCTGTCCCCAGCTCCAGGAGGAACGGCCTCGAATTGGCCGGCGCGCGCTGGTAGAGCGCCGCCAGCTTCTCCAGCGTGTCGGCGTCGCCCCAGGCGAGCACGATGCGCGATAGCGGCTCCACGACCCCCGGGTTGCCGCCCCGCGCCAGGATCTCGAAGACCAGCGGCATCGCAGCCTCGCGGTTTCCGGTCGACTCCAGGAGCTCCAGCCCCCGGCGCATCGCCCATGGCTGCCCGCTCTCGAGCAGCGCCCGCACCCCCTGCATCGCCGCGCCAGGCCCCAGCCGCTCCAGCTGGTCCAGCGCTCGCTTCGACACCTCCGCGTCGCGGTCCCGCACCAGCGCCGCGATCGACTCGACGGCGTCGGCGCTCTTGAGCTTCCCCAGTGCCTCCACCGCCGCGAGCCGCACGCGCCGGTCTCTCGATTTCATGAAAGGCTGCGCCAGCTCGATCACGTCCGGCAGCTTCATCTCCGCAGCCGTCTCGAGCAGGAAGCTGATCGAGAGCGGGTCCGACTCCCGCGCCAGCGCGTCCCTCACGGCCTGCCCCGACAGCTCCCCGAGCCGCTTCATGTCCATGATGCGGCTATACGGACTCGAAAGCTCCGCAAGCGCCGGCGACTCCTTTTGTTTCACGGCCTCCTGCGCCAGCGCCTCCACCGTCAGCGGCTGCGAGATGTTCTGCACCGCCTGCTGCAAGTACGTCTTCTTGTTCCCCTCCGGCAGCTGGGCCATCAGCCGCCGGAGCTCGTCCGGACGGCCCGCGGTCAGCTCCCGCGCCAGCGCGTCCGCACAGGTCTCGTAGAGCTTTGGCTGCGTCTCTGAGACGAAGTGTTCCCGCAGGAGCTCGAAGCGCTCCGGCATCGTCGTGGTCCGCGCCACGTAGAGACCGGCCGCTCGGTCCGCTATCGTCTGCGAGGCGAGCATCCCGCGCAGGTGGCCGAGGAAGACCTCCTTGTCGATGGCCGCGGCCGCGCGGATAGCCGCCGCCCGCACGCGCGGGTCGCTGTCCAGAAGACACGTCACGGCCGCCAGCAGGTCCTCCTCGCTGCCCGCCAGCTCCAGCGCGTCCACGGCGTTGGCGCGCACGCGTGCGTCAGGGTCGCGCACGAACGCCTGGATCAACTGGATGTTGGAGGCGTCGCCGATCAACGCCAGCGACGAGATGATCCCCGCGCGCGCGAACGGATGCTCCTCCAGCGGCAGCCGCCGGGCCAGCGCCTCCGCGGTCGGCTGGGTGCCGCACCGCATCGCCACATCCAGCACGCGGTCGAGCGAGCGCCGCACCTCTTCCTCGCCGCCGCCTAGCTGCTGCTCGAACTTGGCCAGCTCCCACGGATCCCGCTCTGCCGAAGCCAACCCCTGCAGGAGCGCCCGCATCGCCTCGCGCGCCGTGCGCCGCACCGTCGGGTCGTCGTCCCGCAGGAGGTCTCGAACCGCGCCCAGAAGCTTGGGGTCCCGCACGGTGGCGATCCGCCTCACGGTCGCCGCGCGGACCTCGGGCGCGTCGTGGCGCAGGTCGAACAAAAGGCGCTGCAGCTTCGACTCCGCCAGCGGCGCGCTCCCCGTGTCCGCGGGCGGCGCCGAGGACGAGTCGAGCGTTTCGGCGGCTTCGCGCATCACGGGCGCCAGCGTCGACAAGGCATTCCGCGCCGACTGCGCCACCGCCGGGTCCGGGTGCGCGCGTAGCTCCGCCAGCACCTGGATCGACTGTGGCGACGCCAGTGTGGAGGCCGCCCAGACAGCCGATGCGGCGAAGGCGGGGTTGCCGTCGGCCGCCATCATCCGCAGGTGTGGGATGACGTCGACCTCGGGGCAGGACGAAAGCGCCACGATGGCGTTGGCGCGCGCCCGGTTGCCCGGGTCCGCCAGCATCGGCGCCAGCAGCTCCGCCGATCGTCCGGCAGCCAAAAGACCTATCGACTCCACGGCATTGGCGCGCAGTCTGGGGTCCGCGGCCGCCAGGAACGGCGCCAGCGCGTTGACGTCGACCGGCGCGCCGAGCCGCCCCGCGGCGCTCACCAGCGTCGCCTGCACGCGCGGCTCGGGCTCGGACGCCAGCAGCGCCCGCAGGCGCGGCATCAGGTCGTCACGGCCCAGCCTCACCGCCTCGAGCACCGTCTGCACGATCGTCTCGCCGTCGCCTGAATCGAGCCGCTCTTCCAGCGGCGTGGCGATCGGCGGCGCATGAGTTTCCAGCGGGCCCAGCACGCTGCCTGCGGGCGGCGTCTCCCGCGTGCGCGCCAGCACCTGCCCGGCGCGCACGGAGCCCTTGCGCGACAGGTGCATCAGGGAGGCCAACGCCATCTTGCGCGTCTCCTCCGAAGGGCTGCTGAGCTTCTCGGAGAGCCTGGGCACCGCAGTCTCCTCGTCGAAGAAGCGAAGCACGTACGCTGCCGAGCGCACGGCACGGTCGTCTGCGGCCTCGAGCATCTCGTCGACGCAGCGGAGCACTGCCTCCCGCTCCTGTGCCCGCATCGCGCGCGCCACCACGGCTCGCACTCGGTGGTGCGGGTCGCTCAGCATGGGCATCAGCCGCACCAGTACCGCGACGTCGCCGATCGCCTCCAGCGCCTCCACTGCGCTCGCCCGGACACGTGCCTCCGGGTCCTTCAAGTAAGGCGTGATCAGCTTCACGACCTTGCGGTCACCCGTCGCCGACAGCGCCTGCAGCAGCGCGCAGACGACGAACGGATCGCGCTCCTGAGGCAACACCGA
>JACQZN010000067.1 GCA_016213845.1 Candidatus Wallbacteria bacterium
AGAGCTGGAGTACGTGCACGCCCTGATGGGGAGCAGAGGGAAGGAGTACGTGTACACGCTGACAGCGGATCACCGGCTGGTGGTGGGGCACGAGCGAACGATCGAAGAGGAGATCCGGGAGCTGGGGTTGACGACGGGGGAAGAGCTCAAGCAAAAGGCATGCCGTCGTCGGAAAAGCTGATCTGAAGCCACTTAGCGGACCTAGCGGACTTCGCGGAGGGCCCGCTAAGTTGTCCAGGCCAGTATTGATGCGGGTTTCGGGCACTACGTCGCGGAAATCGGGAGATTATCTGTAGGTGTGTGAGGGTGGGGCGGATGACCGGGGAGTGAGATCGGGATGGTCGAATCGGAGCTGACGCCGCTGATGGATGAGTACCGCCAGCAGCGGGAGGCCGAAGGTCAGCGCCCTGGCACGCTCGACAGCCTGGCCCGTGGATTGCGGGCGTTCAAGGGGTTCTTGGCAGAGCGTGACCGGCGGTCTGCCGGGGAGATCCGGTCGGTGGACGTGCTGGACTTTCGCACCTGGATGATGGTGACGAGACCTCAGGTTCTTGGCTTGTACAATGGAAAGCATCCGCGGATCCAGACAGCCTTGCGAACGCTCACGGTGGTCCGGGGATTCTGCCGGTGGCTGGTCCAGCGAGGGCTTCTCCTGATCGATCCAACGGCCACGCTCGAGCCGGTGCGATACGTCCGACCCCCTCGCCGGGTGCTCACTCCAGAGGAAGTGGACCGGTTGCTCAACACGGCGAGGGCCAGGCATCCCGTGGATTTGAGGGATCGCGCGATCCTGGAGCTGCTGTACTCCTCGGCCCTCCGATCCGGGGAGCTGGTGAGGCTCGACCTGGCCGACCTGGATCTTTGCCAACAGGAAGTCATCGTCCGTCACGGCAAGGGAGACAAGTACCGGAGACTGCCCGTGGGAGGGAGCGCCGCGAGAGCCCTGGATGTGTACCTGGACCGCGGCCGGCCGGGCCTCGAGTTACTTGGTCGCAAGACGAGCGAGGCGTTGTTTCTGTGCCGAAAGGGGACGCGGCTGTCGCAGCCCCTCGTTCAGCGGATGGTCCAGGCGCGGGCCCGCCAAGCGGGACTGCCGCCGGACGTGACGCCCCATGCGCTTCGACACTCGGCGGTCTGCCACATGCTGGCGAAGGGCGCGAGCGTGCGCCATCTCCAGGAGCTGTTGGGGCACGAAGACCTCAACACGACCGCCCACTACACCCGGTTGACGATCGCCGACCTGAAGGCGTGCGTGAAGCGTCACCATCCGCGAGGCCGCGGGGAGGCGTGATCGGGATGGTGCAGGGGCCAGAGGATCTGGTGAGGCGATATCTCCAGGAGCGCAAGGCGAGCGGGTACGCCGTCCGCAGCCTGGAAGCGTACACCCGCAGCCTGACGGTATTCCTGAAGTTCTTGACCGATCGGGAGATCGACTCGCTGTCGGAGGTCACGCCGCGGGACGTGTCGGACTTTCAATCGGAGACGATGCGGCGGGAAGGGCCGCGAGGAGCCCCGCTCATGACGACGACCCAAGCTCATCTGCTGGGGGACGTCCGGAGCTTCTTTCGGTATCTGGTGCGGAGGGGGTATCTCCTGATCGATCCGACCCAGGGGCTGGTGCTGCCGCGGTACAAACACCGGCCTCCGGAGCATGTGCTGGATCTGGGCGAGGTGAAGAGGCTGCTTTCGGCGCCGGACGTGAGGAAAGGCCGGGGCATCCGGGATCGAGCGATCCTGGAGTTGCTGTACTCCACCGGGCTTCGCGTGAGTGAGCTGGTGGGCTTGGACGTGGCCGATCTGACCCTCCCGGAGGAGGAGCTGGTGGTCCGCCGTGGCAAGGGAGGCAAGTACAGGCGGCTCCCGATCGGGACGGTGGCGTGTCGGTGGCTCAAGCGATACCTGGACGACGTGCGGCCGCTCTGGCTCAAGCGCCCGAGCGAGGCGGCCCTGTTTCTGAGCGCCTGGGGTCGCCGGCTGCACAAGTACAACCTCCAGCAAGCCGTGAAGGGGTACGGCAAGGCCGCGAAGATCGTTGCCCCGGTGACGCCGCATGCCATACGGCACGCCTTCGCGACCCACCTGCTGCGGGCGGGCGCGAGCATCCGCCACATCCAGGAGCTGCTGGGCCACAAGAGTCTGAGCACGACCCAGATCTACACGAAGGTGGAGATCAGCGAGCTCAAACAGGTACATCGCCGCTACCATCCACGCGGCCGGTGAGCGAGCGGCGCTGACCACAGTTCCGTGCTACACTTCCCTCGGAAATCCCGACTTGAGGCTCCGGGGGAAAACCGATGCTTTCGTTGATCATGAGCCCGTTTCCATGGGCTTTCGGGAATCGCCTACGGGTTGCAGACGACCTCGTGGGCAACAGGCTCACGGCGGAGAACAACGCCGTCAAGGTGACGAGTGAGTACAACCTGATGGATCGGGAGACGAAGCGGACGGTGCTGTACAAGAAGACCGGAGCGACGCGGACGCTGATCTTCGTGCACGATGTGATGGGCCGCCGGCAGTACATGGCGGACAGCCACGGGCGGGTGACCGCCTACAGGTACGACATGCTGTCGAGGCCGATCGAGATCAAGGTGATCGAGCCGACGGACGGCTGGGTGGGGCTTGGGCAGGTGTTCCGTGTGAGGGCGTACAGCTTCGTTTGGGATGCGACGAGCAACCTGACCCAGGTGGACTACCCGAACGGAACGCGGACTCGAAGGAGCTTCGACGCGATCAACCGGCTCACGGAGATGGTCCACGAGCGCGTGGAGAACGGCCGTGCGGTGAAGACGCTCGCGAGCTGGAAGTACCAGCGGGACCCGGTTGGCAACATCACGCAGATCGAGAACGAGCGCTGCGAGAT